>NZ_CP037423.1:600595-1201191 GCF_007754155.1 Stieleria neptunia | reverse complement strand
TCTGCGCCCGCGGCAAGATTTCCTTGATCTCCGAAGTCCTTCCCGACGGGACACTCCACGACATCTTGGCCGTGGCCGGGACACATCACTTCGCCTACGGATGCCAATGGGCCCCGCCGCAAGCCTACATCGATGCGTTCTACGCCAAATGGCCGGAGAAACGGGCCCGCGAAAAGCCAGGCATGAAGGGGGACGGAAAACCCTGGTCCCAGCGTGGCATGGGCGTGTTGTGGGTCGACCGCAATGGGGACGGCCAGGCACAGCAAGAAGAGTTCGATTTTTGCGGCGACAATCTGGCGCTGGGCGATGGAGCGTGGGGGCATTTGCAAACGTCGTTGACGCTGTACATGCCGCTGGCCGACAAGGATCAAGCCTCCATCGTGGCGATCCGTCCGCGTGGGTTCCTGCCCAACGGCGTACCCAATTATCCCAGCTTGGATGAAGCGATTGCCGAGGCAACGCCGATCGATCTGACGCCGGGCTACAAACGCAACGGCGTGCCCACCGTGCGTGACCGATTCGGACGCTTCATTTTCAATTCCGATCCGGAAATGAACGCGTATCAAACCGACGTCGATGGCGCCACCGCCAAGACGCTCGGGCCGCCGACCGAACCACGCCCATCGCTGTGGAGTTTTCCGAATCGGTGGAGCAACGTCCATGGATCACACCGCGCGCCGCTGCCCGAACCCGGCGTGATGCAGGGAACACTCGGCATCCTCGGCCTGGCGTCGCTGGACGATCAAAGCGATGTGTTCTTCCTGAACGGCAACCACGGCCGTTGCTTCTTGTTGACCAGCGATGGATTGTATCTCGACGAGGTCTTCGTTGACGTGCGCGTCAGTTACCAGAACAACGAATACCGGCTGGGCGGAGAGATCTTTGGCGGCAGTTTCGGTCGCTCGGAGACCGACGGAAAGTATTTCGTGCAGATCGGTCACGGGCCGTACCGCATCTATCAGCTGGCGGGTTTAAGCGACGTCGCACGTGTCGCCGGATCCATCGACGTCACCAAAGAACAGATCCTCGCGGCCCAACGGCAAAACTTGAGACGTGTTGCGGAAAGCCAAACTGCGAAGCAAGCCGATGTGCCTGGCACCGTCCGCTGGGATAAAAGTGGTCAATTCCACGTGGAGCTGGACCTGGCCGCCGATGCCACACATCTGCACCTGCACTACCGGGTGGAGGATCGTTCGCCGTGGGTCAATAACGGCCGCGACTGGACCAAGCTGTTCGCGACCGGCGACTCGGTCGATCTGCAAATCGCGACCGACCCGACGCGATCGCCCAAACGCAGCGGTCCTGCCGAAGGAGACAAACGGTTGATGATCGCGCCGCTGGAGGGCCGGCCGATCGCGGTTCTGTACGAACACCGCAAACCCGGCGGCGAAAACCCCATCGAATTCACGTCGCCCTGGCGCGGTGAAAAAGTCGACAACGTCCGGCGACTGCCCGACGCAACGATCGAAGCGAAAACCAGCGGCGGCGGTTACGAAGTCAAGGCCTCCGTCTTGCTCAGCGATCTCGGTCTACAGCCCCAGCCCGGGCAAACCTATCGGGCGGATTTCGGCGTCACCTACGGCGATGCGGAAGGCACCGA
Source organism: Stieleria neptunia (assembly GCF_007754155.1). NCBI lineage: Bacteria > Pseudomonadati > Planctomycetota > Planctomycetia > Pirellulales > Pirellulaceae > Stieleria > Stieleria neptunia. The sequence continues at coordinate 1,199,591 of NZ_CP037423.1, read as the reverse complement.
CACCAACCTGCGTTCGTATTGGTCCAACCACAGCACCGGCCTGGTGGATGACATCCCCGGCGAAATCATGCTCTCGCCCAACCTTTGGGGTGAAGTACGATTTCAGCCCGATGAATCAACCCCAGCGCAATAGTCACCAACGCGTCATCATCACAAGCGTACCCGATCGGCTGACCCAACCACATGAGCATCATCACTTGGCAAGAATTCGAGAATGTCGATCTGCGCGCAGGCACGATCACTTCCGTCGACGCCTTTCCCGAAGCGCGGAAGCCTGCCTACAAGATCCGGGTCGACTTTGGGCCGGAACTGGGAACGAAACGCACCAGCGCGCAGGTCACCGAGAACTATCGGAAAGATGACCTGATCGGCCGACAAATCATCGGCGTGATGAATTTTCCGCCCAAGCAGATCGGTCCGTTCTTGTCGGAGTTCTTGCTGGTGGGGTTCTACCGCGACGATGGAACGGTCGTTCTGGCGGTGCCGCACCAGCAGGTGCCCAACGGTGCGAAACTGGCGTAGGCCCGACCGCATCGATTGGCGTGTTCAGGGTAGCGGTAGGCCGCGAGCCCCATCCCACTCGGATTGACGCCTGGCGGGGTGTGATTGTTAGCGGTAGGGCGCGAGCCCTCCGGTCGTTCACGCTGAAACCGGACGGCTCACGGGCTGTCGGTTTAGTCTGGATCTGCTGAGTCATTGGTGAGCCGCTGGCCGTAAGGCCTCGGGCAACGTCGCAGTGCCCGGCCGCTCACGCGCCCGAGGCTCACAAAATCGACTGCCCGCTGGCGCCGTTCCGCGAACAGCCTTTCAAAACCAAAGTAGGTGGCATTGGCCGCAATGCTTGCCGGTGTCGCGGACGCCCCTTCTTTCCGGCGCTGGAATGCCCCCCGCGTGCTCGGGCCCCCCGCGTGCTCGGGCCTCCCCGCGTGCTCTGTGCCGGAAGTCGCCTTATACTGTGGCGATGGCTGATGATGTCACTCAGATTTTGCAAGCGATCGACGACGGCGACCCGCAAGCGGCCGGCCGGTTGTTGCCGCTGGTCTACGACGAACTGAGGCGGCTGGCTGCGCGAAAGATGTCCCAGGAATCACCCGGGCATACCTTGCAGCCGACGGCGCTGGTCCATGAAGCCTTCTTGAGGTTGATCGGCGATGAGGTTGCCGAGCAAGCCGCCGAGCAGTGGGACAGCCGGGGGCATTTTTTCGCCGCCGCGGCCGAAGCGATGCGGAGAATCCTGATCGAAAACGCCAGACGGCGCAAAAGCTTGAAACGCGGCGGCAATCTGGCCAAAAACGAGCTACAGGACGGCGACGCGCTGCTGGACCCCGACGACCAGGACACGCTGTTGGCCCTCGACGAGGCGCTCACTCGGCTGGCGTCGGTCGATGCGGATTTGGCCCGCTTGGTGCAACTGCGGTACTTCACCGGGCTGACGATCGACCAGACCGCCAAGGTCTTGAATGTCTCGCCACGGACGACCAAACGAAATTGGGCCTACGCCCGAGCCTGGTTGCGGCGTGAGATGGAGGACACGGAGTGACGTTCGTCTCCGCAAATTTTTTTGGCCCGGCTCGGAAATGGATTTCGCATGACAGATAGAATCAAGTTGCGTCTGCGCCGTTGACGCAGCCAAGTCATAGACGCTGTCCCGGCGAAGTCATTCCGCGGCCGAATCAAAATGTTTGAATCGTCAGAACAAGCCATTTTTCTCGAAGCCCTGGATTTCGAGTCCGAAGAGGCCCGCGCGGGGTATCTGGACAAGGCCTGTGCCGGGAATGCCAAGCTTCGGGCGTCCGTCGAAAAACTGCTCGGTGCCCATGCTTTGCCGGAGAATCCGCTCGACCACCCCGTGGCGATCCTGGCGCCAGATTCAACCCAGGATCTGAGCGAGACGCTCCAAGTGAACCGGCCGATCGTGGAAGGTCCGGGCGCGTTGATCGGCCCGTATCGGTTGATGGAGCAAATCGGTGAAGGCGGTTTCGGCTTGGTCTTTGTCGCCGAGCAACAACAGCCGGTCCGTCGGAAAGTCGCATTGAAAGTCGTCAAACCGGGGATGGACTCGCGTGACGTGATCGCGCGGTTCGAGGCCGAACGGCAGGCGCTGGCGATGATGGATCATCCGAACATTGCCCGTGCGTTCGATGCCGGGACGACTTCCAACGGCCGGCCCTACTTCGTGATGGAACTGGTCCGCGGCGTTCCGATCACGGAATTTTGCGATCAACACGAGCTGAGTTTGCGGCAGCGTCTGGAGATTTTTACCACGGTCTGTCGTGCCGTTCAGCATGCTCATCAAAAAGGCGTCGTGCATCGCGACATCAAACCGTCCAATGTCCTGGTGACGCTTCACGATGAAACGCCCGTGCCCAAGGTCATCGATTTCGGTGTCGCCAAGGCGATCGGACAAAGTTTGACCGACAAGACGATCTACACCCGATTTACCGCGATGATCGGCACCCCGCTGTACATGAGCCCCGAACAGGCCGAGATGAGCGGGTTGGACATCGACACGCGGAGCGACATCTATTCGCTCGGCGTGTTGCTGTACGAATTGCTGACCGGATCGACGCCATTCGAGCGTGAGCAATTTAATTCTGTCGGTCTGGATGAGGTCCGTCGCATCATTCGCGAAGTCGACCCGCCCAAGCCGAGCACACGGCTGACCACGGTCGCGGCGACGCTTTCGACGACGTCGGCAACACGTGTTCGAAACCCGCTGCAGTTGTCCTCGGCGGTCCGCGGCGACTTGGACTGGATCGTCATGAAAGCGTTGGAAAAGGACCGCGGCCGGCGTTATGCGTCGGCCAGCGAACTGGCAGACGATGTGCGCCGTTTTCTCGCCGAGCAACCGATCGAAGCGCGGCCACCGTCCCAGCTTTATCAACTCAGCAAGTTCGCCCGTCGCAACAAAGCCGTCCTCGTCACCGTTTCGTTGATCGCCGCCGCCATGATGCTGGGAACCGCGGTCAGTCTGTGGCAGGCGTCGGTGGCCTTTGGCGAGCGAAACGATAAAGACGCGGCCTTGCAAAAGGCGCTCCGATTGCAACAGGAAGCCGATGCCGCACGCGAAGAAATCGCTCAATTCGCCACCCGGATGAAGGAAGCCAATGTGCTGGTCACCAGCGGCCGGGCCCACGTCGATGCCCAGCGCTGGGCGGCCGCCTACGCCGATTTCACCGAGGCGATCGAGCGGCAACCGAACTACTACAACGCCTGGACCGAACGCGCATCGCTGGAGGTCAAGCTGGGGCTGTGGGAGTTGGCCGCGCGGGATTTTTCCCAAGCCATCGAGTTGGGCGTGCCCGGCGATAACCCGGCCAATTGGGCCATCCCGCAACTGTTTCTGCTGACCGGCGACACCGACACGTATCGCGAGTACTGCACGACGTTACTGCAGCAGGCCGAGCAGCGCGGCGAACGCCCCTCGATCTCACTGATTCGCAGTTGTGTGCTGGCGAGCAACCCGGTCGGAGACCCCGAGCAGCTGGCCGACCAGGCCCTGGCGATCCTCGCCGAGATGGACGCAGAAAGCGCCCGGGAATCGCAACGTCGGCCGCGGTTCGCGCCCTGGGACCGCGGCGGCCCACTGGCTGGGGGCCCACTGCCTGGTGGCGCTTTGCCTGGCGGCCCATCGCTCGGAGTTCCGCCCGAACCGCCGGTCGGCAGGCCGGGTCAGTACGCTGATCCGGGGCGGCCGCGCGACGGCGGACCACCCCGACCCGATGAATTCAGACGCATGCGGATTCCTCGGGGGGTGGCACACTACACGACAGCCATCGCGATGTATCGAGCGAAACGATACGACGAAGCGATCACGTACTTGAGTGAAGCGTTAGCCGACGACCGTTGGCGAAACATGCAACCCGTGTATCCCGCGCTGGCGATGGCGTATCACCGCAGCGGCGACGCCGATCGGGCTCGGGAGGCCTATGAGAGATCGCAACAGGAGATCGACGCGCTGACGCAATCGATGGCACAAGGCCCCGTCGGCGCCATGCCGATCCCCTGGTTTGACTGGATCGAATGCCAGTTGTTGCATCGCGAAGCCTCGATTCTGTTGACCGGATTTGCGCCGGCGGATGATCCGCGACTGCGAGACATCCAACAGCGCGGCCGCAGCCAGATCGAAGCCGGCGAAGCGTCCTTCTGACACCGGGATGCTGGCGGTGGGCGGGACCATCGCGATCTTCGCGACTCGTTCCAAGGCTCCGCCTTGGAACACGATGTCGGTGTGGCTCCTGCCACACGCGGTGCACGGTCAGGAGGCGGAGCCTCCAAGACAGTGTGTTCCCAGGCCGGAGCCTGGGAACAAGATGGAGATCTTCGCGACTCGTTCCAAGGCTCCGCCTTGGAACACGATGTCGGTGTGGCTCCTGCCACACGCGGTGCACGGTCAGGAGGCGGAGCCGCCGAGACAGTGTGTTCCCAGGCCGGAGCCTGGGAACAAGATGGAGATTGCCCCCTCGTTCCAAGGCTCCGCCTTGGAACACGATGTCGGTGTGGCTCCTGCCACACGCGGTGCACGGTCAGGAGGCGGAGCCTGGGCTGCGCAAAACCGACCGGTTTTGTGTTGAAATTGCTATTTGAGAATTTGACGGAATTGGTTCTCTTATATGCAGTTTTTCCGCGTCATGGAGGTTCAGTCATGTCTCAAGCCACGATTGAGTATAAGTCACCTGTTTCCAAACTTCTTGGTTCGGCACGCCGTGGACGAGAGAAATGGAAGAACAACGCCATGCAATCCAAGCGGTTGATTAAGGAACTCAAGCAAAACCTCTGCAATGCGAGAGAGAGCCGCCAGCGATGGAGAGGCGAGGCAAGCCAACTGCGGCGGCGCGTCGCCGAGCTGCAGAGTGAATTAGAGCAGTTAAAAACGCGGAGCAGCCCCTGAAGAATCGCCCGACGCAGCCGTCGACTCAATTGCTGCCGCCGGCCCCCCAACATTCTTTTTCGTTGAGTCTCGTTGTACTCACGATTTCTTGGGTGCTCCAAGCAACCATCAGCTATCGAGCTTGTGAGAAAATTGCCCGCACGCTAGGCACCATCCATTCTGGATTGTCTCACGCCCCTACGGCAAACACGATTCAGAACTGGACGCTGCGACGGGGGCTGCATGAATTAACGCGTCCCAAAGAACAGGCCGACGATTGGATTCTCCTGGTCGACCACACGATCCAATTGGGAAACGAGAAATGTCTTTTGATCGTTGGGATTCGCCTTGAACATTGGCTCAATCTCGATCGGCCTATCCGACTGAGCGATCTCTCGGCCATCCTGATCGAGATTGTCCAGACATCCAACGGCAAGATTGTTGCCGAGCAACTGAAGAAAGCTGCTGACCGAGTCGGTCAGGTCAAGGCCATCATTTCCGACCAAGGTTCCGACTTGGTCAACGGAATCGCTGGTTTTCAACAGGAAAGCGAGTCGACGATCGCATTGACCGACATGTGTCACCGAACTGCGACGGCACTCAAACATGTCCTGCAGAAAGACCCTCAATGGGATTCGTTTCTCGGGCACTGTGGAAAGACACAACCGAAAGCCAAACAGACTGAGCTGGGATCGTTGTTGCCTCCCAAACTCAAGGTCAAGGCACGCTTCATGAATCTGCACAGTCTGATCGGGTGGGCAGAGCGGATGTTGCGTCTGCTTGACACCCCCCATGGAGAACGTCAGCAACAAGATCGACTTGGTCGCCTGGAAGAGAAATTCGCTTGGGTGCTTGACTATCGTGAATCGATCGCAGTCTGGGCACGTCTGATGCGGATGGTCGACAAGACGTTAGAGCACTCACGAACAGTCGGTTTTAACGCAGACTCGGCTGCTTCCCTGGCTGAAAAACTTTCGTGTGATGTAGGCGATTGGCAGAGCCAAGCGTTTCGCGACGAGATCGTCTCGGCGATCGAAGAGAATTCAAGCATTCTTGCCCCCGGGGAGAGGTTGCCGGCGAGCAGCGAAATCCTTGAATCCTTGATCGGTAAGGGCAAGCAGATGGGTCGACAACATTCTCGCAGCGGTTTCACCCGCAACGTCTTATCAATGGCTGCCAGCATCGCCGACGTCAGTGCGGAAGCCATTGAAACGAGCCTCGCCTCCGTTACCCACAAAACCCTATGCAATTGGGTGAAGGACAACCTCAGACAAACCATGACGATGTTCCGCCGCAGCGTACTACCGTCATCCCCAGGAACCGATACGGCCTAAATCTGCTATCCTTCTGAGTTGCAATTTTGCGCAGCCCAGGCGGAGCCTCCAAGGCAGTGTGTTCCCAGGCGGGAGCCTGGGAACAAGATGGAGACTCGTTCCAAGGCTCTGCCTTGGAACGCGATGTCGGTGTGGCTCCTGCCACACGCGGTGCACGGTCAGGAGGCGGAGCCGCCGAGACAGTGTGTTCCCAGGCGGGAGCCTGGGAACAAGTCTTGAGCCGTGGGATGTGGGTCGGAGTCGCGATCTTCATCTTTTCTTCAAAATTATTGGCCCGATCTCGAAATCGTTTTCGCATTGCCCTCCGTGAGACCCGAATGGGTCGCACACGCAACTCTTTTCCATCCAACCATCGTCGGTCGTGATCGACCGGCTCTCAACACTGAAACGGCCCATGGAGTTCCTGGAGATCCCTCTGTATGACGACGACGTTTTCAAGCTGCTGGTGCGGTTCGGAATCGATCTCGCCTTCTTGCTGCTGATCGTCGTGTTCGCGATCTACCCCAACCAGCGAGAACGGGAGTTCGCGTTCACGGCGGTGATGCTCAATGTGATCGTGTTCTTCATCTGCTTCACGATGAAAAAACTGGAACTCGATCTCGGTCTGGCGCTCGGATTGTTCGCCGTCTTCGGCGTGCTCCGCTACCGAACCGACGCGATTCGCCCCAAGGAGATGACGTACCTGTTCATCGTCATCGGCATCGGCGTCATCAACTCGCTGGCCAACAAGAAAACCAGTTATGCCGAGATCGCGTTGGTCAACTCGGTGATTTTCGCGACCACGATGCTCAAGGAGTGGATCGTCGGCAGGGTGCCGGCTGAGTCGCCTTCCAAAGCCGACGAGACCGCGAACGGCAATGGGAACAGCAACGGAAATGGCAACGGAAATGGCAACGGAAAGTCAGGCGGCGGCAAAAAAGCTCCCAAGTACACAATCGAGTATGACCGGCTGGAATGGCTGGGCGACTCGCATCGAGAAACCTTGTTGACCGATCTGCGGAATCGGATCGGCATGGACATCACGAAAGTCGAAGTCAAGTCGATCGATCTGCTGCAAAACAAAGCAACGTTAACGATTTGGACAGCGGCGGCGACTTAACGGTGAAACCCGGTTGGGCACGTTGCCCTGAACTGTATCTCTTCTCTGAACCCGAGACTCTGCACGATGAAACGACGCTTTCTACGCTTTACCCTGCTCACGGTCCTGGCCGGTTTGTCGGCCGCGGCGTTGGCCCAGCCGCCACAAGGCTTTGGCGGCCCGGGAGGCCCTGGAGATTTTGGTGCCGGCGGTCCAGGTGGCCCCGGCGGACCTGGCGGCCCCGGCGGACCCGGCGGACCAGGTGGCCCCGGCGGACAGCGCGAGGATCGAAAACTGGTCGAGCAATTCGACGAGGACGAAAACGGTTGGCTCAATCGCCAGGAGCGGGCCAAGGCGCGCGCCGCGGCGACAGAGCAGGTGGGCGATCAACGCGGAGGCTTCGGTGGTCCAGGTGGTGGACCGCCCGGCGGTGGGCGTCGCGGTCGCGGCAACCGCGAACCGGCCGAGCCCGGTCGTCGCGTCTCGGTTCACGAGGTCGAACAGTTTCCTGACGCCGGTCTGTACGACTCGACCGTGCTGCGTACGCTGTTTTTCGAGTTCGAGAATCAGGACTGGGAGAAGGAACTGGAGGACTTTCACGGCACCGACGTCGACGTTCCGGCTACGTTGACCGTTGATGGTAAAACCTATGCCAACGTCGGCATGCGTTTTCGTGGTCAGTCGTCCTACGGGATGGTCCCCAGTGGCTACAAACGGTCGTTCAACGTGTCGATCGACTTGGCGGACGAGGACCAGCGGCTCTACGGTTACAAAACCCTGAACCTGCTCAATAGCAATGGCGATCCCTCCTTCCTGAGTTCGGTGCTGTATTCACACATCGCCGGTCAGTATCTGCCGGTGCCCAAGGCGAACCATGTCCGCGTGGTGATCAATGGCGAAAGCTGGGGCGTGTACGTCAACGTGCAACAGTTCAACAAGGATTTCCTTGCCGAGCACTATGAATCGTCCAAGGGAACACGCTGGAAGGCGAGCGGAAGCCCCCGAGCCGATGCAGGCTTGCGTTACCTCGGTGACGACCTGGACGAGTACAAACAGCGTTTTGAAATGAAGTCCGACGACGGAAAGAAGGCTTGGAAGGCGCTGGCGGAGCTATGCAAAACGCTCAATGAAACACCGCTCGATGAATTGGAACGCGAACTCGCGCCGATGCTGGACATCGACGAAACGCTTCGCTTTTTGGCCTTGGATGTGGCCCTGGTCAACAGCGATGGCTATTGGACGCGATCGAGCGACTACAGCCTGTTTCTGGACAGCGACAAACAATTCCACGTGATCCCCCACGACATGAACGAAGCGTTTCAAGCCGGCGGCGGTCACGGTCCTGGAGGCCCCGGAGGTCCCGGAGGACGAGGCGGATTTGGTCCAGGAGGCCCCGAAGGCTCCGGGGGACGGGGCGGATTCGGACGGGGCGGATTCGGCCCGCCGCCGGGCGGCGGTTTTGGGCCGCCCCAAGGTGACGGTTTTGGGCCGCCGCAGGAAGACGGATTGCGGCCGCCGCCGGGTGGCGGTTTCGGCCTGGGCCGATCAGACGATGGCCCACCGAATCGCGATGCGGATGGAGAGCGTCGACGCGGTCGTGGTGGATTCGGCGGCCCGGGAGCTGGCGGCCCAGGTGGCCGTGGCGGACCAGGTGGCGGCGGCGGACCGGGCCATGGCGGCGTCGATCTCGATCCGCTGGTGGCCGTCGACAACCCGCGAATGCCGCTACACAGTCGGCTGCTGTCGGTGCCGAGTCTGCGGAGCAAGTATCTGCAGTATGTGCGTCAAATCGCAGAGCAATCGTTGGCGTGGAATGAAGTCGAACCCGTCATCGCTCAACACGCCAAGTTGATCAAGGAGGAAGTCGCCGCCGACACGCGAAAGCTGACCACGCTTGAGGCCTTCGAACAAGCGACTTCCTTGCAGGCCCCCGACGACAAGGGAAACCAACCGTCCCTGCGCAGCTTTTTCGAACAGCGGCAGAAATTCCTGCTGGAGTACGAAGCGCCCGGCGACGCCGAGCGTCGTTAGCGATCGAGCGAAATCGATGCCGAATGGTCGTGCAATCGTTAACATGAGTGGATAGATCTCGCGATCGGGCGTTCGTTTCCGATCGCGATGCCCCCCAAACACACGGAGGACTGACGATGGGAGCGATGGCCGATGCGATGGCTGCATACGCACAACCATTGATTGACGAGACCGACGGGTCACCAGAGCAGATGCAAATGGCGCTGAACGTCGCGATGGCCTGTTGGAACATCGGGAAACTTCCCGAGGACAAACGACAGTCAGCGATCAATTCGTTCGCTGACTCAATGGGGCTGGACGAAGCCGAATGTGAAGCGTTTCAGGATGATGTGCTGATGCCGATGATCAGTCGCCACGATGAAATGTTCGGCCAAGTGTTTCAGAGCAATGCGCCGGGGCGGTCAGATTGGGAATCCGGTTTGGAAGCCAAGCCGCCCAAGGCCCAGGCCCCAAAACCAGGTCGTTACGATCCCTGTCCCTGCAACAGCGGGAAAAAATACAAGTTTTGCTGCGAGCGCGCCGCACGAGCTCGCTAGCGCAGCGACACTTCCGGACTTACTGCTCATTCTATTTCGTGCCATGCTTGGGTCGAACGGGCACCGGCGGAGTCGTCGGCCGCGGGCCTTGCAGATCAAAGAACCGCATGTTCTCGCCGACATGGTTGTAGTCGCCAAGGTCCGACCGCATCGCGTCGGCGAGCGCAAGTAGATGCTTCACGACCGCGGGGTGGTCGTCCGCCACGTTCGTCGTTTCACCTGGATCATGGTCCAGGTCGACCAGAAACGGGCTCTCAAAACCGATCCGATCGGCCGGCGCAATGTGCGTATTCTTGCGGAACTCCACCGCACCGACCGGTTCGTTTTCACGCGGCAGATGCAGTTTCCATTTGCCCTGACGGACGGCCTGCAGGTGGACGCGCAGGTAGTAGAAAAACGCTTTGTCGGGGTTCGCTTTTTCAAATTCGCCGTGCAGCAAATGGCGAATGTCTTCGCCGTCGATGACGCGATCGGTGGGGAGTTCGGCACCGGCCAGGGCCGCAAGTGTGGGGAGAACGTCCAGCGTCGTGGCAATCGAATCGCACGTTTGCCCCGCCGGCACGTGACGATTTCCCCAAACAATACATGGCACTCGGACGCCGCCTTCAAAGGTCGACACTTTGCCGCTGCGTAATGGGCCCGCCGATCCGCCGTGGTCGCGGGGAAGATGCCCGTCGGCATGGTTTTTGTTCTTGATCAACCAGGGACCGTTGTCGCTGGTGAAGAAGACGTAGGTGTTGTCTTTCAGGCCCATGTCTTTGACGGCATCGAGCAGTCGGCCGACGTTGAAATCGATCTCCTCGATCACGTCGCCGTACAGACCTCGTTTGCTCTTGCCCTTGAATTGGGGCGTTGCGTCCAAACGGGTGTGCGGCATCGTGTGCGGGATATAGGCAAAGAATGGTCGCTCCTTGTTCTTTCGCATGAACGCGATCGCTTCGTCGGTGTATCGCCGGGTCAGCGTCGCCATCTCCGTCTTCGGTTCGATCAGTTCTTCATTGCGATACAAGTTGACGATCCTGTCGTTGCTTGTCGGCGTCCCGAAGAAAGAATCAAAGCCCTGTCGCGTGGGGAACAGGTCCATATAGAATCCCTGCTGAGCATGCTTGGCGAGATCCCATTTCCCGAAACAGGCGGTCGCGTAGCCTTTCGTTTTAAGAAGTTCCGCGATGGTGATTTCGTCGCTGTGAAGAATCGGGTGAACCTGTTTCGTGTTACCGCGTTCGGCGACACGCATCGGATAACAACCGGTCATCAACGCCGCCCGCGACGGCCCGCAAATCGGTTGCGCATAGAAACTGGTGAACTTCACGCCTTCGGCAGCCATCGCATCCAACCGCGGCGTGCGAATGTCGGGCGATCCGAAACAACCCGCATCGGCATAGCCCTGGTCGTCGGTGAAGAGGATCACGAAGTTGGGCGGGCGATCCTCAGCCAGCGCCACCGAGGGGCCGAAACACATCCAACAGATTGTCGCAAGACAGATGATCTTCAGTGGCATGGATCGCTTTCCTCGTTTCCTTCGTCAGGCCATGTGGTTCTAAACCTCCCCAGTTGGCAGGTATTGCAATCGGTATCTTAACTCAACTCCACGGCTACGTAGGGCATGCTGTGCATGCCGATGGGCCGTCAGGCAGACCCTGGGCTGCGCGGAATTGATTGTTGCGGCCGGTTCGAATCTGAGGCGGAAACGGTTCCGCAGCATTTGTCCAACGGGCATCAGCAACATAGCCTGGGGTCAGGGAACCAGCACAGCGGAGTGACCGCCCCCCCAGGAAAGAAAGCCAAACCAACGCCCCCCCCTTCGATCGAGGAGGTATTTCGGTGGCGCGGATTATTCTGCAGCCGGGCTGTCCAGCTTTTCGAGCGAATGCTTGATCGCACCGAGTAGCTTTTTTGAAGCATTGACGGAGAAACGATAACGATGCGTTTTTTCCTTGAGTTTGTTTTCCAGATGCACGACTCGGGTCTCATCGTCTTCGGCAGCGGTCAGGGACCAGATTGCGCCTTCGAGCGACGTCTCGATCTGCACTCCCTCCGGCTTCTCGCCGGGTTTCGATTCCACGGCATCGGTGAACGCTTTGATGAGCGTTCGGGTTTGTGCTTCGTTGAGCAACAACATCCCGCCTCCGGGAGGTTGTGTTTCTCCCGCTTTCAGTGGCAGCATGAGGGAGAGTTGCACCGCCGGATCCAGCCCCGGGTAATTCGTGGCATTGACGTGGGTGTATCCGGTACGTGATGACTGGGCATGGACAAAGGGAGAGGGATCGCCGATCCAGGATCGGTCTCCAATCACAACCGATGGAAGACTCGGATCAAAGGTGTCGTCTTCGGCACTCCAGTCATCGGCTAGCAGCAGACCGGCCGTGAGCAAGAACAATAATGAGCAAAGCGAGCGGGCCATTCTGCACCTCTTCTTCAGTTGAGTTTGCACGGCGTTGCGGCCGCGCCGTCCGAGTCCTCTCAGGATAGACAGCCTGATGGGTTTCTCCAAGCCACTCCTTCATTGTCCCCACCCTACGGCCTTCTATCCGCATAGCCTGCCAATTCGGCTCCTGACCCTTTTTCTGGTCGGCAACATTCCATCGAGCAGCTGGACTACAATCCCTTGCCCCGAAGTCCTTCCCAAACATCCTGCCCCCAAAATCCCCTGCATCGGTCATCGCGTCTCGCTCCACTCCAGCCTGCACCGCATCAGGCGATGGACGCCGAATCCATCCATCGAAACGATGCGCCCGCTGGCCGAGACGCTTCGAAATCAGCATGAGCGAATTATCCTTCCCCATCACCTGTTCGGCTGCGATGTTGTTGGCCGTAGCGCGACTGGCACTCGTGCCGGCAATTTGCACCGCACAGGTCCAAGCGACACAGGCCAAAGCGACACAGGCTCAAACCGGGCGGCCCCACGTCGTGGTCCTGCTTGCCGACGACATGGGTTGGGGCGATCCGCAATGCTACCAGGGCGACTCGAAGATCCCGACGCCGAACCTGGATCGGCTTGCCGCCGCCGGCATCCGTTTCCGTGACGCGCACACGCCGTCGTCGGTTTGCACGCCGACACGCTACACGCTGCTGACGGGACGCTACTGTTGGCGGACGTCGCTGAAAAAAGGCGTGCTCGACGGTTTTGCTCCGCCCTTGATTCAGTCCGGCGAAGACACCCTGGCCTCGATGCTCAAGCGTCGCGGCTATCGGACCGCTTGTATCGGCAAGTGGCACTTGGGGATGCAGTGGCACGACAAAGACGGCAACCCGGTTGAGCGGCGTGGGGTCGGCGTTCGCTTTCGTCCCGGAGACGGAATCGATTTTCGGCGTGACGTTACCGGCGGTCCGATGGATGTGGGGTTCGATTCCTTTTTCGGCATCTCCGCTTCGCTGGACATGGCGCCCTATGTCTACATCCGGGATCGCCGCGTCGAAACCTTGCCCACCGAAAGACACCAAGAACTCGACGGCACAATCTTTCTCAACGGCGTTTCCGGCGTGAAATCACCGGGGTTTGACATTCATGGTGTGCTGCCCCGCTTGGGTGACGAGGCCGTGAACGTGATTCAGTCGCATGCCAGTCGCGATCAACCGCTGTTTCTCTACATGCCACTCAATTCACCCCACCTGCCCATCGCACCCTCGAACAGCGCGAAAGGCAAAAGTCACGCCGGTGACTATGGTGATTTTGTTTGGCAAACCGATCAGGTCGTCGGCCGCGTCCTCGATGCGCTCGATACCGCCGGTATGACAGACAATACATTGGTTGTATTCACCAGCGACAACGGCGGCCTCTGGCATTGGTGGGATTTCCGAGCCGACGACGATGGTGGGAAAGCACCGATCACGCCTCGTGGTCAATACGTGAAAGACTTCTCCCATCAGAGCAATGCCCATTGGCGCGGCACCAAGGCCGACATCTACGAAGGCGGGCATCGGGTTCCGTTCATCGTCCGCTGGCCGGCACGTGTCAAAGCCGGACAGGTAAGCGACGAACTTGTCGAACTGACCGACATCTTTGCGACCGTGTCCGAGATCACCAACAGCGACCCCCGCGGTGAGTCCGGAATGGACAGTTTTTCCTTTCTTCCGGTGCTGGAAGGTAATCAGAAACCCACTCGCCCGTTCGCGGTTCATCATTCGGTCTCGGGGATTTTTGCGCTCAGGCAGGGGAACTGGAAACTGATCGAGGGGCGCGGCAGCGGCGGATTTACCCGTCCCAAGCACGCCCGAAACTTCAGCGACAACGTCCCCGGCCAACTGTACGATCTGGACGCGGATCCCGGTGAGCAGAAAAACCAGTGGCTCAACGAATCCGAAACGGTGCGGTCGATGAAGGTGACACTGGAACGCATCCGCACACGTCGAAACGGATGATCGCAGCGAGACCGTGATGAGCCGAAGCCAAGTCAATCACATGCCAATGATCCATCCATCAACGACCTCAATCTGCATTGCAATCCTGCTTGCCTTTTCATCGATTGCCCATGCGATCGAGGCCGAGGTCTGCGTTTACGGAGGCACATCGGGCGGCGTCGTCGCCGCGGTTCAGGCGGCGCGGATGGGAAAACGCACCGTGCTGGTGGAACCCGGGCGACACCTCGGCGGGATGACGTCTGGCGGGTTGAGTGCCGTCGATATCGGTGACCCCCGCAGCGTCGGCGGACTGACCCGCGAGTACTTCACGCGGCTGGTGGCGACGTATGGCAAGGAATTGAACTGGGGCCAGGCTTTCAAGGGAAACGGCGGTCCGGCAACCGGCGGGGCGTATTCGATCGAACCCCATGTCGCCGAGCGGATTTTTGACCAGATGGTGACCGAAGCCGGTGTCGTCGTGCTCCGCGAAGCACGTTTGAAATCGGTGCGCAAAGACGACGCCCGCATCATAGAACTGGTCACCGAGGACGGCCGCAGGATTCGCGCCGACATGTTTCTTGACACGACCTATGAAGGCGACTTGATGGCGGCAGCCGGTGTTTCCTATACGCTGACTCGCGAAGCCAATGCTCAATACGGCGAACAGTACAACGGCATTCACTACACGGCGAAATACACGCCCCGCACCGGGCACGAGCAACCGGGGGCGAACGGCCGCGTCCCCGGCGGCCAGGGTGTTTGGGATCGAGACTTCCCCCTCGACCCCTACGTCATCAAGGGAGACCCTTCCAGTGGGCTGCTGCCGCTGGTCAACGACGGTCAGCCCGGCCATCACGGCGACGCGGCTCCCGGGATCATGGCGTATTGTTTTCGTCTCTGTTTGACCACCGACCAAACCAACAGCAGGCCCATCGAAGCGCCGGACGACTACGATCCGAAACGCTACGAGTTGGTCGCTCGATTTATCGAGGCCTGTCTGGCCAACGGCGACGAGATGGACCTCCGCTGGTTCAACAAGCACGACCCGCTGCCGAACGACAAATGGGATTTCAACACCGCTACCTTCGGCGGGAATCTGCCGGGCGCCAGTTGGGAATGGCCCGAAGCGACGTACGATCGGCGCGAGCAGATCGCCAGGGAGATCGAGAACTACCATCGCGGCCTGTTCCATTTTCTGTCCACCGACCCCCGTGTTCCGCAGAAAGTACGTGACGAGGCAAGTCGATTCGGGCTGCCGAAAGACGAGTTCACCGACCACGGCGGTTGGCCGCACCAGTTGTACATTCGAGAAGGCCGCCGCATGATCAGCGATCTCGTCCTGACCGAACACCACACCTTCGGCCGACAGATTGCGCCCAAGTGCATCGGTCTCGGTTCGTACGGCACCGACGTTCACGAAATCCGACGCATCGTCAAAGACGGTGTGGTGGCGCGGGAGGGGAAAGTTGCCGGGGGACGCGGCGGGTTCGGTCCGTACAACATCGGTTACGACGCGATCGTGCCGAAGCCGTCCGAGTGTCAGAACTTGTTCGTCACGTTTGCCCTTTCCGCCAGCCACACGGCCTTTGCCAGTATTCGCATGGAACCGGTGTTGATGGTGACCAGCCAGTCCGCCGCCACCGCCGCATGCCATGCGATCGACGCGAACGTTCCGGTGCAGCAGGTCGACTACGCCAGGCTGCGGACGCGACTGATCGCCGACGGACAGGTGCTGCAGTGGAAGCACGGCACGAAGCAGCCGCCACGGGCATCGGTGAACGCCGCCGATTTGCCCGGCATCGCGATGGATGACGACGAAGCGGAGTTCACCGGCCAGTGGGTTCGAAGCTCCGGCCTGCCATCATGGATCGGTTCCTCCTATCACCACGATGCAAACTCCGGGCGCGGCAAAAAAACGATGACGTTCAAGCCGACCCTCCCCGCCGCCGGCCGCTACGAAGTGCGACTGCTCTACACTGCCGATGCCAACCGTTGCTCCACGACCAAGGTGACGATTCACTCAGGCGACGGAGTGAACGTCGTCTCGGTCAATCAACAAGCCCCGGCGATCGTCGACAACGTCCCTCCAGCGCTGGGCGTCTTTCACTTTGACAAGGGTTCGTCCGGGGCCGTAGTCATTTCGAACGACGGCGCCGACGGTTATGTTTCCGTCGACGGACTTCAACTTGTCCCGACCGAAATCGCGCGCGATGAGCGTGCCGGCAGACGATCGTCGGGGTATCTCTCCCCGCAGGCCGAATCACAGGAAGAGTCGCGGCTGAGCCCCAACAGTCAAAAGTAGTGAACTCCCAATGGTGCCCCCAACCGCCGCGAAAGTAGAAAACCGCTTCGCCATCAATCGTCAAAGTCAAAAAACGTAGGGAAGAGTGAGCGGTCGGTTCTGTTTCGTTGGTGTCTAGGCTTTGGCCAAACAGACAAGCGGTTGGTTGATGGTTTACCGAGTGGCTCGTTCCCGGCTTAACTCGCTTAGGATGGATTCCGATTTAGCAGTATCTTTGCCGATTCAGAAAGCGGCTCCCGGCCGAGCCATCTTCTTGCAAGCTCGTCCTTGTTCCTGAAGAGGACCAGAGTAGGGTCCTTTGGTAGACGAATACCTGGTAACCAATGAAACAGATGGTCTATGTCAGACGATGAAATTGCGTATCGATAGCTTACAACCACAGCTGGAATTCCCAAACCCTTACTATCTCCTAATTTCACCTGATGAAGCTCAGCTTTGTGCATTTGTGTCGCTGGATGACTTTCGGGAATGAATAGAAGAAAAAACAACGTCCCCGCTTCCTCCCGCGCATTCAGCTCCGTTAAGTTGCAGGGCGAGAACATCAGATTGGACGATACATCAACCGAGTTACTATTTCTTTCGTCGATTGGTGAACGCGAACTGCACGCTGACATGGAGAAGACAGCAAGGGCCATGGCACCAAAGGCGAGAGTATTTTCCACTGATTTTAGATACACACCAGCTCCTTTGACGTAGTCACAACCACCTGGGCCAGGTCTCACACGATTGACGCAGACCTTTGTTGCTCCAGAACTATCGTAGTCAATTTGCTCTGAGTACGTGATTTCCTTTTCGCGATCCCCAATGCACTTGCCTGATTGCAATTTGTCAAAAATGCACGGAATTGACGCGAGTGGATCGTCAGAATCACCACCGCATCTCCCGACAAAAGACGTCGTTGTAGGTGGGGCTGGTCGACGCGGTTGCTGAGGTGTAGTCCACGACGGCTTGATGGCCATTTTGCACATCGATGCTGACCGTCGTGCCATTCGTAAAAGACGGCGTCGGTCAGGCTTTTCGGTTGCCCCGTGTCCAGATACGTGAACTCCGTCGCGCCGCCGAACCGGTCGGTCTGGAGTAGAATGCCGAAATAGCACGGACTGTGCTTCAACTTGACTTGCGCGCATTAGGATTCCCGGATGAAGATGTTGACTCGTTTTTTGACTCTTTGGTTGCTAGGAGTGGTGTCCTTGTCGGCATCTGCCGACGACTCCGTTCAGTGGTCACTCGATGCGGTCGAATCACCTGACATCCAGATCCATGGCGACGCAAGTTCGGGCGACGGCATTGATCGGAAATGCCTGGTGCTGGACGGCGAGACGACGATCGAAGCGAAAGGTCTTGGAAGTGTGTTCGAGGCTGACGAATTGACCTTCACGATCTGGGTCAATCCTTACGTAACGGATCGTGATCAGCAGATGATCGCCGCCAAGAACCGGTATTCGATGGATGATCGCGAATGGTCGCTGATGGTCGACCGCGATGGGCATCTCCGTCTCTATCTCTGGCAGGATCGCTGGCTGACCGTCCAGGGGCCGCAACCACAGCCGGGCCATTGGCATCAGGTGGGTCTGGTGATGAAACGGGATCGCGCCGAGTTGTTTGTTGATGGAGCATTGACCGGCACCGCCAAGCTGGACCGTCCGATCCGATCGACCGGGGCTCCGTTAACATTCGGTGGAGTCCGCGACGACGGACGCATTCGGCAGACGTTCCTCGGGGCACTGGACGAAGCCCGGTTGTTTCCGCGGGCGCTGCGGCCGGATGAGATCGCGGCGCAGTATCGGCCGGTGACGGCGCGGCATGAGATCCCCAAACCGGCGCCGTTGTTTCCGCTCTGGGACGTCGCATCGACGCTGCCCAAGGCCGACGACCTGCCTCAACTGGGCGGCGTTGAGTTCCACGTGATCAAGAAGTGGGACCAGCCCCGAGACGGCTATCAGTTTCTGCACGGCGTTTCGCTCGCCTGGCACAAGGGGCGGCTGTTCGCATCGATCGGCCACAATCAAGGCAACGAAAACACGGTCACCGAAGAAGCCCAGTATCGTGTCAGCGACGACGCCGGAAAAACCTGGGGACCGCTGCAGGTGATCGACGCCGGTGAAGAGGAGAATCTGGCCGTCAGCCACGGCGTGTTTCTGTCTCACGAGCAAACCTTGTGGGCGTTTCACGGTGCCTATTACGGACGCATGGACCGCATTCATACCCGGGCCTATCGCTTGGATGAATCGACCGGTCACTGGCAGCCCCTGGGCGTCGTGCTGGAACAGGGGTTTTGGCCGATGAATCAGCCCGTGCGAATGGACGACGGCAACTGGATCATGCCCGGTTTTCTGGGCAAACGCTACTCCGGCAACGCGGCGTTCCCGGCCGCCGTCGCGATCAGCCACGGCGACGACTTCACCCAGTGGGACCTCGTTCCGATCCCCGTCAGCAAGCCGGTCAAACGGATGTGGGGAGAGTCTGCGCTGTTTGTCGACGGGAACACCGTTTTTAATCTCGCCCGTTACGGTGGCGCGGCGTCGGCCCTGGCCGCGATCAGCAACGACTACGGTCGCACCTGGTCGGCGTCTCGCCCCAGCAATCTTCCGATGGCGACTTCCAAGCCGGCCGCCGGCGTGTTGAGCACGGGCCAGCGGTACCTGGTCTGTACGACGGCCAAGGATAACGGGGGAAAGCGAACACCGCTGACGATCGCCGTTTCTCGCCCGAACGAAAACACGTTCAGCCGCGTGTTTGTCATCCGCCGGTCCAGGCATCAGGATCAGCCGGGAGAATCCGCGGAAAACTTGAGCCTGTCGTATCCGTGCGCCATCGAACACGAGGGCAAGCTGTACGTCGGGTATTCCAACAACGGCGGCCGACGAGCGAATCTCAATAGCGCCGAGATGGCGGTGATTCCGGTTGAGGCCCTTCGGGTCAGGTAATTGGATTGGAGCAAGAGGGTCAAAAAATGGGTTGGTCAAAAGATGAAGGCAGTTGTTCGGACTCGACTGGGAACTCGCGACTCGACGCTGCCCACAGCCCATTTTTTGACCAACTCATTTTTTGACCAACCGCCTTCCGTGCCATGGACAACGCGTTTCGATCGCGGAGATGGTATGATGCCGAACGCCGCTGATTCATTTCCGAAAGTCGC
The DNA here is from genome assembly GCF_007754155.1 of Stieleria neptunia. NCBI lineage: Bacteria > Pseudomonadati > Planctomycetota > Planctomycetia > Pirellulales > Pirellulaceae > Stieleria > Stieleria neptunia. The sequence goes on along the minus strand of NZ_CP037423.1, from coordinate 1,179,960 downwards.
AAACGGTCTCTCCCACGCCATGATTCGATCCATCTTCTTGGTCATTTTGCTCGCGACGTCTGTTGCCGTGACCCGCGCCGCCGAACCTCCCAACGTGGTGCTGGTTGCCATCGACGACCTCAACGACTGGGTGGGATGCTTGGGGGGACATCCCCAAGTGCAAACGCCGCAGATCGACAAGCTGGCGGCCCGGGGCGTGAATTTCACCAACGCGCACTGCCAGGCACCGATCTGCAATCCGTCGCGGATCAGCATGTTGCTGGGCAAGCTGCCGTCGACGACGGGACATTACTTTCTGGCGCCCGGGTTTCGTGACGTCGACGTCACCCGCGACGCGGTGACCATGTTCCAGCACTTTCGCGCCGGCGGCTATCGCGCCGAGTCGATGGGCAAAATCTTTCACGGGCCCGCCGATGCCGCATCGTTCGATCACGTCCAGCGGTCGCGCGGCCTCAGGCGCCCGCCTGGGAAAACCGAAAAACTGCGTTATCGGGTGCCGGGTTCGCATCCCGCGTGGGACTGGGGACAAGTCGACTTTGCCGATGAGGACCAGCGGGATTATCACACCGCGGCGTGGGCTGCCAAGCGGATCCCGGAATTAGCCAAACGCGATGAGCCGTTTCTCATGGCAATCGGCTTTCACCTGCCCCACGTGCCGATCTACGCGAGCAAGAAATGGTTTGACCTGTATCCGCTGGAGACGCTGGTGATGCCGCCGGTGCCCCGAGGAGATCTTGACGACGTGCCGCCGATCGCGGTTCAGTTGAGTCTGAATCCGACGGCTCCCCGATACGAGTGGATGAAAGACAATGGCGAAGACAAACATGCCGTGCAGGCCTACTTGGCGTCCATTTCATTTGTCGATCACCTGGTCGGGATGGTGACCGATTCGATCGCAGCGGCCGGGCTGGATGACAACACGATCGTGGTGCTGTTCAGCGATCATGGTTTCCATCTCGGCGAAAAGAACAAGTGGGCCAAACGCAGCTTGTGGCAGCGAACGACGCGCGTCCCGTTGATCGTCGCCGGACCGGGGATCGCCGGCGGAGCGGATTGTGACGCACCGGTCGGCTTGATCGACGTCTATCCCACGCTGGTGGAAAGCTGTCGTTTGCCGGTCCCGGAAGGCCTGGACGGACACAGTCTAGACGGACTGTTGAAAGACGCCGCGTCGCCGTGGGAACATCCCGCGATTTGCACGTTTGGTCCCGGCAATCATTCGGTTCATTCGCGGCACTACCACTACATCCGTTATCGCGACGGTTCCGAAGAACTGTATGACCATCGAACCGACCGGGACGAGCACCGTAATCTTGCCGGCGATCCGAAGCTTGCCGCGATCATTGCGGAGCATCGCCAGTGGGTGCCTGCCGATGACGCGCCGATGGTCCCCGGTAGCCGGGGCAGCGATTCACCGCTGTACGGCGAAGCCGAAGGGCTGCAAAAAGCGATGAAGCGAGGGAAGTAGGATCGTTGTGGTCGACCTGAATGACTGGCACCTGGAACGTGATGGATTTTGTCTACTCAAGCGCGCCGTGTCCGCGGAATCGATCGCGAGCCTATTGGAGGCGTGCAGCCGCGCGTTTGACGGTGATCCCCAGGGTGTGCGGGCTCGGTCCAGTCGCGGTCATGTGTACGCGGCGCGAAATCTGATCGAGTCGATTGCCGAGGCGACAACCGTCTGGCAGAGCGATCCACTGCTGTCGTTCCTGCGTGAGCAACTCGGCGCGGAATTCGGTTTGGTGCGAGCCCTGTTCTTTGACAAGCCACCGGATCGCACTTGGGCACTGGCTTGGCACAAGGACACGTCGATCGCGGTGAAAGACAACTCGATCGCGTCTACCTCGTTTTCACGCCCCACCACCAAAGCCGGCGTGCCGCACGTGATCGCATGCGATGACGTTTTGAAGCAGATGCTGACGCTGCGGATTCACCTGGATGAGGTGACCGAAGAGAACGGCCCCCTGCGGGTGATTCCGGGATCGCATCGATCCAGCGACGGCGAAGGGGTGGGAATCGACGGTGCCGTTGATATCCACGCCGCGCCCGGCGATGTGCTGGCAATGCGTCCGCTGATCAGCCACAGCAGTGGTCCGTCCAAGCCGGGCACGACGCGTCATCGACGGATTCTGCATTTGGAGTTTGCTGCGTCGGCGAGATTGCCCGACGGAGTGCAGTGGCATGATTTCGTGCGCGGCGGATGACTCGACTGGTAGACAGACTTGGTGATCGCGTCGATACTAGATTCCTGGATTTCAAAAAGCCACAGTGTGGTGTCGTTGGTTCGCAGTGTGATTCCGAAAATGGACGAACCCCAAATTTGTCAATGCAAAGGCGGTTGCGACTCGCGCCGGTGCAAGTGCCTGAGAAACGGCCAACCGTGTACGGACGCTTGCAAATGTGTTGATTGCAAGAATCCTCTCAACGGCATGGATGTTGCGAACATGTCCGATTGTGCCATCGGAAATGCTGTCGTGGTCCGTTCTCTCACCAACGAGCAACTCGAATCCTTCATTCCGCTTCCCTGCGATCACGAATCGGTGCCCCTGAAGAAATTAATTGGCGGGTACGATTGCCCAGAATGCAAGGACGAAACTTATTTCCTCTCGTTCTGCCATAACACAGTCGAACAGGAAAGCTGCACGTGGCATTGCAGTATCTGTGGCACCTGCCGTGACTGGAGAGAATGGCATTGTGATCAGTGCAATCGATGTACCTATGGACTATCCCTTCCCTGTGCGCGATGCGGATCATGAAGAAACACGAATGGCGTGAGAAAACCGAAGAAGGCGCCACGCGTCTGGTCACCGCCACGCGGCACGGCGGCAAATGGAAGCTGCAGTCGCGACTGAAGTCGGACACCGAATGGACTCAGTTTCCGGTCATCGAGTTGGAAGACCTGGAGACGCTGCGTGAACTGCTTTGGAACAAGTATCAGCGGAATCGCATCCCCCACGAACAGGTTTTGGAAATCGACGCCCTGATCGAAGCGGCCAAACAGGGCGGCTAGTGCGAAACGCGACAAATCCGAACGATCTGACCGAATGGGTAAGAGGTGGTCGGCGGAGGGGTGTACGACGTCCTTTCTAGGTCGTCGCGCAGAGCCCCACGGGCGACGGCCCGGAAGGGCCATCGTACATCAGAAATGCGATCGCCTTAAGCTGGACGGTCTCTAAAGGCTAGACCCCAACGGTTGCTGAATCCCGTTGTACTAATGCCTGCGCCCCATTTCCGCTCGCGTACAACACAACGGATGCCATGCGTCACTTGGCTTGTTTGACCAGGTGGATCGCGCGGACGTCGAACAAGGCGCCTTTTGCGATTCGCTTGGCTTCGATTCGCAATTGATAGGTCCCGGATTTCGTGACCGTGATGTCTCCCAGGTGATTCCAGCGAAAGTTCTGAAAGTGTCCTGTATCGATGGTTTGGAATGGCAACTCGGCGACGGTGGACGCTCCCTCGCGAATACTGATCAACGCATCGCTGCCGCCCTGGCCTTCGCCACAGCCTTGCAACACGGCAACGCTGTAACGCCCCGACTGGTCCAGTTTCAATTCCCAAGTGGCGTAGTCCTTGGCGACCGTCCAATAGCCGACGGTGTTCTTGTACCACTGGGGTTCGAACCGCAGTTTTTCGCCAAAGGTTGCCGCGTGGTGGGCGTGTAGCATCACCGACGCGTCTCCGGCGGGTTCGGTCGGTGAAACTTCGTCGGGCAATAGCGGGGCGCCGTCAAACTCCACCTTGATCAACGCTTCCGCAGCGACGGCGGCATTCCAGGAGAACCGCCAGTGGTCCGGTTCAGGAACAAAACCAAGATCGCGTTTGGCATCGTCGTGCCAGTTCAACGAACGGATCGGGGCGCAAAGCCGCGGGAGATGGAAGCTGCGTGCTTCGATCGATTCCGGACTCGGCAGCAACCACAACGTTTGTCCGTCGCGATAGACGTTCAACGCATCGCTGCCGAGCGAAGGCACCCTCATTGCAGCGTCCGGCAGACCGCTGGGCCGATCCGTCGGTCGGGGTGGAATCGAATCGGTCGATTGGCCGCTGACGGTCGCGTTTGGAACGCAAGCAACGATAATGGCTGCAATCGCGAACAAACGGAATGGATTTGGGAAGGTGAAGTGCATGGTATTGGGTTGAACGAAAGATATTTCAAACGTGGGAGAGGCTTCCAGCCTGTCATCGCGGAATTGACAGGCTGGAAGCCTCTCCCACTTGGTTTTACGCCAGGATTTCGTTGACAACGCGTGCCGGTTCGACACCGGTCAGTCGGGCGTCCAGACCTTGAAACTTGACGGACAGGCGATGGTGGTCAATCCCCATCAAGTGCAACAGCGTGGCGTGAAAGTCTCGCACGTGCACGCCGTCGGAGACCACGTTGTAACCGAACGGACAGGTCTCGCCATGATTGACACCGCCCTGGATGCCGCCGCCGGCCATCCACATGGTAAAACAACGCGGATGGTGGTCCCGGCCGTAGTTCGTCGCGGTCAACGTGCCTTGGGAATAGTTCGTCCGCCCGAACTCACCGCCCCAGATCACCAACGTGTCGTCCAGCAACCCGCGTTGCTGCAGATCTTGCAGCAGCGCCGCGGACGGTTGGTCGGTGTCCCGACACTGGGTTTTCATGCCGCCGGGGATGTTTCCGTGGTGGTCCCATCCCTGGTGGTAAAGCTGGATGAAACGAACACCACGCTCGGCCAATCGTCTGGCCAACAGGCAGTTGGCGGCAAACGATCCGGGTTTCGAAACGTCGGGTCCGTAAAGATCTTTGACGCGTTGCGGTTCGTCGGCAAGGTTGGCAACGTCGGGAACACTCGATTGCATTCGATACGCCATCTCGTACTGTTCGATCCGCGTTGCCAGTGCGGGGTCGCCCAGACGGTCTTGTTCCAGTTGGTGCAGGTCGTTAAGCCGATCGAGCATGTTGCGTCGGCTGCCCGCTGAAATGCCCGGCGGATTGGACAGATACAACACCGGTTCTTTCCCCGAGCGAAACTGGACGCCTTGATAACGTGCCGGCAGGAACCCCGATCCCCATAACCGTGAATACAGCGGCTGGCCGCCCTTGCCTTTGGTCACCAACACGACAAAGGTCGGCAGGTTGTCGTTCTCGCTGCCCAGGCCGTAGTGCAACCAGGAACCGATGCTGGGGCGGCCGGAAAGCTGGTTGCCGGTTTGCAAAAACGTGATCGCCGGATCGTGATTGATCGCTTCGGTGTACATCGATTTGACCACCGCGATTTGATCGACCTGTTTCGCCATGTGCGGCATCAACTCGCTGACCCAGGTGCCGTTTTCGCCGTGTCGATTGAACTTGTACATCGAACCGGCCAACGGCAGAATCGCTTGATTGCCCGACATGCCGGTCAAGCGTTGGCCTTGGCGAACGGAGTCCGGCAGCGGCTCGCCCTGTTTCTCGTTGAGCAGTGGTTTGTAGTCCCAGGTTTCCAGCTGCGAAGGCCCGCCCGCTTGAAACAAGTAAATCACTCGTTTGGCTTTGGGGGCATGGTGCGTCGGGTTGATCACTCCGCCGCTGGGGACGCCGCCGTTCGGGGAAACCGCGGGAGCGGCAGCGGCAAAATCGCGCTGCAGCAATTGGGAGGCGGCAATCCCGCCAAGTCCCATGCCGAACTGTTGCAGCCAGTGACGTCGTGTGATTGAGGAGTCCATGGTCGTTATCGCTCGCTGATCGTGGTGCGGAGGATAAGTGGGATAGGCTTCCAGCCTGTCATTGCAAGATCGACAGGCTGGAAGCCTATCCCACAGGGTTGTTGATTGGTTAGCGGAGCATGATGGTTTCGTCATAGGCAAACAGGGCTTGGACCACGATGGTCGTCGCCGCCAGATCCGTTCGCTCGGCCGAGCCTTGCAGCGGCCGAGCACCGACGTTGAGGAACTCGCCGGCATCGGATTCGTTCTCGGAGAAATACGCCTGTTGTTCGTCGTACAACTGATTGATCACCGTTCGTTCACGGTCATGGGGCAGACGGCTGAGCAGTCTGCGGAACAATTCATTCCAACGTGCATCACGATCTGCCGGATACGTTTGCACCAATGATTCGGCCAGCACGCGTGACGCTTCGACGTATTGTGGGTCGTTCAAAAACACCAGTGCTTGCAGCGGAGTCGTCGTCAGTTCACGTCGGGGCGTGCAGCTTTCGCGACTGGTCGCATCGAGCGTCAACATGGTCGGCGGCGGCGCGGTCCGTTTCCAAAACGTGTACAGACTGCGTCGATACAGCCCATCGCCCGTCGATTGGTTGTACGATTTCCCGGTCCCCGATTCTCTCCACAGGCCGGCCGGTTGGTACGGCATCACGCTGGGACCGCCGATCTTTTTGACCAGCAATCCGCTGGCCGCCAACACGGTGTCACGCAGTTGTTCGGCCGACAGCCGATGTTTGGGGCCGCGGGTCAACCAGGTGTTGTCGCGATCGCGTTCGTAAACACTCGGGTCATCGACCTTGGACGATTGTCGATAGGTCGACGAGAGCACGATTTCGCGGCACAGCCAATGCAAATCCCAATCGTTGTCCATCAGCGAACGAGCCAGATGGTCCAGCAGTTCCGGGTGCGAGGGTGGTGTACCTTGGGAACCGAAATCTTCCAGCGTGACGACGATGCCGCGGCCGAAGAACAGGTGCCACATGCGGTTGGCGATCACGCGAGACGTCAGTGGATTCTGCGGATCGGTCATCCACTCGGCCAACGACAACCGATCGTCACCCGCATCGGGCAGTCCGCCGGCCAACTCGGGGGTGCCGGGCGAAACCTGTTCTTGTTTGTTGGTGTACTCGCCACGGCCGAGCACGTGTGTCGGCGGCGCGTTTTCGTCGTGACGCATCGTCATGATTTCACGGACAGCGGTGACGAGTTCGTTTTCGACCTCGCGAGCGTTGGCCAGCCTGCGACGCGCCTGGGCGACGGTTTCGTCGGCGGTCAACAAGTGATGCTGCAGCGCCATCCCGTCGTCCAGGTTCGGCGGATCACCCTCGGGTTGAGCGGCCGCAAAGATCGACAACACCTCGGCCGAAGAGAGTTGGAGATCAAAGACTTTTAAGTCGTCAACGCTTCCGCCACGGAAACCGATGTCACGGAAACGGGCGCCCAATGCGAGCGTCACCTTATCGACGTCCAGATCCCCCCATTCGTTTCGTTGCCGCACGTCGCGCGTCAATTTGTCACGAATGACCTCCACGTCGGCGCGCTGACCGTTGATAAACAGCTGCACGCCATCGGCACGCCCGCTGCCGTCATGCGTCACGGCAAGATGTGTCCAATCGCCGCTGGGAATCGCGTAGACGGCACGAACCCGCAGCGCATTGCCGGGCCAAAAGTGGATCATCGAGAACTGCGGGTGCCCTTCGTCGAGGGTCAATTCCACCCCGCGGAATGCGGCGTCTTCGGCGGCCCGGGATTGGTGCAGCACCATCATCCGCGGGCCTTGCGATGCGGGGCGAACCCACAGGCTGTAGGAAAACTCGTCGGTGCGTCCGAAGCGTGGAGCGTCCTTGCACTCGATGGCGTCGTCGCCGTTGCAAACGGTCGCCTTGCCGACCACGCCGACGACCGTGCCTTCCAACGGCAGCACAAACGCCGGTTCACGTGGCTCGGGAAGCGTCTCGATCGGTGCGTCGCCGCGCGATCGCCATTGTTGACGCCCCGCCTGGATCGCCGCTTCGAGTGAGGCTTCGGCTTCCGCGATCGCTTGCTTGGCGGCTGCGTGTCGCTGTTGCTGGTCACCTTCATACAACAACATTGCCGGCGTGGGTGCGGAGAAGGTGAAGTGCGAGTAGAGGCCGAATTCGTCGATGTCGGAAAAGTACGCCGACAACTGATAGAACTCCTTTTGTTTGATCGGATCAAACTTGTGGTCGTGACAGCGGCAACATTCCATGGTCAGCCCCAGCAGCGCGGTGCCCGCCGTGGTGGTCCGATCGGTGATGCCGGTCAAACGAAACTCTTCGACGACACTTCCGCCTTCGTTTGTTTGTCGGTGCAGTCGATTGAACGTCGTGGCCAGCCGTTGGGAGACCGTCGCACCGGGGATCAGATCGCCGGCGAGTTGCTCGGTGATGAATTGGTCATACGGCAGGTTTCGGTTGAAGGCTTCGATCACCCACTGCCGCCACGGCCAGACCTCCATCGGAATATCATTTTGATAGCCGAACGTGTCGGCGTAGCGTGCGATGTCCAACCACATCACCGCCATGCGTTCGCCGTAGGCCGGAGAGGTCAGCAGACGCTGCACCACGTTCTCATACGCATCGTCTGATGCGTCGGCCAGGAACGCGTCCAGTTCGGGCAACGTCGGTGGCAGCCCGGTCAAGTCGAACGTGACGCGTCGCAGCCAAGTCGCCTTGTCCGCTTCTCCATTGGGCTGAAACCCTTTTTCTCGATGCGTCTGTGCCACGAACGCGTCGACGGAAGTCCGCGGCCAATCATCCACTGACTCTGGAATCGAAACCGTCTCCGGCAGCGGTTCGAACGACCAATGCTTTTGATACTCCCCGCCTTGGCGAATCCACTCGGCGAGCAACTCCTTTTGTGCCGTCGTCAATGTCTTGCCGGTTTCCGGAGGCGGCATCAGCATGTCCGGATCGTCGGACTCGATGCGTTCGATCAACAGACTTTCGCCCGGCTCCCCTTCGACGATCGCTCCGTAATCCACCGCGGGCTCGCGTTGATCCAGCCGCAGATCCGCGGCGCGGGTTTCTTCGTCCGGCCCGTGGCAGGCAAAGCAGTAATCGGACAAGATCGGACGGATCTGCGAATTGAACGAGATCGGTGTCTGGCACCAGGCGGCCGGGCTGTCCCAGAGGACCAAGCCCAAGCACGCAGCGATGGTAAGATTCTTCAGTGCAGCCATGTCGCAAAAGCCGGGGGGGAGGAGATGGCGGGGGGCGTGGGGAAGCCTTCATTGTCGCAGATTTTTGCGCCAAGTCTTGTACCAGCCTGCGTCGATTTTGGTACGTTTTGCCGATGGGCGTCAATTCTTTTGCTGCAGCTTTTGGCAACCGATTGAGTCTCTCTCCCTCTGGGAGAGACGGCGTTTGCGCAGCAAGTAAACGCCAGAGAGGGCCCAGGTTGCGAAAGTCTTAGCGTTTTCCGCTGCGATCAAATCCGTCACTTAACCAATTGACGTCCCATGACGAATTCGGGCCCCGCAACCACCGGCAGTGCATTCAGCGAAGCATTTCTGGGGAAAAACCCCGGCGTACGCAGTGTCATCGAACTGTTCGAATCGCTGCCGCTGGTGCTGTTTTATGCCAAGGACAGTCAGCAGCGGTACATCGCGGTGAACCCCCGCACGCTGACCGATGTGTTCGGTTTGACCGACGTCGAGGAGCTTTACGGGCGGACCGACAGCGAATTTCAACCGCCCGCGTTGGCCGATGCTTACCACGCCGAAGACCGTCGTGTGATGCAATTGAAACGCACGATCCCCAACCAGGTCTGGTTGGTGCCACACGTCCGCGGCACCCCGCAGTGGTACGTCTCGACCAAGACGCCGCTGTTTTCGGCCGAGGGAGGGGTGATCGGGATCGCCGGTGCCATGTACCCGATCGCGACGCCGGCCGAAGAAGCGTCGTTCTTCAGCGAGTTGGCACCCGCGATTCGATTCATCGACGAGCATTATGCGACGACGATTTCGATGAAAGCGTTGGCCGCGATGACCGGTTTATCGACGTCGCAATTCAACCATCGCTTTCGCAGCGTTTTGCGCATGTCGCCCACGGAATACCTCCTGTCGCGTCGCATGCAAGAGGCGCGCGACCGACTGACGCGAACCTCCGAATCGATCACCGAGATTGCAGTCGCGGTCGGGTTCTTTGATCAAAGCCACTTCACCAAACGGTTTCGCCGCTTCACCGGCATGACGCCGCTGGCTTATCGCAAACGCTTTCGGCAGCGTGAGTAAACGGTCGATCGTCCGATGGGTAGCGGCAGGGCGGGAGCCCTCCGGTCTCGCGGCACCGGACGGCTCGCGCCCTACCGCTAAGACGGCAATCGAACCGGACGGATGGTAGCGGCAGGGCGCAAGCCCTCCGGTCTCGCGGCACCGGACGGCTCGCGCCGTTCCGCTAAGACGCTCGTCCGCCGTCGGCTGGCTTGCTGCTGAGGACCGTCTGGATGTCCTCCAAGATCAGGTACAAGCAGGGCACCAGGACCAGGATGATGGCGGTGGCGAACAGGATGCCGAAGCCGAGTGAGATCGCCATCGGGATAATGTATTGGGCTTGCAGCGAGTCTTCAAAGATCAGCGGCACGAGCCCTCCGAACGTGGTCAGCGTCGTCAGCAGGATCGGACGGAATCGCCGCAGTCCGGCTTGCGAAATCGCTTCAAACGGCGAGCGACCTTCAATGCGGCGGCGGTTGGCATAGTCGATCATGATCAAGGAGTCGTTGATCACGACACCGGAAAGCGCGATCACGCCCATCAGACTGACCAGCGACAGGTCGTAACCGAGCAGGATATGCCCGAGCACGGCACCGACGATCCCGAAGGGAATCGCGACCAGCACGATCAACGGTTGCACGTAACCGCGAAATGCGATGGCCAGCAACGAGTAGATCACCGCCAGGGCGAGACCGAACGATCCCCAGAGCGACGCGGTGGCCTGACGCATCTCCGCGTCACTGCCTTCGAAACTCCACGTGATGCCGGGGTAGTCGGCGCGCAATCGGGGCAGCTCTTCATTGCGAAGCGCCTCGATCACTTGAGTCACCGCGCGTTTGGGTTCGACATCCATCGACACGTTGATCACCCGCCGGCCGTCGCGGCGATCGATCGACCGAAAGGCCAGCGATTGCTCGAGCTCGGCGACATCCAGCAGCGGCACTTCGGCCCCCGACGGCGTCCGGATGATCATGTCTTCCAGGTTGTAAATGTCTTCACGCTGGTCCTCGGGCAACTTGACGCGGACTTCGATTTCGTTGGTGCCGCGCAACAGACGGAGCGCCAGGGAACCGAAAAACGCGCCGCGAAGCTGTTCGCCCAACTCTTCATCGGTCAGCCCCAGCGCGCGGCCTTCGGGGCGGAGCCGAAAGTCGTATTGGACCTTGCCCTTGTTGTAGCTGTCGTTGACATCGCGGACGTTGGCAAAGCTTTCACATCGCTCGACCAACGCTCGGGATGCCTTTTCCAACACGCCGATGTCACTGTGGCTGAGGTCGATGCTGATCGCGCGACGCGCCCCTCCGGGACCTCGTTCGGCTTCAAAGGTCACTTGGCTGACGCCCGGCAGGTCGCCGATCGATTCACGCCACAATTCGATCACTTCGCCGGCGGTCATGTCGCGCTCGTCCGGCGGCTTCATCACGATTTCCACATCGATGAAGCTCTCGCCACGGACGTTGGTTTTGATGCCCTCGGCGACTTTGTACAGGTCGTGTTCTTCGAACATCCGCAGACTGGCATCGGTCACGGCCTTGGCGATTTCTGCCGCCTGGGCTTGCGTGGTCCCGACCGGCATTCGCACACCGGCTTCGATTTCATCGGCGGACACTTCGGGCATCAGGATCATGCCCATGTGGGAACTGGTGGCATAACCGCCGACGACCAGGAACAGGCCGAGCGCGGTCGAGGCGGTGATGTAACGGAACCGCAAACAGCCGATCAGGACGGGGCGAAACGCCACGTCGACGATGCGATTGAACGCCCGGCCGAATGCCTGTTGGCCGCGGTGCAGCGTGGCGCCCAAGCCACGTTTTTTACGTCCGCCGGCACGGGCATGCGCCAGGTGTGCCGGCAAGATAAACAGCGATTCGATCAGGGACAGGGACAGCACCAGAATCACGACGATCGGCAGCGGTCCCCAAAACTTGCCGGTTTCGCCGGGGATAAACATCAGCGGGACGAAGGCCACGATGTTGGTCAGGATGCTGAAGACGACCGGACCGGCAACCTCGCGGGTTCCATCGATCGCGGCTTGCTCATCGTCGTCGCTTTCCTGCCGTTTCTCGTAGACGTTTTCGCCGACCACCACGGCGTCGTCGACGACGATGCCCAACACGACCAGAAACCCGAACAAGGAAATCATGTTGATGCTGACGTCGGCCAGGGGCAGCAGCAAGATCCCGCCGATGAAGGAGACGGCCATGCCCATCATCACCCAAAACGCGAGTCGCATCTCCAGGAACAATGCCAGGATCAACAGCACGATACAGACCGCCATCACGGCGTTTTTCAACACCAGATTCAAGCGGCGGCGAAACTCTTCGGCGTTGTTGCGATCGACCCGCCACTTCACGCCCGGCGGCAACACGCCTTCAAAGTCTTGCATCGTCTGTGCGACCGCATCAGCAACGTCGGTCGGCGACTGGGAACCGGTGCGAAAGATGTCCAGTTCCACCGACGGCGTTTGGCTGAACTGGGAATGAAAGCCGACTTCTTCGAATCCGTCGCGGATCGTGGCGATGTCGCCGAGGGTGACGGCCGGACCGTCACGACCGGAGACGATTTCCATGGTTGCAAATTCATCCGCCCACTGCTTGCGCGCCTTCACCCGCAGCAAGATCTCTCCGCCGCTGGTTTGCACCGAACCGGCAGCCACATCTTGGCTGGATGTTCGGATGATGTCCGCCACGTCGGGCAGCGTCAGCCCGTACTCACGCAGCCGTTGACGCGGGATCTCGACGTGGGTGACATAGGCCGGCACCCGTCGCAGTTCGACTTGCGTGATCTGGTCGTGGGCTTGCAGCTGGTCGCGCAACTGTTCGGCCAACTTGCGCAGGGACCACACATCGATCGGGCCGTAGATCGCCACCTGCATCGCTTCGCGCTGCTCGGACTGCAAGCTGACTTCGGGCTGTTCGATCTGATCGGGAAACGTGCGGATCCGGCTGACCGCTTGCTCGATGTCCTGGAACGCCTTCATCCGTTGCTGGCCGGCGACGATTTCGATCAGCACCTCGCCGCGACCTTCCCGTGCTTCGCTGGTGATTTCACGGATGCCTTCGACCGAGCGGACGGCACCCTCGATCGGTCGCAAGATGCCCTGTTCGACTTCCTCCGGCGCGGCGCCGGGATAATCGACCCTGACTTCGACGATGTCGAGTTCGAATTGTGGAAAGACTTCCTTCTGGATCACGGCGGCCGACCAGATTCCGCCGCCGAGCAGAATGATCATCAACAGATTGGCCGCGATCGAATTGCGCGCCATCCACGCGATCGGCCCGCGTGGCGATGGGCGGTCGACTGACTCTGGAGTCGCCGGGTCTGAAGTTGCTGACTTTTGAGTGCCCGTCGATGGATTCACGGAGCCGGCTCCCCGTCGCTGACTTCCTCGGGATCCGATGCGTCGCCGATCTTCCGCAGCCCGACGCCCTCGGCGACGGTCGCCAACGTGGTCACAACCACTTCGTCGCCATCTTCGAGACCGCCGCGAACGTAGGCGTACTCGGCGTCGCGAAACACAATCTCGGTGGGGCGGATCTCCAGCATCTCGTCTTTCATCACCCAGATCGTATCGCTATCGCGGACCAGTTTTCGTTCCAGACGCACCACGTCTGCGATCGGTTTGCCTTCGATTTCGGTTTCGATCAGCGTGTCCAAGATCAACGGCGGGGCGTCGGACGATTGCCCGAGCGGATCGGGCACGGTGACCAGGACGCGGGCCAGGCGGGTTTGTTGATCCAGCGTGCCGATCATCCTTGCGACCTGCCCCAGACGCTCGGTTCCCTCGGGCCACGAACCGGGGTTCCTCAGCCGCACCGTGGATCCTTGGCGGGAATCCCCCTCTTCGGGTTTGGGGAACTGGATCCAGGGCAAACTGCGGACCGGGACGGCAGCCATCACCCAATACTCTTCGATGCCGACCAGTCGGGCGAGTTCATCGCCGGGTGAAACCTGTGAACCGACGTTGACCGACCGGCTCAGGATCTGGGCGTCGAAGGGTGCCGTCACGCGGGTTCGTTCGAGGTCCAATTCGGCCCGCTCGACCGCCGCCTTGGCCGCATTGAACTCGGCCCGGATCGATGCGATTTGTGGCTCGCGCAGCACCAGCGAACGGTTGGCCTCGCCGATCGTTCCTTCCAGCAGGGCGAGTTCTTTTTCGGCCAGACTCTGCCGCCCCTGCTCGATCTCCAGTGAGGCTTGGGCTTGCTGCAATTCACTCTTGCGGATCGACAGGGCGTTTTCGAAGTCGGCCGGATCGATTCGCAGCAGGGAGTCGCCTTCGCGGACCATTCCGCCGGGAACGAATCGGGGGGACAGCTCGATCACTTGTCCGCTGACGCGCGGGCCGAGCACGATATCCTGGGCGGGCTGGACGGTGCCGAGCACGGACAGGCGGGGACGATAGGTTCCGCGCTGCACCGTGATCGTTTCAACCAGGGCGGCCGACTTGCGGGTGGCATTGATCGTTTGCGCCGTCGGTTCGGTTCGATTGATCACGACGATCGCGGCCGCCGATGCACCGAGAATCGCGAAACAAACAAGCACATTGGCGATCAAGCGGAGCCAACGCCAAATGGGGCGTCGTTGCGGGGCGTCATTCATTTGCATCGCGGGCGGGGAACGGCTCTACGGACCTGAGAAGTTGCTGCAATTCAGAGGCCGGCTCCGGCAGCGACTCGATTTCCGAGCCACCGTTCTCCTCCTCCTCGACAGACGCTTCTTCAGGCACGACCAACCCCTGTAACTCAAACTGCTCTTGCGGACGGGTTTCAAAATCTCCGGCCAACGCCAGATAGAGCGCGACGCGGATGAGCAGTAAGTCTAATCGGGCGGCCAGTGTTTCGCGCTGCAATCTCTGTTCGGCCGTGGTCGCGCTGAGCACATCGAGGTAGTCGGCCTCCCTAAACAGGTAGCGTCGACGTAGCTGATCGGAGGCCTGTCTGGCGTACTCCGATTGTGCTTCGAGATGCTTCAAACGTTCCAGCTGGTACCGTTCCAGTGCCAAATTGTCCTCGACTTCACGGAACGCGTTCAGCATGGTTTCACCGTACTCGTTGAAACGCTGGCGAACCACGGCGGCGGTGCGATCGATTTCGGCGCGTCGCTGTCCGCCGTCAAACAGGGGCGCGATCAATTGCCCGCCGATGCCGACAAACCAGTCGCGGAGCAGCGTTTCGGGGTGATCAGCGATGCTGAGCACCGACGCGCTCAGATTCAGTCGGGGGTAACGGGAGCTGATCGCCGATGCCAGATCACGATCGGCGGCCATGAATGCCAAATAATCGCGGCGCACGTCGGGGCGGCGTTTGAGCAATTCCGATGGCAATCCCGTGTCCGGCAGCGGGGGCAATCCGGGCAGTTCGGCCCCGGTGTAGAAGCTGGCTTGCTGGGGCAGCTGCCCGCGCAGCACGGCCAACTGGTGTTCCAGCACGTCGATTCGGGACTTGACGACCACCGATTGCTCCAGGGTCGATTCGACCAATTGGCGTTGCCGAAGCACGTCGGGGCCGCCGACCTCTCCGGAACCGAATTTCAGCTCTTGGGCGATCACGCCGTTGCGGTTGGTTTCAATCTGTTCTTCGACCAACGCCAACTGGGCACGGGCTTCGATCAGCGAGAACCAGGTGCGGGCGATTTCGGCCGATAACGTCAACGCGATCGCGTGGTAGTCCGCGCCGGTGGCGGCCGCCCGCAGTCGCTCGGCCTCGACCCGCGATTCGATTTGCCCCCACAGGTCGACCTGGTAGGACGCATCCAGCCCCAACGTGTAACTGGTTGGATCGCTGCCGGGACCAAACACACCACCGATTTCCGCGACGCCGTCGATGTCCGGCCACAAGTCCGAGGCCTCGCGACGGGTCAACGCCCGTGCGGCGGCCAACCTGTTGAGGGCGGCGGCCAACGAAAAATTATCGCCAAGGGCGGTCTCGATCTGATGATTCAGCCCGGGGTCGTCAAACGTCGTCCACCAGCGATCCGGCGTCACCGCCGATCCGCTGGCCGAAAAGGGTGGCGGAGACTCGCTGCGGAATGTGCCCGCGACGTCCGGACCGGCGCAGCCGACCAGCGACGAAAGAAGCAACAAGGCCGCCCACCCAAAGGGGCGGGGCCGAACTGGGGCGAGACGGATCATGGCCCAGATCTAGGAATCCCAGCGGGGTGGCGACAAGATCAATCGCGGCATTGAACACGAGCCTGCGGCGAGGGGACGCCCCCCTTCCAGCGAGACAAACAACCCGGCGTCCCTCAACGCATCAACACCGCCCCCCATTGATAGCAGTACCCAACCGGGGACAGACCCCATCCAACCATTAACTGCCATTGATAGCACCCGACCGGGGACAGACCCCATCCACCCATTAACTGCCATTGATAGCAACCAGCCGGGGACAGACCCCGTCCAACCGGGGACAGACCCCAACCGACCATTGATAGCAACCAACCGGGGACAGACCCCGACCGACCGTTGCATTGATAGCAACACCCGATCGGGGACAGCCCCCGACTGGCCGACCATCATCCAACCGGGGACAGACCCCATCCAACCGGGGACAGACCCCATCCAACCGGGGACAGACCCCATCCAACCGGGGACAGACCCCGACCGACCATTGATAGCATCCATCCGGGGACAGACCCCGACCTGCCATTGATAGCATCCAACCGGGGACAGTCCCCGACCTACCATTTCCGGGGACAGACCCCGACCTGCCATTGATAGCAACACCCGACCGGGGACAGACCCCGACCGACGAGCAACCATCGGGGGACAGACCCCATCCATCCGGGGACAGACCCCGACCTGCCATTGATAGCAACACCCGACCGGGGACAGACCCCGACCGACGGGGCTGCCGGGAGGGTGAATCGCGAAAACGGCACGACCGCGTCACGATTCTCCGCCGCGCGCGGCACGATCCCTTCTGCGCTTCGCCGTCTCGATTACAATCTGCGGATCTCCCCCTCGAAATTCTCCACCGACCCCATCGTTCGCCACCCCGCGATTTCCGCACGGGCATTGTTCGCTTTCAAGAACAGCCCCCAAAACAACAAGAGCCTCATGAACATCATCCGCAGCTTCGTTGCAATACCGAAGTCCACTCTCATTCCACTGTGGCTCGTTGGCGTCTTGTCCGCAGCAGTCTTTCGCCCCTCGGCCGACGCCGCCGAACCGTTCGAATTTCAGCCCAGCGACGTCGTCGCCATCTACGGCAACGGGCTGGCCGACCGAATGCAGCACGATCCCTGGGTCGAAACGGTGCTGCAGAGCCAGCTGAAGGGCAAAAACGTCAGCTTCCGGAACATGAGTTTCTCCGGGGACATGGTCAACAAACGCCCCCGTAACAAGGGGTTCACCAACGATGCCGAATACCTGCAACACGTCGGACCAGACGTCGTGTTCACTTTCTATGGCTACAACGAATCGTTTGCGGGGAAAAGCGGTGCGGCTGCCTATCAGGCCGAACTGGTGAAATTGGTCGAACGCTACACGCAGTTGCGCAAGGAAGCCGGAAAAGACATTCGCTTTGTTTTGTTCAGCCCCATCGCTTACGAATTCACCGGCGATCGGCACCTGCCCGATGGGAAAGAGCTGAACGCGAACCTGGCCGTCTACAGCGAAGCCACCCGCCAAGCCGCGGCGGAGACGGGAGCGACCTACGTCGACCTCTATACACCGACCCGTCAGTTATTCGAATCCAGTTCCGAGCGGTACACGATCAACGGCATCCATCTGAACGCCAGCGGGTACCAAAAACTGAGCGAGATCATTTCCGCCGCCTTGCTCGGCAAAACCGCACCGGCCGCCGACACCCTGGGCGATGTTTACGCCGCGGTGGAGGACAAGAACTGGCATTGGCACAATCGCTACCACGCCACCGACGGCAACGACATCTGGGGCGGCCGATCCACGCTGACGTTCGTCGATGGGCAAAGCAACGCCGACGTTCTCAAACACGAATTGGTGATGCTGGACGTGATGACCGCCAATCGTGACGAAGTGATTTGGGCGGCCACCGAAGGCCGCGACCATGCCGTCGACGACAGCAACGTCCCGCCGCCGGTGAAAGTGATTTCCAACGTCGGCGGGGGCAGCAAAAGTTCCAGTGCCGCCAAAGAAGGCAGCATCGATTATCTGAGTCCCGAAGAATCGATGGCAAAGATCAACGTGCCCGAGGGCTACGAATTGAATGTCTTTGCATCCGAGGTCCAATTTCCCGACCTGGCCAACCCCGTGCAAATGCAGGTCGACGCCAAGGGGCGGCTGTGGGCGGCAAGCTGGAACACGTACCCCAAGTGGGAACCCGGCAAGGAGATGAACGACAGCCTGATGATTTTTGAGGACACGGACAAAGACGGGACCGCGGACAGCCGCAAGATCTTTGCCCACGTCCACAATCCGCTCGGGTTCGAATTCTGGGGCGGCGGCGTGATCGTCACCTCCGGCCCCGACCTGCTGTTTTTAAAGGATACCGATGGAGACGACGTGGCAGACCTGCGTTATCCCATTTTGCAAGGGCTGGGAACCGCCGACACGCACCACGCGGCGAACAACCTGGTCTACGGCCCGGACGGCGGCATCTATTGGCAAAGCGGGATTTTCCTGGTGCACAACCACGAGACGCCATGGAAACAAAACCTGAACATCGGCGCCTCGGGGATGTATCGCTTTGACCCACGGACCTTCGTGATCACCCCGCATGCCGGCAATTCGCCCAACCCGCACGGCACCAGTTTCGACTACTGGGGTTACTGCTACGCCAACGACGGCACGGGCGGCAAGTCGTATCAGGTGCGCCCCGAAGGTAAGGGGTTCAAGATGCACACCTTGCTGGAAAAGGAATTCCGTCCCGTCGCGGCCAACGCGATCCTGTCGTCACAACATTTCCCGGAGGAACTGCAGGACGACTTTTTGATTTGCAACACGATCGGTTTCTTGGGTGTCAAACAGTATTCGCTGGATCGTGAAGGCAACGGCAAAGACCGCGCGTTCGGACACGTTTGGGGAACGCCCGGCATTGAATTGCTCAACAGCGAAGACCGCAACTTCCGTCCGACCGATGCGGTCATCGGCGCAGACGGCGCGCTGTACGTCGCCGACTGGCACAACGCCATCATCGGTCACATGCAACACAACATCCGCGACCCCAACCGCGACCACCAGCACGGACGTATTTTCCGTCTGACGGTCAAGGGCCGACCGCTGCAGGAACCCGTCAAGATTGACGGCCAACCGATCGCGGCGCTGCTGGAAAACCTCAAGCACCCCGTCAATGGCGTGCGTCACCGGACCCGCGTCGAACTCAGTGCCCGTGACTCCGACGAGGTGATCGCCGCAGCGCAGCAATGGATCAAGGATTTTGATCCCAATGACGAAACCGAGGCCCACCACCTGCTCGAAGCCCTGTGGTTGCACCAACAGCACGGCGTTCGCAATGACGACTTGCTCGATGCACTGTTAAGCTCTGACGTCAAGCACGCGGTCGTCGCGGCGGGCACCGTCAAACACTTCTGGGAGAACGTGGACGCGACCGGGGCGAGCGGATTTGCGGCTCCGGCCGAAGTGGAGTTCGTCAAATTTGATCCCCCCAAGCACCTCAGTCGCGCCGACCGCAAGGTGTACAAACTGGGCGCCGAGGTTTACCAACGTGAATCGCACTGTGCGACCTGTCACCAGGCACACGGAAAAGGAAGCGCGAACATCTATCCGTCACTGGTCGGCAGCCCCTGGGTCACCGGCAGCGAAGAGCGTCTGATCAAGATGACCTTGCACGGGCTGTGGGGCAAATTGACGGTCAACGGAAAGACCTATGACCCGTCGCGCGGCGTCCCACCGATGACCGCCTTCCGCTCGTTGCTCAAGGACGAAGAACTGGCAGCGGTGCTGACCTTCGTCCGCAACACCTGGGGCAATCAGGCCTCGCCCGTCAGCCCCGCCAGCGTCAAGCAAGTTCGCCAACAAACGACCGACCGTTCGACGTTTTGGACGCCCGACGACCTGCTCGCCGAACACCCGCTGGAACAAGCCCTGATGACGAACGATCCGGCAGCGGAAGTCGAAGAGTTTTCCAATCAAGCGTTGGAAGAGGAACTGCTCGGCACGCCGACCGCGGAACTGGTCAAGGTGGCGATCGCGGAAGGGAACCTCCGCCGGGGAAAGAAGGTCTTTTATCAGTCCGCCGCCGCCTGCTTCGCCTGTCATGACCCGCCGGGTGGTGCAGGCCGCTTGGGTCCGGATCTGGCAACCCTCAAGACCAAGCTGACCGCCGAGCAGCTGGTCGAAGCGATCCTGGATCCTTCGAAGTTGATCGACAAGGCGTACGCACAAGTCAGTGTGCTGACCGCCGACGGCAAAGTCCACACGGGCGTGCGGATCTCGGAGAACGACGACGAGATGGTGTTGAGAAACCTGGCCGAACCCGAGCCGATCAAGATCGCCCAAGACGACATTGAAGACGTCAAAGAATCCAAGGTCTCCCTGATGCCCGCCAACTTGGTCCGGCAACTGAAGAGCCGCAAGGAATTCAACGACCTGATGCGATACGTGATTGAAACGAGAAAGTGATGTTGATGTGCAGGCTTTAGCCGAGCACTTTTCGCACGTACGATGGCCCTTCCGGGCCGTCGTCCGTAGGGCTCGCCCCGACGACCTAGAAAGGACGTCGTACAACGCACCGCGTGTGGCAGAGCCACACCAACATTGCGTTACCAGGCGGAGCCTGGGAACGAGTTGGATGTTGATGTGCAGGCTTTAGCCGAGCACTTTTCGCACGTACGATGGCCCTTCCGGGCCGTCGTCCGTAGGGCTCGCCCCGACGACCTAGAAAGGACGTCGTACAACGCACCGCGTGTGGCAGAGCCACACCAACATTGCGTTACCAGGCGGAGCCTGGGAACGAGTTGGATGTTGATGTGCAGGCTTTAGCCGAGCGCTTTTCGCACGTACGATGGCCCTTCCGGGCCGTCGTCCGTAGGGCTCGCCCCGACGACCTAGAAAGGACGTCGTACAACGCACCGCGTGTGGCAGAGCCACACCAACATTGCGTTACCAGGCGGAGCCTGGGAACGAGTTGGATGAAGGCCTACTTCCTCTTCTTGCCCTTGCCGACAATCGCGGCTCGGTTTTTCGCGAAACCGGCCGCGTTGCGTTTGGCCACTAGCTGTGTTTGCATTCGCTTGAGCACGTCGGCGTACTCGGGGTTCTGGGCCAGGTTCGTGAACTCGCCCGGATCGTTTTTCAGATCGTAAAGCTCCATCCCTTTCTCGCCGAAGCCCCACTGCGTGAACCGCCAGTCGTCGGTGCGTAGGGATTCCCCGCCGCTACGGCTGATCGTAAAGGCTTGTTCCTTGGTCCATGCGGACGACTGGACATCCAGCAGCAGCGGCTTCAGACTGGTGCCCTGCAACGTGTCGGGGGCGGCAACACCGGCCAGTTCGGCCAGCGTCGGATACAGATCGACCAGCTCCGTGATCTTTGTGGTTCCACGACCGTGTTGGTCCGCCAGCCACGGCACGCTGATGAGGAACGGAACCCGCGTCGCTTCTTCGAACAGGTGCTGTTTCTGGAACTTGTGGTGATGCCCCAGCAGGTAACCGTGGTCGCTGGTGAACACCACGATCGTGTTGTCCTGTAACCCCTTTTCTTCAAGCGCATCGAGAACACGGCCGACCTGAGCATCCATGTAGGACACGCTGGCGTAATAGGCCTGCAACAATCCCTTGTGCAGTTCCGGTGTGACACCGTACGTGGTGCTGTTGGCTTTGTACCCGCGGATGATGCCCGGCACATCGTCCAGGTCATTCTCCGGAACCCGCGGCGCTTCCATGGCCTCCCGATCGTACCGATCAAAGTATTGTTCGGGGGCGACCAACGGCACGTGCGGACGGACAAAGCCCACGGCCAGAAAGAACGGTTGGTCCTTGACGCGATCGAGCATCTCGATGGCTCGGTCGGCCGCCATGCCATCGGCGTGCTCGCTGTCGCCTCCGGAGGCAACAACCGCAGTAAAGCTCTGTGACCCCTTGTCCTTGGGCGACCAATTCGTCAATTCACCCGGCGCATGCTGCTCTGGGGCTTTGATGTTGATGGCTTCGTCCCACGAAAACGGATCATCGCGTTCGGCGGTTCCCGCAATGATCTCATTGGGGATTCCCATGTGATAGATCTTGCTGACGCGACCGGCATAGTAACCACGTTTGCGAAAGGTCTGTGACAGCGTGACCACGTTCGGCATGCTGCCACGGAGGGTGCCGGCGTTGCCGAGCGTCAGGTTTGAATACGGGTACAGCCCCGACATGATCGATGCGCGCGACGCGCCGCAAACCGGATACTGACAATGCATGTTCTCGAATTTCACACCGCGATCGGCCAGCCGATCCAAATTCGGCGTTTTGCACTGTGGGTGCCCAAAACCGCTCAACGCGGTATTCAGGTCATCGGCAATCAAGAACAAGACGTTCGGTTTCCCAGGCTCTGCGAGGGCGGGGGCAGCCAGTGCCATCCCCAGTGCAGTCATCCCCATTGCAACCGCGATGGCAAGGCAGGTGTTTTTCATCAATCGACCTTTGGTTTTGTTCTCGGGGAAGCCATCGGGCAGGCGAACAGCTAAGGACCGTCGGAAGAATAAGTGGGATAGGCTTCCAGCCTGTCATGGCGAAAACGACAGGCTGGAAGCCTATCCCACAATCAATCCCCGCCACTTATTCTTCCGACGGTCCTAACTGGCGGCCAGCGGGGCAAGACCCCGTCACCTACTCCGACGCGACCGGGCCTGGGGTCATCAGGTAGGCGACTAAGTTCGTGACATCCGTTTCACTCAGATAGGTCAGAATACCATCAGGCATCAGTGACAACTGGGACAATTTTCGCTGGGCGATCAATCCCTTGTCCACCTGTTCGACCTGCTTTTGTGTTTGCAGTGTGATGACGTTGTCGTTTTCGGCCGTCACGACGCCGGAGAGCACGCGTCCGTCCTGCAACAGAAAAACGCTCATGCGATAAGCCGCCGGGACGACCGCGCTGGGGTCGAAAACGTTGCCGAGCAGGTAGTCCAGGTTGTGCCGATCGCTGCCGGTCAGGTTGGGACCGATCGGCTGCCCGTCGCCGTAAAGCTGATGGCAGGACGCACATTGTTGCAGATAGATCGCTTTGCCCGCGACCGGATCGGCGGCACCGATGCGGTCGGCGGTCAGCAAGCTTTTCCACCGCGCCATCTCCTGCTTCTTCGCTTCGGGGGTCTCACGAATGTTCCCCCAAACCTGTCGCAACCGCTCGCTCAGTTTGGCATCGCCGTGATTCTCGATCTGGCGCGCTTGATAAGGCGAAATTGCGTCGGCCGGGATCTTGCCCGCTTCGATGGCCGCAAGCAAATCGAATGCGTGCTGCTTTCGCGCCACCAATGAATCGATCGCGGCGCTGCGATCGACGACGGATCGTCGCCAGCGATTGATCAGACGAATCGAAACCCCCGGCGCGTCGTAGTGTGCCAAGGCGCGAACGACCTCGCCCGCGATGACATGATCATTGATCGCGGCGATTAGCTTGGGCAGCAGATCGTCGCTCGGCTGTCGCATCAGACTGTTCACGGCGGCCCGCCGATTCGCCGGATCCGCCGCGGTGTCAAACGCCAGCGTGACCACGGCGTCACGAGCGCGTCCGTCGCCGAAAACCAACGAGAGTTCTTGCACCAATTGTTTTTCAACGGCCGAACCATCACGCTGCACCGCCGCAGCAACCGTATCCCAGTTCGGTGGCGCTGCGGCGTGCGCTCGGCCCCGCAGTCCCTGGCCCAATCCTTGCAACACTTCGGGACGAATGCCGGCCGACTGTGATGCCAGCGACGCCGCCAACAATCGTTCGACTGCCGCCGGTTGCTCGTCGAGTGATTCGCCGAGCCGACGTGCGATCAAGGAGCGGATTTTGGGAATCCGTGTCTGGATCGCCAGCTTCACTGCATCGTCGGCATGTTCGACCACCGCTTCTTCGATACCGTACCAGATCATCAGCGGTTGTTGGCGATCGTCGGCATCCTCGCTTCGCTCGCAGAGCACCGCGGCCACTTCGATTCGGCGGTCGATCGGCAACCGTTGCAGACCCGCGGCCACTTCGCCCCGCACCAGACCCGACGCCTCGGTTCGAGCAAGGTGAACCAGACGATCGACCGTCGTCGCTTGGGCGCCAAAATCTTCGCACAAGAACCGCACGCCCATCGCACGCCGGGCTTCCTCGTCGGATTCGAGCAAGGCGTTGATCTGATCGCTCCCAAAATCCGACTCCGCCCGGGCGGTCAACCAGTCGGCGTGTTCGGGTTTCGCTTCTCCCTTGGCATCGCCGTCGTAGACGACTCGATAAATCCGACCGCTGCTGCGATGCAGCCCGGTGTTGTCGTGGCACTCGCCGGTGTCTGACCAATCATTGATCCACAGCTGGCCGTCGGGACCGGCGATGACGTCCAGCCCGCGGAAAAACGGATCCTTCATCAACAGGAAATCTTCGCCGTGATGGGCGACATAGCCACAGCCGTCACGCTCCAGGATGTCACGATTGATGCGTCGACCGTGAAGATTGCACGTGAACAGATTGCCCGCGTACTCGTCGGGCCAGACGCCGCTCTTGTAGATCAAGCATCCCATGTGGGCGTGTCCGCCGCCGAGCGCCGACGTGCTGCTGCTGAGTCCTTCGCGGATCGTGTTCCAATCTTCTTTCCCCGTGTCCCAATGAAAGTGATCCGCGGTTTGTGAGATCACTTCATAGGCATGCGGATTCACCGGGGCACCGAACATGCGTTCGTAGTACGCACCGGGGAAGGCGTGCCACAAGTGACCGATCACCGTGTTGGTGTAAAACAGTTGGCCGTCGGCGTTCCAGTCCAGCCCCCAGGGATTCGTCCCGCCGTAGCAAAACACTTCAAACGTTTCCCGCTGGGGGTGATAACGCCAGATCGCCGTGTTGACCGGTGTTCGTCGGCCGTCTGGCGTTCCGGGTTTGCCGACCAGGGAAACGGACAAGATTCCGTGACGACCGTACAGCCAACCATCGGGGCCGACTTTCAAACCGTTCGCCACATTGTGACTGCTCGTGTCGACTTCGAATCCGTCCAAGACCACTTCGGGTTCGCCGTCGGGGACGTCATCTCCATCGGCATCGGCGATGAACAGCAATTGGGGCGGACACAACGCGTAGACGCCGCCGTCGACGTGAGCGAGGCTGGTCAGACGATTCGCCTGGTCCCAAAACACGTCTCGTTTGTCGGCACGCCCGTCACCATCGGTGTCTTCCAAGATGATGATGCGATCACGCAGGTCATCGACCCATCGGTCCGGCCGTTCGGCGTAGGTGTAACACTCGGCGACCCACAGCCGGCCGCGGCCATCAAAACACATCGCGATCGGCTGTTGCACGTCCGGTTCGCTGGCGAACACTTCGCAGCGAAACCCCGGTGGCAACACGGCCGTCGCCGCCGCCTGTTCGGCCGACATCGGCGATGTTTTTTCCGGCTCGCTGTCGTACGGCTGGGGGAAGTGGTGGTCATGGTCTTCGGTCGACGTAAAAGCTGGCGTCTGCGCTGACAAGCACGGGACGAAAAACGCTCCGCAGACCAGAACGCCAAAGAAAGAATCGAGCAGTTTCGTGAAAGTCATCGGTGATCCTTCGAGAACATTTCCCGAGTCGGGTGGGGTGGGACATCGTGGCGGGCTGACATCATACATCGGTCGGTCACGCGATGCGTGACCGATGGCATGCAAAGCATGCCCTAATTTCCCCCCACTCGCCCCACTCGTTACGAGGCTCCGCCTTGTAACGCACTGCTCCGGAGGCTCCCGCCTCCAGCGACCGCGTGAGGCGGAGCCCTCACCGCCACCGCGTTCCCAGGCAGAGCCCGGGAACGAGTGGCAGATGGCATGCAAAGCATGCCCTACTTTCCCCCCACTCGTTACGAAATCTTGGTTGTTTAAACATGGGGTCAAGGTCCTCAATAGGTTCACACGCATCGTCACTCGTTTGACTTTTGCGGGTGCCAACCCCTCGGGGTTGAACAAGACTACAATACCGAATCCCTCCCTCGGAGCTGATCGGCTCCTCTCCGTTTGGCAAGGTCGCGGTTGCAAATGTCTATCGTTCGTTTTATTGCGTTGCTCGTTTGGATGCTCGTCCCCGGACTCGGTTGGGCGGTGCAACCACCGGGGAACGATTCGGCCGAACGGATCAAGATCGAGAATCCGCCGGCGATTCAGATGTTGGTGCCCGGTTTCGAAGTCCACGAGATCCCTGTCGAGCTGACGAACGTCAACAACGTGCGGTTCCGCCACGACGGGAAACTGTTCACGTTGGGCTACAACGGTGACGTCCACTTGTTGAGTGACAGCGACGGCGACGGACTGGAGGATCAGGCGAAACTGTTTTGGAAAAACGAAGGGTCGCTGCGGGGACCGATCGGTCTGTTGGTCACGCCAAAGGACTATTCGCACGGCCAAGGCATCATCACGCCCAGCAAAGGCAAGTTGTCGCTGATCGTGGACACCGACGGCGACGATCGGGCGGACGAAGAGAGGGTCGTTGCGACCGGCTGGGACGAGATTCCCCAAAACGTTGACGCCACGGGCATCGCGATGGGCTCCGACGGGTCGCTGTATTTTGGCCTGGGAACGGCAAACTATGCCAACGCCTATCTGATCGATGAACAAGGTGTCGCGCACTACGACTTGCAAAGCGACCGAGGCACCGTGCAGCGTGTCTCGCCGGATTTCAAAACGCGGGAAACGGTTTGCACCGGCATTCGTTTCCCGATCGCATTCGCGTTCAACCGCCACGGCGACTTGTTTTGTGCCGAGCAAGAGGGGGCGACGTGGTTGCCCAACGGGAATCCGTTTGATGAGCTGCTGCACATCGTTCCGGATCGTCATTACGGTTTTCCGCCACGGCACCCGCGACACAATCCAGACGTCATCGACGAACCATCGGTATTCGATTACGCCCCACAACATCAATCGACTTGCGGGATGGTTTTTAACGGTGACGATGCATCGGCGGCTCGATTCGGGCCCAGCGGATGGGCGGAAAACGCGATCGTTTGCGGCGAGTCGCGCGGCAAGATCTGGCGAACTCAACTCGCTAAAACCGAAGCCGGCTACGTCGCATCGACCCAATTGCTGGCGTGTTTGCAAATGCTGACCATCGATGCCTGTGTCGCCCCGAACGGCGACTTGGTGGTCGCGTGCCACAGCGGACCGCCGGACTGGGGCACCGGCCCGACGGGCAAGGGCAAACTGTTTCGCATCCGCATGTCCGATCCGAACGTCGCCCGCCCCCACAACGCGTGGGCAAATTCGCCGCGTGAAATCCAGATCGCATTCGATCGTCCGCTCGACGCCGCGATGCTGCAGAACATCGCCGACGAAATCGTGATTCAGTATGGCCCGTTCGTCCGCGCCGGAGATCCATTCGAAACCCTCGTGCCGCCCTATGCCGTCGTGCAGCGTCAATTGGCAACGCCACGCCGAAACCTCGCCATCCGCGGCATGGCGTTGTCCGCCGATCGTCGCAACGTGCTGCTGCAGACCGATCCGATGCTGGCCAATTCACACTATGCCGTTTCGATCCCCTATCAACCAACCGGTGACCAAACGTCGAATGGATCCATCGAGCAGGTGCGGTCGATCGACGTGGACGTGACCTTAAGCGGTGTAGAGACGACGTTCACCGGCGACTCCGATGACGGGGCGGGGGAAGTTGTTTGGACGGGTTGGTTGCCGCACGTCAGTTGGCAGGTGTCCGACGAATTCACACGCGAGAGTGCGATCCATGATGATCTCCGTTCGCTGTTGCCGGCAGGTGGCGAGATGACGATGACCTCGCGGCTTGACGTGAAAGATTTGCTGCGACCGAAAGTCCAACCGGGATCGACGTTGGATTACCAGTGGCCCGAAGAAATCGTCACGCTGACCGCCGGTTCGTCCCAGCCGATGAGTCTTGAAATCGACGGTCGCCAAATCGTGGCGACTCGCGGGGAGGACGGAAGATTCGTTGCCCGCGTCGAGATTGCCCCCGATTCGGCGGACCGCGTTTCGCTGACGATGCGTGCGCGGGTGGCCGCGAACTCCACGCCCGATTGGTCGCTCGCCGCATCAACCAACGAGGACTCGCGATTGCGTGCCCTACCGCTGCGCCGCTTCCACTTGCCGTGGACCTCGACGTCTGGGTCGGATGCCGAGCCGGTTGAATCAACGACAATCGCTGAGATCGAAGGCGGGAACTGGGGACGGGGGCGTCGCGTTTTCCACAGTGACGCGGCGGGTTGTTTCAAGTGTCACGCGATTCACGGCGGCGGTCCCAACATCGGACCCGACCTGACCAACCTGGTGCATCGCGACTACGCTTCGGTAGAGCGTGACATCACGCATCCAAGTTTTGCGATCAATCCGGATTACCTGGGCAACACGGTTCTGACCACCGACGGTCGCGTGTTGACCGGAACGCTGCAAACCCGGCAAGGGCATTTGATTTTGGGGGACACCAACGGCAAGATCACGCGACTGACCGAGGCGGAGATCGACACGATCAAGCCGGCCGACGTGTCGGTGATGCCCAAGGGCCTGGACGAAAAACTGACGCCGGACCAGTTCCGTGACCTGATGACGTTCTTGCTGTCCCCACCGCCGCAGATGCCGCTGGATTCGCCGATCGAGGCGCCGCCGGTCCGCACGCAAGCCGAAGTCGCCACCGTCCTGGCCGGGTCACAGCCGCTGCCGAGCCCGCTGGATGCGATCAACATTGTTCTGGTGGCGGGCAAGAAAGACCATGGCCCGGGGGAACACGACTACCCGGCGTGGCAGATCCAGTGGGGGCAGTTGCTCGCCGCGGCCGAAGCCGTGCACGTCGATGCGGCCTGGGATTTCCCGGATGACCAACAGCTCGCCAGCGCCGACGTCCTGGTGTTTTTCCAAAAGGGCGATTGGAACGACCAGCGACAAAGCAAGATGGACCAATTCTTTGATCGCGGCGGTGGTGCGGTTTACATTCACTGGGCGGTCAACGGAAACGACCGGGCCGCTGATTTTTCCCGCCGCATCGGGTTGGCGTCCAAGGGAGGCAGCATCGGCTACCGACATGGACCGCTCGCCTTGAACGTCCACCACACCGACCACCCGATCATGCGGAACATCGAGCCGTTGCAGTTGTACGACGAAAGCTATTGGCGACTGACGGGCGAGCCCCAGGATGTGACGTTGTTCGCGTCCAGCATTGAAGACGGCGCCGCGCGGCCGCAGATGTGGTCGTACGAGCGTTCGGCGGGGCGAGTCTTTGTCAGCATTCCCGGTCACTACAGTTGGACCTTCGACGACCCGATCTTTCGCACCATCCTGATGCGTGCGATGGCGTGGACGGCCAACCAGCCGATCGATCGTTTCAATGAACTCGTCCCGCTCGGTGCGAGGATCTCAAAGTGAACGTTGCCGGGTGAAGGCTTGCCCATTATTCTGTTGGATTGATCATGAAATTTTCCAGTGTCGTTCTCGGCGTCGTTCTCCTGCTGATTGCGGGCGCGATCGTTTGGATACCTCCACCGCCCCAGGATGACAATGCGGTCGGCAGTCGATCGAGACCAACTCGGCCAAACGAGCCAGAGACGTCTCGCTGGGAATCGTTGCCTGTGGAGACCTCGGAGCGTTGGCCGGTTGAAAGGTTGAGAATGATCCACGATCAAACCGACACGAGCTTTCGCGCTGCGATCGGCTTTGGTCGGTCGCGTCGCTTGCCTCCACTCGGCTACGATCAATCACAAGCTCATCTGCTGATCATTGTTTCCCACGTGCTTTTCATCCCGCAAGAGCTGGCGGCGGATCCTGAAGAAAACAAATTCGATCGCCTATTGGCGAGGAAAGATTTGGACGAATTGAAGATTCATTTTATCCATCTGGTCAGCACGCAGCGTAGATTGGCCTATCTGGAAGAAATCCGAAGTCGGTTTCGTGAGCCCCACGACATGGAGCGGCTTGCCGACCCATCGGTTGCCACCCGGCCATTGAATGAGTTCGAGACAGCCGGTCTCAACAAACTTATCAAGGGCGACTCTCTGGTCGTCGAGCGAGCTGGCGAATGCATCAGCATGCTCGGAGCGATCCGTGCCGACACCACTTGTGTCGAATGCCATTCCGACGCTAGCGTTGGAGACATTCTGGGCGCCTTCAGCTACCAATTCAAATCGGAACCGGAACCCTTATGAACAACCCACGAATCTCGGTGACTTGCCTGTCGGTGCTGGCCATCGGAATGATGTTGTCGACGGCAAACTGCACGATTGCCGCCGATGCGTCATCAGCAGCCAAACCCAACATCGTCCTGTTCCTGGTCGACGACATGGGCTGGATGGACAGCACGCCTTACGGGTCGCAGTATTACGAAACACCGAACATGAAACGGTTGCAGCGGCAATCGATGCGTTTCACCAATGCCTACGCCGTGCCCCTGTGCTCACCGACCCGCGCTTCGATCTTGAGCGGCCAGTACTCGTCTCGCCATCGCGTCACGTCCGCCTCCGGTCATCAGCCGGCGGCCCCCGCCGATGCGTCTCCGTATCCTGCCCGAGCGGCTGCCCATCGGCCATTGATTTACGCCAACAGCAAAAACTATTTGGACCTGAACCTGGTCAGCTTGGCCGAAGTGTTGCACGGCGCGGGGTACCGGACGGGCCACTTCGGCAAATGGCACTTGGGATTGAGCCAGCAGCACTGGCCGGAGCAGCACGGATTCGAAGTCGCCTTCCACGCCGAGCCGAGCCCCGGGCCGGCCAGCTACTTTTCACCTTATGGGGTTCATGCCAACGGCGTGCCCTCGGGGAAACATCACGTCGGAACGATCACCGATGGCCCCGACGGCGAATACATCACTGACCGGCTCACCGACGAAGCGATTCGATTTGTCGAAACCCATCAAAGTGAACCGTTCATTTTGAACTTCTGGCACTTCGCCGTGCACGGCCCCTGGGGGCACAAGGAAGAGTACACCAGGCGGTTTGCCGAAAAGACCGACTCGCGTGGTCATCAGAAGAATCCGATCATGGCCTCGATGCTCCAAAGCGTCGATGAAAGCCTCGGCCGCGTATTGGACACGTTCGACGAACTCGGGCTGACCGACAACACGCTGTTCATCTTTTACAGCGACAACGGCGGCAACACCCACAGCAACGTGCCCGGCAGTCGTCAGATCAAAAACATCAAACCGGGACATCCGAAATGGGGTTTCGTCCAGGACTGGAAAAAGTGGGCCGGCGATCAGCCACCGACCAACAACGCGCCGCTGCGTGAAGGCAAAGGAAAAATCTATGAAGGAGGTCAACGGGTTCCCTTGATGGTGCGTTGGCCCGGTCAAATCCAGCCCGGTTCGACCAGCGATGCGATCGTCGGGCCGATCGATCTGTATCCGACGATTCTTCAGGTCGCGGGTCTGAAGCAGCCCCAAGGTCACATCGTCGATGGCGAGTCGTTGATCCCCGTCTTGAAACAAACTGGCCGGCTCAAACGCCAAGCCTACTTCACCTGGTTCCCGCATTTGATTCCCGCAGTGTCGGTCCGCCAGGGCGATTGGAAATTGATTCGACGGTTTGAACCGCATCCCCAGTATCCCGAGGTCCGCGAGCTCTACAATCTGGCCGACGACATCGGGGAAACACAGAACTTGGCCGGTACGATGCCACAGAAAGTGGCGGAGCTGGATGGTTTGATCGACCGATTTATCCGTGACACGGGCGCGTTGACCCCGAAACCGAACCCCGACTTCAACGCGGACGCCAAAGCGGGCGGCACGAACGTGCCGAACTCGTCCGACATCACCGCGGGGCTGGTCGCCCGGAACTGCGAACTCGTCAAGACGGACGGTGCGATCCGTGTCGTGGGTCGGGGACGATTGCCGTTTCTGGGGACGGCCCAAGTGAAATCCAACGGCCCGCTGACCCTGCGGCTTCGTACACGCAGTGCGACCGGTGGTGAAGGACGGATTCAATGGAAGACGCTCGGTCAGGAAACGTTTCCCGAGTCGGGTCAAGTCGTCCGCTTTGATGTTCCGGCGGGAGCATCCTGGCAAGACATCACCGTTCAGATCCCCGTCGACGGCAGGACCAGCGTTGTACGCTTGTATCTTCCGGCCGAGGAAAGTGTGATGGATATTCAATCGATCAATTTTGGAGACGAAAGCGGTCGCGGAAAATCATGGGACTTCGCCGGCGTGTCACCGTAGGGCTGCGCCAACGTTTAAACTTAGGATGCCGTCGTCCGACGGCGGCCGTGCCGAGACAGTGATGGCAGAATGATGGGATGGCAGAACGATGGGGTGGCGGTCAGATTTTCGCTCCGCGATCGGAGCAGTCGGAGAATCATTCTGCCCCGTATGATTCTGCCACTTCATCTGATGAAGAAAAAACCCGCCGAGAATCGCAATGTCTGTTTCCAGGCATCGCGTTCATCGGCGGGAGGGTGTTCAACGCATCCGAGCGGATGCAGTTGAATCAAACGTGTCGATCAGTGATCGCGCTGGATCAGTTATCGAGCGACCCGTCCAATTCGGCATCGGTCGTAGCCGATCCACTTGCATCGACATCCAGACCGGAATCGAGTGACGCGTCGGCGTCGATCGATCCATCCACATTGGCCGACGTGTTTTGACCGCGACGCGTTTGGTCGCCGTCCTGGCCATTGATTTGGGCGTCACCTTGAACGCTGCCTTGGACATTGCCTTGGGCGTTGTAGTCGCCACGCAACTGATCGATCGTCGATCTCAGTCGCTTCACTTCGTCTTCCAACGCCGTGATGCGTGCTTCATAGGCGGCCGAGGCGTTCGCCGAACCGTCCAGCGCAGGTCGGTTCGCGCGATAGCGATCATTCTGATTCTGGCGTGCGGCCAACGTTGCGTTCACCGTTTGCTCTTGCCCGTTGCGGAGAACTTTGATTTGCAATTGGGCGTCGGCATCGGCGTTGCGGACCAGACGCGCCAATTGATCGGTCGACGAGATCGTTTGGCCATTGGTACTGATCACCACATCACCGGGTTGCAGTCCCGCTCTGGCGGCGGCGCTGCCCTGCATGACGTTGGTGATTCGGATGCCTTGATTGCTGTTTTGCAATCCGATACCCAATCGAGCGCGTTGTCGCGCGGCGACGTTGGATCCGGCGACGTTGCTGTTGGCGTTGATGTTGGCGTTGGCGTTGATGTTCGCGTTCGGCAGAACCTGCCGCGTCGCTCGATCGACGCCGTCGCGGATCACTTGGTCAGCACCCTGTCGAAGGGCTTGGTCGGCGCCTTGCTGAATCGCACCGCGGACGCTGCCGCCTTGCCGAATCTGATCGGCGGCGGCTCCGATTCCTCCGCGGACCGCATTATCGACGGCGTTGCCGAGACCGTTTTGGGTGGTCGGAACGGCTTGGCCGAGGTCTTGCGCGGTGGTGTTGCCGGTCGGCAATGCCATGGTCGCACCAGCCAACGCGGTGACGCAGAGTAGATTTTTGACTCGCATGTAAAAGTCTCCTTTGATTTGTTGCGAAAGAGTCGTCGGACAAGCACCTCCTTGCCCGAACGGGTTCTCCAATTTGCGATGCGGCGGAAGCCCCATCGCGTTGATGTCCCAGACAGCGGAACACCGACAACGAAACATCGACAGCGATGCGTTGCCTGGGGCGTCGAGGGACATGCAGAACGCGTGCCATTGACGTCGCAACGGCAAAAACAACTTCGTTTGATCGAAAGACGTTCAACGATCGTTCGCAAACCCGGCAAGCTGATCGACGAACGCCGCTCGCCTTCCTAAGCAACGCACGGAAAAGATGTGGGATAGGCTTCCAGCCTGTCGACGCTGGAATGACAGGCTGGAAGCCTATCCCACTCGCAGGATCCGACACTTATTTTCCGTTCGATCCTAAGCAGCACCTCCAAGCCGCACGTCGGACTCTGCCCACCCCTCCACGCTGCGAATTCGAAGGCAACAGAGCTGCAATTGCGCACACCTGTTCAGATGGTGTTTCGTGTGCAGCGTGTGAATCGTGAAATCAGGTTGTAAATCCATTGAATTCCATTGCTGGCAACCTTATAGTGACAGACGTGGCCGTTGGGGGGTTTGGCAGTCCGTCCGTTAAGGGAAGCACCAACACCGATCGAATCGAGGCCGGGGCATGGCATTGAATCAAATCTTATCGCACGTGGAAAACGTGCCTCATCGCGTTCGTCTCGCTTTTCTTCCGCTTTTGACCGCGATCGACTATGCATGTCAATCGAATTGTGACCGCTGGCAGTTTGCCGTGGAAATGGAACAGTTGACGGCTTTGAACTTGGCACCGAACGATTTTCGTTGGCTGGTGCGAAATGGATGGGTCCAACATCAGCGTGAAGTGACGTTGGAGAGCGACGACGGGCGTTCGTTCTTGCCGACGGGTGACTTGACGTTTCCCGAACGAACGTGCTTTGTGCTGACCGATCAAGGCATCGAGTTGGCGCAGGGGTTGTTGGCCAACCATCAAACCGGTGTCCCCGAGACGCAGCCTGCGATTCAACCACGCCCCGCGGCGACCGGTGCCGTTTTGCTCGGTGGCGTCTTGCCCGGCGGTGTCGGCTTGCACGCCGTCAACGGCAGACGTCCTCGCGTGGCGCAGCGCCCGCGATGGGATTCGGAGCGTCGCGTGTTGGGCGTGGGCGGAACGATCGTCAAGCGTTTCAAATGGGTCGCGGTCAACCAGCAAGCGATCCTGTGTGCGTTTGAAGAAGAAGGATGGCCGCCGAGGATCGATGACCCGCTGCCGCCGCACCCCGAGCAGGACGCCAAACGCCGTTTGAGTGACACGATCAAATGTCTCAATCGCAAGCAGACCAACCCGCTGGTGCATTTCCGCGGCGACGGCACCGGCGAAGGCATCGTCTGGGAATTCGTCGACGCCCGTGATTGACGCCGGCTTGGAATACGGGACTGTCGTGCTTCAATGGAAAACGAAATTTTCAGTCCGGTGAGTAAGTAGTCTGGCGGCATCGGCGGATAGAGAAAGGCAATGCGATGTCAGCGACCTGCCTGCTGCGTCCCGCTGCTGAGAACTCCGGGTGCCCCCTTTTGCTTTTTCTTGTCTGGCTACTTCTTTCCACCGTCCACCCTATTTTTCTGCCCCTGATTTTTCTGCCATCTCCAGAAATCGGAAGGTGGGTGGCCCTATTTATCCCGGGCGGCAGACGTTGCTCGCCGGGACAACAACCGTGCAATGGGACCAATCGGACACAGAAGACGTATGGGTCCAATAGGTCCTATTTGTCTGATCGATCGCGGGCCCCTTCGCCGGCGGAGGTTGGAACATCGTCCCAAGAGCGGGCGATCCGTTCTGGACGCCCTTCCCATTGGCTTCCGTTGAAAAAGACGTGCTGTCTTGTTCAATGATGGTCGTGCCGGATTTGCGTTGCGAGGGTTCGCCGACGATCCGGTTTGCGTTTGCCTCACGTTTTCCATTGAGTGTGCTGTGTCAACGTTTGTGCCACTCGGGTTCGGCTGGCAGCCTGATCTGCCCGACGGTCGCGACCGAACGTTCCGTGATTGCGAGATCATGGAAACGTTAAAACGCTTGCCGGCCCAGTCGGGTGTAGTGTTGCCGGACGTGGTCGATTTACGTCGTGACAGTGACGGGGTCTATTTCACCGACGTGGATGATCAGGGACCGCTGAATGCATCGTCGGCCTTTGCCGTGCTGGCCTTGCTGGAATACTTCGAGCGACGGATTCACGCCCGCACCTTCGACGGATCGAAACTGTTCCTGTATCAGGCGACCCGCCATCGCCTGGCAGCATCGCAACATCCACCGGCCGACGCGGGCGCCGAAATCCGCGGCACGCTGAAGACCTTGATGCAAATCGGGGTGCCGGCGGAAAAGAGCTGGCCCTACCTGGCGGATCGGTTCACCACCGACCCGAGTCCGTTTGTCTTTTCCGACGCCAAACCGATCGCCAACCTTTATTATGTCCGGCTCAATGATCCCAACCACAGCGGCGACCAGACTTGGGCCATCGTGAGATCCTTTCTCGCCGCCGGATTCCCGGTCGTCTTCGGCTTTTCGGTTCCCTCCTCGTTGACACTCGACGCCGACATTCCGTTCCGCCCGGAGCATGATGCCACGCGGGGTGGTCAAGCGGTCGTTGCCATCGGTTACCACGCCAATCGCTACGGCCCCGACCAAGACGCGCTGCTGATCCGCAGTTCTTGGGGAAGACGATGGGGAGACAATGGGAATGGTTGGCTTCCCGTCGCCTTTGTCCGCCATCAGCTGGCGCGAGATTTTTGGACCCTGATTTCAGCGGACTGGCTGGATAGCGGTGAATTGAGCCGGCCGGTGATTTGCGGCTAACGTGCCGTCCAACGGAAGCCACCGCACTGGTCATTTCTCCGGCTTCCTCTCCATCATGAAGTCCTCGGTCAAAATCATCGGCCGAATCGATTCGAAACAAGAATCCGCGCTGCGGCAGGTTCACGGCGTGATCAGCGTCGACGAACCCCAGGTTTATCCATTGCCCCAAGCGGTTGCGACATGCGGTAGGAGATCGACGGCCTTCCCATTCGCTTCCGGGAGCCGTCTGTAGAAGCGTCGTGGTCGGTTGTCAGACTGGCATCAGTGATCTCTTCTCACTGTGCTCATGACATGACACCATGAAATCACCTTTTGCTTTTGCCTCGACCGCGCTCATCGTCCTCTGTCTTTGCACCGCGTGCACGCCCGTAAAGCAAACGCAAACCGACGACGCCAAAAAACGAGCCACCGCGGAAAACGTTTCCAACGATTCCGCGGCAGCCTATTTCACGTACCGCGACCCCGACCCGTACGACAACGATGACTCGCCGCACGTCCCCGACTTCTTTGCGGGGATGGACGCGATCAGCCGACCCGCGATGAAGACGGAAGACACAGCGGAGAAGGATCCCCGGCCGAGTGAATTTCCCGATCCACTGTTGGACCGGTCGCGAGACGACAACGGATCGCTGGTGCGGGCGGAGGTGACGGTCGAGCCGGCCGACCTGAACCTCAACGAGAGGATCGGCCGCAACACCTGGATGGCCTGGTGCGCCGGCAACGAAGGCTTTTGGGACTGGCTGTGCACCGACAGCCTGGGGTTCATCGATCTGTTGAAACTGGTCGACTCGCGGCGGCGGGCACAGCGGTTCGCCGAAACGGGCATGATCAACGAGCCCGGCATGGAGCAAGCCCGCTCGGCCCGTGAGGAAGAATTCGGTCTGTGGCTGGATTCACCGACCGATGATCGAGTTCGCCGTTGGCGACAGGCCTACGTCCGGCAGACCTTTGCGGCGATCGCGGCGGGCAAGCACAAATCGCAAGTCGGGCTCCAGCGACGCGCGCCCTCGGGCGGCTACGACGGGCCGCCGCTCTACACCGGTGCCCCGGACGCGTTCAAAAACGAAGGCTATCGCTATCCGTCGAGCTACCTTACCAACCAAGACGCTTCCTACGGTTCGGGCAATCAGACTGGCTACGCCGGTGACGCCCCATACCGGGCCGGTGGGGATGGCCAGTCCGAATCGTCCGAGCCGTCGCAGCGGTCGATCGACGACATCATCCCACCGCCCGATCTGTACGGTTTGTCCAGCGGCGTGATCGGTCTGCGGTTGTTTCCCAATCCATACTTCGACGCCGCGGCCCAGGCCCGCTGGCAAGCGGAGCGCTTTTACAACGACGATTCTTTCTACAATGACCCGACTTTGGTCCGGCCGTATCGCGTCGGGATGAGCTGCGCGTTCTGCCATGCGTCATTCCACCCGCTCGAACCGCCGCGCGACGTGAACAATCCGCGTTGGACGAATCTTTCGGGCAACATCGGCGCGCAGTACCTGAGCATGCGGGCCACCGTCGGCGGCCAGTTGACGCCCGACCAATTTGTCTACCATCTCCTAGAAAGCCAACCGCGTGGCACGATCGACACCTCGTTGATCGCATCGGACAACATCAACAATCCCAACACGATGAACGCGGTGTTCGGGCTGCCGCAACGCGCGATCCTCTCGTTCTATAACCCGCAAGAACGTCTGTCCAACGAAAGTTCTCGGCTGCCGTCGTTGTGGAAGCACCCCAACCCGGATCGCCCCGGCGACGGCGAGGATGTGGTTCCCCCGGAGTGGGTCCAACGGGCGGAGGAACTCGACCTGGTCGACCAAGTCGTGCATTCCAATGACAACCCGCGCCACGTGCCACGCATCCTGTTGGACGGATCCGATTCGATCGGCACCTGGGGTGCACTGGCCCGCGTTTATCTGAACATCGGCAGCTACTGGGAACAATGGAACCAGTTGCATCAAGTCGTCATCGGGTTGGACGATCAAAAACCGTTTCGATTGGCCGACTGCGAGGAGTACTCGGTTTATTGGAATGCGACCGAGCAGCGTGTGCCGGGATTGCGTGACTACTTTTTAAAGATCACGCCGACGATGCCGTTGCTGTCCACCGCGGGCGGCGAAGCGCGGATGGAGCCGATCAGCGACGAGCAAGAGGCGCGATGGAAACGTCAATCCGAACGCGAAAAACGTGACGTTGAATCGCTGTCGGCTGCCGAGCGGGCCAAACGCATCGACGTCCGCCAACTCGCCAGGGGCAGAAAGGCCTTCGCCCGCAACTGCATCGTCTGCCATTCCAGCATTCAACCCGAAAGCACCGCCGCGATCGTCAAAGCGTTTCCGACGAATGCTGATTTCGACGCCTTGGTCGCCAAACGCCTGGCGGTTCGCAACGCATCGCAGATCAACGGTGAGTTTTGGGAACACGACCCGGCGCAGTGGCTGGACGATCCGAGCTATCAAGCGTGGGCCGAGGCGATTGTCGAGGAACCGACGTTCTGGACCGAAAACTATCTTTCGACCGATTATCGCATCCCCGTCAACCTGGTCAAAACCAATGCGTCGCGTGCGATGGGGACCAACGGCATGACCGGCCACATGTGGGAAGACTTTGCGTCGGAGAGTTATCGCGAACTGCCATCGCCCGGCGAGATCGAATTCTTCAATCCCTACGAGGGCGATGAAGGAACGATGCAGTCCTTCTCGCCGCGACACATCAATCCGGGCACGGGCAAGCGCGACGGGGGTGGCGGACCGGGCTACTATCGCGTGCCAAGTTTGATGTCGATTTGGGCGACCGCGCCGCTGCTGCACAACAACAGCCTGGGCCTCTACAACAATGACCCCTCGGTCGACGGTCGGTTGGCCGCGTTTGACGACGCAATCCGCAAACTGCTGTGGCCCGAAAAACGTCTCCAGAGCAGCAGCTACAACGACGCCACGCCGGAACGGCTGCGGCGCGACCACGGATTGATCTGGCGAACGACGGAGAAATCGTACTTGCGGGTCGATGCGAAACGCGTGCCCGGGTTCGTCTATCGATTGCCCTTCGTCAAAACACTGCACCAATCTCCGCGTCTGATGTGGCTCCGTTCGGTCCATCCGCTCTGGCTGCCCGGGGCGATCTTTCTTGGCGGTGCGCTGATCATTCTGTTGGTCAGCCGCATTGAATCGAAACGCTTGGTCGCCTATCTGATTGTCGCCATCGCGATCGTCTTGGCGGCCGTGCTGTGGTGGGCCAGATCCTACAGCGGCGTGCAATGGGCGGCCCCGCTGCGGAACGTGTATCCCTGGCTGCTGCCGGTGCTGACGTTGGTCGCCGTCGCGCTGGTGTTGTGGTTGCCCCTGTCGCGCCGCGTGGCCCGCTGGTGCGGCTACGGGCTTGTTATCGCCGCTCTAGTCGTCAGCGGACTGGTGTACTTCAAAGCCGGCCGTCTGGGCGATGTCAACATCGGACCGATTCCCAAGGGAACACCGGTGAACCTGCTGGCCAACTTCAATCCCGAAGCGGAATTGGCCACACAAAAGGACAGTGTCGCAACGCTGATCGCCGGGCTTGCCGAAATCGAATCGCGGCACCTCAAGCCGGACGCAGCCGATCGAGTGATGAAGGACAAGATTGCTCCGGCGCTGATGGCCGTCAACAAATGCCCCGACTTCGTCATGGACAAGGGGCACTATTTCCCCTGGTTCGACTCGATGACCGACGAAGACAAGAACGCGTTGATTGAGCTCCTCAAGACACTGTGACCACCATGAGCGACGAACAGGCGAACGACACCCCCGACGGTTTTGATTACATCATCGTCGGTTCCGGCGCCGGTGGTGCGCCGCTGGCATCCCGGCTCGCCAAGGAAGGGAAAAAGGTGTTGGTGATCGAAGCCGGATCCAACCACACCCATCGGGGGCCACGTGACGGCGGAAACGAAGTCTCGCGGGTGCCGTTGTTGCACGGAGCCTCGAGCGAACATCCCGATCTGTCCTGGCGGTTCTTCGTCGACCACTACCGGCACAACGACGCGGGGCAGCTTTCCGATCAAATCGACCGGGACCCCAAATGGCACACGCCGGATGCCAACGCCGGTGAAAACGAGACCCACGAAGGCATCTTTTATCCCCGCGCCGCGGGCATCGGCGGCTGCACGATTCACAACGCGATGATCACGATCGCCGGCCCCGAATCGGACTGGGACGATCTGGCGGAGCTTCTGCAGGACCCGAGTTGGAATGGCCGCCAAATGCGAGCCTATTTTCGTGATTTGGAACACAACGACTACCAACGTCCCCCCGATCGCAGCCGCCAGCGGAAATGGCGTCACCAGTGGCGCTATGTTTGGAACAGCCTGCGGTTTCTCCGCGGTTCGCGTCCCGACCCGACCGGCGGACGGCATGGTTTTCGGGGATGGTTGCACACCAGTTTCACCGACTTGTCGATCGGATTGCACGACCGGCAACTCGTCAAAATGCTCAAGGCGGCACTCTGGGTCTCCAAATGGGAGGGTCTGGACAGCGCCTGGTCTTGGACGCGAACGCTGCTGAAAGGTCGTGTCCGGCAATCGCTGGACCCGAATCACTGGGAAACGCAATCCAACAGTCCCGAAGGCGTGGTGTTGATCCCGACGTCGGTTTATGGGGGTGACACCACGATTCACCAAAACCGCGGCACGCCCTACGCGATGCTGGGACGCCGCAGCAGCCCACGCGAACGGTTGCTCGAAACGGTCGCCCAGCACGGCGACAAACTGACGATCTGGACCGATTGTTTGGTCACCAAAGTGATCTTGGAAGGTGACCCGCCGACCGCCGTCGGTGTGGAACTGCTGCGCGGGGAACGGTTGTATCGCGCCCATGTCGATCCGAATCAACAACCCGGACAAGCGGATTCCGTCCGGGTCCGCGCCGGCGGCGAAGTGATCCTCTGTGGCGGTGCCTTCAACACGCCGCAGTTGTTGATGCTGTCGGGGATCGGTGACCCCGAGATGCTAAAAAACATTCACGATCCCCGCCGCCCGGGACAGGACAACCAATCGATTCCGTGCACGGTCCCCTTGTCCGGTGTCGGCAAGAACCTGCAGGACCGCTACGAGGTCTCGATCGTCAGCCAGATGAAAAAGGACTTCAGCTTGCTCGAGGGGGCGACGTTTCAGGTGCCCGCCGACCCCGACGCCCCCGATCGCCATCTTCGACAGTGGCGCGAAGAAGGCACGGGGCTGTACACCAGCAACGGCGCGGTGCTGGGAATTTTTAAACGATCGCGACCCGACCTGGCCAAACCGGACTTGTTCATTTTTGGGGTTCCGTCGGAGTTCCGCGGCTATCAGCCCGGTTACTCGCGGATCGATGATCACGACCGATTCACCTGGGTGATTTTGAAATCGCACACCCGTAACCGCGAGGGCGTTGTGCGGCTGCGCAGCGTCGATCCGCTGGACACCCCCGAGATCAATTTTAATTATTTCGGAACCGGGTTGGATCTGCGCGAGCAATCCAGCGCCACGGACCCCGACCTCCGCGCGATCGTTCACGGCGTCAAATTCGTCCGCAAGATTCTACGGTCGGCGCGGTCTGTGGTTGCCCAGGAAATCCATCCGGGCCGGCAATTCGACAACGACGCGGCGGTGAATGATTGGATTCGGCGTGACGCCTGGGGACATCACGCCTGTGGGACCTGCCGGATGGGGCCCGACGGTGACAACGGCGCCGTTCTGGATAGCCGGTTTCGCGTCCGCGGGGTTGCCAACCTGCGCGTCGTGGATGCGTCGATCTTTCCAAGCATCCCGGGCTACTTCATCGTTGCCAATATCTACATGGCGAGCGAAAAGGCGGCCGACGTGATCTTGGAAGACGCCAAGTGTTCGGGGAAACAAGACAGCGTTGACTACCCGCACCGGCTGCGCGAGAAAGAAGCCGAACTGATCAAGCAGCGTCGCGAGCAAACCGAGTTCGTTGCCACCGCAGATGAACCAACCGCTGAAGAATCAACCGCTGAAGAATCAACCGCTGAAGAATCAACCGCTGAAGAGTCAGCCGCAGAAGAATCAACCCCAGCAGAGTCATCGGAATCTCCGGCGATCGACCGTGCGAGTGGATTCGCGCCGCCCTTGGGAGAGCAGGGGCAATGGAGTAGCGATGTGACCGGATTGGCGCTTTCCGGCGGTGGCATTCGCAGCGCGACGCACGCGTTGGGTGTGTTGCAGAGCATGGCCCGCAAGCGTTTGTTGCGACGTATCGATCTGATGTCGACGGTTTCCGGCGGAGGCTACATCGGTTCATTTCTCGGTCGATGCTTCGATCGTCTGCGGCCGGAAAACATCCGCAGCGCGGGAGGGTTACAATCGACTCCGCCGGCAGACCTTGTCGAACAGACGCTCAGTTCGTCGCAATCGCCCGCGATGGAGTGGTTGCGCAGCCACGGCAACTACATCGCCCCCAATGGCCCCGGCGCGATACGGCTGAATTTTGCCGTGTTCGTACGCAACCTACTCAGTCTGCATCTGGTCGTCGGTCTGGCCATCGTGACGCTATTCAGTCTGGCCAATCTGATTCGTTACGGCGGGCTGGATCAATTCTGGGGTCTGACCGGCTTGCTGGACCTGGGCGAAATGCCAATCGGCCATCTGCTGCAATCGTTGGCCGGACCGTGGCTGAGCCCCTGGTTCATCCTGGTGGAACTGTTGCTGTTGTTTCTCGTCTTGCCGCGGATCATTGGCTATTGGATCGTCTCACAAGACGAGCACGAATCGTTCAAGGCGATCCCGATGGTGATCCTGTTTGCGGTCGCGGGCGTGTTGTTGTGGATCGGCGTCACCAATGGCCTTCGACTCGAGCCGTTGCTGCTGGGGCTGGCGATGTTCTCATCACTGGGGCAAGTGGAATTGGCGTGGCGGCGTGGACGCGAGCGCGAAGCGGCAACGGGTTCGGGCGGCGTCGAAACGCAACGTCTGCGGACACGGAACTATTTGACGTACGACCTGGGGCTTGCGTTGGCGCTGACCGGTGCGGCGTTGTTGTTCGCGCTGATCGATACGTTGGGACACGGCTTGCAGGAATGGGCATTGCAAGGCAGCATCACGTACGCCGAAGCGTTCGCGTCGCTCGGAGCGGCGATCATGGCGATCATTCCCATCATGCGATGGCTGGCCGGTTTTTTTCGCGAGCAAGGCGCCGGCGGCCCCCCCTCGACGCTCAAACGCATCCTGTTGCGCGACATGACGGCGGGATTGTTGGCGGTGATTCTGTTCACGGTGCCGCTGGTCGCGTACTCGTTCGCTTCGCATGCCTTGTTCCAGGGCGGCATGACGTTTGGGCTGGGGATCGCCGTGACCGCCGGGACGTTGGCGTTGACCGTCTTGCTGGCGCTGCCCAGCACGCTCACCTTCGTCAATCGTTCGTCGCTGTCGCAGACCTATTCGGCGCGGTTGGCACGCGCCTACTTGGGGGCGTCCAACCCCGCGCGACATCGCCCCGACGGGATCAATGTGACCGAAGTCATCGAGGGAGACGACGTGGCTTCGATTCGCGACTACCGCCCCCATGAAGCCGGCGGGCCGTTGCATTTGATCAACGTCACCATCAACCAAACCGTCGACTTCGGTTCGCGTCTGCGGAAACGTGACCGCCAGGGGTTGAACATGGCGGTCAGCTCGCTGGGCGTTTCGGTCGGCGAACACTGGCACAGCGAGTGGACCGAGGCGTCGCATGCCGGTCGGTCGGGGGCGCGGAAAGTCCCCGCCGGGCTGGATCCGATCGGCAAACAACCCGGCCGTGCGCACCCCTTGGTCGACCAGATGAACCGCGCCGCCGATCGTGCCGAAATGCTGTCGCTGCGGCAATGGATCGGAATTTCTGGGGCGGCAATCGATCCCGGCCGCGGACGCACGACCCACCTCGGCACGGCGCTGTTGATGGGCATGTTGAATATGCGAACGGGACACTGGTGGGACAGCGGGATCTCCGCGGCCGACCGGATCGGCTGGCCGGTCCTGTCGCCGATGCGCCGTTTTCTGTATCTGATCCCGCGCTGCTTCGGGACGCAATCGCTGCTGATCTCCGAATGGATCGCCCGTTATCCCGGCCCCTGGGAACGCTTTTGGCACATTTCCGATGGAGGCTATTTCGAAAATCTGGCCGCGTACGAACTGATTCGCCGCCAAATCCCACGCATCATTCTGTGCGACGGCGGTGCCGACCCGAACTACGAATTCGAAGACTTCGCGGAGTTGGTCCGCAAGGTGCGAATCGACTTCGGGGCACGGATCGAATCGTTGACCAGCGCGGAATTGGACGCCTT
The DNA here is from genome assembly GCF_007754155.1 of Stieleria neptunia. NCBI lineage: Bacteria > Pseudomonadati > Planctomycetota > Planctomycetia > Pirellulales > Pirellulaceae > Stieleria > Stieleria neptunia. The sequence continues at coordinate 1,135,412 of NZ_CP037423.1, read as the reverse complement.
GGTGTCCGACGGCGTGATTTCACAAGCGACACGCGATCACCTGGACACCGTTGACGAGCTTCATCCCGCCGCCGACGGCAGCGGAAACCCATCGGGGCCTTCCCAAGCACACGCGGCGTTGTGCTGGATTCACTACCCGAACGCGCCCCAGACCAACCGATCGTTGCTGCTGTATGTCAAAGCCAGCCTGACCGGAGACGAACCCGACGACGTCCGCAACTACCATCGAACCCACCCGGAATTTCCGCATGAATCGACCGGTGACCAATCCTTCGATGAAGCCCAATGGGAGAGCTATCGGAAACTGGGTGAACACGCCGGATCGTCGCTGTTTGCCAGTGATTGGTTTTGGAACGTTCCATTGCCGCCCAGCGACGGAGAACCGGCATGATCAGATCCCGATTCCTTTGCAGTCTGCTCCTGGTCTTGCTGCCGTTTGCCGCCGCCGCGTCGGACCACGCCGATCCGATCGATGTGCTGAATCGTCAACGCCAGGAGCGTGCGCTGACGGATTTGTTCGTGTTCCCCGTCAAGGCTGACGGCACGCCGGCGTTTCCGTTTGAGCGTGAAGCCAAGTTGCCGCTTCACGATCCCTTGGCCGATGTCGTGCGTGAACCACTCAGCGACGAACAGCGCCGACAGATCGATTCGCTCGTCTTCATCCTCTGCGTCCGCCGTCAATTGACCGACTCGACGACGCTCAAACTGGAACCGTACACCTACAAAATCAACATCGACTACCACAGTTTGGTTAAGTTCCCGAAACGGACCGATGCCGACCCAAATTCCGAAGCCGGGGCGTCGTCCGCGACAGCGCCGCCAACGGCTCCGACGGCGGATGACCACGGGCATGCCCACACGAAGAACAAGCTGTCGATTGTCGAAGCCTTCGCGCGGTACGGCGGAAGTATCCCGCATCCCGAAAAGATCAAAGAAGACATCGTGATCGAGTTCCGGCTCAACGACGATGGCAGGCTACAGCCGGGTTACCCGCGTTTTTCGCAACCAAAGAACTTGGACGTCGACCTCCGTCCGGACGCAGGCATCCACGACGATCCGTTCATTTTCCCTGCGTTTTTCGGCACCAACATCGTTGCCATGCAGGTCCGTCTGCCGATCAGTGTGTTTCCGAACGACCGCACGAATTTTTTGATCTGGGCAACCTCGCACAAGGGTTCCGGCGGCCCGATCGATCACGTCGGTCGATCCCTGCGGACCCAGAACCCTCGGTTCGAACTGCTCAACACCTTGCACCCCAGTCGACACGTCGCGGCGATCACTGAGGAACACAATCATCCCAGTTTGATGCGGGACATTCTGTTGCGTCTCAACTTCGGATCGCTGTTTGCCTATCGGAGTTGGGACTTTGTTCCCGATGTGATGTGCTACTCGACAATTTACCCGGTCGGGTTTCCCAACGGCCGACTGTTGACCGATGACGTGGCGGCGATCCTGGCCCAGCACGGCGACACGTTGTTGTATGAACTGTCGTTTCAAGATGATCGTTACCGCTGGCCACGGCAGACCACCAATGACGGACGCAGTGACGGATCGGAAACGTTTCTTTCGAAGGCACCGTATTTGTTGCCGGCTAATCCGCAGCGTGCCCAACCGCCGCCATTGCGGCTTTCCACAGCGAGCATCGTCAAGTTGACGTTGATCGTCATCGCGCTGCTGTCGCTTTGGGCGTTGTCCCTATGGCTGTTTGCCCGCTGGTACTACCGTCGTCAAATCCGCCGCAGGTACTTGTAGGTCATGAAATTTGACAGCGACCATCTCGGACCGCAAGGCACCGATGCGGACGACAAAGACGACGCCGGATCACGCTATGCGGACGTGAAAGCCGCGCTGTTTCACAATGCCTACTACCTGACATGGGGCGACCAGGGTGAACCAGAGCTGCCTTGCTATGCGGTGACCTTGGGGCGGATCTTGCGTGGCATCTTGCCACGTGGTTTGCCCTGGCAACTCAAAGCCGCGGCAGAACGCACTGTTGATTCGGGCGCCGACCTGCGTTGGGGTACCGACCGTCGCGGGTTCCGACGGCTGCTGCACCCCAACGGCGTCTGTCTGTTCGGACGCTGGATCATTGATGCCGAAAGTGACTTTAGCGGCTACTTTCGCCCAGGCAGCGAAGCATTGATTGTCGCCCGCTATTCGACTTGCTGTACCGAATCGAGGCGCGGTTACACGCGTTCGCTTTCGCTGGTCGGCAAACTGTATCCGACCACCGATCCGGATCACGCCGATCCGCTGCGCACCGCCAACTTCATCACCCAAGAAGACCTGGGGGGCGAACGAACGCTGTACATCAATGATGCCGAATTGCGGAACGCCCCCGACGTGACGCCATGGCGACGCGGCTGGGGAACGCCGATTCTGCTGATCAGCGGTCTGCTGTTCAAATTTGTTGATGTCGAACCGGCGATCCGCCAATTGCACAGCATCGCCGAACTGGGCAAGCCGGCGGACGAACCGACACGCACGCCGGCCTTCATGCGATTGACGGTCCCTGCGGATCAGCCGCGCATCGAGGGTGACGGATTGGATTTCCGTGACGAGATTCTGGAACAACTTTATGACCGCGGCAATTCCGCATCGACCGGGCGAAAGCTGATCTTCAACATCGATGTCACCAACCAAGGAAAACGTCGCGGTCTGCTGCGGCAACGCTGGCGGTTCGACAACTGGCAACGGATCGGCAGGATCGAATTCGACGAAGCCGTCGCATCCTACAACGGCGACTTTGTCGTTCATTTCCATCATCCCGCATGGCGCACCGACCGCAACGATCCGAACACGACGCGGCGGGCAGCACCCCCAACCCGTTGAGCACTCCCTGCTATCACAAACGGCAAGCCGAAAAAGCCGTCGATTAAGAAAGCTTCCCCCCATGCACTCTACTAGAATTGCCACCACGTGTGCACAGGCAAAACGGATGCTCGTTTCGATCCATCGCCAACCTCTCGGATGATCTGACCCATGAGTGACTCGTCGAAATCGCCGATCAATGGTTTTCTGATGCGATTGCCCGCGGCTGCATCGGGCGCACTGGCCGCTTCGGGGGACGCGTTGAAACCGGCCGGCAACAAGTTTGAATTCGAGCCGCTGTTTTCAACACCCGCTTCGAACCTCGGTCTCGCTGCCGACGGCGGCGGCGGCAAGGACTGGATCCTGGCGCGGCCCAAGGAGTCCCTCGATGGCGGCAACCCTTGGGACCTGGTGCACGAGACGCGTGAAATGATGGCCGGCGGATTGGGGCTGGCTTCGGGAGCGACCCCCGACCTGATCGAACCGGATCTCTGGCAAGACTGGCTGCCGACGATACCTGGTCAACCGGAGGCTCTGGCCGCGGCGGGTGACGTTTGCGCGTTTGAGGACCAAAATCAAGAGCTGCCCGGCCGCCGGGGCGAGTTCGCGTGGCACTTGGATGACAGGTTTTCCCAGTTGGCCGGTGCGCGTGATCTGGTCGGTTCGGATGCGGCGATCGTGCGCGTCGCGCATTTGGATACCGGCTATGACCCCGATCACCAAACCCTTCCATCCGACTTCATCGAAAAGCGACTTCAACGAAACTTCATCGACGGCGATTCACCCGACGATGCGCGCGACCCCGGCAACACCGGCCCGCTGCGAAACCCCGGCCACGGCACGGCGACACTGGCCCTGCTTGCCGGCGGACGTTTTCAGTTCAACGGCGCGGGGTATCACTTCGATGGCCTGCTGGGAGGAGCACCCCAGGTCCGTGTCGTACCGGTGCGCGTCGGCAATTCCGTCGTCCAACTGACGACCAGCAGTGTCGCCCGAGGGATTCAATACACGGTCCAGCTGAGCACGAAGAAACGCACCCGCGTGCACGTGATTTCGATGAGCATGGGCGGGGTCGCATCGCAAGCTTGGGCGGATGCCGTCAATCAGGCCTACGAAGCCGGGATCATTTATGTGGCGGCGGCGGGCAACAATTTTTCGGCGGGCTTTTTCGGAGTCCCCACGCACCAGATCGTATACCCCGCGCGGTTCCGACGTGTCATCGCGGCCTGTGGCGTGATGGCCAATCGCAAACCTTACTACGACCTCAGCTTCGGCACGATGCAGGGCAATTGGGGGCCGCGATCGAGTATGGCCACGGCGATCTCGGCCTACACTCCCAACGTTCCCTGGGCTCGAATCGGTTGCAACGAACTGGTGAACATGGATGGCGCCGGCACTTCGTCGGCGACGCCGCAAATCGCAGCCGCCGCGGCGCTTTATCTGCAAGTCCACGCGGAGGAGTTGTTCGATGCGCAACGCTACCCCGAGCCATGGATGCGCGTCGAAGCGGTCCGCCGGGCGCTGTTCTTGTCGGCCGACAAAACCGCCGACCGGGGCCGCAGCGAAAAACTGGGCAACGGATTGCTGCAAGCGATGACGGCGTTGGAAATTGCACCGGCAACCCCCACCACGCTCCGCAAGACGCCCGCCGACTCCGCCGGGTTTCCGTTTCTGAACGTCCTTTCTCGACGCGGCCTTGCCGATTCTCCCGAAGACCAGATGGTTCAGCTGGAAGCGACTCAGTTGATCCAACACTGGGAAAACACTCAACAGATCAATCCGCTGGAAAGCGCCGTCGAGGATCCCGATCGCCCGGCGGAGGACGTGTCACCCAACCAGATCATCGACTTCATGGAACGCGTTCGCGAGCATCCCAAGGCGTCCAAGGTGCTCAAGGCCAGGGCCAACGAGTACTTGGATGCGACGGTACGAACACCCAAAACGCCGAAGCGGCCGACTGAAACGGTGCCGCCAGACGAGTTGCCGCCGGGAAATCTGCCGCCGGGAAATCTGCCGCCGGGAGAATCACTGCCGGGAGAATCGCTGCCGGACAAAGCGTCTGAAACCACTCCGTCGCTCGGCAGTTTCACGCCGCCGCCCCCGCCGTTTCGATCCCTGCACGCTTATGCCGTCGACCCGAGTCTGGCAACGTCTTTGGAGACGGCGGAGATCAGCGAAGTCACACTCAAGCTGCCCTGGGAACCGCTCAAACCCGGACCGGTCGGCGAGTACTTGGAAGTGGTCGATGTTGATCCGCCCAGCGGCTGCGTCTATGAGCCCGTCGACCTGGACGCCCCGGCGTTGCTGGCGCAAGACGGATTGCCGCCGTCGGAAGGATCGCCGCAGTTTCATCAGCAAATGGTCTATTCGGTTTGCAGCCTGACGATCAACCACTTTGAGCGCGCTCTGGGACGCAAGGCATTATGGCGACCGGGACCGCCGAAGCCAGGCGTGCATCCCAAAAACGACGCCCACTATGTCGGTCAGCTACGTGTTTATCCGCATGCGTTGCGCGAGGCGAATGCCTTTTACTCGCCGTCGAAGATCGCCCTGCTGTTCGGCTACTTCAACGCCTCCTCGGATCACCCCGGCGCCCATTTGCCGGGCGGACGGATCTTCACCTGTCTGTCGCATGACATCATTGCCCATGAAACCACGCACGCCTTGCTGGACGGCATGCACCGCCAGTTTCTCTTGCCCAGCAACCGCGACGTCCATGCCTTTCATGAGGGATTCGCCGACTGCGTTGCGATGCTGCAGCACTTCACGTTTCCCGAATTGGTCACGCACCAGATCGCCAACACGCGCGGGTCGATCGACGCGCAAGAAAACTTGCTGGTGCAATTGGCGTCGCAATTCGGACACGCCACCGGCCGGCGGATGGCCCTCCGCGACGCGATCGGAAAGGTGGGGGAAAAGGGGTGGCAATTGCGCGAGCCTGATCCGCAAGAATATGAAACCACCCAAGAGCCCCACGCCCGTGGCCGCATCCTCGTTTCGGCGGTGTTCGATGCCCTGTTGTCGATCTACAAACGCCGAACCGCCGATCTGCTGCGATTGGCCACCGGCGGCACCGGCATCCTGCGGCCAGGTGCGATCCATCCCGATCTGGTTCAGCGTCTGACGCGTGAGGTAACGCGTTCAGCCCAGCATGTTTTGACGATGTGTATCCGCGCCTTGGATTACTGTCCCCCGACCGACATCACGTTCGGCGAGTACTTGCGCGCGATCATCACCGCGGACCATGACCTTGTCGCCAACGATGATTTGGGTTACCGGGTTTCGTTCATCGAAGCGTTCCGGCGGCGCGGCATCTATCCCCCGGGCATCCGCACGCTAAGCGAAGGGAGTTTGAGGTGGCGATCGCCGGAATCGGAAGACCCGATGCCGTCCAAGATGCTGTTGGACTACCTAAAGGAATTGCGTGGCGCCGGCTCCGATCACCTGTATGCCGAATCACGCAAAGAAATTTTTGATCTGCAACGCGAGATGCGTTACCAGCTTCATGCATGGCTCAGCCGGCACTTCGAATCCGGAGCGGATGCGCAGCGTGATGCCCGATTCCTGGGGCTCGATCCGGAGAAGTCCTTCGAAGTCCATTCGGCACGGATTGCGTACCGCATCAGCCCCGACGGCGGCATGTTGCCCCAATTGTTGATGGGGCTGTTGCAGACGACCACACAGCCGGTGGACCCCAACGACCCGCACGGTGACACGATGTCGTTTGAAGGCGGTTGCACCGTGGTCGCGGATCTGCGGGCCAACAACGTGCGTTACTGCATTCGCAAGAGTCTGCAGAGTCCGACGCGGTTGGAACGGCAACAGGCATTCGCGCTGGGCGAATACGATTCCTTGCAAGCGACGTACTTGGGCGCCCGTTCGCTCAACAAGGAGTCGCCCGCACAAGATGATCAGTCGTCCGCGCATGACGATCAGTCGTCCGCGCATGACGATCAGGCGTCTGTACGTGACGATGAGCCGTTCGCACTCCTCCACCGTGGTCCATCCCTCTAGGCAACTCTCATGGCAAAACGCAAATCAGCCAGTAAGAAAGTCAAAACGCCGTCGCAGGCCTCGACCAAGACAGGACGAAGCAAACGCAAGAGTGCAAAACGCAAGCGCGTGACCCGAAAAGCTGCCCAAGGGAAGACGTCAAAACGCAGGTCCACGAAACGCAAGAAAACACCAACGCAACCCGACCTGCCCGCCGTCCGCGTGCGGATGTTTCGCCAGGGGCTCGGGGACAGTTTTCTGGTGACGTTTGATGTCGGCGGCGACGAGCGTCACATGCTGATCGATTGTGGCACGCTGGGCAACAAGAACTCCGGCGTCAAAACGAACGACATCGTCAAACACCTCGAATCGACGATTCTAGACAACGGTCGGCTAGACGTCGTGGTCGCGACACACGAGCATCAAGACCATCTGTCCGCGTTCCGGACCAAGGCGATGAAAGCGTTGGTCGGCAACGTCGATCACGTCTGGTTGGCCTGGACCGAAGACCAAGATGATCCGGATGCAAAAACGCTCGTCAAGTACAGAAACGATTTGGGCAAGGCGTTGGCGGAGATCGCTCTGGCGTTACCCGAGACCGAGGTCGGCAAGCAAGTCCATGACTTGATGGGGTTTGCCGGCGAACCGTCCGACGATCCGTTGGGCTTTGCCAAGACCGTCAACGAAGCGATGGAGTTCGTCCGTAGTGGACTTGGCGTCAAACCGACCTATCACAACCAGGGAGATCTGATCGAAGCCGACTGGTTGCCCGGCTTTCGAATTTATGTGCTCGGACCTCCCCGCGACAAGGAACTGCTCAAGGATCTCGGCAAGCACGGCAGCGACGAACTGTACGGCCTGATACGTGCGGCGAAGTTGAACGCAGCGACCGCGGCAAGTCCGGCGTCGGCTGCCGACGAAGAGGCATCGGAAATGGAGCAGCCGTTCGATTCGCGATTCCGTCTTCGCGATGAAACGCAAAAACATCAATTGTATCCCAGCTACTGCGATGCGAAGCAGCACTGGCGATCGGTCGACGACGGCTGGATGAACGCGGCCACGCATTTCGCACTCCAGCTCGACAGTCTGACCAACAACACCTCGTTGGCGCTTGCGATCGAGCGGATCGCCGACGGAAAGGTGTTGCTGTTTCCCGCCGACGCCCAGCAAGGAAATTGGCTGTCCTGGCATGACCCGGAACTGCATTGGTCCGTCACCGACGCGGGCGGCGCGGTTCGCAAGGTGACGGCCGCGGACCTGCTGTCGCGAACCGTTTTTTACAAGGTGGGACACCACGCCAGCCACAACGCGACGGCCCGCGGCCAGGGCTTGGAACTGATGGCCAACGAAGACGAATTGACGGCCTTCATCCCGGTCGATCGCAAGCTCGCGCTGTCCCGCAACCCGAAGGGATCCTGGCAAATGCCCGCCCGACCGCTGTACGTTCGTCTGCTGCAAAAATGCCAAGGCCGCGTCGTCCGAGCCGACACCGGCTGGGCGGCCCCAGCCAAGTCAAACGACGAGACGGAGGAAGCACTGCGTGACCTGGCCGACGACGCGCAATGGACCAAGTGGAAAAAATCCCAAACCACCGCCAAACACATCGACACAAGCAACAAGCTGTTCGTCGAGTACACACTGGAATAGACGTGTCGTGCGAGAGCTTCATCGAAGTGGGTCACGCAGTATCGCCATCTTTTTGGCCAGGTGGCGCTGGACTCCCTTTTGCGCCGCCGGTGCTTTCGATCGCGCCGATTCGGGATTGCAGGCCATCTCGAGGATGGCCGGGACGATGTCGTCCCACATATTACCCTTGGACGTCTGTTCGGCCCAACGACAAACGATCGCCTGACTGGCACGCGCCAACTTTATCTTCTGCTGAGTAGCCCCAGACAAACCGTTCACGGTGAGTTTCCTGAGAACGAGTCTACCGTCTCTTTCCTGTCGAGGCGGGCTCAAACGAAAACCTGGAAAAGTCGGTAAAAACCTCACGAACGTTGTACTTTTCCTCTTTTCCCTCACAGGTGTTGCCGATCTCCCCCAAGTATGGAAACGCGTCCTTGAACTTCGACGCGTTTCCAATGCGGAGAATCCCATTCGTCGTCGCCCCGGAAAAGACTGAAGTCATGCAATGGAAGCGAATCATCGCTGCAGCGGGCCTCGTGATTACTTTGTCGATCGGACCGGTTGCTAATGCGGAACGTCTGTTCTGGAGTCGCGCCCGAGCATGTAATCAGTCGAGTATTCGCGGATACCGATATTCCGAAGACGAGCTGGCGAATTCTGTCTCCATTGATCTGATCAATTCTGTCGGTCAACCGGAGCTTGCAACATTGGCCGGTCCGGACGATTCCCGCACGACAGTCAGACGAAAGTCTTACTATCCAACTCGGCGAATGACTACGGTCGACGGACTGGCCGTTACCGGGATGGTTGTCCAACTTCGAGACAATGGCATGGTGACCAGCAGTTGCCACCTGGCATTTGATGGACGCGAAGAAGCCGCACTAAGGGGCACCAACGTCACGCTACGGCTTCGTGCGTACACGGGTGCGAACACAGATGATCGGGAGCAACTCACGATGATTTGGGAATCGGTCCAATCTACTTGGGTGTCAACTGGGCGGCCAAAGTCGATTCCAATCGTCCCCGTTTCCCAAGATTATCGAGTCCACTCGCGAAACACGGTGTACCCAATCGGCGCGATCGGACACGACCGAGAGACGCCTCTGCAGATTCGGGATCTTCGTTCCCGCCCCGACGCCGTACTTCGCGAACACTTCGATGCGATCGATCTTTTTGAGTTTGTTATCGAGAAGCAGACGGACCGATGATGTCTCATTACGGAGCAAGAATGATAAACCGTTGCGCCGCGATCGTTGCGTTATTGCTTGTAACGTTTGCCGGCATGCCATCCACTACGGCAATCGAACCGCTCTCCATCGGCCTGAATCAGTTGGTCGTCATCAAACCGGGAGCCCACGAACAAGGGCTTCCCGCTGTGCGATTGGAACCCGGCGACCACGACGGAACAGTTGTGGTTGACATCCCGCCGACTTTGCACGTTCATCGCTACTTCTACGACGGAGATCGAGAGTACCAAGGGCCGATCGTCGAAGGCGGACCCACGACGGTCGTTGCCAATCATCCCAAGACAGGAAAGCGGATGTATGTCAACGTTACACTCCCAGCCGGGGCTCCCACGATCGCGTATAGCGGATCAACGATCACGTATGTCTACCCGGACCGCCGGGTCCGGATCAAGTTCTGCCGAGGCGACACGGACGGTGTCGTGGTGGACTACTTTTCGGGACAAGGGGTGCGGCGGCGTGCCTCCGAAATGGTCGCGTCGGCGGTTCAGCGTTCAAAGTCTCTGCTTTCCAGATCGTCGACGCTTCAATCGGTGGCCGACGTCGCTGGCGAATCGAGGCAGACCGTCATGGGCGTTACCTCAGCGGCCGATTCGACCGTTTCAAAGCTGCTTGATGGGGCAAAGAGCCTGATGGACGCCTTCCCGGGCGTCACGCCGCTTAAGAGCATGGGCGACTCAAGCCAACAACAAGCCTACCAAGCACGACTCCGTGGGCTGACCCGCCAGCTTGACACTGAAATCGGTTCCGAGATTCGCACGAACCGGTAATCTCTTCGATACCAACACGCTTGCCGAAGTAACCCTAGCAGCAAAACCATGTTCAATACCCATGTGGTGATTAAATCGCTTGCTTCCTTGACGCTTGTCGTCGTCGGCGTGCTGGTCTTGCTGGGTCGAGGAAATGCACACCAAGGTCAATCCGGCCGTTCATCCGAAACGGAAGTCGTCGCAGTCGCAGGCAGTCCGCCCATCCTGCATCAATGGCGCGGTGCTGAAGGTGGAGCGGTGGCATCGGCCGACGACTCCCAACCGAACATGATTCGTCGCGCCGCGCACAACGAGGTCGGTCCGGGGCGTGTCATTCCTGTCAATGGCTGGTTGCCGTCAGGTTCCACCACGCGAAACGGCAATCAACTCGTCGCCGTTGCCAGTGCTGTAACGCAAGATTCACCGAATCCCCCGGCCCCAATTCCGACCACCGCGACCAACGAACCCGCCACAAATTTCAGCAGCTTCCAAATCCAAATCACAAAGAACGTCAATGATACGACCCCGCTCGATGAAGCAGCTCTCCAAACCCGGGCGGGACGCCTTGGCGTTGATTACCAAGACGGCAAAGTCAAACTCTCCATCGCTGTCGCGGGCACGGTAGCCGATACGATCGATACCGGCGTGATCGAAATTCGAAAAAAAGGCGGCTCTCGAGTGGCTGACCTGATTCAACTCCCCAAAACGGATTCGTCCGTTGTGGGGGACTTCGAACTCAGAGATATCCGCAATCAGGGCAAAGTGACCATCGAAGTCGTCGCCCTGTACGATAAGTTCCCTCGACCTGAGCTGATCAAGGAATTCACAATCGATGTTGACACGATCGGGCCCCAGCTCGTCAACGCGAAAATCGATGGGACGAATTCAATGGATGGTGTGCTGTTGGGTCCCAAAATTTTACTCGCGTTTTCCACCAACGACATCAAGAAGGAATCCATCACCGATACGAATCTGTACCGCATCGAGCGTTTCTCCGACAACAATTCGCTCAAGCAGGTCGATCTTAGCAAATCACCAACGCTGCAAACGATCTCCGTTCTTGGCGTCGAGAAGAAAGTGATCCAGCTTGAATTCGACCAACTCAATTACGGCGTCTACCGAATCACCATTCCGAAGGCAGATCAATCGGGTGACCAAGATCCGGCAAGACCCACGACGCCTGCAATCACAGATGAACACGGAAATGTCGCCGGTGGCAGCGGGCTTGTCGGGGCGGCACAAGAACAGATCGTGGAAGTTTACCCTCCGCGGCCCGCGGGCAAGCGTGTCGAGTTCCCTGAATTCTTACCCACGGCGCCGCAGCCAATCACCGAGCGTCGTATTAATCCCGCCGACAAGGTCGAGACCGCCGTCGTACGATTGTTTTATTTTCGCGACGCCCATCGCGTCGCCCAACTCGTCAACCGCAATGTTCGATCCCTGAATTATGCAGCGGTGACCCAGGCAGAACAACGGGCTTCCGACGCTCGAGACGATGCAGAACAATTGACCCTTCAGCGACGTGCTGCTGAACGCGAGGCCGCACGAGATGCCGAAGACCTTCGTCAGTCCGAGAATCGGTTGGAGGATGCGCGTCGGCGTGAAGCAAGCTTGAGCCGTGACAAAGCAGAAGCATTGCGTCAGAAGCAACGCAACGAAGAAGCGATCGAAATCCTCAAAGAACAACTCCGAGCACAACCCTCGCCAGCGGATCCTGGCCAGCCAGGGGATCCTTCGCCGACAGCAGATGAATTTGTAAGCAACCGCGATCCCGCATCGTTTAAGAATGCTTCATGGATGCTTGAAGGTGAAGAGGCGACGGCTGCCACCGAGCCAAGCGAACGCTTCGAAAACGCGCGCCCGAGTACACTCGAGTCACGAATCAACAGTCTGCTGAGGGCGAATGATCGACTGGACGCGCGGATCGGCGAGATCGAAGTGCTCCAGAAGCAGCAAATCGACATTGAAGGTCAGGTCAAAAGCTTGCGAAAGGACGCAAGAGCGTCCAACGAAGCGGCATTAAACCTGGCAGAACAGGAAGAACTTCAAAAGAAGAATCAATTTCGAGCCGAAGTTGCTGCCGCCCACGAAGATCCCGACACCTACGCTGCCGCGGAACTGTACACCGTTGACCCAGTCGCCCAAGTTTCCATCAGCGTGATCGGAGAGGGGCTGATCCAATTGCGAGGACCCAGCAAAGGAATCGACGCCATTCGCACAATGATCCACCAGATCGATGCCCCGGTGGGTCAGGTCAAGGTCGATGTCATCACCGTCCAGGTCAACGGTGAAGACGGTGCCAAAATGGAAAAGCCGGTTGGTAAGATCGATGCGCACTTGAAGATCTCACGCGGACTTGTCTCACATTCGCTGATGTTGCTTCGAAGCGCGGTTCAACAGGAAGCGACGCGAATTGCCATCGAAAGCGACCAGGGTGGTCACTATCAGATCGATCGCGACCGCAAGTACTTGTACGCGTTTTTTGGCCGCGACTTCATCGACGAACTCTACGAAATGGATTCGGAGTTTCTGAACAGCGAAAATAAGGTGTTGGGTCTGCACTCGATGGACACGATCAGTCTACATCAAGCGCTCTTTGTGCTTGCCCTGGCAAAAAACGATGTGCGTCAACGGATCCTCGCACAATTCATGATGATGGTCCGGAACGATTTGGTACAGGCGGAATTTAACCTCCGGCGATCCGCCGAAGTCTTTCCGCACAAGACTCGATTCTGGCTACCGCATCACACACGAGAGCATGCCGAACAGTGCTCAATCGAAGGCATCTCGCTCAACAACGTTCAACGCTATCATTTCACCCACGTGATGAATTTCTTTGGCGCAATGGAGCTGGCATGTGGAGGATTCGCCGGATACGAAGGCTCCAGCGACACACTCAATCCGATGCAGCGAGAATTTATCCGACTGGCCCAGATCTTCAAATCCCGTTTGGTGGCCGAACTGGAGTTGAAACAAAGATTGATCGAACGCACGATGATCGAAGACAACGTGCTCAATCAAATCAACGACGAGGAAGCCGCAGCGAATAGCTTGCGACCACGGGTCCTCGATTTGGCAAGAAGGACACAAGACGAACGTTTATCCGCGGCGCAGGACTTGGTGGAATCGAGGTTTAAAGGTCTGGGTGTGGGAGCTCAGATTCGGCGCAGCTTGGAAGTCGGAGAAGAGCGGGTCACCAATTTAATCATGCAGTGGAGTAAACAGGGCACAGGAACCATCAACTTGGCGCTTCTCGAAATACTAAATAGCCCGAGTCCGACCGTTGCAACAAGAATGAGCATCGAGGAGTTGCTCAAGCAAATACGGAGCACGAAGGTCCTTGCATCCTATGCTTCACCCCGGACCCGAAACCTTCAGAACTTACTTTCTGCGCTTGAGTCGCTTGAATCTCTGTCCCAACGCGCTCTTAATGCGAACGAGGGAGGTTGGCGGAGCATCCGGTCGGAGGTCTTACGCCAACCCGGCGTTCAGAATGACTTGGTCGCAGGTGCAAAGATCGTTTTTGACGAAACGAAGGAGTATTGGACGAAGGTGGAAAAAGCGTTTTCGAAGATGAGTGCCGCCGCCGAACCGTCGAATCTCGATTTTGAGACATTGAGCCGCAACTATGAAGACTTGAAAGAGTTGGAAAAGATGCTACTCGATCCCGATCCTCACGAAGTGAGCATCTTCGATATCGCCGATACCATTTACGAGGACTCCCTGGAGCTTGCCAAAGTCGAAGCTCAATACGAAAACGCCAAAGAGTTTCTTCGGCAAACGCGAAGTTCGTTGGAACGTCGCAAACTGCTCGATTTTCTGATCCAAGAGCAGGAAGAAAAAGTCATCGATCTGCTCGAAGGGACTCGGGCGCGAATCGCCGCCATGGACGGTTACCTCAAACGCCTTTCGGTGGCCCTCGAAGATGATTTCCAAGTTCAATTTTATGATCCGGCGTTCGTTCGGATCCGCGGTGCCGCGCGGCACATGAATGTTACCTTTGGCCAGATTGAACGGACGTCGGTGCTGACCAACAACCGCGCGTTTGCGAAAGTCAGCCCCGCCGCGACGATGGAATTCGATCTTCCCAAACGCAATATCGCGATCGTCGAAGCGCTCGATGGTGCCAAGGCGATCGCCCAGGACTTTGGTCCGCTTTTGCAGGACCCGACTTTCCTGGCTGCGTTTCAAATGATGGGTGGCGCACCGTCAAACGGAAAGGTTCAAGACGTGCTTCCCGGTCTGCCCAGCTCGGGCGACGAACAGCAAATGGGTTTCACACAGGTTCCCGACCAACAATCAGGCGCAGCCCTTCAATCGCTCGTGCCTGATCCCAGTGTTTACAAGATCGAAACCGGAACGGGCTATGAAATCCGTCCGGTCATTCAACCCGACGGAATCTCCGTCGTGTACGACTTCAATTACATGTACACGACCAACGTTCGCGAACCGGTTCAAGCGGACGAGAAACACCTGGGACGGGTGAAGCGTCACTTCATTGACACACAAGTCCAAACGACCAGCTTTGAATTGCGTCGCGTCAGTCGTTACCAAGTCGCGCTCAAGACGGCGCGAACGTCGCAAGGCGTACCGCTTCTCCAAGACATTCCCGGCGTCGGGGCCTTGTTCCGACCGGCACCGAGTGCGGAATCCGCGATCCAGGAAAATATCATCCTGTCACAATCGGTGGTCTACCCGACCGTCTTCGACGTGATGGGATTACGCTGGGCACCCAGCGTTGTGGATCTCAATCATATCTCCGTCCGTGACAGCGAGCATGTCGTACGGGGACGCCAACAAACCGTCAAGAATTCGGTCTTTGAGAACACCACACGTACCGTCGATGACGTATTGGGTCTCAACAAGAAGGACTCTCGTTTCAACCGTCCCGATCTGTACCATCGCCAAACCGATCCTTCACCGTATCATCCGGGCGGGTACGTGCATCCCGAACTGGAACCGGACGACGATCCGAGTGGCCGCGGATTCATGCACCTTGATCGTCGACCGACCGAAATGCGAGACCCTCCCTACGACTATCGTCGCAGAGTGCCTCAGCAATTTGAAACGGAAACCTATTCTCCAGAGACTGTGCCGGCTCAAATCGATCATGCGGTTCCCGGATTTCAGCAGATGCTGTTGAACTCACCGTAAGCACAAATCGTCCTCAAGCATTAACGAGTCCGATTTCACCGTTGGCGGCTTGAGCGAATCGGTAAGCCTTGTCGTTGTCAACGAGATCAAAGACGATGTCCTCAAACTCACGCTCGCCTCCCGAAAATCCCTGGTGATTGAGCACGCGAGTCTTCGCATCATTGAACGGCACGGGACCTTCCAGTTTCGCGATGCGTTTCTCAAGGACGTCGATCACGATTTCCTTGTCTGTCTGTGCCGGTCTCAGAGCCTCTAACGGCGCGGCGCCGAGCGGGCTGACTGAAAAACTGGGCATCGCAGAGGGCCCCACCGACCGGCGAGCAGAACGTGTCGATCGCGTCCCGGCCTCTCTCGTGACTGAAGCATCGTTGAGTGACAGAAAGACTTGAGAATTGATCAACCGCAAACAAAACGGCGTTGCAGTCGGATCGGTCGCCGCAGTCGTGAAGATTTCCGCAAACACCGCTGACGCGGCAGCGCCTGCGAGCGGGAAATTGACTTCAATCACCGCGCGTGCAATCTCCTTGGGCAGGGGCCCGTTGGCCAACACTTGCATGAGCAATGCCACGACGTGATCCGGATCGACTGTCACGTCGGGTGCGGAATGGTAACCCGGAGACACGTTATCGATTTGATCATCCGGTGATTGATTCATGCTTGCCCCGCTGGTTTTCGATTGACGCGACCTTGCTTTCTTCTGAGTCGACGATGGCTTGGATGCCTTCGTTCGTCGCGGACTTCCGTCCGACTTCTTCCTGGTTGTTCTTTTCTTCCGCATCGCCTTTTACTGGGTTCGTGACGAAGATTTTCGTGGCATGGGTTCGCTCCTGCTGGTTGTATTCAGCTCGAGTCGCTTTGCCGCCGGCGATTGTGGAACGGACTATTGAACGCTCGGCGTGTGTTCGATCCAAACCTCCCGACGATGTTCTCGCATTCCCGCGGGCTGATCGGGGTTTGGCGCATGGGGACGATCGATCGCATGATCCGTCTGATGGTACGATTTGAGAACCTCAGGTTGCCCCATGATCATCAGTTTTGTTTCCATGGTATCGATCGTGTGCAACGACTTGCTGGTGGCATTGTACGTATTCCACGTCTCGAGTGTTCTGGATGTCCGTATGGTGACTGGGGGACCGGACGCTTCCTCATTCACGTCCACCGGTTCTTGAGTATTCGACGAGTCGACCGGCGATTCAATTTCGACGGAGATGCTAACATCCGGTTCCCTTTGTGGGGCAAGCTGGGCTGCGTCTTCGGTTCGCGTGAGTTGTTGCGGAGCGTGATCGTTCGCGATGGCCTGGCATGCCGACTGAATCAATTCGGGGCCGAATTCCTGCTCACTGAGGACGGTGAATCCGAGAGTCGGCAAGATCGAAGTTGACGAAGACGTATCAAGCGACAAGCTATCGAACGACAGGTATTCGTCATCGTCCGGCAACAGGTACGCCGTTTTGCAACAAACCTTCAAGCGATGGCCACAGCAATCCAGATCCCCCATGTCGCCCACTAGACCCATTTCGCACCGACAATCCTGAGTGTCGCAATCGCAATTCTCGTCACGCAGGCCGACTCGGATGGTGACCTTGCGACCCCGTGGGCCGATGTCAGAAATCAGGAAGTGCCGATGTTTGTTCCAAACCCGGTTACGCGTCGGCCGGCCGTCAATCGTAATGTACGCGCCACTGGGCACGTAAAGACGCAGTCTTGCCGTCCCGCCTCCCGGCACCGGCAAGCCGCTCGATGCGGGAAGATCCGCACCGGGAGAAGACAGATTTGGCATCACGCCGTGAAACTGGTCCGCTGACTTGAATCGATGATCCGGAATGATTGGCTGTGATCTATGGCGGTCGTTTGTCGTCTCTTCGGTATTTGGCGTAATTTCGAATGCGGCTGCAGATGGGGGATTCGAAACAAGACTGCCCGCTGGTTTACTTCTCGACGCCGGCTGCTTTGCAGGTACAGGCAGCGGCTCCACAGCACCAGTAGATGGCGATTGCTGATTGATGACCGTCAAGAAAAGGAAGCCGGCTAAAAGAAACATCGTTTCACCTGATTTGATAATATCGATGAAGCAGAACAAACGTGGACACGTTGACTCCCCCCAGGTCCGAGTTTAGACGGCGAATCACCATATACAAGCTCTATCCAGGCTTTCAGTCGCCGTGGAACTTGCGCATGATTTACAGCTACGGCGTCACCACCAACTGCGTAAAGTACTGTTTCCTCTCTCCTCCCACTTTTGGAACAATGACGATTGGCACCTCCGGTTTCGTTTGCGTGAGTGACCGCAGATACTCTCGAAGCTGGTGAAAATTCTTGATGGCAATCTTGTCAATTTCCACGATTACGTCCTGATCGGGAACCAACTTGAACTTCTGACCATCCGGTTTGCCTTTCACCTCCCAAAGGTTGGTTGCGGGAAAACCTGGAATCACATTGGTTACTAGAACCCCCGTGTCATTGTTAGTGGAAAACTCGTAAAGCACTCCGGCAACGCCGAGAACGGGCCGCTTGCTCGTCACGGGTTCGACGGCGTCACTTCGCGATACCAACACAGCAATCAAACAGAGAATCGAACAAATTCGTAGCGACATCATACGCCCTCTCAAAACAGGATCGGACAATCCAGACGGAATCCAGGGACACTCACTTTGATACACATTAATCAAACAGTCGGATCTCTGTTTCAACCCTGTCACGACTCGCCGCTATCTTTTTCGAAAAACGCCCATGCCCATCTGCATTCATGATTCATTCCTACTCCCCTGCCGATGGGAGGCTCAAGTCGACTCGGCCATCGGGGTCGGTCCTGGCCGCGATTTCCGGATCGGCAACGGGACTGGATCCAATGCTCACCGCAGCCATGTCGACCGGTAGCCGGCAGAGTTGACGACGCGAGTACTTAACAACGCACGGAAAATAAGTGTGATAGGCTTCCAGCCTGTCGACGCTGGAATGACAGGCTGGAAGCCTATCCCACTCGTAGGATCCGACACTTATTTTACGTTCAATCCTTAACGACCAGGCGTCCGGCATCACTACTCCTCATTCCAATTGGTGAGGTTCTGATAGAGCGGCGTCGTGATTCGCGTCGCAGAGTTGTTGGTTGGGCCGCCATAATCGCTGAATGCTCCCACCCTCCAATCGTGATACACACTCAGAGATTTGCTAGCCGATAAGGTGTTCCCACACGCGGCTTTCCGGTGGCACCCAACCGTAGTCGGAAACGATCAACCATCATTGATACGCCGTCTCTCCAACAGGCTGCCGACCGTGACGTTTTTCTATTCCCGCGCGATTCACACCAGCTCGTCACGCAGGATCGCCATCGTTTCGGCTTGGTGGCGCTGGACTCGCTGTTGCGCCGCCTGTGCTTTCTGTCGCGCCGACGCCGGGTTGCGGGCCATCTCGAGGATGGCCGGGACAATGTTGGGCACGTCAGCGGGGTCGTCTAGGTTGAACAGCCATTCACCTAATCCGATGTCGTCCCACATGTATCCCTTGGACGTCTGTTCGGCCCAGCGGCAGACGATCGCGGGAACCCCGTGGCCGATGCACATGATCGGCGAATGCATCTCGTTGCCGAACAGCCCCGCACTGCGGACATAGACGCTGACCGCTTCACCGGTTAACCAATAGTTCGGCCGCCAGACCACGCGCTCGCGGACGTCGGCCGGCAGGTGATCCAGGATCACGTCCTTGCCCACCTGCATCTGCGTTTGGTCTTCGGGACAGAGCAACACTTTCAAGTCGGTCGTCTTGGCGATCTCGATGATTGCCGCCCGCAGTTGAGCGTGATCGTGCTCCTTCATCTCTTCATTACGGGCGTGCTTGACGGGATCAAACGGACGGTCTTTGATCAACCAATACGGCGTGTAACGCAGCCTGGGGATACAGCACAGGAACTTGCCGGTTTCCAAACCGTGCTTGGCCAGAAACGCCTCCGCACGCCGGTCATCGCGGAGGTCACAGGCGAACGCGCCGTCGGGGCCGAACTGCATGATCGGCGCCGTGCAGCCTTTGTCTTTGGCGAGCGAGAGCGAGTGTGAATCACGAAAGAACACGAACGCGACTCCGCTGAGCACGCGAATCGTTTCGGTCATCGCCGCCGCCGAGGTCGCTTGGGTCGAACTGGATTTCTTCGGCGGCAGCGTGATCCCGTAGATGCCGTACGGCTTGCCGGTTTCCTCAGCCCAACGAACGACATCGCGCTGCGCGACCAGGGACGCCCCCGATCCGTGCAACAGAAAATCGCACTCTGCAAACGCGGCCATGAGCTGATCCGCTCCCTTGGCGATCCGCAGCTTGGGGAATCGTGACAACAATAATTCTTCCACACCGTTGTCCACCTTGCTGGGCCACAACGTGACCTGCACCTCGGGAAGGTGCGTCTCCAGGATCCGCAGCACGCCCGGAGTGTGCGCGATGTCGCCGATATTGACGGTCTGCCACGACGATCGCAGCAAAATGTGTTTCGGGGCCGTCGGTTGTGCGCCCGCTAGAGTCACGTTGCATGTCGCCGCAGCCAGCAACGCCAAAAGATCTCGTCGGTTCATCGCGTTACGTTCCGCTGATGCCATCTTTCATTCCTTGGGATAGAGGTCTGTCAGTTATACGTAAATGTCAGGAACCGTCGTGGCCGAACGCTCGACAAACCAATGAAAAGTCTTTAGTTCGACGCAGCCCATAGTAGCGGTTAGGGGTGCCGATGAAGTGCGACGCCGGCGGGTTGTCATTCTTGCGAATGTCGCCTTTTAAGGTGAATCCGGCGAGAAAATGGTTGTGATGGCGAAACGATTCGCTACAAATGGCGAAGCGTTTCGCTATTTATCGCCGCATTGAGGTGTTTTTTGATGCCGGATTCGATCGCCCCCACCGACGTGGAACTGCGCATTTTACAGGTCTTGTGGAAGCAGCCTGGCGCGACCGCTCGGGTGATTCACAATGCCGTTCATGCCGACCAAGCAAAAAATTACTCCACCACCGTCAAAATGCTGTCGCTGATGCTGGAGAAGGGATTGGTACGTCGCGACGACAGCGTCAGACCCCAGACCTTCGTCGCGGCGGTCAGCGAGCGGAGGGCTCAGAAGGGGCTTGTCACTCGGCTGGTGAAAAAAGCATTCGACGGGTCGGCCGTGTCATTGGCCATGCAGGCATTGTCCGGCGGAAAGCCGTCGAAGGAAGACTTGCAGGAGATTCGGGAGCTGATTGAAAAGCTGGAGGAGCAACGATGAACACAAATCTCTTCGGCCGGCTGAATGACCTTTACGGCTCACCGCGTGCCGAGACGTGGGTCGATGTGCTCGGCTGGATGCTCGTGCATTCGCTTTGGCTCTTGCTAATTCCGGCGGCCGTGTTTGGTCTTGTGTTACTGGCAACGCCGGCGTCATGGTCTCGCGTGCGGTATGGCGCCGGCCTGGCGAGTCTGTTGACGATGATTCTTGTGCCGGCTTGCGCCGTACTGTGGATTGATTTCCCCGCGGCGGCCTTGCCGACGGACTCGGCAGTGACCGATCTGTCTGGCGGTTTCGATTTGACCGAGCAAGGTGATCGTCTTGCCGTTGACCAAGGCGAACGGCCAGATGACGATTTCGCAGTTGCGTTCGAGGAAAGCGATCGGCCGGCGATGGAGCTAAGTGGCGATCCGGGCGATGCGACGATCATCGCAACTGCACCGACGAATGCCTTGGGTTCAGCCCAACCGCCGGCGCCGGATGCTGTTGATGAGATTCGCGCGGGCGTCGACGCGCCCCCTGCTGCTGCCGGATTGGCCGAACGCATTCTTCCCTGGCTGCCGGGGGCGGTGGCCGTGTGGCTGACCGGCACACTGTTGATGACCCTCCGATTGCTGGCCGGATGGCGGGCGGCTCGTCGGGTGGCACGTGAAGGTCGATCTGAGGTACCGATTGCCGTGCGGCGTGCCTTTGAAGAGTTGCGAACATCGATTGGCGCCTCCCAGGCGGCACGCGTCGCTCAATCTGTTTTGGTGAAGGTGCCATCGGTCGTGGGGTATTTCCGTCCCATCGTCCTTTTGCCGGTGTCGGCCGTCACGGGGCTCAGCGATCAGCAGGTGCGCGCGATCCTTGCGCACGAACTCGCCCATGTGCGGCGCTACGACTATGCCGTCAACGTGCTGCAGACGACCATTGAAACCGTTCTGTTTTATCACCCGGTCGTCTGGTGGGTGTCACGAGTCGTCCGCACCGAGCGCGAACATTGTTGCGACGACATCGCTTTGGCAGCGCAGTGCGACGCCTCCGATCTCGCTCGGGCGTTGGTCGCAGTGGCCGCCGTCAACGAACAGGTCGACGAATCGGCGGCAACCGTGTTGATTCCCCCGACGCTGATGTCTGCGGCGGACGGCGGCAATCTGCTGCGCCGGATTCGGCGGCTGGCTGGCAACCCGCGCGAGGATCGTGTGTCACGCCGTTCGTGGATCGCGGGTTTGTGCGTTTTGGGGCTGCTGGCGGCGACGGGCACGCTCGCCGTACTTTCCGACGCTGTCGCCGAGGACGATCAGTCGAACACGACTCAGCAGGTCGACCCCCAAGCCGACACTCGTGATGCCGTGGCAACCGTCTCGGGCCGCCGGCTCGAATTCGACGGCGGCTACTACGTGGAGCTGTCAGCCGTCGGCGACTACGTTCGGCAGCAGGCGGAGAGTGGTTCCGATGATGGATCGCCCGCGGTGTGGAATGGCGCAGGCGAAACGATCGACCCGCCCTTCACCGGCACAAACTCCAGCGGCTACGACGTAGAATCCGACAAGATCGCGCGCAAGTTTTACCTGATGGCTCGCATGCCGTTGGAAACGACGCTTAACATCGACGTCCCCGGCGAACGGTTCGGCGGCTCCGGAGTGACGACTTCTTCCAGTCAAACATTCGTCACCGCTCAAGCCAGTTGCATGGCAGAATTCCCGCGCGATCAGCAGACTGCGGACGTCAGTGTCGAACTAAATCTGCCCGCATGGAAAACCTTCGCGACGTTCGACTTTGCCGGTGGAGTCAACAACGGCGTGATCATGGACTGGGAACGCAAAGTCACCGAGTACACGCGTTTTACCGCCACCGGCGACTTCGGTCCCGGTGCGAACGACGACAACACGCGTATCGTCGCCTTCGACCGCGATCACCAGCCGCTGAAGACCAGTCGGACCGGAGCGATGTCGAGAGGCGGCAAACTGCGGAAGCTCGACGTTTCGTATCTTAATGAAAATGGCCGACCCAACTATGTCATTGTGCAGCGACGTGAGCCGACGCGCAAAATCGTGATCCGCGACGTGCCGCTGCATCCGGGCATCAAAAGCGAAGTCCGCTGCGAGATCGATGGCGTGGACCTGGCCGGTCAACCCGCCGACGAGCCGTTGCCGTTGACCGCGCTGTTGCAGCAACCGCCCCGTCCCCTGTCGGCAACGCTTCCCGGAGTCGGCAACATCACGCTGATCGGTCTGCGTGATGCAACCGAAAACCCCCGCCCCGGTTGGCACGCTGACGGTTCACCTCGAATCGTTCCGCCAGACGTCGATCTTGATCCCCCATTGCGGTCGGCGTCGGACGGTAAGAAGAAGCTCAATGCGTTTTTCCACTTCGTGCCCGAGACGACCGATCTGACCGTCAGCAAGGTGCGGATCGATCCGGTCGATGCAACCGGCACCACAACGTCGAAGACGTTCCGCGATGAGGACGGAAAACTTAAGCGACAATCCTTCCTCCAGACGATGGACATTCTAGACGATCGCGAAGTCGATGACGTCGAAGTCACATTGTATGCCGGTCCGCCACAACGTCTGGCAACGGTGACGGTCGGCGACGTGCCGTCGGGTTTCGATAGTGACAAACGGTTCCTCTACGAACCCGGTGACGAGGTGCAGAAGACGGCGTTCCAGATCGGTCGTTCTCGTACCGGAGATCGGTTGACTCTGATGATCGTGCTTCCCAGCGATGTCCCGGATGGAACTGACGTCACGGCATTGACGTCAACGGGCGACGTACTGATTGGCGCGACGAACCACACTCGCGGCCGCACTTTGATCGCGACATTCACCGTGCCGCCGGGGCGATCGATCGAGTCCATCGACGTCACATCGGTTCCCAAGCACACCGTCATGTTTCGCAACGTCAGCGTGTGGCGAGGTCTGGGGTCGCGGGCGTTCGTGGATATCGACGGACAACCACCCCTCGTCGACCGGGCAACCACACCCACACGTATTTTCCTGCGTCCCAGTGGCCAACGGGTGACGCAGCGAGAGGACTCTGCGGCGGCATTGGAGGCTGTGGCGGAAATTGAACGCCGAGGCGGTCTGCTGCGATTCGATGATGAAGCCGAAGCGCCATCGGGCGAGACGTTGCGTTATCTGACCGAAGTCCGCTGGGACGACGTCCGGCCCGACGAGACCCAGTTGCTGCAGCCGTTGGCGGGATTGCATCGTGTGGCGTTCAGTTCCGAATACGTCGACGACGAGTGTCTGCAATCGATCGAGCATCTGACGTCGCTACAGAAGCTGCGAGTCAGTCGGTCCGATCATCTGACGACCGCCTGCTTGGCTTCCGTCGGCAAGCTGACAAATCTCCGCGAGTTGCGGCTGGTGAGTTCTCTGAAGTGGAATCAAGACGGGTACAACGCGACCGACTTCGAACACCTGCGTGGTCTGACAAAGCTGACGGATTGGGAACCATACGACTGGAGGATGGACGACGCTGGTATCGCTTGGCTGGACGAATGCGACGACCTGGAACTCGTCTACGGGTGGGCTCCGGAACTGACCGACGTCGGCTTTGCTGCGCTGGGCGGCAAATCAAACTTGCAGGTCATTCGGCTTGGACCGACAAAGATTACCGACCTGTCATTCCGAGCGCTCGAGAATCATCCGACGCTTTATTGGTTGCAGTGCAGCAGTCCGAACCTGACGGACGCGGCCATCGATTCTGCCGTGACAATCTCGAACTTGCGTGATCTGCATCTTGACGGCTCACAGGTCACCGACGCGGGCATTGAGCGGTTGATTGCGGCCATTGACGATCTGCCCAAGCTGCAAACGGTGAACGTGTCGGGGACTCGGGTCAGTGAATCGGCTGCCGATCGGCTTCGGTCCGCCAAGAAGAACCTAACCGTGATAGGCGGCATGGCTCCGTCGCCTGATGAACAGCAGACGCAATCATCGTCGACAGCCGCACCGAGCGAGGTTCCATGGCCAGTCGAAAAGTATAAGTCTTTTGCCGCCTACCCACCCAGCGGCAGCGGCATCCGTGTGAAGCTGGACGACCGTCGTTGGGTCGAACTGAACTCTCTATCGTCGTCTCCCAAACGTGATAGTGGTGAACCCAAGGTGTTCTGGCAACCCAACGGCGAGATTCTCCATCCGCCGAAAAACTTTGATCCACTGTCGTTGGTTCCGAAACGCGAGGGCGGTGAAATGCCGGCCGTCACGCGAGAAGCCGCCATCCAGATCGTCGCCCCGACCGGCACCGAGTTCACGTTGCAATCCGGCGGCAGCGGTGCCTATGGCAGGCTGTACGTTCCCATTGATGATCAATTCACCCAGGTGCCGATCCAGTACCCGATGTCGCAACTGGGACGCAACCACACCCACGTCGAAGTCCACGTGACGCAGGAAGACTGGGAACCGGTGCCGCTGGGCGGAAACGACGAGATTCGAGTGATCATGGCGCCCGAAGATCACCGGATGGTCGTTGTCGCTGCGAACGTGCAAGCGTACTCATGGAAGGTCCAAACGCAGGGCAATGACGACGACGAACCCAAATTGATCGACCCATTCACGACCGGTGTCGACGTGCACAGTGATTGGTTGGACAACGTGCTGAGCGACGGACTGCGCGAGCGATTGTCCGATTCCCCGGCCGGCCACACCGCGGTGATCTTTTCGTTCTACAAAAAGAAACCGTTCCCCAAAGTCCTGGCGCTGCGGCGCAGCCGATTGGACGTGGTTCGCTTCGATAACCTTGCCGTTTACCCGGGCCCCAAATCGGCGGTGAAGGTCAGCGTCAACGGCGTCCCCGTCGCCGCAGCGGACCGGCCGACATTGATGGACGCCGATGACGTTTCACCGATCATACCGCCGAAGCCGAAGAACGAAGCCGGCGTCATCAACCTCAGCGGTACCGTCGTCGACGCCGACGGCCAACCGGTCGCGAAGAGCTGGGTCGGCATGTTCGTAGAACCGCAATACTACAACGAACGCAAGGCGGATCAGTCCGCATTCCAGCCGCGGCCAAACTTTGTGATGGAGGCGACCACTGACAGCAAAGGCCGCTTCACCCTGTTGTTGGCGCCGAAGGATCACTTCGTATTCGACGGAAGTTTTTGGGCGGTAAGCCGAGACGGCAGATCGGGCGCCCGGCGACTCAACTGCACGTGGTCCTACCTACAGAACAACCTGGAAATTAAACTCGACGACGCCACGGCCGCGGTGAAAGTTGTTGACCCCGACGGCAACCCGGTCGTCGGAGCCGAAGTCATTCCCGAAGCGATCCGCAAGAACCGTCGTCCGGCTCATTATTTCCCGGCACGTGTCCAGCAGAAACTAAAAGCCGTCACCGATGAGGACGGCACGGTCGAAATTGCCGGCTGGTCCTCGAGCGGTATACGGGGCATCGCAGTCACCGCAGACGGCTTCGGGACTCAGTATCTGAACCCGCGAATGGCGTCGCAATGGGCCAAAGATGGTGAGCCGCTGACGTTGACCTTGCGGCCGGTCGCCGCGCTCTCGGGACGAGTCTTGGGCTTCGATCCGCAACGCGACCGCGGACTGAAACTGCAAATCCGAACCGAAGCGTACGAACGGGGAGCCCGCCCACCCCTGTCCGGTCGAGCGATCGTGAGCGTTGCCGACGATGGCAGCTTCACCGCGCCGCACATCGTCGAAGGCTATGTCTCGTTCGATGCGTCGATGCCTCCTGATTCGCTTCGCAAGGTCCGCGTCGCGTCGATTGCTCGTTTGGAAATAGGCGAACACCGCAAGCTGACCGACGACGTCTGCCCACAGATCGTCGACGCGGTCGCCGTTCGGCAGCGTCTGGTCAAGGGCGATACCGACGAAGCTGCGCCCGATGTCCAACTGCGAGTGCTCTGGGGCGACTCGATGCGGCACAATGGTTCATGGAATTCCAGTCGCACGACCGTCACCGATGAGAATGGCTGGTGGGAAGCAAAGGTGCTGCCCGGCACGATCAATGTTCGGATCAACGGTATTCCGAAAGGCTACCAGGGTACCGCTTGGTTCGACGGTCGCAACGGATCATCGGGCGTTGAACACACCGTCCCGGCGACCGATCAAGTCGTGATCCTGCCAGCGGAAGTTTACGTTCCGGCGATTGCATTGAAAGGCCGTTTGCTGCTTCCCGATGGACAACCCGCCGTCGGCTGGTCCGCCTACGGTCATCCGATTTCGTGGGACGACGTCGGCGTCGGCGGAGTCAGTACCGACAAGAATGGCAACTTCACCTGGACCTATCCTGAGGGCTACCCGCCGCGATTGTTCAAAGTCAGCAACAGAGAATGGCTGACCGAACATGATTTCAAAGACAACTACGCCTACCCAAACGTCGTTTCAGAAGCCCCATTCGTGTTGCAGATTCCAAAACTCGAGGCAGTCGCCCCGTAAACCCGGTCAAACTATCGAAGCGACTGCTGCGATGGATAAACCAGAGTGTTTCTCCGAGTCGAATCTGGGTTGAAATGGTGATCGTCGTGCGTCGCAGAGGCTGTGATGGCCAACAGTTCCCCTCGCTTGTGTCCCAAAAAGGATGGAGTTGAATTTGCTGTCCAAATGGGTTGTGCCTGCCGATAAACGCGGAACGGCCTAACCGTAGGATGGTCACGGCACAACGCAACTCCCTTGGCGGTTTAAGCCCCACCCAGAATATCGAAGAGGGTTTGTCGCTGTTGTTGTGAATCTGACGCGGCTGCCACGCCAGATCTGCTTGTTTGGTCGGAATGCCCCGTCGAGCTTGCCGTGGAGTAGACCGAGAGCTAGAATCGACAATATGAACTCACCCCTGCTTGCCCTGCTGTTGATCGTCAATTTGTTGGCGTGTCCGGTGCGTTGCCTGTCGTGCGAAACGACGGCGGCGGTGGGTGGTGAGCGCGCGGCGGAGACGTGTGCTTGCTGTTCGCATTGCGACCAGGCTCCGGTTTCGGAGCTGCCTGCCCCCTGCGGTGATGAGTGCAATTGTCAGAGCTGTATCTGCGAAGGGGCTGTCATCCAGACGGAGACCGAGCTGCCGGACACGGATCTGATGATCTGTTGGCAACAACCGACATCGGCTCCTGTCGCTTGCTCCGCTGGGCAAGACATCTTCTTGACGCGACACGGGTTTGCCTGCACCGGGCAACTTCGCTGCGGTCGCGATATGCGCGTGGCGCATCAATCCTGGCTGATCTGAACCGGCCAGATGAAATGAACACCTGCGGCGTGATCGAAGATTGCGCCCCTGTCGTTCGTTATGTTCCCTGATCGCGAACGCCAGATCGCGGACCGAATGAACCCCTGTAGGGCATGCTGTACATGCCAACTGTCGCGACTCGTTCTCAGGCTCCGCCCGACGCCGTGAACGATTTGTTAGCGGCAGGGCGCGAGCCCTCCGGTGTTTCGGCAAAGATAGCGGAACCGGAGGGCTCGCGCCCTGCCGCTAACACCTCCTAAAACACAGGAGAGAAATCGTTCATGGCGTAGGGCTCCGCCTGGGAACGCAATTCAGCGCCGGCTCCGCCGGCGGTCCGGGGAGGCAGAGCCTCCAAGACAGTGTGTTCCCAGGCGGAGCCAGGGAACAAGTCTTGACAACTGTATCCAACCGTCACGCACAGCGTGACCTACCGAGCCAACCGTCACGCACAGCGTGACCTACCGAGTACAAGGTTTAAATTCTCGTTCGATGTTACTGCCCTGGGAATACGGTGTTCGCAACCTGGCTCGACGGCCGGTGCGGACGACATTGACACTCGTCGCCTTGGCGACGGTGGTGATGTTGGTATTCGTCGTCGTCGGTTTCATTCGTGGCATGGAGCAATCCCTGTCCGTCAGCGGTGACCCGGACGTTGTCTTGGTCTATTCGGTGAACTCCGAAGAGAACATTGAAAACTCTTCGATCGCGGCTCGGACGCCGTCGTTGTTGACTGCCAGTTTGCAGGGAACGGTCAAACGGTTCGGCGTGACACACGTCTCGCCCGAACTGTACCTGGGGACGCGGGTCAAAAACGAATCGGCCGACGGCGGTTTGGGACTGGTTCGCGGCGTCACGTTGGCCGCGCCGCTGGTCCGCCGATCGGTCAAGTTGACCGACGGCGACTGGCCGGGCGCGGGTGAAGTGATGGTCGGCCGTTTGGCAGCGGCCAAACTGGGCAGTTCTGACGAAGCGATGGCGGTCGGTCAAACCATCGAGTTTGAAGGCCGGTCATGGAAGATCCGTGGCCGCTTCGCCGCGGGCGGTGCGGCGTACGAGTCGGAGATCTGGTGCAACCTGGGCGACTTGCAAACGGCAACCAAGCGACAGGATTTGAGCCTTGCGGCGATGCTCCTGTCACCGGGCAGTTCGGCTGCGGAAGTCAAGCTATTTTGTAAGGAACGCACCGATTTGGAACTGCGTGCGAGCCGCGAAACCGATTACTACGCCACGCTGCAACAACACTACAAACCCGTACGATTGCTGGCCTGGTTCGTCGTCGCGTTGGTGTCCGGCGCGGGCGTTTTTGCGGGATTGAACATGATGTACGGCGCGGTGGCCGGGCGGGTTCGTGAAATCGCGACGCTGCAAGCGATCGGATTTCGCCGGCGTGCGATCCTGGTCAGTCTGGTCCAGGAAGCCGTCTTGTTGGCGGCGGCCGGTTCGCTGTTCTCGGGCGTGATCGCATTGACCGTGCTCAATGGCATGGCCGTGCGTTTCACCATGGGTGCGTTCACCTTACGCATCGACAGCGTCGCAATCTTGATCGGCTGCGGCGTCGGTTTGTTACTGGGCGTCTTGGGCGCGTTGCCCCCGGCGCTGAAAGCGTTGCGATTACAAGTCGCAACGAGTTTGAAAGCAGTTTAGAAGTTTACCAAGGAGATTGAGAATGAAGACGTTTTTCAACGTAGGTTTGGCGGCGTTGTTTTTGTTGGCGACCGGATGCAGCGACAATGCCGACGTCGCGTCGGATCCGAGCCAAGCCGCAGCGGACTCGGCCGCGGCAGCGTCGCCGTACGCCGCCGAAAGCGAGCCCGAAGGGGCGATGCCGGTCGGTGAAGCCCGCGAGAAAACCGAAGACGGACAGGACGTGACTCTGGTCGGCCTGGTCGGCGGATCGAGCGAACCGTTTGTCGAAGGCCTGGCCGCATTCACCATCGTTGACCCCAAAGTGCCCTACTGTGCCGACGACGAGGGATGCCCGACGCCCTGGGATTACTGCTGCCAAACCGATGCGGTCAAAGACAACATTGCGACCGTCAAAATTGTCGACGACGCCGGCAAACCGGTTGCCCAAGATGCCCGTGAGTTTCTCGGCGTCAAGGAATTGTCAACCGTCGTCGTCAGCGGTAAAGCCCAGCGAGACGACCAAGGCAATTTGACGGTTGCGGCCCATCAAGTCTTCGTGCGACCGGGCAAGTAGTCATGGCGAACACTCCGCTCGACCTGAGCCAACTGGCACTCGACCGCTCGCCCCGAGAGGACGCGACGCCGACGAAGCCGCGCCGCAAGCGTTGGTTCACGCGCTACGTTCTGCCGATCGGCATCTTGTGCGGGTTCGTTGCCCTGCTGGCTGCCGCCGCAGGCCGGGGGCTGATGCCACGGCCCTCGGTGACGGTCGTGCCGGTGGTCGTCAAGCGAGCGGAGGTTCAACAAGCCGGGACGACGTTGTTCCAAGCGCCCGGATGGATCGAGCCCCGGCCTACCGCGATCAGCGTGGCCGCGTTGGCGCCGGGTGTGATCGAAGAATTGTTGGTGGTCGCGGGACAGCATGTCAAGAAAGACGAAGCGATCGCCAAGTTGATCTCGATCGACGCAGAACTGAATGTCCAGCAGGCAAAGAACTTGTTGGCGATTCGGCAAGGCGAACTGAAACGGGCCATCGCCGAACGCGACGCCGCCCAAATCCGCTTCGACAACCCGGTCCATTTGCAGGTGCAATTGGCCGACGCCCAAAGCATGTTGGCAAAAGCTCAAACGGAGTTGGCCAAGTTGCCGTTTTTGATCCAAGCTGCCGAGGCGCATCTCGACTACACCAAAAGCAGCATGGAAGGCAAGCGGTCGGCCAAGGGCGCGATCTCCGGCAATATCATCGCGCGTGCCGAAAGTGATCACGCCGCATCGCTGGCGACGCTGCAAGAACTGCGGCAACGTGGGCCGAACCTGCAGCGTGAATCCGATGCCCTCGACAAAAAAGTGACCGCGCTGAAGCGGCAACTTGAACTGCTGGTCGAGGAAACACGACAACTGCACGAGGCCGATGCCAAGGTGCAATCGGCCGAGGCGTTGCGGGATGAAGCGGAATTGCAATTGCGACAGGCCGAACTGGCACTGCGGCGAAACGTCGTTCGGGCGCCGATGGACGGACGCGTACTACGCTTGGTCGCGGCACCGGGGACTCGCGTGATGGGACTGGCTTCAAACGCCAGCCACAGTTCGAGCACGGTGATCGAGATGTACGACCCGGATCGCTTGCAAGTCCGCGCCGATGTCCGCTTGGAAGATGTCCCCATGGTCACGCGGGGGCAGCCCGTTCAGATTGAAACGGCGTCTTCGGAAGACGTCATCCAAGGCCGCGTGCTGCAATTGACCAGTTCCGCGAACATTCAAAAAAACACCTTGGAAGTCAAAGTGGAATTGATCCAGCCGCCGCCGACGGTCAGTCCCGAAATGCTGGTCACGGCGACTTTCCTCGCGCCGACGATTGCGAATTCGAAGAACGAGACGACCGAAAGCGAACGCATGTTTGTCCCCAGCCGACTCGTTCAATCGGGTGACGCGGGGGCATTCATCTGGGTCGTGGACGCCGACGATATCGCACGACAGCGGCCGGTGGAACTTGGCGGGTCGAGCGGTGATGGACTGGTCGAAATCAAGTCGGGATTGAACGTGACCGACAAGCTGATCACCAGCGGCTTGGAAGGCTTGAAACAAGACAGTACCGTTCGCGTGGCGGGCGACGATCAAAACATGGGGATCAATTAAATGGCATTGGTAGAACTGCGTGGCGTAACTAAACGTTTTCGCAAGGGCGACGAGACAATCACGCCGCTGGATCAAGTCGATTTGGACATCGTCGCGGGAGAATTCGTTTCATTGATGGGGCCGAGCGGCACGGGCAAGAGCACGCTGCTGAATTTGGTCAGCGGCATCGACCGACCCGATTCGGGCACGATCACCGTTGCCGGAACGGAAGTGACGAAGCTGTCGCGTAGCAAATTGGCCGACTGGCGGGCGGCGAACCTCGGTTACATCTTCCAGACGCACAACCTGATTCCCGTGCTGACCGCATACGAGAACGTGGAACTTCCCACATTGCTGTTGAAACTGACGGCGTCCGAACGTCGACAACGTGTCGAGTTGGCATTGGAGGCCGTTGGGCTGAGCGATCGCGCCGATCATTACCCACGCCAACTCTCCGGCGGGCAAGAGCAGCGAGTCGGGATCGCACGAGCGATCGTGGCCCACCCGCAAGTCGTTGTCGCCGACGAGCCGACCGGCAGCCTGGACGCGGAGACCAGCGAGCAGGTGCAAACGCTGCTGCAACGCCTGAACAAGGAATTGAACATCACCCTGCTGATGGTCACCCATGACAGTGACGTGGCCGCGATCGCAACCCGGCAATTGGTGCTCGATCACGGGAAGTTCTTGGAGCGGGATGGAACATCGCCGACAAGAAAAGCGGAGGGCGGCAAAATGATCAAGCAATTCGGTTAACAGACGGAGAATGGGTGGGATAGGCTTCCAGCCTGTCATTCCAGTTTCGACAGGCTGGAAGCCTATCCCACTTTGAAGGCCAGCCGCCGTGCCCGGTCGAATTCGTGCCGTCATCGTTTCGTTGCCGTTTCAATCCCGTGAATCAACCATGACCACATACGTTTTAAAAACCCTTTGGCGTCACCGCACGCGAACGTTGCTGACCGTGACCGGTGCGGCGGTCGCGATGTTCGTGTTCTGCTTTGTCGGATCGGTGCAAGAAGGCTTGCACCGGCTGACGACGGGGGCGGACGCCGATCGCAGCTTGATCGTGTTTCAAGAGAGCCGGTTTTGTCCGACCAGCAGCCGGTTGCCCGAGGACTACTCGCGGAAGATCAAGGACGTTCCCGGTGTACGGGAGGTGATGCCGATTCAGGTTTGGACGAACAACTGCCGCGCCAGTTTGGACATTGTCGTCTTTAACGGAGCGGACCCGGAGCAGATCCGCAGAACCAGACCCTTGAAGTTGACCAGCGGCGATTGGCAGACCTTTTCGTCGCAACGAGATGCTGCGATCGTCGGTCGCAACGTGGCTAAGCGACGCGGGCTGAAAACAGGGGACCAGTTTTCGATCGGGGAGATTTCAGTCCGCGTCACCGGGATCTTTGAATCATCGGTGCCCTCGGAAGAAAACCTGATCTACACCAGCCTGGCGTTTCTGCAATACACCCGTGGATTGGACGCGGCGGGACTGGTCACCCAACATGAAGTGCGGTTGACCGAAGATGCCGATCCGGATCGTGTCGCCAGCGAAATCGATGCCGAACTGCGATCCGGCCCCGTTGCCACGCGGACACGACGCAAAGGGGCGTTTCAGGCCAGCACGCTCTCGGACCTGGTCGACTTGATCGGCTTCGCCCATTGGCTCGGTTACGCCTGTGTCGGTTTGGTGCTGTCGCTCGTCGCCACCACGACCGTGATGAGTGTTCAGGACCGCATCAAGGAATACGCCGTCCTGCAAACGATCGGCGTGCGACCGCTGCGGGCGATGCGTTTGGTGTTAGCCGAAAGCACGATCTTGTGCGTCGTCGGGGGAATCAGCGGCACGTTGTTGGCGCTGGCGGCACTCGAGATCGGTGGATTCGCCATCGGCGCCGAAGGCGCCACGATTTCATTTCAGCCTTCGCTTGCGTTGGCCATCACCGGCACGCTGGTTTCGGTGGTCGTGGGCTTGGCTGCCGGAATCGCACCGGCGGTTCAGGCCGCCAGCGTGCCGATCGTCAACGCATTGCGACAAGCTTAACGTCCAGGAGTTGGTAAAGCTCTAGTTGGACGACTCACTTGTTCCCAAACTCCGCCTGCGGCGAGAACGATTTCTTTCCTGTGTTTTAGGAAGTGTTAGCGGCAGGGCGCCAGCCCTCCGGCTTGCGCATCTTTGCCAAAACACCGGAGGGCTCGCGCCCTGCCGCTAACAAGTCATTCACAGCGTAGGGCACCGCCTGCGGCGGTGGCGCCCGCCCAGAAGGGCCGGCGTACCCAGCGAGATGTACGCCGGCCCTTCCGGGCGGGCGCCGACCGGTTTACCGGGCGCCCGCTGGGACGTTGACCAGGGAAAACAGGACCAATGGGAGACATGTCCCATGGGTCCTTTTTCAGCGCCGCTATCCCGGGCAACCGCCTCGCTGGCATGGAGGCGGAGCCTGGGCTGCGCAAAATTGCAACTCAGAAGGATAGCAGATTTAGGCCGTATCGGTTCCTGGGGATGACGGTAGTACGCTGCGGCGGAACATCGTCATGGTTTGTCTGAGGTTGTCCTTCACCCAATTGCATAGGGTTTTGTGGGTAACGGAGGCGAGGCTCGTTTCAATGGCTTCCGCACTGACGTCGGCGACGCTGGCAGCCATTGATAAGACGTTGCGGGTGAAACCGCTGCGAGAATGTTGTCGACCCATCTGCTTGCCCTTACCGATCAAGGATTCAAGGATTTCGCTGCTCGCCGGCAACCTCTCCCCGGGGGCAAGAATGCTTGAATTCTCTTCGATCGCCGAGACGATCTCGTCGCGAAACGCTTGGCTCTGCCAATCGCCTACATCACACGAAAGTTTTTCAGCCAGGGAAGCAGCCGAGTCTGCGTTAAAACCGACTGTTCGTGAGTGCTCTAACGTCTTGTCGACCATCCGCATCAGACGTGCCCAGACTGCGATCGATTCACGATAGTCAAGCACCCAAGCGAATTTCTCTTCCAGGCGACCAAGTCGATCTTGTTGCTGTCGTTCTTCATGGGGGGTGTCAAGCAGACGCAACATCCGCTCTGCCCACCCGATCAGACTGTGCAGATTCATGAAGCGTGCCTTGACCTTGAGTTTGGGAGGCAACAACGATCCCAGCTCAGTCTGTTTGGCTTTCGGTTGTGTCTTTCCACAGTGCCCGAGAAACGAATCCCATTGAGGGTCTTTCTGCAGGACATGTTTGAGTGCCGTCGCAGTTCGGTGACACATGTCGGTCAATGCGATCGTCGACTCGCTTTCCTGTTGAAAACCAGCGATTCCGTTGACCAAGTCGGAACCTTGGTCGGAAATGATGGCCTTGACCTGACCGACTCGGTCAGCAGCTTTCTTCAGTTGCTCGGCAACAATCTTGCCGTTGGATGTCTGGACAATCTCGATCAGGATGGCCGAGAGATCGCTCAGTCGGATAGGCCGATCGAGATTGAGCCAATGTTCAAGGCGAATCCCAACGATCAAAAGACATTTCTCGTTTCCCAATTGGATCGTGTGGTCGACCAGGAGAATCCAATCGTCGGCCTGTTCTTTGGGACGCGTTAATTCATGCAGCCCCCGTCGCAGCGTCCAGTTCTGAATCGTGTTTGCCGTAGGGGCGTGAGACAATCCAGAATGGATGGTGCCTAGCGTGCGGGCAATTTTCTCACAAGCTCGATAGCTGATGGTTGCTTGGAGCACCCAAGAAATCGTGAGTACAACGAGACTCAACGAAAAAGAATGTTGGGGGGCCGGCGGCAGCAATTGAGTCGACGGCTGCGTCGGGCGATTCTTCAGGGGCTGCTCCGCGTTTTTAACTGCTCTAATTCACTCTGCAGCTCGGCGACGCGCCGCCGCAGTTGGCTTGCCTCGCCTCTCCATCGCTGGCGGCTCTCTCTCGCATTGCAGAGGTTTTGCTTGAGTTCCTTAATCAACCGCTTGGATTGCATGGCGTTGTTCTTCCATTTCTCTCGTCCACGGCGTGCCGAACCAAGAAGTTTGGAAACAGGTGACTTATACTCAATCGTGGCTTGAGACATGACTGAACCTCCATGACGCGGAAAAACTGCATATAAGAGAACCAATTCCGTCAAATTCTCAAATAGCAATTTCAACACAAAACCGGTCGGTTTTGCGCAGCCCAGGCGGAGCCTCCGGAAACCCCCGTTCCCAGGCAGAGCCTGGGAACGAGTCAATCCCTCCGAGATACTGCAATCGCTGACGTGATTCCCGAAGTGGCGCTGCGCTGTCCTCCGACTGGTCGTTCGCATTGTTTACGAGTGGCGTGAACGCGTCCCTCCCTTGTTGAGAACCGGTTACGGGTACAATGCTCGATCTCAAATCGACCGACAAACGCGTCCAATGGAACCTATCAACGATGCTCAAACGATACATCCTTGCTCCAGTCTTGATGCTGTTCTTGATCACTTCCACGGGGGCGGACGACGGTTGGCAAGCGGGCGTCGCGAAGCAGAACATCACACCGGACGAGCCGATGTGGATGGCGGGCTACGGCAGTCGTGACCGGCCGTCGCAAGGCAAACTGACCGACTTGTGGGCCAAGGCCCTCGTGCTGCAAGATGCCTCGGGCAATCAAGCCGTGCTGATCACGTTGGATCTGGTCGGAATCGATCGCGAACTCGCCACGGCGATCACCGACCAGATCCAGACCGTCCACCAACTCGATCGATCACAGATTGCGATTTGCTGTTCGCACACACACACCGGACCGGCGCTCAAGAAGAACCTGGCACCGCTGCACTACCTGATCGTCGACAAAGACCAGCAGCAAAAGATCGCAGCGTATGAGGAGAGACTGCAGCAGCAAATCCTGGTTGCCGTCGGCGATGCGTTCGCGAAACGACAATCGGCCAAGCTCTCTTGGGGCAGCGGAACGGCGAGCTTTGCCACCAATCGGCGTGAGAATCGGCCCGAAGGCAAGGTGGCGCAGTGGCGGTCGGAGGGAAAACTGAAAGGCCCGGTTGATCATGATGTTCCCGTTCTTGCGGTGGCGGACCCACAAGGCAAACTGGTCAGTGTCGTGTTCGGCTATGCGTGCCACGCAACGGTGCTGGGCGTTTATTCCTGGTCGGGCGACTACCCCGGTTTCGCCTGCGCGGCGCTGGAAGAATCGTATCCCGACTCCATCGCGATGTTCTGGGCAGGCTGTGGCGCGGACCAAAATCCGCTGCCGCGTCGAACCGTTGAACTCGCCAGACACTACGGACGCCGACTCGCGACCGCCGTGGAGACGGTGCTGATGACGATCCAGATGCAGCAGCTTGCCCCGACGCTGTCGTCAAGGTTTCGAGAAATCGACCTGCCGCTCGGGCCGCTTCCCTCGCGGGAACAGATCGAAGCGAACGCACGATCGAAGAACAAATGGGAGGCCGCCAGGGCAACGATGTTGCTCGAGCAACTCGATCGCGGCGAGACGCTTGCGCAAACCTATCCCTACGCCGTCGGCAGCTGGACGTTGGGTGACGACATCGACATGGTCTTTCTCGGCGGCGAAGTCGTTGTCGATTATGCGCTGCGATTGAAAAGCGAATTGCGTGGCAAGCAGTCATGGATCGCGGGCTACGCCAACGACGTGATGGCCTACATCCCTTCGCGACGCGTGTTGCAAGAGGGCGGCTACGAAGGCGGAACTTCGATGGTCTACTACGGTCTACCCGCCCACTGGTCCCCCGAGGTCGAACGCCACATCGTCGACGAAGTGCATCGGCAGATGGACGAATCGACGCGAGGTGAGTGACCAGTCGGTCATGCTGTGCATGACACCCGCGACGCGACGTCAGAGAATTTGCCTATCCCCGATTCCAACGCCCGGCCAACCGGCGCGGTACAATCATCGGCGAATCCACCTAAGCAACGCACGGAAAATAGGTGGGATAGGCTTCCAGCCTGTCGATGCTGAAATGACAGGCTGGAAGCCTATCCCACTTCAAGAGATCCGACACTTCTATTCCACTCGTTGCT
The DNA here is from genome assembly GCF_007754155.1 of Stieleria neptunia. NCBI lineage: Bacteria > Pseudomonadati > Planctomycetota > Planctomycetia > Pirellulales > Pirellulaceae > Stieleria > Stieleria neptunia. The sequence continues at coordinate 1,097,718 of NZ_CP037423.1, read as the reverse complement.
AAACGCCCCCATCCCGTGGCAGCAAGGTTTGCACCCATGAGAATCCGATCCATTGCCTTCCTCACGCTGAGCCTATTCTTCGCGCTGCATGTTGGTGCGAAAGACCCGCTCAAGATCTACATCCTTGCCGGGCAGTCCAACATGCAGGGGCATGCTCAGGTTTCGACCTTTGACCACGTCGGTATGGATCCCCGGACGGCGCCGATTCTGGCCGAGATGCGAACGGCGGACGGGGCGCCGCGGGTCTGTGACCAAGTTTGGATCTCATCGATCGGCAACGACGGAACCGAACAGGAGCACCACGGTCGGTTGACGGCCGGTTATGGAGCGATGGGGCGGAAGACCAAAATTGGCCCCGAGCTGACCTTCGGGATCTACATGCAGAAACAGCTTGGGGAACCGATCCTGATCATCAAGACGGCGTGGGGTGGCAAATCGCTGCACACCGATTTCCGACCGCCGAGTGCCGGTCCCTACGAATTCAGTGAATCACAGCTGGCGTCGATGCAAAAGCAGGGCAAAGACATCGACCAGATCAAGCGAGACCGTATCCAGGCGACCGGCCGCTATTACCGGTTGATGGTGGATCACGTCAACAAAGTCGTCGCCGACATCAAACGCGTCTACCCGGATTACGATCCGAAAGCCGGGTACGAAATCGCGGGTTTCGTTTGGTTCCAGGGATGGAACGACATGGTCGCCCGCGACGTGTACCCCAACCGGGACAAACCCGGCGGGTACGATCTTTACAGCCGGTTGCTGGCCGACTTCATTCGCGATGTCCGCAAAGATCTCTCGGCACCCGAGATGCCATTCGTGATCGGCGTGATGGGGGTCGGAGGCCCGGTCGACCAGTACGGCGCGAGTCAACAGCGATACAAAAGCACTCACGATGGTTTTCGCAAAGCCATGGCCGCACCGGCGGCGATGCCGGAATTCGAGGGCAATGTCGCGGCCGTGCTGACCGAAAACTACTGGGACGCCGAACTGGACGAACTGAAAGACCGCGGCGGCAAAATCAAGGCAAAGTCCCAGGAACTGAACAAGGACCCAAGCCTCAGCCGACAGCAACGTGAACAGGCCTTGGCCACGTTCCGGGAAGAACTTTACACGCCGCGCGAGCTGGAAATCTTGAAAGGCAGCTCCAATGCCCAGTACCATTACAATGGGTCTGCCAAAATCATGGCACAGATCGGCAAAGGCTTCGCCGAAGCGATGGCGACGCTGAGCGAATCAGGGCGCGACTAAGCAACGAGCGGAATAGAAGTGTCGGATCTCTGAATGTGGGATAGGCTTCTAGCCTGTCATTTCAGCATCGACAGGCTAGAAGCCTATCCCACTAATTTTCCGTGCGTTGCTAACGCAATCGCCAGCGGACGCTGCTGCGAAGTCCGTCATCCTCGAATTGCATGTTCAACTGGATCGAATCGATCCGGTTCATCAACCCGAAGGGCTGTTGCGGGTCGAACGCCGGTTGTCGCTGCCGCGTCGGTTCGCCGTAGCTGTCGCTGACCATTCGAAAATCGCTCCAACGCCATTGGTCACCGGCCAGTTGCCTGGGGTAGAACCCGTACAATCGCTGATGTTCCGCCGCGGCCTGCTGCACGGTCTTGGATCCACTGAGCATGAAGGGATACAGTCGCCCCAGGCCGGACATGACAGCGTTGCGGTTGGCATCGGACGCGGCGGCGAACAGTCCCGGCAGTTGTGCTTTGCAAGCTGACGGAGAAACTTGCAACAGGGCGGCATTTAAATCAGCCGGTGCGACGCTGACGACGCGATCGTCGCTGGACCAGGGGATGTTGCGGATCACCAGATAATTGTCGACCACTTCCACGCCATACCGCAGTTTCACGACGCCAAACACGTCCATCGTCCAAACCCATTCGTCCCGATCTCCCACCTGGTAGAACGAGGCGTTGAAATTACGATTGCGGCGTTCGTTTGAGATTCCGGCCAGGGCTGCTTGACGCAGGTATTGCGATGTCCGCTCAGGCGATTTTGTTTCGACCAGAATGCTGCAGGGACGCGTCAACATGGAGAGCGCGACGGGGACCATCATCATTCCATTGCCGCCGCCCCGCAGGACATTACCGCCGAAGGCACCGAAGATGTCGCCACTTCCCATCGCGATGATCGGATCGGCGTCAAAGACCGCGACGTGGACACTGGGGCCAAAATCGTCCAGCATCGCGGGGCTGGCGCCGGAGTAGCGTGTGAAGAATTCTGAGAAATTGCCGGCCACCACCTGCCAAGCCATGTCTTTCAGATTCGCCGAAAACTGCAACACCGGTGTCGGCTCCACGATCGGCACACGCAGCGCGGTCTGGTCGTCCTGGTGCGCCATGAACATTTGCAGGCCGTTGTAGATCGAATTGTCGACCAGCGGCAGGATGAACGTCGACAATTCCAGTTGATCGCTACCGACTTCATCCAACCGAATCGCGATCGGATCGAAAAAGCGACGCCAATACCGGGAGTAGTTTTCGACGTACGCGCGGTACGCTTCTGCTTCGGCCGGCGTCACGTTGTCCAGCGGAACGTCGGGTAGCGTCCGCATGCGAGGCAAGGAATCATAGTGCTCGCTCCGCACCAGTCCGTTGGCGCCCACCAGCATGTTGTCATGCTGCCAGCCCTGAGGAAGATGTCCGCTGGCAACCAGTTCGGAGAGGGAATCAGGTTTGGCATGACCATCCAATCGAGCGAGCAACACCTGGGCGGTCAACGCCTCCATCTTGGCTTTGGCAATCACCCGCCTGCGTTGACCGATCTTGACGCGCGGTCCCACCAGTCGTCGCACGAACGGATCGGACAGATAGGCGTACAGACGTGTTTCTTCGTTGACCGGCAACTGGGTCAACATGTAGCGAAACTCCGCGCTCGCCCCCAGACTATCCGCACCGTGTTGCGCGTGCAGGTCGATCGCCTGTTGAAGTTCACCGCGATGGGTGCTGGCGAACAACAGGTCGTCGCGGAGGGCCAAATACGCAGGGTCACCCGATTGAGTGGGCAACTCCAAGATGGACTCGGTACCCAGATCGGATGCGCCGAGCAGCGCGAGTAGCTTGCGCAAAAGTTGTGGCTGTCTCAATCGCGCCACGATCGTCACATCGGTGCCATCGATGAAGAACAGGTCCGGCGCGAACAGCGCCATTTCGCTGGTCAGGCCGGACGTCAACACGGCGTCCACCCAATCTCGGGTCATCCCCAGTCGGGCGAGATAACGCGATTGCAGGTTGTACTGAAGGCAATTGCCCGTCAGCGTGGTTCCGATGCTGGCGATGAAGGGCGCGCCGGTATCCAGCAACGCGGAAATCGACTCGGGTTTGCCGACGTACACAAAGAAACGATCCGGCGGCACACAACGGGCGATTTCGAGACTGCCGCCGGTCTGTCCGTCCAACATTTTTTCAAACGGATGCGATTTCACTTTGACACCCGAAAGTGAATCCACATCGATCGTCGCCGCTTGGCCCGAATCGGTCGCCCGCAACATTTGCAGTTGAAGGGTTTCTTCGATGGCGGCGCGGCCTCCCAAGACGGAGAACATGGAAAGACTGCGTTGCGGGTTGGCGTCCGGCTGAGCGGTCTGCCCCGCTTGATCCCAGACCTGTAGCACGCCCCCGTCGGCTGCGATCGCGTAGGGTCCCCAAGCGAATTTCCTGGCGTCGCTGAGGGGCTTGCGAAGTTCCGCGTACGACGATTCAGATCCGCTTGACGCGTCCCATCGAATCGTCCGTTGCGTGTTCAGCACCTGGTTGTAGGTCTGCAACTCCAGCGATTGAACAACCGGTTCGCCGGACACCAGCACCAATCGGTACTGCAAATTGGGTTGCTCGGCGGCCCGTTTCGCACTGTCGCGGTTGATCATCGGGCGAATCTTGACCTGCTGGGATCGGATCAACTGCGGGTCAATGGCGACGCGTTCGCATTGGCCGTCGGTGTGCAGCACCCAGTGTTTTCCATCGTCGACAAACGGCCGCAATTCGAACGCCAAAACCGATCGGTTCTCGCGCGCGACGGATTTTCGCTGGTTCGATTGGGTCGGGGAAAACTGGAATCGAACGTCGGGGATCAAATGAACAAAGGGTCCTTCGAGCGGCTGACCGTCGATGAAGTCGGTCAAGTCCTCCGACCGATAACTTGCGGAATTCCAACGCCGTGCGACGTAGTCCCATCGCTTGTCCTTGGCCAAGTCGGCGATCGAACCTGGTCCCACCCCCTGTCCGTCCTGGGCGTACTGGCGACAGGCCTCGAACCCCATTTGCACCTGCCAGCGACTGCTTCGGATTTGCCGTTCTTCCAATGCCGCATACATCCGCTTGCCCAGCTGTCGCAGCCGCGAAGGTTCGGTCGGCACGAGGTACAGTTCGCGAACCGCGTGCTGGGATTCGGGCGTCTGAATTCGCCACAGTCCATCGGCCGGCAGTGCAACGGTCCCGACATAGGCATGCAGGGGACCGTCAGCGATTTGGCAGTGGGACGTGTCACCGACAACGGTTTCGGCCTGGCCCGAAACCGCCAACCACTGCAGCGTGACCAGGCAGGCAACCCATCGAAATTTGATCGGCCAGGATTGGAGAGTGCGATGGCTCATAACAGCGATTCCTCGGATGAGATGCAACTCGAGTCATGAGCCGAAAGCTCATGCACGACGGTTCAGCCTATGGCAACGGGGAGCCCCTGGCGAACTCCATCGTGCGCAAAATCCTCGGATTCCCCAAAACGCGTGCTCAGAAGACGCGAATCACTTCCACGACAAAATGGAGTGTGGCATTGGGCGGGATGCTGGGCGCACGGCCGTCTTCACCGTAGCCCAATTCGGATGGAATCTCCAACTCGATCATTCCGCCTTCACCGACCAACTGCAACCCTTCGGTGAATCCCGGGACGACTTGCTGAAGCGAGAAAATGACCGGTTCTCCCTGGGAATAGGAACTGTCAAAAACGGTTCCGTCGTCCAGTTTTCCCAAGTAATGGACCCGCACGTGACCACCCGGCTTGGCTCGCTTGCCGTCCGACCGACGCAGCACCCGGTACTTCAGCCCAGATTTCGTCGTCGTCAACTCTTGCGGCGCATCTGCGTCAGCCGGCCCCGGTCCGGGCATCAATCCGGAACATCCCGTCGCCGAGCAGAGGGCCATGCAAAGTAGTCCGACCAGTGACATCCGAACGGTGTGCATGGTGTGCGATCCTGACGAAAGTTTCAAAAGCATAAGAAAGGCGACCGTGTCGAGCACAAACGGGGAACGGCCATTCGGCCGGACAAAGCATAGATTCACAGGAAAGCCTTTCACAAGCCCGGCAGAAATCGCATCACCGAATACGGCCAGCAGCTATCATAAACCATGCCCGATTGCGTGTCCCACGAGCCAAAGGTGCTCCCATGAGTTCATCAACCTTGGAAAATCGTCTTGGGGTGCTGTGCACCCTGATGGCTGCGATTTTGGGTTCGTGGCCACTGGCTCAGCCGGCACTGGCTCAGCCGGCACTGGCTCAGCCGGCACTGGCTCAGCCGGCACTGGCTCAGCCGGCACTGGCTCAGCCGGCACTGGCTCAGCCGGCACTGGCTCAGCCCGGGTTGGCTCAGCCGGCGGCACGGCAGCGGATCCACCCGGTGCGACTGAGGGCCGACGACGCCGGCGAGCGGTTCGTGGACCGTCTGGTCCCCGGTTCGCACGTCAAGGTTTTCATTCCCAGCCTGCCCTACATCTACATCTCGCATGCCATCAATGGTGCGATGATCAAGCCCAGCGAAAACGCCCGGGGTTGGGATTACGACATGGCGGTGTCGCATGAGCAGATCGACGACACGACCTACGAATTCAAACTTCGCCAAGGCGTTCAGTTTCAGGATGGGACGCGATTCGATGCCGACGCGGTGGTCAGGAACATGGACGCCTTCAAACGGGCGCCCACGTTGTACAGCAAGATCGACAAGGTCTTTGACCGCTGCGAAAAAATCGACGAATTCACGGTCCGTTTTTTCCTGAAAGAAAAGTACGGCTGTTTCATGAATGATCTGATCTGGATGCAGTTCTACAGTGACGAGTATCTGAAACTCAATGGATGGAACGGAAAAGCAACCTGTCCCAATCTTTCCGCCCCGGGACCTTACGGCCTGGGGCCTTACATCTTGACCGAAGGTTACGTCGAAGGCGATCGACAAACGCCCAAGGCGGTGTTGAAAGCGAACCCGAACTACTGGGACCAGCGTTATCCAAAAATCGAAACGATCACCGTGTTCACGGAACTGGACAGTCGGCTGGCGAAGAACCGTGTCTTGGAAACCGAGGGCGAGCTGGACATCGCCTTCATCCCGCCGGAATACAAAGTCGACACGATCCTGTCCCCGTACGCCAAACTCGTCACGTCGCCGACGACCAACAACATCGCGATCCACATGAATCTGATCAACGGCAATCCCGAGCTGTTGGATGTGGACGTCCGCCGCGCACTCAACGAAGCCCTGCACCAACGCAATCTTTGGCACTTCGTCTTCGATCGTGAAGCCACGTTGTCCCCGACCCAAGCGTCGCCCTTCTTTCCCGGCATGCGCAAATCCACCCAGTTGCTCAAACCGTACTCCGAATTAGAGGATCCGTACGATGCCGGCAAACGAGCCCAGCTGAAGAAACGACTCAACGGGCTGCGTTTGAAAGTCCTGACGCAAAACCGCTACATGGACTTGTGGCGGAGCATCGAGACCCAACTGGGTTACGTCGGCGTCACGCTGGACATCGAGGAGGTCAAGAGCGAAAAGCAGATCTTTGATCCGCTGCTGACGACGAACCAAGATCAAAACGAAGTCGAGTGGGATCTGCTGGTATGGGGCAACGACGACTGGTTCTTCAACCATCCCTTCACCGCCTTTCTCGTCTATCGGACGCATAACGTTTGGAGCACCATTTTCCCGGATCCCATCCTGGATGGTTACATCGAAGAAATGTTCCAGGCGAGTGTGGAAGATCCGGGATTCGAAGACATCACCTACAAGATCGTCCAACGCGTCTATGACCAGGCCTACATGCTGTTCGTTCCAACGCCGAACAATGTCTTTGCGGTCAACAAAGAGGTCGGGTTCAAACCGTACCGAATGGCCTGTTATCCGCTGTGGAAAATCCAGGTGACCGACCAACACTGGTCGGTGCGCAAGGGGGCTTACCCGGAAGCAAGAAAAGAACCGATGGAAGTGACTCGCATTCAATTCGACGCCGGAGAAAGTCCATGAAAAACCGAGGCGTACTGGGAAAACTGTTGCTGCTGGTCGGGATTTCGGTCGTCGCGTTCTGTGCGGTGGGCATCTTTGGGATCGTCAGCAACAAGAGAATCCACGATTCCGTCGACCGTGTTCGATTGACGGCCGAACAGTTTCAAAAGGGCGCGTTAAACATCACCGACCCGCTCAGCGAACTCAGGCAACTGACGCTGACGATGGTGATGGCGCCCAATTTGGAACTGCAGGAGCAACTCAACAACGAGCAGCGATTGCTGACCAATCGGCTGGACCAGACGTTCAAGCAGTGGGACCTTGCGGCCAACAGCCGACGTGAGAAGGAAGCGTTCCAGAACCTGCGAGCCAGTTGGGAGGACTACCGAGAGATCAAAGATTTCACGGTCGACAAGGTCATGGGCGGTTATCGAGAGGAGGCGTTCATCAATGCGATCCGGGCGGAGAACGATCAGTTTCAGCTCGTCAACGATCAGGTGAAAGGGTGGCAACAGGCGATCATCGCCGACGCCGAAGCCGTCAATCAGTCGGCCGGCGAGATTGCCGACCATGCCTTGCTCGTGTTCATCTTGGCGATCGTCATCGCCACCGCGCTGATCGGCGGATTCGGTTTCCTCACCACCCGCAGGATCGTCGGTCCGATCGAAACGCTCAAGAAGACGGCGTCGAAGATCGCCGACCACGCGTCGAGTGCGACGATCGGCGAGGCACTGGACGAACGCATCAAAGTCGACTCCAACGACGAACTCGGCGCGCTCGCACATGCCTTCAACACGATGATCGGGAACATGCACGCGGCGATGGAAAAACTGGACGTGGCCGAGAAACGCACCCAAGCGATTTTAAATTCGACGGCCGATGGCATCCTGACGATCGATGCCAAGGGCACCATCCAATCGCTCAACGCGTCCTGCGAATCGCTGTTGAACTATCGGGCGTCGGAATTGCGTGGGCAGTCGGTCACCGCCATCATCCCCAGCTTTCGATTCAACGGACGCGCCCCCACTTCGACCGCCACCACCGCCGCGGGCGCGGGCTCCGGCCGAGCGCCCCGATCCGATCGCCATGGCGATGAGAGCGAAGCCTACGGCGTGGACAAACAGGGCCGTCAGGTCCCCATCGCGCTGCGCGTCACCCAAATGGAATTTTCAGGAGAACGGATCTTTATCGCGACGCTGCAAGACATCGAGCGTCGCAAACAAGACGAGCAGGAACGGACGCGATTGTTTGAAGCCATTCGGGAAACCGTCAGCCACCTGTCGGTCGCCAGTTCCGAAATCTCCGCGACGATGAAACAGCAATCCCTGGGGATCGAAGAACAGGCCAGCGCGGTCACGCAAACGTCCTCGGCCGTCGAAGAAGCCGCACGGACGGCCCAGGAGTCGATGCATTTGGCCAACGAGGTCGCCGAAGCCTCGCGGCGGGCCGACGAAGTCGGACGCTCGGGTCGCAAGGCGATTGAGGACACGAGGGTTTCGATGAACAACGTGCGGGAACGGGTCGAATCGACCGCCGACAGCATTCTGATGTTGGCCGAACGCGCCCAAGCGATCGGGGAAATCATCACGACCGTCAACGAAATCGCCGACCAAACGAATCTGCTGGCACTCAACGCGGCCATCGAGGCATCCCGGGCGGGCGAAGCCGGCAAGGGATTTTCGGTCGTCGCCGCGGAGGTCAAATCGCTGGCCCAACAAGCCAGACAATCGACCGGCCAGATCCGCGAGATCTTGAGCGAGATCCAACACGCCACCAACCACGCGGTGCTGGCGACCGAACAGGGAACGCAATCGGTCGGTGACGCCAGCGGTGTCGTCGTCAAAGCCGAGCAGACGATCGAAACCCTGGTGACCATGGTCGGCGAAGCGTCACGCGTTGCCGCACGGATCGTGACCGCGTCCAGCCAGCAAGCGACCAGCATGGACCAGATCACCGAGTCGATGAACCAGATCGATCGGACCACCCGACAGGCGATGGCGGCCACGCACCAAACCACTCATTCGGCCGAGGACTTGAATCAACTGGGAAGTCGATTGGCCGAACTGTTGGCAGACGATGCCTCCGTCGACCGACTTGCCCCGGCATCACATTCGGCCTGAGATCGGGGCTCCCCTGGCGCGTGCGGCAACGTGAAATGGACCACCAATCCGCCCTGCGGACGCGGCGTTGCCCCGATCCGGCCGTCGTGGGCTTCCACGATCGTGCGGCTGATCGACAACCCCATCCCCAGCCCGTCTTGTTTGGACGTGAAGAACGCGTCAAACAATTTGTCCCGTGCATGCTCCGACACGCCGATCCCCGTGTCCTCCACCGAGACCCGGACCATTGACTCGTCCAAGGCGGTCCGTACCGTGATCCTACGGGGCTCGCGGCCGCTGACCGCTTCAAGTCCGTTGCGAACCAGATTGACGACGACTTGTTCCAACTGCACGCGATCGGCATGGACGACGACCGGCGTGGGCGACAATTCCAGCCGGACCGATGCATCCGCGACGTGTGTCATCGGCGTCAAGATGGCCACCGCATCGCGAATCACCGCATTCATGTCCAGCGTCGAACGGACACCATCGGTTTTGCCGACGAACGCTCGCAAACGCCGGATGATCTCGCCGGCCCGCACCGCCTGCTCGGCGACCAGACGATTCAATTCTTGCAGCGTTTGACTCAGTTCATCGTGACGGTTCTCAAGCTTCTTTCCCGCGACGGCCGCAAAGTTGGCAATCGCGTAGAGCGGTTGATTGACCTCGTGCGCGATGCCGGCGACCAACTCTCCCATCGTCGAGAGCCGTGAAACATGGGCGAGCTGGGCCTCCTTTTCTCGCAGCTGATTCTCAGCCTGCTTGCGCTTCGTGACGTCACTCATGAAACAGTAGTGGCCGTCGCGCTCGCCTCGTGCATCGAAGGTTTTCACCAACAACAACTGCTTGAAAAACACCGATCCGTCTTTTCGCAGCGCCCGGCATTCCGCCGTCGCACGCCCCTCACGCAACATCGTCTCGTAACCCTCGCGCGCGAGGGGTTGACTGTCTTCGGGGACGGTCACCGTCCACGATTGGCCGAGCAACTCGTCGGGTTGATAACCCAGCATCGCGGCGTACTGCGGCTTGACCATGATGAAACGCCCCTCCCGATCCAGCCGCGAGATGCCTTGCATCGCATTCTCAATCGCCAAGTTCAGCTGGTCGAGTTCCTCGTTGGCCTGTTTCTGTTCGGTGATATCAATGTCAATTCCGATAAACCCCGTCGGGTTCCCGGCCTTGTCGGTGACCAGCGAAATGATCGTGGACGCCCAAAACTTGGTGCCATCTTTCCGCCGCTGCTGATACACGCCCTTCCATGATCCGGTCTCAAAGACCTGCCGCATGCGTTCACGTTCGACCCGCTCTTCCTCCGGTTCGACGATGAACGTGATGGATTTGCCAAGGACCTCCTCCGGCGTGTAGCCGTACAGGTGCTCTGCGCCGCGCCCCCAGTAAGTCACGTCGCCATCCAAGTTGGTGCCGATGACGGATTCTTGCACGCTATCGAGCAATTGCGATTGATAGTGCTCGCTGGTCGTCGATTGGCTTTGTCGGTTCGCCGCGTCGAACTCAGCCAACTGCGAGCGCAGCGATTCAATTTCGTTTCTTAATTCATCCATGGGCGCACGATCACACCGTCTCTTGGCTGCGAATCCGCCTGACACTTCTATTCCGCTCGATCCTTAACATAGCAGAATTGTTGGACGGAAACGTTGCCGTCTTCACTCCCCTCCGCGGCCGGCCAGCGACGTCAACAGTTCCCGCAGATCCAAACGAACGTAGGGGCGTTCTGCAGCGGGGCGTCGGTGGTCGGCGTTGGCTACATACATCACTTGATCGGCGGGGACGAACAACACGTTGTGCAGATTCGACTGCATCGCGACCGGTCGGCTCATCAGCCATTTGCCCACTTCGGCATCGATTTGACCGTGCTTTTCGTGAACACGCTGCCGCAGGACTTTCAGCCGATCCCCCGCCGAAAGCACGACCGCGTCCTGAATGCCTTCGCCCAACCGCGGATCGGCTTGGCCCGGTTGAATGAACTCAATCGAATCGGGATCGGCGGCCACACCGACGGCACGATTGGTCTTGCCGTCGGCAAACACATAGTAATATTCGCAGGTCCGTGGGCTGTCTCGCCACAACGTGATCACTTCATCCAGCGTGCTGCACTCTTCAAGCGCCCGCCGCATCAACGTCGCCATCGGCACACCGTCCCACCGGCCTTCACCACCACCACCCATCTCGCCCAGCGAGATGGCTTGGGCGTTCATCCCACTGACGCTGCCGATGAAGCCGGCGTAACCGACGTTGGCAAAGGGGATCTGCCCGTCGGCGGCAACAATGAAGGTGGTCGCCGAATCTTGCAGGCCAATCGTGGTCATGTAATCCAGCACCCGGCCATGGTAGAGCTTGCCATCTCGAGTCGCCTCGCCGAACACGGCAAAGCCGCTGCAATGAAACAGTTCCGGAAAAACGTTCAGCGAATCGACTAGATTTTCATCCAGTCCGAGCGCCCGGGCCATCGCCCGCGTCTCGATTCGATGCCGATCCGGAATGTGGGGCGACAATCGCGCGAAGGCGGCATCCAAGTCATGGCGGAACCAGCTGCCCGAGCGAATCGTTTGCACGACGCCGAACGTGTGCAGCACCGAGTCGATACAGGCCTGGGCCTCGTCGGTCAGTAATTCGCCATGGGCGCGACCGATCTCGCGAGGTGAGCCGGAGAGCAAAACAACGCGATGCCCGTCGATCCACCGCAGTCGACCACTGGCGGTTTCCCGATCCCGTTTGCTCGGGCTCGTCAGCACCTTCGACGGTGCCAAGATCTCAACGGCACGTCGGACGCCGCGAACCAGTGTCCGTTCCAATTCTTCTCGCGGGATTTCAATCTGTTTCATTCCCGGCCAGTCGTCGGCACCGGCCATGGCGCTAGGTTGATCGGCGATGAACAGATCCAACTGGGCATCCTCCACTCGAACCTGCAGCGAACCATTCGGCTCAAAGGAAAACTCCACCGATCCGTTGCCGCGTCCACGCCGGGTCGCGGGATCGTACGTGATGCCGACAAAGGTCTTCAGCGCGGCTGCGATGGCGGCCCCATCCGGAGTCGCCAGTAGCGGCGCGTAAGTCGAAAGCGTCGTTCGCGTGGAGATCAATCGTTGCGACAATCCGCTGGGCGACAGCGAATCGGCCGCTGTATCGGCTACCTCTGCATCGGCCGCTGCATCGCCTCGGCCGACATACACCACGCCATGCTTGGGCAGCGCGAATGCCGTGGCACCGTCGCGGCGGCGAATGCGTACTTCGTAATCGCGGTGCTCCAGATCCAGATCGAACGCATGATTTCCATAGCGGGCAAGACGAATCTTGATCGTCTGTGCGTCGCCATCGATCGGAACCTCCGCCCGGCAGCGAAGTTCAAATTCCTGCTGCGATCCCGAGAGCAGATCCAGGTAAGGCTGCAAGTTCGCCGCCAACGGATCGATCGTCGATCCGGCATCGCCGCCGCGGGCCGGGCCCGACAGCAACACAAGCCCCAGCAGCATCACCGGATGAACGAAACAGAAACGGGTGAACCAACGTCGGCGAGTGCCCCGAGAAAAACCTGCCACGATCGTGCTCCAGAAAGTAGATTCCGTCAAATCCAGCCGGCACGATTGTACACGATCCGTCCGTCCCAACGAACCAACACGTCATCAGGCTCAAATCGGTCCAAGAAGTGGGATAGGCTTCCAGCCTGTCATGCTCATTCCATGTACTTGGCGATGAAAGCCGGTTCGCCCATGCGATCGAGCAGGTCCAACTGCAGCTCCAACCAACTCATGTGCCCCTCTTCGTCCAAGGCGATCTTTTCGAACAGCTGCCGGGTCCCGATATCTCGGTCCTCGAACGCTCGGAACGATGCGGAGGTGTAGAACTCGATCGCTTCTTTCTCGTCGGCGAGATCCATTTCAAACATCTGCTTCAAAGAATGTGCTCGCACGGGCAACTTCGCAAACTCCAGTCTCGGTTCGCCGTTGAGAAACAAGATCCGCTGCAAGTATTCCTGCGAGTGCCCCAGCTCCTCCTGCATTTCTTCACGCATCGTTGTCGCCAACAGCCCCATTCCCCAATCATCAAGCACACAGGCGTGAAGTTGGTATTGGTGCTGGGCGGTGAGTTCCATGGACAACGCTTTCTGTAAATTCTCGATCGTCTGTGTTGTCGTCATTTTCGTTTCTCAGGTTGAAGGAAGGTTCTCGAAACTCGGCTCTGATGTCAGTGCCCTGTTGCGTCGCCAAAGCCCTTGGCGGCTTCCGGCTGTTGCAGTACGGATTCACCGAGTCGCGATGGCAGCCGCGGGAGTGCGATTTCGGGAAATCGGCCTTCCAACGCGGACAGGAACGCGACCAGTTCGGCGACTTCGTCGTCGCTCAGCTCCGCATCCAGCTGGGTGCTGGCCATCAAGCGAACGGTTTCAGACAGCGAACCGACGCGTCCGTTGTGCAGATACGGAGCGGTCAGGGTGATGTTCCGCAAAGTCGGTGTTTTAAAGTAATGGTCATCGCTGCGATCACCCGTCGCGTTGGACCGCCCCAAATCGGAAATCAGGTCATATTTTTTGACAAAAGTGGAATCGGTGATGCGAGGAAATTCGACGAATTCGCCATCGCTGCCGGGCTGCCATCCGTTGAACGCCGGACCGGAGTGGCATTCCGTGCATCCGGTCGATTCAAACAATTCCATCCCCCGGATTTGAACGTCGCTCATCGCGACTTTGTCTCCCGAGAGATACCGATCGAAAGCGGAATCCGGCGTGATCAGCGTCCGTTCAAAGGCGGCAATGGCCTCTACCGCGTTTTCAATCGTGACCGCGTCGCTGGGGCCAAACACCGATTCAAATTTACGGATGTAGCCGGGGATCGCTTGAATGCGGCCGATCACCTGATCGTGACCGGCCATTCCCATCTCGACGTCCGCAACCATCGGGCCTTTGGCTTGGTCTTCCAGCGTCGGCACGCGACCATCCCAAAACTGCGACGCCTGGAACACCGAGTTCCACACCGTCGGCGCGTTTCGCGGCCCCGTCAAACCATCGACTCCCATCGACGTGGGACGTCCGTCGTCGCCGCCTTCCATCAGATTGTGACAGGTGTTACAGGAAACCGTTCCGGTGGCCGAGAGCCGTGGATCAAAGTAGAGCTTCTTGCCCAAAGCAATTTTCTCGTCGGTGTCGCCTTGCTGCGCGGCACTCTTGGGCAGCGGTTCGAAATCTTGTGAAAGGACCTGTGTGCATCCGAGCAACAGGGTGCAGGCCAGGAGGTTGATTTGGACTCTTGAGAGGGCGTTCATTGGTCTGTACTGAGTGTTTCACTGAGGCTGCAAGTGTTTCAGTGAGGATTCGTTGAGTGAGTGAGCCTTGTCGGTAAAGCAAGTCGCCTAAACGCGACCCTGCAGCATGCCGTGCCAGTACAAGGCGGGAAGTCCAAACTTTTTCAGCAGGAAAATGGAGGCAAACTCGGGGGCGTTGATGCCCGATCAACTGCTCATCGCCGGTTGCGACTTCACACTCGGCAATCCGTCGGCCTTCCAGGCGACATATCCGCCGGTCAGGTTGATGACGTTTTTCAATCCCGCAGCCTGCAGGACGCTGGCTCCGATCGCCGAGCGTGCACCGCTGCGACACTGGACGACCAACGTCTGGTCGTTTGGCAACTGATCGGCACTCTCTGGCAAACGCCCCAGGAAGTGATGTCGAGCTTGTTCGATGTGCCCCGCATTCCATTCCTCTTGCGACCGCACGTCGATCAGTTGCACTTCACCCGCTTCGATGCTGTGCGATAGGTCGGCCGGCGATCCGGTGGCGTAGGTTTCGGTTGCCATCCCGGACGCTTGCACCGCTTCCATGTCATAGCCGCCCGCAATCTCTTCGACGCCGATCTTGTGCAGCACACGAGCCGCTTCCTCCAATTGCTCGGGCCGGCAAATCAGGTACGCCGGTCGGTCGTAATCGACCAACCATCCCGCCCAAGTCGACAACATGTCCAGGGGCAGATTGATCGTCCCGGGAACGTGCCCTTTGGCGTACTCGGGCGATGGCGTCAAATCGACCACCGTCCCCAAGCGGACGGCGTCGACAAGCCCGGCGACGTCCAGCATCTTGTGGTGGTGTCCCATGCCGAGAATGCGTGGTCCCTGCTTGTTCACACGTTTCATCACCGCAAAGTATTTGGGAGCCTCGGGCTGGTCGGCCAGAATGTATTGCACGAACGCTTCTTCGTCGCTGAACTGAAGCGCGGGGTTGAACCGTTTCTCGTAGCCCACCGTGGACGACGGGATCGCACCAAGCCCCTTGCCGCAAGCGCTGCCGGCGCCGTGGGCGGGCCAGACTTGCAGATAATCCGGCAGCG
Organism: Stieleria neptunia; assembly: GCF_007754155.1. Taxonomy (NCBI): domain Bacteria; kingdom Pseudomonadati; phylum Planctomycetota; class Planctomycetia; order Pirellulales; family Pirellulaceae; genus Stieleria; species Stieleria neptunia. The sequence continues at coordinate 1,082,074 of NZ_CP037423.1, read as the reverse complement.
TCTTGAAACGCTCGACCGACGCGAACAGATCGCGCGCACCGCTTTGTGCTGTGCCCACCATTCCCGCGGCTTCTTCGAGCAGATCCGGTCGCCCGATCGAACCGACGAACACAAAGTCGCCGGTGAAGATGCCCATCGGTTTGTCGGCGCCGCCGCCTTGGTCGGTCAACACGAACGAGATGCTTTCGGGCGTGTGCCCGGGCGTGTGCATGACGTCGAAGCGGATGTTGCCGACCATGAAGTGATCGCCGTCGTGCAAACGTTCGCTGTCGTATCCGTCGAGGAATTGGTACTTCCACTCGTCGGGCCCTTCGTCGGACACGTACAGTTTGGCGTTGACCCGGTCGGCAAGCTCACGGGCACCGGAAACATAGTCGGCATGAAGGTGTGTCTCGGCAACCGCGGTGACTTGGAACCCCTCTTGATCCGCCATCGCCAGGTACTGATCGATGTCGCGGCCGGGATCCACGACGACGGCCACGCCCGCCCGCTGGCAGCCGACCATGTAAGACGCGTGGGCGAGTTTCTGGTCGTAAAAATATTTCAGCAACATGATTCGTGTTCCCTCCTGAAGGTACGGGGTTGGATTACAACACCACTGATTTGAAGATCACAAAGACCGCGACCAACACGACCGCGATCGAAAATGTTTTTTGAAGCGTGGGACCTTTCAGACACGTCGCGATGACGCCGCCCAGCCACATGCCCGCGAAACCACCCACCAAGAATTGCAGCGTCGTTTGAAGCGATAACTCGTTGCCGCCGGCGATGTGGGATGCCACTCCGCTGATGCTGACCAGGACGATCACAAACAACGACGTTCCGACGGCTTGATGGATCGCCATCCCGCTGAACAACACCAGCGCCGGGACGATCACAAACCCACCGCCGACGCCGAACATGCCCGACAGCACACCCGTCATCAGCCCCACGTAGACCAGCAACCGGGCACAACGAGAGGTCAACCGCAGCTTGCCGTCGGCGTCCCGCTGACATGCACTGCGGTCCCGCCCCGGTTCGCTTTCGGTCGTGCAAACTCCGCTGGCCACCTTCGGGTTCTTGGCCTTGGCCCACATGCGAGAGGCGACGACGAACATCAACAGCGCGAACATCAGCAACAGGGCATTCTCGGGAACGAGCTTCGATAAGTACGAACCCAAGGGCGCGCCCAGCATGCCGGCGACTGCGAATAGGAAACCCGTCCGCAATTCGACCTCGCCGCGAACCAAGCGTGGGATCGCCCCCGAGAGCGCCGTGCCGCCGACCGCGGCCAGCGAGATCCCGACCGCCTCGCGCGGTGCAACGCCCAGGCCGTAAACCAACAGCGGGACCGCGAACACGCCGCCGCCGCCCCCGGTCAATCCCAGCGCGAAGCCGACGATGCTGCCGAACAGGATGGCTAGGCCGAACATGACCCTTCACAACCCCCGTCGACACACTGGTTCCATGGCATCTTGGCGATCATCGACGACATCGGGCAATAACCCGTCAGCCCGGCAAACACCAGCCCCGCACCGATGAACGCGGAGAGCGCCACGAAGGCCGGGTGAACGAACTGCGCCAAGACGACGCCCAGCACCGTCAACGTCCCGGCGGTGATTTGCATCTGCTGCGGTAGCGGCAACGACTTCTTGCCGCGCACCACGGGAAGCCCCGCTTTGTCCCACGCCAGTGTGCCGCCTTCGACGTTGACGACGTTTTCAAACCCCGCGTCGATGAATGTCTGGCAGGCCTGTTTTGAACGGTTCCCGCCGCGGCAGATGACATACAAGGGCCGATCGGCAGATCCGTTTCGCTCGGCCATCACACGGCGGGGATCAAGCGATTCCAAGGGAACGTTCCGCGCACACTCCGCGTGGACCGCGCGATACTCCGTCGGCATACGGACGTCGATGACGTCGACTTCGGTACGCCCCTGTGCCTCGGCCAATCGCTTCACATCAATGGTCTGCATTCGATTTTCCTCTCGGTTCCGTTTGTGATTTCCAAATACTCGTCATGTCGCAATGCGACGAGATGTCGTGATAAAAAAAGGGGCGGGATTCCGGGGCCCGGCGTTTCACTCGATTCCGCAGGTCAAAAAGCGGCCTTCGATGCAAGCCATCAATTGCGCCAAGTGGGGTTCGGCAACTTGGTAGTAGACCTTGCGTCCCTCGCGTTGGCTGACCAAAAAGCCACAGCGTTGCAACAGCCGCAAGTGCTCCGACGCCACGTTGTCCTGGGTCTCACAGTCCTTGGCGATTTCGCCGACGGTGTAACGGACGTGCAACAACAACTGCACGATCCGCAGCCGGACCGGGTGGGCGAGTGTTTTGAGGCACTCTGCTGCCAGGGCAAAGTCACCGACATGCCCGGGCGGCTTCGTTTGATTCTGGGGGTTCGCTTTGGCGGTCATCGCATCTCCGTGGTTTTCTTATATCAATATATCGCCACGTCACGAGGTGTCAATAAATGTTTCTTGATGGAGTTGTAGGTTTTTGTCGGAAACACTCCCTCCCTTGTTCCCGGGCTCCGCCTGGGAACGAGTTGAATGATTACTGAGCCCACAGATGGCAGCGCGAACCCACGGATGACAGGGTGTAAAAAATCCGTGGGTTCACGCTGCCATCCGTGGGTCGTGTTTTTGATCGTTCGCCCAATGAAATTGCTGGAGATGCTCCGGCGCGGGCACCTCGACTGTGCACATCCGCGCAGTGACGACGATCCAGAGGGCTTGGGCGTCGCCGAAACGTATGTCGTCAACACAAAATGAACCCGGCTTATTGAAAAACACTGGAAACAGCATTCTCAAGGTCGCGTAGACTGATTCCAGATCGGAACCGGCAGACGGTCCGCCATCAGGACGCTCGTCACACGAATTCAGTTCGCCATCGACCATGGATCATTGTTCACAGACATTGTTGGCCTGGCATGCGCTGGACGTGGACGGCGTCGTGCGGAAACTCGAAGCGGGCGAGCATGGGCTCAGCGAAACCGAGGCGGCGGCGCGTTTAGCCCGATACGGTCCGAACCATCTGCCGCGAAAACCGCCGACGCCGTTGTGGGCGATTGTGCTGCGCCAGTTCCGCAGTCCGTTGATCTACATCCTCGCCTTGGCGGCATCGGTTTCGGTGGCCTTGGGGGATGTGAAGGACGCGGCGTTTATTGCCGGCGTGCTGGTGCTCAACGCCGTGATCGGTTCGTTCCAAGAATGGAAGGCCGAACAGAGTAGCCACGCGCTGAAAAAGCTGCTCCAAATCCGCGCCTCGGTGCATCGCGACGGGAAGGTGCGCGAGGTGCAAGCGGAGGACGTGGTGCCGGGAGACATCGTGTGGCTGGAATCGGGAAACCGCGTGCCGGCGGACATTCGCTTGCTCTCGGCCCACGGGCTGGAGTCGGATGAGTCGCTGTTGACGGGCGAATCGTTGCCGGTGGTGAAAGAACCCGGCTGGATTGGCGGCGAGGCGACACCGGTGGCCGATCGATTGAACATGACGTATGCCGGTTCGATCATCACTCGCGGGCGCGCCAAGGGGTTGGTGGTCGCCACGGGAACGGCGACCAGCGTGGGCCAATTGGCGTTGGACGTGCTGGGCGAATCCGGTGGGCGTCCTCCGCTGCTGGTGCGGATGGAACGCTTCACGCAAGTGATCGCGGTTGCGGTGCTCGTCGCGGCAACCATCATCGGTGCCTTGGGTGTCGGGTTCGGCGGCTATTCGGCGGAGGAGATGTTCATGTTTGCCGTCGCCTTGGCGGTCTCGGCGATTCCCGAGGGGCTGCCGGTGGCGATGACGGTGGCGTTGGCGATCGCGACGACTCGGATGGCGGGGCGTGGGCTGATCGTGCGGCGTCTGACCGCCGTGGAGGGACTCGGCAGCTGCACGCTGATCGCCACCGACAAGACCGGAACGCTGACCTGCAACGAGCTGACCGTTCGCCAGGTCTGTTTGCCCGACGGCGAAATGTTTCAAGTCACCGGGGAAGGATTTCGTCCTTCGGGTGAAGTCTTGCAAGACGGCAAACCGTTGGAACCGGGAAGTCATGAGCCGCTGGAAAGGTTGGCGCGTGCCGGGGTCCTCTGCAATGAAGCCGACCTGCATCAGCACGACGGATCGTGGACGTGGCGAGGTGATGCGGTGGACATTGCTTTCTTGGCGTTTGGTCACAAGCTTGGTTGGAACCATGAGTCGACGCTCGATTCCCATCCCCAGGTCAACCAGATTCCGTTCGAGCCGGAGTATCAGTTTGCCGCGTCCTACAACCGCGTCGCGGGTGGCGTCTCGGTGTTCATCAAGGGCGCTCCGGAACGCGTTTTGGCGATGTGCAGCGAAGCGAGTTGCGGCGAGGTCTCGCCGGCCGAGTGGGACGCGACGGCAGTGCGGATGGCGGCGCAGGGCTATCGAATTCTGGCTCTGGCGGATCAGCGACTGGATCACCCCATCGAATCCGATGAAGTCCCGCCGCCGCCTTCGCGATTGCGTTTCCTGGGCTTTGTCGGCATGATCGATCCACTCCGGCCGGGTGTCAAAAACGCCGTGCAGTCCTGCGGCGAGGCCGGCGTTTCGGTCTCGATGATCACCGGCGACCACCGCGTGACGGCGTTGGCGATCGCCCGCGACCTGGCGCTGGCCGATGACGAGAGCCAGGTGATGACGGGCGAACAGCTGCAGCAGAAAAGTCCGGACGAACTGGCGGAACTGGTTCGCAACATCCGCGTCTTTGCCCGGGTCGCACCGCGGCAGAAACTGGAGATTGTCAACGCCGCCCGCATGGCGGGTCACTTTGTTGCCGTCACCGGCGACGGCGTCAATGACGCCCCCGCGCTGCAGGCGGCAAATGTCGGTGTGGCGATGGGCAAGAGCGGCACCGACGTCGCCCGGGAAGCCGGCGAGCTGGTGATCAGCGACGACAATTTCGCCACGATCGTTGCCGGCATCGAAGAAGGCCGCGTGGCGTACGACAATATTCGCAAGGTGATCTACCTGCTGATCTCCACCGGTGCGGCTGAACTAGTGCTGATGGCCCTGGCGGTGGGAACCGGCACGCCCTATCTGCCCCTGATGCCGGTCCAAATCCTCTGGCTGAACCTGGTCACCAACGGGATTCAGGACGTCGCGCTGGCGTTTGAGCCCAATGAAGGGGGCGTGCTGTCGCGTCAACCACGCTCACCCAAGGAGCGAATTTTCAATCAGCTGATGATCGAGCGGACGGCGATCGCGGCGGTCGTGATGGGCATCATCGGATTCACCACGTTTCGCTGGTTTCTACCCGAGGGTGCAACCGACGCGGAAGTCGATTCGGCGCGAAACGCATTATTATTGTTGATGGTCTTGTTTGAGAACGTCCACATCGGCAACTGTCGCTCCGAGACGAAATCGGCCCTGGTGATGTCACCGCTCCGCAGTCCCATCTTGCTGGCCGGCGCGATCACCGCGTTCTGCATCCACTTGGCGGCCATGCACACCGCTTGGGGCCAGTTCGTGCTAGGCGCCGAACCGCTCGCCCCCAAACACTGGGGAATCTTGGTTCTATTATCGCTTACGATTCTTCCCGTGATGGAATTGCACAAATGGAGTTGGCGGAAACGCTATCCCAACCACACACAAACACGCGGGGATCGCAAACCCGACGCCGGTACGTGAAATTGGCACGAATCGTGCACACCTGAGTGATTCCAAGCCAGTCCCGCTCCCCCCATCCCAAGAGGCCGTCGATGTCCACAAGAAAAAGCGAACTCCTTGCCGCCTTGATCCACGACCTCAAACAAGAACGCGATGAACTGAAGCTGAAAGTCCACCTCGGCAAAATGGAACTGCAACAAGAATGGCAAGCACTCGAAGATAAACTTGACGAACTGAATCGCCGTTACGACCCGCTCAAAGATGCCGTCGAAGAAACCGCCGAAGACGTTTGGGATTCGCTCAAGCTGGTCGGCGGCGAGATTAGCGAAGGATTCAAACGGATTCGAAAGTCGATCTGAGCAGTGCTCCGACGGAGCGAGGCCATGACGGACCGCGTATGCTGGTGGCTGCGAAGCTGGCCGCTTGCCAATGAATTCCCGCCACCACAGAGAATCGATGCATCGATTGGCTTGGATCATCACCGTGCTCGTGATTCTGACGCTGGTCGGTGTCAGCTGGTTTTGGTTGGTGGAAGGGTGGTCGCTGCTGGATTCGGCGTACATGACGGTGATCACGTTGAGCACGGTGGGTTTCGACGAAGTCCGGCCGCTCTCGGCCAAAGGCCGTGTCTTCGTGATGGTCTATCTGGTCTTTGGATTGGGCGTGTTTTTATTCGCCGTCGTGCAATTGGGCGAAATGATCGTACGCGCCGAATTAAGAACTTGGTTGAGGAGACGAGGCATGAATTCGGCGCTCAAGGCGATGCAGGATCATTTCATTATCTGTGGCTTCGGCCGCATGGGCCGGACGATTTGTCGCCACCTGGCGGACCGGAAATTGAAGTTCGTCGTCGTCGACCAAAACGAAGAGAAACTGGCCAAGTGCGAAGAACTCGGTTGGCCTTGCGTCCGTGACGACGCGACCAGTGACCGCACGCTGCTGGACGCCGGCATCGAGCGTGCCCGCGGCATGGCGGTCGTCTTGGACAGCGATGCCGACAACCTGTACGTCGTCTTATCGGCCCGCCTGATCGCTCCAAATTTGCAGATCATTGTCCGGGCGATGGACGAGGACAGTGCGTACAAAATGGAAAAGGCGGGGGCCAACCGCGTGGTCAGCCTGCTCAGCTCCGGCGCCGCGACGATGGCGCAACTGTTGATCAATCCACAGGTCGAAGACTTTTTCGAGTTCGTCACCGGCACCGGTTCAGGCACCGCGTTGGACCTAGCCGAGATCCGCGTGACGGCCGAATCGCCGTGTGCCAATCACCCCCTATCGGCAACCGATTTTCGCAACCGCGGAGTCATCATCGTCGCCATCCGACGTGCCGACGGCGAGATCCTGCTGCCGCCAACGGCCGCGACGATGATTCGCCCCGATGACGTGTTGATCGCCCTGGGGAAAGTTTCTGCCGTGTCCCAGTTCCTGACCAGCGAACAACTCTCGTCCTAGCCGACGACCAACGCGTTGCTCTGCGAGAAACCATGAACGATCTGATCCCCGCCGTTAGCAGTTGGCAGACGATCGTCGATTATTTTGCGTTGGATACCTCGCAACTCTTCCAGGCGGACATGTTGCTGCGTTACCTGATTCAGGTGATCTTGCTGTGTGGTTCGGCGTTCTTTTCCGGTTCCGAGACGGCGTTGTTTTCCCTCTCCCACGTGGACTTTCAACAACTGCGTCAGACGCGGCATCGACATGCCGAAAAACTGCAGGCTCTGTTGGACGAACCACGGCGGCTGATCGTGTCGATATTGTGCGGAAACGAACTGGTGAACATCGCCGCGGTCGCCAACATGACCGGGATTCTGGTCGCACTCTACGGGGAAGCCAAAGCGGGTTGGATCGCGGTGCTGGTGATGTTTCCCCTGTTGCTGTTGGTCGGCGAAGTGACCCCCAAGACCATCGCGGTCACCAATCCGCGACGGATCAGTGCGGGAATCGTTGCCGGCCCACTGTGGCGGTGGGTGCGATTGATCGGGCCGATCCGTTGGCTGGTCCGCATCGTTTCCGACCGCATCACGACTTGGATCGTGGGGCCCCAACGTGAACCGTCCAACATTCTTCAAATTGACGAGTTCCGCAGCGTGATCGAAGACGTCGTCGAGACCGGCAAGCTGAACATCACCGCACGAACACTGATCAACAACCTGCTGTCCGCCGGCGCGACCGAGATCGTCAAGATCATGACACCTCGCACCAGCACGGTGTTTTTGAATGCGGATGCGGGCGTGGCCGAGATCATCCAACGTTTCAGTCAGGAGCGGCATTCACGGGTGCCGGTCTACCGCAATCACCGTGACAACCTGATCGGATTTCTGCACGATGACGACGTCGTTCGGCTGCACCTGGATGGCGCCGACTATTCGACGTTGGCGGTGGAGGACATCGTCCGCCCACCGATTGTCGTGCCGTTGACAAAAACCGTCGATGAAATGTTCGACTTTTTCGTCAAGAGCAAGGCCAGCGCCGCCGCCGTGCTGAATGAATTCGGCGGCGTGGCGGGGTTCATCACCGTCAACGACGTGCTGCGGTCGATTTTCGGATCGTTGACGCACCGCACGGATGCCCCGCAGCGAATCGTGCAGATCGGGCCAAACACTTACGAGGCCCCCGGCGACACGAAACTGGGTGAACTCGATCGCGTCACGAACTTTGACCTTCACGACCCCCGCATGACCACCATCGCCGGCGTCGCCTTCCGTCACATCGATCGGCTGCCCTGTGTCGGTGACCAAACCGTCGTCGACGGAATCACCATCACCGTTCTGGAAATGGACGAGCATCGAATCGCTCGAGTCCGTGTAAGCCGAGGCGAGACGGACGCACTGGACACCGAAACAGGAGCCCCCGAATGAGCATGCTGGACCTTGCCTGGGTCATCCCGGTGATGATCCTGATGCTGTTGCTGAAAGGGTTCTTTTCGGGATCGGAGATCGCGCTGGTCAACGCCGACAAGATCAAGTTGTCCCATCGGGCCAAGCAAGGAAACCGCGGCGCCCATCGCGTCGTCCAGCTCTTCAAGCGGCCGGAAAAACTGCTCACCACGACGTTGATCGGCACCAACATCTCCACGGTCGTTTTAACCACGCTCGGGACATTGATGTTCATTCACTTCGTGGGAAACCGGTGGGGCGACCTGATCGCGTTTTTGTTCTTCACCCCGCTGTTGTTGATCCTGGGCGAGATCGTGCCCAAAAGTATCTACCAGCAAGAATCGGACAGGATCGCACCGATCGTTGTCTTTCCCTTGAGTGCATTTGCGTGGATTTTTGCGCCGATCGTCTATGTGTTTTCGCGGATCGCGCGTGGTGCCGCGTGGCTGGCCGGCGGCGGTGCGACGTCACATCACCTGTTTATCACGCGCGACCAACTCCGCAGCGTCATTGAAATGGCCGACCGCGCGTCGAACACCACGGTCTTTGACCGATTTCGCATCGAACGCGCGATTCGCTTTTCCGAGACGACTGTCGGCGAAGAGATGATCCCCGTGGCCGACATGGTCGCCATCGACAACGAAAAAACGACCAACGATGCCGTCCAATTGATCCGTCGACGTGGTTTTCACCGGCTGCCGGCCTACCAAGGCGACACCAACAACGTGGTCGGGATCGTGACACTGACCGCATGGGATCTGCTCGATCCGACCACGATCGCAAAACCACTCTCAGATCAGATCCGGCCGGCCCACTATGTCTCGCCCCACGACCCGCTCGAAGAAGTCCTGCCGACGTTGCGCGATCGTGAGGACAAAATGGCGATTGTCGTCGATGAATACGGTTCCACGATCGGCATGATCACCATGGAAGACCTCGTCGAGGCCGTCGTCGGAGAAATCGATGTCGGCAACGAGTTCGCAGAACAGTCACCCCGTCAGGCCCGTCGGTGCCAACAGTTATCCGAAGACACGTATCTGATGGACGGCAGGCTAACCATCCACGAAGTCAACGACATCCTGGGACTGGATCTGCCCGCCACCGAATTCCATACCATTGGTGGGATGCTGGTCGCACGGCTGCATCATCTGGCCAAATCGGGCGAATCGATCGTCGAAGGCGGCTATCGGTTCACGGTCGAAGAGGCGTCCGCGACAACGGTTCGCAGAGTCAAGGTCACGCGGGAATCATTCGGCTAATCCAAGTGGAGCCAATCGCATGTATGAATCGAATCAAGAACCGCTGCCCGAGGGCGACGCGTCGGTCGTTTTCGCCGACCAGCTCGCCGAATTGAGACGACAGGCAAACGACAGCGACGACGAGTCAACCTTGGCGTCTGAAAATGTGACCCCAGAGAGTGTGGTTCGATGGGGGAACCAGAATCGACAGCTGATCGCCGGTCTCTGCCGAAGGCTGTTGCTGCCGGGCAGCAAGATCGACGGACTCTCCAACCTGCGTGAATTGGTTCGGCATGCCCAGGACGACAAGGCGTGCCTGCTCTGCCTCAACCACCGCTCCAATCTTGACGTCCCCACCTTGGATGCCCTGCTGACCGATCACGGCGAAGCCAGACTTTTTGATTCGCTGATCTGGATCGCGGGCCGAACGCTGGAAGAGGATACCGAGGTGACCCGAATGCTGGTGCAGTGTTTCAATCGCGTGGTCGTCACCCCGCATCGCTGGTTCCATTCCGGTCGCACCGAAGCAGAAGTTCATGAAGCGAAGACCATCAACGTCGCGGCCGAGCGTGCCCTTGCTCGATTGCGGCACGAAGGCTGGGTCTGCGCGTTGTTTCCCGCAGGCACACGGGCCCGACCGGACGACGAGTCGACGAAGCAGGCCATCGCGGAGACCGATAGCTACTTGCGGATGTTCGATTACCTGTTGCTGTGCCACATCGACGGCTGCACCCTGCCGGTCTCGCGAAGTCAGGATTTCACTCACGAGGTGCCGAAACTCGATCGTGTGGTTTTTACCTTCGGATCGGTGCGGCCGACCGATCAGTGGCGTGCCGAGATGGCCGCCAACTATCCCGATTTGGATCAACGGGAAGCGTCCGCCCGGGGCATCGGAGAGGAAATCGAATCGCTCGCGCCAAGCGACTGAATCCGGGGCCGCGACAAACGTATCCACCCCATCACCACGAAATCGAACCATGAAGATCACATTCCTGGGCGCCAACCGAAACGTCACCGGATCGCGTTACTGTCTGGAAGTCGGCCAGAAACGCGTCCTGGTTGACTGCGGCATGGTGCAGGAACGCGACTACGCAGCGCGAAACTGGGAACCGTGCCCCGTGGACGCGTCGAGCATCGCTGCGCTGGTCGTCACGCACGCGCACCTGGACCACATCGGGTCGATTCCCAAGTTCGTCGCAGACGGTTTTCAGGGAAAAATCTACGCGACCCGGCCAACGGTGGCGCTGGCCGAGGTGATGCTGAGAGACGCTGCGAAAATCCTGGCCGAAGACGTGAAATACAAACGGCGGCGTCATCGAGAAGAAGGACGCAAGGGGCCCCATCCGGCCGTGCCGCTGTATACCAACAAAGATGTCGACCACTCGCTGCACCTGTTCCGCGGCGTCAGCTATCGCACCCCGACCGAAATCGTCCCGGGAGTCACCGTCACCTGGCATGACGCCGGCCATATCCTTGGCTCCGCATCGCTCGAAGTGGCCGTCCGCGAGTCGGGCCGAGAACGGACGCTCATCTTTTCAGGTGATCTGGGTCAGCATGACACAGCATTGATTCACGACCCCACCTACTTTCGACAGGCCGACTATGTCGTCATGGAGTCGACCTACGGTGACCGTGATCATGAACACCACGGCAACATCGAAGAACAACTCGCGACGATCGCATCCGAAGCCATCGGTCGTGGCGGGAATTTGGTGATCCCGGTGTTCGCGATCGAACGGGCCCAGGAAATGATGCATTACTTTGGGCGATTGGTTCATCAGAATCGGATCCCCAAGGTGCCCATCTTTCTGGACAGCCCGATGGCATCGGACGTCACCGACATCTTTCGACGATTCACCAGTTGGTTGGATCAGGCAACACGCCGCGCGATCGAGGCCGACCAGGCCCCGCTGCAGTTCCCGGGGTTGACTCTGACGCGCACCGTCGATGAGTCAAAGTCGATCAACCACGTCAAAGGACCATGCATCATCATGGCCCCTGCCGGCATGTGCAACGCCGGGCGGATCAAGCATCACCTGCGAAATAACCTGCGCCGCCCCGAATCGACGCTCCTGTTCGTCGGTTTTCAAGCCAACGGGACGCTCGGCCGACGGATCCTCGATGGAGAGAAATGCGTTCGGATCCACGGACGCGAGTATCACGTCGACGCACAAGTCACGCAACTGTTCGGATTCTCGGGACACGCCGACCGGACCGGGTTGCTCAACTGGCTGGGGAACTTCGAACGATCGCCCCGCAAGCTGTTCTTGACGCATGGCGAAGAAGACGTCGCCCTCGCGCTGCAGGAGACGGTGCGCAAGCGTTTCGGGTTCGACGTGTCCGTCCCCGAGTACGCGTCCGAAGTGCTTCTCGACGACGACGGCCCCAGTCTGGTGGAACCGGGCCGAGAGATCGCGATCAACGTCCGCCGCCCCGTTGTGAAAGAGGCGGAACCGCAAGGGATCGCCGCCGTCGCAGCGAGTGATTTGGATGCCTTGCATCAAGCGGCTGCAGCTTCGCCGCCGATTGAAAGTCCCGAACACGATCCCGACCGAGAGTTTTTGGACAGCAGCGTGCATCGACCCGTCAGCTTCTTGCACGAGGATCCCTGGCGCGTCTTGCGGATTCAAAGCGACCTGATCCAGGGAATCGAAACGATGACCCGCGCGCTCGATGGACGCCGTCGCGCGGTGTCCGTTTTTGGCAGTGCCCGTTTGCCGGAAAGTGATCCCGCATACCAATTCGCTCGGCGGACGGGTCAATTGCTCGGTCAGCGAGGATTCGGAATCATCACCGGCGGAGGACCGGGAATCATGGAAGCGGCCAATCGTGGCGCCCGCGACGCCGGCAGTTTGTCGATCGGGCTGAACATCGAACTGCCGCGTGAGCAATCTCTGAATCCCTATTGTGACGCGTCCTACACCTGCCGCTATTTCTTCGTCCGTAAAATGATGTTCGCCAAATACGCACGGGGCTTCGTGATCTTTCCGGGCGGCTTCGGCACCTTCGATGAATTCTTTGAATCGTTGACGTTGATCCAAACCGAAAAACTGGCGCACTTTCCAGTCGTCTTGGCCGGAACACAGTTCTGGAAACCCCTGGTCGATTGGCTGCAGCACACGGTTCAAGAATCGGGCTGTATCGACGAGCATGACATCCGACGATTTCGTGTCCTGGATGACGCCGACGAAATCGCCGATTGGCTTGATGCGGTCATCGATGGAGGCGAACGGTAATCACGACGGGCCGCTTCGGTCACCGAGCAGAGCGCCGAAACAACCAGCACACACAAGACCGATACAATCAAAAGTGTCATTTGACAGACTTTTAGGGTTCACTAAGTCATTCGATAGAGAATCAATTCCCGCGCCGCGGCGTGCAGAACCCAAAGATGGTTGTCGCTGGACAACGCCAAATCAATCCCACCGACCCCGCACTTCAAATCCGGGTCCTCTCGATCCAAGACAGCCGGGGACTCGATCGATTCCGGTCCGGCGAGCTGCTGGAGGAATTGGCCGTTGGAGTCGAATCGCTTGATGCGCACTTGACCGGCCTCGGCCGTGACCCAGCTGCCGTCGGCAAGCTCGACCGTGGCCATCGGATTGCAGCAACCCTGGAACCCATCGATCTGACGAGAACGTTTTCCCCAGACTCCAAGACGCCTGCCACGCTGGTCGGTCATCACCACGCGATGGCGTGCCGGATCCGTGATCGCCAGTCCGCCTTGCGAGGAAGATGCGATGCGGCCGGCTACATGGATTGCCCGGTCGACGTTTTCGACGGCACGCCAATGATCGACGGCGGAATCGAGATCCAGTTGCCACAGACGCGACGCCGTCACGTCGGTCGCCATCAAGCGATCCCCTTGCTTGACGATGTCACCGACCAGACATCCCGCCCCGAGCGACGGCAGGGGCTGTGAATCGAACGACGAAAGTTCAAACCGAATCACACGGTCCCTGACACCGACAAACAGACTTTGTCGATCCACACACAGGCACCGGACGGGTCTCGAAAACTGGGACTGCCACAACACCTTGCCGTCATGATCGACTCGATGCACAGAATTACCGGCCGCGACAAAGACCGTCTGATCGGCAGCGGCGGCGATGCGCCGCGGCGACGGGCAATCGATCGGCACCCGTTTCACTTCACGCGGCGTCGGCTGAATCGTCTCGGTCGCCCCAGCACTTTCGGTCGCCCCAGCCACACCCGCAACGGCCAACGCGGTTGCGTTACAGGCGGACCCCTTCAGGAATCCGCGACGATTCTCGCCGTGCTTCGTCGTTCGGTTCATGGTCGTCTCTCGCATGCGTCAAGGTTCACGTGAAGAAAGTTGAATACAGATCAATTCGAATTGGCTGCGCAAGTACAGACGATCGCCCACGATCGCCGGATGCGACATGCTTTCGGGGTGCTCGCCTTGCATGGGCCGCCACTGGGAAACGATCGCCAACCCGTCGGCGGTTGCGTCGAGCAGCAAGAGATCACACTCGGATCCCCACAACAGCACGCGTCCGTTGCCGGCGATCAAACACGTGTGATCGTAAAATCGTTCATCGGCTTCACTCCACAACGTTTCCAGCTGATTGGATCCGTCGATGCAGAACAATTCTCCATACGCCGTACAAAAAACACGCGACGCGTCCTCCAAGTCGACCACCACCGGTGTGCAGGTGTCGGGAGCGCAATCCAAATTGTGCCAAACCGGTTGCGGATCGATCTGTCCATCGTCTTTGAACCGATACCAGCGCATCGCATTGTTTTCGGTCGCCAGCAAAACGCCGTCTTGAAAGGGAACCGGCGTTCCGACATGGAAGTCACTCTTTTCCGGCGGAATCAGTTCCCAGAGACGTCGCCCCGTCGTCAGATCCCATCCGCCCAGTCCCGGCGAATCGTAGCCGATGACCTGTTCGCGGCCGCCAAACGATCCGTAAATAAACGGCGCGTAAGCCGGTGCGTGCCCTTTCGTTTTCCAAAGCGTGGCGCCGGATTCCAAACTCAACGCGGCCAGCGACGCGTCCGCGCTGCCGGGTGCCACCACGACCCGATCACCGACGACCAGTGGCGGCACGCTGAATCCCCAGGTCGGAACTTCGCCGCCGAAATCGGCAACCAAACCATCGAGAAAAGGAAACGGGGGCTGCGGTCCGGGCGAGCCCCGCCATTCCATTGAAACAGATTTTGGCGTCGTCGGTATCGAACAAAACGCATCGAGGAGGCCAAAAATGGCCAGATCGAACGTCCGCGACGGTAACTTCCTGTCGGCCGGTGCCCCTTAAACACGCCCTAACGGTCGACGATCACCCAACGCGAACGCCTGGCCCAAAGACGGGACGCGAATCCGATAGACTGCCGACGATGAGACGGCTTCGCTCCCTTCCGCTGACCCGAAGATTCTATGCCAAACTCGTACCCCATCAGACCCTCGGTCGAAACCCTCAGCACTCGTCAAAAGGCGCTCGACGTGAACCTCGATTCGCGTCGCTATGGAACGTTCGCCGAAATCGGAGCCGGCCAGGAAGTGGTGCGGTGGTTCTTTCGCGTCGGCGCGGCTGCCGGAACGATCGCCAAAAGCATGTCGGCGTACGACATGAAGGTCAGCGATGCGATCTATGGACGCGCGTCGCGTTATGTCTGTCGCGAACGCTTGCAAGCGATGCTGGACTATGAACACGCCTTGAACCTGGATCGATTGCGTGAAACTCGTGGCGACACCACGGCGTTCTTTGCCTTTGCCGATACGGTCTCGGCGCGAAACTTTCACGGCACCAACCAATGCCACGGCTGGATGGGCATCAAATTCCAGGCACACCCGCGTGACGAAGACAGCCAAATCATCATCCATGTGCGGATGTTGGACAACGAAGCGGCGCTACAGCAGGAGGCACTCGGTATCGTCGGCGTCAATCTGGTCTACGGCGCCACGGCATTGAACCACGAACCTGAATTGTTGGTTGATTCTTTGCTGGACGGATTGACGACGTCCCGGATCGAGATCGACATGATCGAGTTTTCCGGGATCGCATTCCGACACGTCGACAACCGCCTGATGAGTCTCAAGCTGGTCGAACTCGGCCTCAGCGGCGCGGCGATGTTTGCCGCGAACGGCGAAGTGTTGCAACCGTCGGAGTTCTTCTATCGCAAAGCGATCCTGGTGGAACGGGGCAGCTTTCGACCGGTGTGCAACGTCAACCTGGACATGCTCCGCTGTGCCCACGAAAAGTTCGCCGAACTGCCGAGGGTCGAGGGCAAAGAAATTGCCCAGGTGATGGAAATCACGATGAACAACCTGAAGTCCTCCGGTGAAATCGACCTGCGAGATTTTCTCGCCCGGGCCGACGTCATCGCCGCCTGTGGCATGCCCGTCTTGATCTCCGATTACTTCGAATATTACCGTCTGGCGGCGTATTTGTGCGGCTACACCAAGGAACCGATCGCGATCACGATGGGTGCGGCAAGCATGAAGGACTTGTTTGATGAAAAGTACTACACCAAACTGCAGGGCGGCGTACTCGAATCATTCGGCAGACTGTTCAAGAATGACTTGAAGGTCTTTTGCTATCCGATGGAAGATCGCGAGACCGGCGAACTGGTGACCAGCGAGAATTTCAAGACGAAATCCGAACTGCAGCAATTGTACGACTACATTCACAACCGGGGCGACATCATCAACCTGGACAATTTCGATCCGTCCTGTTTGAAGATCTTCTCACGCGATGTGCTGGCGCAGATCAAGAAAGGGGACTCCGAATGGGAGTCCAAGGTTCCGCTGCCGGTTGCCGAAGTGATCAAGTCCAAGGCGTACTTCGGGCTGCCGACCTAGAAAGGACGTCGGGGCGAGCCCTAACGACGACGGCCCGGAAGGGCCGTCGTACTGGAACAGCAGACCGTTGTACGACGTCCTTTCTAGGTCGTCGCCCGGAGTCCAACGGACGACGGCCCGGAAGGGCCGTCGTACTGGAAAAACCGGTGGTCCTATGCGCGGCATTGCCCTCAAGCCTGCACACCAACACATCTGCCCGTGCCATTGGAGAGACTGATCACTCCGCTGCGGGCTCGGCGTCTGCATCGCCCGGGGCCGCTTCGGTCTCGTCGGCTGCGTTTTCCTCTTTCACCGCGGCAGGCTGAGGCTCGACGGCTTTCTCCTCTTGCTGACGTCGCTCTTCTTCACGCTCTTTCTTTTCTTGGGCGAGCGCCTCTTGGGCGGCTTTCAGCTGGCGGTTGGCCGCTTGCGCACGTTTTTTCAGATTCGCGTTCTGCTCTTGGGCTTGATCGAGTTGCTCCTTCGCTTTGGCCGCTGCCTGACTGGCGGCTTTCTCAGCCTTGGTGGCAGCCTGCTTGGCCTTGGCGGCAGCCTGCTTGGCCTTGGCGGCAGCCTCTTTGGCCTTGGCCAACGCGTTGGTCGCGGCGTCGGCTCGCTTGGTTTGCTCGGCCAACTTCGCGGCTTGTTCGTCCAGCTCGGCGTGCAGCTTTTCCACCACTTCCTCGGACGCTGCGAGCGCCTCGTCCTTTTCCGCCGCCTGAGCTTTCATCTCTTCCAACTGTTCACGCAGCGCGACCAGCTCGGTGGTCAGCATGATGTTCAATTGGCTGGGTTGATCGCAGTGCGACGACGTCCGACAGGGTGCGGGGGCGCAAGCGGATTTGGAAGGCCGTCGCAGCAGACGAGCGAGCGGACCGCCACAGTCGGCGGCTGCACAATTCGTCACCGCACCATCGGTCAGGAGCAGTGCCACGAGGGTGAACGTTGCGGTCAGGGTGGTTTTCATCGTCTTGGCTTGATCGGGGGGATGGGGGGTGGGCTGGCCGGCGACAATCCGGCTTGTTGATCCAAGCCCGCATGCGTCAGCAAGGGGCCACGCGGTGCCGGTCGCCTAGGCGTTTGTGCCTGGCACGATTGCGTCGACTATCGGAACGCCCATCGAAGGGGCGGGCCGACTCGGACGCGGGACACCCCTCTATCCTAATCACGAATCTCAGATGTAAAGACGGGACCTGAAAGAAGCCCCGATGGACTGAGATCGCCCCCGCGACAAACTGTCGTCAGGGTCTCGGCGAGAAACCGGCGTGAAACCGGCGAGGGATCGGCCTTCCGTCGGGCGTGCCAGCACGGCGGGCTGGAGACCGGCTCCCACGTCGGTGCATGACAGGCCGACCGGATAGCGAACGTACCGTACCACACTACGGATGTTTCGCTATCCGGCGACCTTGCCAAGTGCATCACTTGATGAACAGCATTTCCTGGTACGTCGGCAGCGGCCAGATGTCATCGGCGACGACTTCTTCCAGCTTGTCGACCGTTTCGCGCAGGGCCAGCATCGACGGCAAGATGGCGTCACAGCAGTGCCGGCACTCGTCGTCCGGCGTGGTGGCCGAGACGTCGTTGATCGCATGCTCCAGCGTGGCGATGCCTTCCTGAAGCGATTTGACCAGTTGGGTCATCGAGTCCAAGGTGTCGGTGTCAAAGTCATAGCCGACGGCTTTGAGGTTGGCACACGTCGATGCCAATTCGTTTTGATACCGAATCGCCGCCGGGAAAATCAGCGTGCGGGCGATGGACAGTGCCAGAGTGGCCTCGACACTGACCGTCATGCAGTACTGTTCTTGGTACGTTTCCAAACGGCTTTCCAGCTCTCGTTCGGACAACACGCCGTACTTGGAGAACATCTCGATGGTCTCGGGCGTTGCCAATTGCGGCAACGCGTCGGCCGTGGTTTTCAAATTCAGCAGCCCGCGTTTTTCGGCCTCCTTGTGCCACTCTTCCGAATAGCCGTCACCGTTAAAGATGATCGGAGAACACTCCGCGATGATGTCCGAGAGCAAGGTCTGGATGGCGGCGTTGAGTCCATCGGGGTTTTTGGCGACCGCTTCTTCCAGCTTCGTCGCACAGTAGTCGACCGAATCGGCAATGATCGTGTTCATCGCGACCAACGGTCCGGAGATCGATTGATTCGATCCGACGGCACGAAACTCGAAACGGTTTCCGGTGAAGGCAAAGGGACTGGTCCGGTTGCGGTCTCCGGCGTCCTTGGGCAACGGCGGCAAGACATCGACACCGACCTCCAGCGTGCCGGACGGCAGCGAACTGTTGGCACCACCGGCCTTGATCTGCTCAAACACATCGGTCAATTGATCCCCGAGGAAAATGGAGATAATCGCCGGAGGTGCTTCGTTGGCGCCCAGACGGTGGTCGTTGCCGGCGCTGGCGACGACGGCCCGAAGTAATCCCTGGTGCTTGTAGACGGCGCGAATGATCGCGGCACAAAAGACCAAGAACTGGGCGTTGTCGTGCGGCGTGTCGCCCGGATCCAACAGGTTCCCTTGCGATGAACTGCCCAACGACCAATTGACGTGCTTGCCCGAACCGTTCACGCCGGCGAAGGGTTTTTCGTGCATCAGGCACGCCATGCCGTATTTCTCGGCCGTCTTACGCAGCGTCAGCATCATCAATTGCTGGTGATCCGCCGCGACGTTGGCCGATTCGAATACCGGTGCCACTTCGAACTGCCCCGGCGCGACTTCATTGTGACGCGTCTTGACGGGAATCCCCAGCTTGAACAGCTCACGCTCGGCCTCGCACATGAACGCCAACACGCGTTCGGGAATCGCGCCGAAATAGTGGTCGTCGAACTCCTGCCCCTTGGGCGGCTTGGCACCGAACAGCGTCCTGCCGGCATTGAGCAAGTCGGGGCGTGCGTAGTAGAAGTTGCGGTCGACCAGAAAGTATTCCTGTTCCGGGCCGGCCGTCGATGCCACGAACGCGCCGTCGTCATGACCGAAGATATTGAGGATCCGCTGGGCCTGTTTGTTGAGCGCCTGCATCGAACGCAACACCGGCGTCTTCTTGTCCAGTGCCTCGCCCGTCCAAGAAACAAACGCCGTCGGAATGCACAACGTCGTCCCGTTGGGGTTCTCTAAAATGTAGGCCGGGCTGGTGACGTCCCAAATCGTGTAGCCCCGGGCCTGAGACGTGACTCGAATCCCGCCGCTGGGAAAACTCGATCCGTCCGGTTCGCCTTGGCAAAGCTGCTTGCCGCTGAATTCGGAAAGGGTGCCGCCGTCGGAGGTGGGCGAAAGAAAACTGTCGTGCTTCTCGGCGGTCGCGCCGGTCAACGGATAAAACACGTGGGCGTAGTGCGTCGCGCCTTTTTCCATCGCCCAATCTTTGATCGCCGATGCCACCACGTCGGCAATTTCGGGATCCAGTTTCTCGCCCGAATCGATCGTGCGAATCAACGACTTGAAGACGCTTTTTGGCAAACGATCTTTCATCACCGACTTGGTGAACACGTTGGCCGAATAATACTCCTGGGCCGGAACATCGACGAACTCGATCGTTTGCGGGCTGGAGATTCGATTGATGACCGCAGCCACGGCGGTTCGTCGCGGAGTCGATCCGCCGCTGCTCGAACTGGAGCCGCCGGCGGCACCTTTGGAGGGACCGGTTTCAACTGGATTGGCAAATGCTGTGCTCATGAAAAATCCTGATCATCAGGCGCGGTGAAAAAGTGGGGAAATCGACCAATGGCCTTCCATGATTTCGAACGACGTAAGCTCCACAGAAGGTTCGCCTGAGTGCCTGATGAGCGATTCAACGTGATTCGATAAAGACGAGGGACGCGCTTCATTGCATGTCCCCCAGCCCTCAACGCACGTCTCATACCGGGCCCGAACGTGATTCCTCCAACGCCCAGACTGGGGAAGTCATCCGGCCGTGCAGTGACAACTAAGGGTCTGGACTAGACCCTAACGAAAGACCTGCGACGCTGCTGTGATGAGTCCGGAGTCGGCGGGTTGCGGAGAGAATAGGCAACCGCTGCTTGATTTCTGCGCCATCGCATCGCCCCCCTCCCTACCCAGACCACCCATTGCGCCAAAAAGGTGTCGGACACCTTTTTTGTAGACGACGGCCCGATCGGTCAGTCGCTTGATCCCAACCCGACGATCTCCAACAGACGCAACGCGTTGGTCGTGGGGCTGACGCCGGAATGCATCTGATAGTCAAACGTCATCTGTTCGTTGCCCGAAGCATCCGGAGTGATCGTCTCGCGAAAGTGCACGATCTCCGATACCGCTTGCAACTCCGGTTCATCGGCGAGCTCCAAATCGTGCGTGCTGATCGCACCGATCGCGCCACACTCGATCAGATGACGCAAGACCTGGGTGACGGCAATCTGGCGTTCGCGCGAATTGGTTCCCTGCAAGATCTCGTCGAGCAGAAACAACGAGACACAGCCTTTGTTGGAAGCCATCGCCCGGGCACGATCGACGACCCCTTTGAGCCGATGCAGTTCCGCCATGTAGAACGAAACGCCTTCGGCCAAGTTATCACGGACACGAATGCTGGTCGCCAATTCGGTCGATGGCAAACTCAGTGCCGTCGCACACACCGGCGCCCCGGCGCCGGCCAAGGCGACATTCAATCCGACGCTCCGCAGCATCGTGCTCTTGCCCGACATGTTGCTGCCGGTGACCAGCAGCACCGTGCCGGCCGGACCGACCGTAACGTCGTTGCAAACGCGACTGTCATTGGGCAGCAACGGGTGCCCGAGCCCGACGGATCGGAACACCGCCGATTGGAGTTCATCCGCGCCGGCGTCGGTCCAGTCGGGAAAGACCCAATCGGGGTTTTCATCGTAAACCGCCGCCAGCGACATCAGGGCTTCCAGTTCGCCGAACGCGTCAAACCAACGCGGCACCGATTCAGAATAGGTTTTCTGCCAGGCTTCCAGTTTTTGCAGGACTCGAATGTCCCACAAGGCGAGGGCCTGGAGCGGTAGATAAAGCAGGAACGTGGACGCGGACGATCGCAACGATCCGAGCGATGCGACGCGTGCGAGGGCATGCATCCCGAGACGCGCGGATTGTTCCGGGTCATCCAACAGCACGTGATGCAGATGGCCCAGCCGATCTCCCGGCGAATGCCCTTTCGATCTGCCGTCCGCTTCGCCTTCGAGCCATTCGGCAGCGGAGAACAGTTCGCGATACGCGTCGACCGATTGACGACTGGCCATGGCGATCGAAAAGATCTGATGCACCGGCCCCAGCATGACGGTCGTGATCACGGCGTTGATCACGACCAAGCCGATCGCCACGGCGAGTGCAATCTGTGCGACCGACGTCGGGACCACGCCGATCCGTGAGGCGATCAGCACCAGGACGGAAACGGTCGCCGCCACCGCGGACGTGTTCGCCCAAACCGGCAGCCAGCGGTTCTTCTCCAGCCACGAATCGCGTTGCGACCAGCGGATGAACTCGTCGGGGTCGCCGGTCCCCTCGCCCACATGGGCGGCCAGGGAATAAAACCGAAAACGCTCTTCTCTTCGCGGCGCCAACCGGCGCACCGCCGCGCTGCGGCCACTCGCGACGCTTGCGTCGGCGACGCCGGTCAACCAATTCGCCAACGTGCGGACTCCGATCGTCGTCCCAACCATCGAGACGAATTGGAACAGCGAACTTTTGCCGAGCAGATCCAGATCATCGGCGACGTCTTTTTGGTGTTCTTCCAACTCGACGGTCTTCAGTTTCGCCCGCGTCGTTTTCCAATCCAACGCGTCCCAGTCCCGGCGGGTCCGCGCCAACAGTCGCTCGGTCACCTTGTTGGCCTGCGCCTGTTCGGCCATCGCGTCGCGAATCGGTTCATTCAAGATCGCCGCGACCAGAAAGCCGCCCAGCAGGCCAAACCCGACGATCCAGCCCGGTGTCCCGAGGTGGCCGAAGTACGTGACTGCGAGCACGGCCACCGCGGCGCCGAATAACGCCAAGCGGATCATCGCAAACCGGGCGTCCCGTGAGCGGAGTCCTTCCAGTCGCTCGGCCGACGCCTGCAGAAGGCTTTGGTAGCGGTCCGCGGCGGGCTCTGCCATCGCCTGGGTCTGTGGAGAATCAACCATGTTCGCTTCTTGCTGTTCCTAAACCGTCTGGATTCCGCCGGCTGTCCCTGATTGCCGCACCGCCTCGGATCGTCCCCGCTGGACGACCTTCAACGCAACCCGATCCTGCAAATTCGGCCGGAAGATTGTCAGCAAGAGCAACGGCAGGAACCACGCGATGTACAGCCCGCCGCCGTATCCATGCCAAAACTGAACCGCAACCATCACCGCGGCCGAACAACCGATCAGGGTGCCCAGGTTTTTCGGCGACGGCCAGGCCGCGAACAGCGTGCTGAGAATGCCGAACGCGACGATCACCGGCAACCGCCAGCGAGGGTCCCAGCCCAGCCCCCAGATCCCCCGAGGCTCCTTCGTCGGCAAAAACAACCCGAACATGCGACGCAGATGGTCGACCAGCGAATCGGTGCCGCCGAAGGTCAACAGCATGACCAGAATCGCCAGCGTCACGATCACGCCGATGGCGAACCGGCGGACGCCGCGCTGCCAGTAAAAACTGCACCACAGCGGCAACAAGAACAGCGGGTAATAGACCAGACCGGCCGCCAGCCCCAGAAAGATCCCGGCAAACACCGGGCGTCGATAATTGAGCACCGCCCACAACAACAACGCCGCCGGCAGCGCATGATCCACACGGCCGGTCATCTGGGCCGTGTAGGGAAGCATCAAATACAGCAACGCACATCCGACGCCGCTGCGCAAATTGCCGAAGTGACGATTGCCGATCAAGACCAGGCCGACGATGATCGCCAGGTGCGCCGAAATCGCCAGCACCTTGGCCAAAATCGTCCAGCTCCGCTTGCTCTGGTTCAACTCATCCGCGGTGGGCTCCTCTTCGCCGCCGAGCGCCTGGCTGACCGGACGCGTCGTGATCGTCGGCAAGCGATGCATCAACGCATACCCCGGCCCCAACTCCGGGCCTTGCCAGACACTCATTCGCGGTGTGCTGGTGGCGACATTGACCATCATGAAGATAAACAAGCAGATGCTGATAAAGTACAACCCGCCGACGGTCAGGTTGGGGTCCAACAGCGGACGCCGCACCATCAGCGGATCGATCATCAAGCGGATCAAAATCAGCATCTCGACCGCAAACAGCATGATGAACCCGCTGCGTTGCAGTCCCTTGGCCGAAAGCTCGGCATCGGATTCGGCCTGATCGGGATCCAACGACGTGGCTTCCAACCGCTCGTCCAGCGCCTGCGGTTCGGTGACCAACGGCAAGTTCGTTTCTTCGTTGATCGTCGGCCGAGTGCCGGCGGTTTCCGAGGCACTCTCCTGCAGAATGTTGGCGTTGACCGTGACCAGCACCGATGCCGATGACGACGCAGCGGGCTGGTCGGCCGCATCGGAGGTCTCTGTTTCCCGCAACGGCGTGGGTACGATGTGCCGCGGACGCGACGGTTCCTGTTCCGTATCGGACGGACCGCGCGTCGCAATCTCACCCGATTCCATCTCCCGGAGATGCCGCCGCCGCCCCTCGTGAACCATCAACAACCCCGGCGCCAGCAAAATCAGCAAGACGATATCCAGGTTGCGGATACTCCAGAATCGGTGAAAGACGAAGTACAGCCCGATCGTCAGGAACGATGAAAGATAGACCCAGGTCGTCGGGTCCGGCCGCTTGTAATAAAGCAGAAACTCGCTCATGGGACGTTTGCGACGGTGTCCTACCGCCCGCCTCGGTCAAACCCGTTGGAAGAATCGCAGCAAAAGTCGTTCCAATACAATCGCCCTAGCATACGTGCCCCGGGCGGGCGTGAAAACCACCGTGAAAAACCACGCCGCCGGAAAATCCGCCCTGGGAAGGCTGTCGCGCTCACCCGTGCCACGTCAGCAACACCACGCCCAGCAAAATGACGGCGACACAGGCCGATTTGGCGCGGAAATTCGCCTCACTGAGCGCCTTCGCCCCAAATCCCAACGCGATCACCACGCTGCTGCGGCGGACCACCGAGACCACCGACACCAATGCCTCGGGGTCCGAAAGGGCGACGAAATAAAACCAGTCGGCCAGAATCAGCAGCGGACTGACCAACGCGATGCTCCACCGCCACTGAAACGGCTGGGACGGCCCCTTGGCCCGCCCGGCGGCGGAAGCCACCGGTGCGTCGAACCGGTACCACCAGACCGCCAGCGGCACCATCACCGGAACCAAATCAATCGTAAACCAAGCCTGCATCGTGACCGGATCAAAACCCGCCTTCTGGAGCAGCCATTTGTCGTAGATCGAACTACAGGCCCCCAGCAACGTCGCCATCGTCATCATCGCGACCCAGCGATTGCGCGTGAACCGAATCCCCTCGCGACGGCCGACCAACGTGAATCGCCAAAATCCGATCAGCACGATGCCGATGCCCGCCCACTGCAGCGGCGCCGGACGCTCCCCGAAAAACAAGATCGCAATCACGATCGTCCAGAACGGGCTGGTGGCGCGAATCGGCGCAGCGATCGAAAGCGGCAAGTGTTTCAACGCCGAAAACGCAAACGTCCACGACGCCCCCACCAGAACACTTTTGGATGCGATCAATCCGTGTTCGTTCCAGCTCAACGGACGGACGACGAACCTGTCCAGCGGGATCGAATCCGCCCAGAACGTCGACCACAGTACCAGCGGCAAATACAGTGACGCGCCGATTGAGACGCAGACGAGCAACACGACGGGAACGGCATTGGCCTGAACCGACCATTTCTTGGCGGCGTCATACACCCCCAATAACGTTGCCGAGACGAGGCTCAAGAGAATCCAATTCATGCCCACCAGCATGAAGACAAATCGTTAGACTGGAAACCGTCCCCGATCCGCTCCGATCGCAAGGTCGCATCCAGACGCCTTGCCCACGCCGGTAGGTGATGCTGTGCATCACACGGACAATCGATCCCCGTTCCGCCACATGCGCGGATCGACCGCAATTCGCTATCGGACTTGCCCATTGACCGCAAATCAGGCACCGTCGCCGAGTCGCACACGTGTGTATTCCGCACCACGCAAGTTCGACCTTTCCACAACGCTTGTTGTGACGACGGCCTGCGCGATGGTCTTTGCGATACTGCGCGCCGTAAGCCTACCCATGATTGCGGTCGCGGTGGTTGCTGCATTTTTTACGTCGATTGCGCTGGGCCAAGCGATTCTATTCGGAGGAAAACATGCACGCGTGGCGTCGATGCTTGTGGGGGCCGTTTTCTTTGTCGTTGCAATGACTTTCGTCGCTCTGCGACAATCGAACGGTCAATCAGCGGAAGACTTGATTCCGCTTCTCTTCTTCAATGCGATTTTTGGAGCGTGCTGGGGGTATCTTGGGGGCGTGCTCGTCGGCTCCGTGTTCATGCTCGCTGAGAAAGTCAGAACCATCATTAATCCAGATCGTTCATAAATCAGATCAACCGTCCACGGTCGGGGAGGGCCATCGTACGTGCGAACAGCGGTCGGCTTAAGCTGGACGGTCCCTTGAACCGATCTCCGGGCATCGCACCGCTGGTTACGTTCCGGAGAGAAAGGTAGGAAAATTATGGGTAGGAAAAGTGACTGCTGGGATGCGGGGCAAGTAGACAACGGTCGCGATTGATTTTCTTACCCGCAATCTTTTGACCTGTGATCCCACTCCGAATCATCATCGGGCCGCTTGGAATGCCGGAAGCACCAGGGCACATACAGCGAGTAGCACAAACGTTACGACGAGCACCCATGTCACTCGAACGTGATTAGCTGACTTAGCGGTGCGGGGCGGTCTCTCGTGACTCCGCTCGCTGGGGGCATCGTACGGGTTGATCTTTCGCGTCAAGTCAGGATGACTCCCGTGTGCGCTTTCCAGTCGGGTGTGCTGCTTGGGGGATCAGGCGGTTAAGGTTCGCGATGGAATTCGATTCCAGAGACGCGCGGCGCAAGCCAAGGTGTGACCAGAAAAGGCCGAAGAAGGCACCAATCGCCGCCCACGCACCCGACGGTAGTTTGTTCTTCACCGGGATCATCGGTCCAACCCCGTGCATCGCAATCGCAACGACGACTGCGCCGCACAGCGGTCCCAACCACCAAAACCACATGCGCCAGAAGAACGGGCACTTTTTCCGCAACCTCCGAACGTACACCTGTAAATTCTCGCCGGTGTCCTGCCACGCGAAGTGTTTCAGTGCAGCGGTCAATGAAAGTACCGTGCAAAAAAAATAGCACGGCCGCATCAACGACCGTGCTATCCATTTTAGACGCTTCGTTTAGTTGAGCATCTTGTTGACGACTTTCATGACGCCGTTGACGTTCACCTTGTCCGCCTTGTTGAACTTACGTGCCGCGACGACTTTGCTGTCGTTGGCCAGGACGACCGTGATGGCCGCGTTTTCGTCGAGCTTGTAGTTGCTCGGTCCGGTCACATGGTCTTCGGCAATCACAACCGGAACGGAGGTCGCACCGGAGGTCTCGACGACCTTGGTCGCGACGTCCTTCAATGCCGCAGCGTCTTCGCCCATCAATGTGACAAAGCCTCTCAGTTGGGCGTCTTCGTTGGCTTTGACCGCCGCGTCAATTTCCTTGACCAAGTCATTCAGCTTTCCACCGGTGTCACGTGCGAACACCATCACCATCGGGCGTGATTGATACCTGCAGCGATAGCAAAGCCGCTCACCTTGCTCGACGCCATCATCCTCGGCACCACAGACTTTCGTGACGTGGAACGCGCCGATCGCATCGCCGGCCTTCAAACCTTTTGCGGCTTTCTTCTTCGTCTGCTCCTCAGCCGAAACCACCGAGCAAACCAGCAAACCAAAAACAGCCAAAGGCAACATCAAACGAGACATACGTTGAATCTCCAACAGGAAGGGAGGCAAGAAAGGGGGGTACGTTTTCTCTTTCTCGGAAAGGGGTCCGAGCGGACCGTCCTAACCGTAATGGGCAGAGCATCTTACCATCCGCCGGCACCGTGCGCATTATCGCCCCCCAAAATCCAGAAAAAAGAGGAGACCTTGCCAACGCATCGATTCTGACGCTCTCGACCAGCTCACCCCGTCCATGCAACGCTGTCAAAGGTACCTGATGAAGACGTTTGTCCACCCCGTCAGCCCGATCCCCGGCGGGGCAACGCTGTGAAGCATTCTTTCCCTTTGTTTCTTGAGGTTTTAGCGGCAGGGCGCGAGCGGGCTGTCGATTTAGTCAGGATCTGCTGAGTCAATGGTGAGCCGCTGGCCGTAAGGCCTCGGGCAGCGTCGCAGTGCCCGGCCGCTTACGCGTCGCGGTTCACAAAATCGACAGCCCGCGAGCCCTCCGGTGTTTTGGCAAAGAGGAGGAACCGGAGGGCTCGCGCCCTGCCGCTAACAAATGCTTCACGGCGTAGCCCGGCAAGCCCATCCACCACGGCGTTCCACGCGTCCGGTGCCATCACGGCCAAGCCGGCCGAGACGCACCAACTTCAACTCGCCCCCAAAATGTTTTTCTGAATCCATGTAAGACGGCGACATTTCATCCGTGTAGAACAATGTCAGCCACCTGCTTCGTTTTCACCGGACTCGCGTTTCACCCGTGTCAGCTCCTCCCATCACACGACCGAGTCTGCTGTTGCGGTTGCGTGACCGCGGGAACCACGCGGCGTGGAGCGAGTTTTTGCAGATCTACGAACCGGTGATCTACCGGCTCGCCCGGCGGCGACAGCTGCAAGACGCCGACGCCCGCGAGATCGTCCAAGAGGTGTTGTTACGGGTGGCGGCGGCGATCGACCGCTTCGACCCCGACGGTACAGGTTCGTTTCGGGGCTGGTTGTCGCAAACGACGCGCCGGGTGGCCGTGGATCGATTTCGACGGCTGAGTGACACCGCGCGTCCGCTCGGCGGCGAGACGAATGTGCTGGCGGACGTCGTGGACGGAATTGAAATCCCTTTGGAAACGGAGTTCGATTTGGAGCATCGCCGGCAACTCTTTCAATGTGCGGCCGAGCACGTCCGCCCGATGGTCTCGGCAACAACCTGGGACGCGTTCTGGCAAACAGCCGTCGGTGATCATCCGGCCCGCGCGGTCGCGCAGGATCTGGGGCTCAGCGAAGGAGCGGTGTACGTGGCCCGCTGCCGCGTGCTGAAACGGCTTCGAGAATTCATCGAACAGAGGGAGGCAGAATAAATGGTCGCGGCGAACCTTCCGCCACGGGACGAATCCCGTGGACTGCATTGTGACGAAGCAATCCTGCTGCGATTGCTCGATGAGACGCTCAGCGAGCACCAGCAATCCATCGCCGAAGACCATTTGGCGACCTGTCATGCGTGCCAGCATCGGCTGGAAACACTCGCCGGCGATGCAACGTTGTGGACCGAAACCCGCAGCGTGTACGGCCGGGACGAACCGGCCCACGATGAACGTCTGCCGGTGACCGAGACGGCACCGGCGACCGGCCATGATGCCGATGCGACACAGGCTTGGCTGCGCGCGATCGCTGCCCCACCGCGAGAAAACGACCCGGCGTGCCTGGGGCGGATCGACCGCTACCGAATCGACTCGGTGATCGGCTCGGGCGGCATGGGAGTCGTCGCATCGGGTTTCGACGACCAACTCGGACGCCCGGTCGCGATCAAGTTTCTGGCGTCACACTTGGCCGGCCTGGCGCCGGCCCGACGACGATTTACCCGCGAAGCCCGCGCGGCCGCCGCGATCGTGCACCCTTCGATCATGCCGATCTACGGTGTCAGCGAAAAATCCCATCCCCCGTATTTGGTGATGCCGCTGATCGGTTCGTCGTCGGCCGGTCGCAGCCTGCAATGCCGGATCGATCAGGAAGGCCCGCTGGACTTGGAAACCGCGCTCGGCATCGCGGCACAAATCGCCGAAGGGTTGGCCGCGGCACACCAGCGCGGCGTGGTGCATCGTGACATCAAACCCGGCAATATCCTGTTAGAAGAGAACAGCCCCCGCATCCTGATCGCCGACTTCGGGCTCGCCCGCGCCATCGATGACGCCACCGTCACCGTCAGCGGCATGGTCGCCGGGACGCCGCAATACATGAGCCCCGAACAGGCTGCCGGTGAAGACGTCGGGCCGCGAAGTGATCTGTTCAGCCTGGGCAGCGTGCTCTATTCGATGCTGACCGGACGCCCGCCCTTCGTCGCCGATTCCCCGATCGCGGTGCTTCGCAAAGTCATCGACACGCCGGCAAGCCCCGTCGTCGATCGCGTCGAATCGCTGCCGCCCTGGGTCGAACGCTTGGTCCAGCGATTTCTGTGCAAGGCCCCTGCACAGCGAATCGCATCGGCGATCGACGCGGCCCAGTTGCTTCGCCAAGCCGAAGCGCACGTGCGACACCCCTCCGCCAATCCCTTGCCCGTTCTGCTGCAACGCCCCCGCATGGCCCGTGGAAGATCTGTGATCGCGGCTCTGTTTGCCGTTGCCGCGTTGGCGATCCTGTTCGCGCTGGCAAAGTTTCCATGGATCGGGACGTCACCGCGATCCCCGTCGACGACGCCAGTCACCCGCGAAGCAAGCGCGCCTCCTCGACCAGCGACCACGATCACGACCGGCCCGTCAATCGAGTCGAAAGCCCCACGAGAGGAGGCCTCTCTGTCGTGGCAGTGGGAGGGGTTCGCTGACGAGATCCGGCAGATCCAACTCGGTATGAACCAGCTGGAAAACGACATCGGTTTCCCCCCCGTCGACTAAATCCAATCTCTAGAGAAGGACCCAAACCATGTTCCGATCAAAATTGAAACCCGTCACGCTCGTGGCCACCATGGTCACATCGGGTGCCGTGCTGGCCGGCATCCTGCATTTCGCTCCACCCGGCATCGCGCAAGACGCATTCATGCCGGAGCCTGCGGTATCAAAAATCCTCCGGCCCAAAGTTGAAACCAGTTATCAAAAGGTCACCCGTGAAGGGGTTACACGTTTGATCCCCCAAACCAGAGTTGTTTATGAGAACGTGGCCACGCCGGTCTACGGCTCCCCGCCACACATCAAACCGCTGCCGCACGCGGAACGCATCGGCCCGCTGGTGGAACAGATCCTCGGATCCGTAACGGGCGCCGACACCGTCCAGCTGAAAGAGCAATTGGAAAGCATGCTCGGCAACCAGTTTGACGCGATGCTCACCGAGCAAAAAGATCAGATCGACGAATTGTCTCGGCGACTCGAAAGACTGAAATCACAGCACCAGGCACGGACCGAAGCCCGACAGGAGATCATCGGACGCAGAATCAATGAACTGCTGCGTCAGCCCGATCCGCTGGCCTGGGATCCGAACGCGTCCCGGCGCAGCGACAATCGTTTCCCCCAGGATCCGGTCTCGATCTCCGACGTGTCCACAAGCGCGTCAGGCTTCGCCCTTCCAGCTCCGCTCACACAACCGCCGCCGCCCCCGGCGACACCCCCGGTGGACCCCAATTTCCGCTCCGAGGACATCGATGATGTGCCTCAACCGCAGACGATTCGACCATCAACTTCGATCCGATCGCGTGAAACGAAGGACCATCAAATCGCTACGGCGCTACGTTATTTGGAGAGCACCCCCGGCTTCAGCTCAAAGGACCTGATCTCCGGTGCAACCACGAGCATGTATTCCGCGATCGGACGCTATTCGGTCGACAAGTCCGAGGCTGCGGCGAAACAGCTTCGTTCTGCCATCGAGGACACGCAATACATGATTCGGTCACTGACGAAGTCGGGAACGTCTGACGAAGACCTCAAGCCCCTGGTCAAAGCCGTCGAAGCCGCTGCGGCACGCCTGACACAACCTGGCGAGGATTTGGACGTCGTCACGGAATTCGAAATCGAAATCGAAGCAAAGGATTCTCAGGTTCAATAGGCGTGCAAGCAGCATCCGCGAGTGGAAAAGGGGGGCAGGCACCAAGTGAAGAAGTAACCCTCCCGTCCGGAGGTCGTGCAGTTTGATAGCGACCCTCCTGGCAGGAGGGTCGCGCGAAGCGAGGCGTTCACGTCACTCTTGATGGGCGACCCCAAGCAACAACGCAAACCCTCTCCTCGCTGCGCTCGACTCTCCCAGGGGGGGGTCTTCCGCGAGTTTAGTGGCTGCTCTCGAATACTCGGGGAAGGTTTTTTGAGGGATGACTGCGATGTCCGATGGTTCTGTTCGGTAGGCTGGCGAAGCCAGGTGAAGCGGAGGCGGGCTCTGCTCTCAAGGAACTTCCTACCCAGCTAGTTCATTGGGGACCACTCGCAGGTTGAGTGCAGCTGCCCGTTTCGCCAGGTTTTCCATTGCTCGCTTCTTGTATTGCTGTTCGTAATAGTCGTTGCCGACATCGACATATTCCCTCCCGTACTTCAGCATCCCATAAACTATTTTCGCGAGCTTGTGGGCCGTCGCCGTGATCGCTTTGGGTGAACCAAGACGGGAACGGATCCTGCGAAAGAACGCTCCTAAGGCGCAGTTTGATCGTGCCAGGGACGCGGCGGCTGTTCGAAGTGCGGCGGCGGCTCGGTTCGCACTTGTACGTGTTTTACCACTGAGCAATTTCCCACCTGTCTTCTTACTGCCCGGACATAGGCAAAGCCAAGAAGTGAAATGCTTCTCTGTTGCCCACCTACTCATGTCGGTACCGATTTCAGAAATCAGTGTGATTGCGGATTGACCGCTAATCCCATCAATGGTCGTCATGTCGACGCCCAGCACCCGGTAGAGCTGATTGCGCATATCGAACCGGGGGCTATTGCTTCCAGCTTTAGGAGCCTTCAGCTTCGGCAGAATCTCACCGTCACTTCGGTCGGAAAATGTACCCAAATGTTCTTCAAGCTTGGAATCGACTTCCGACAGTTTGGAACCGTAAAAACGGTACAGTTCCAGAGCCTGTTTTAACGCAAATACATGTTCTTCACGCCAATTGCCTTCCAGAGCTTTCGCGATCGTCGACTCGTCATTTTTGCACCTTGGATCGCGAAGTTTTGCGAGTAGGTGAGGGTCTCGACTGCCCGCAACAATGGCATCCAAAATGGCAAGGCCAGTGGTGCCGGTGATGTCCGAAATGACGTGATGGAGCTGGACATTCATTTCCATCATCGCCTTCTGCATCCGTTGGATATGCTCGCTCGCGTTGGCGACGAGCATGGCTCGTTGCCGCATGTAAGAACGCAGAACACAAATTGCCGCACTCTTCCAACCAATCTGCGAGCGACGCCAGATCGGATGTAAAGGTGCCGAAGCAGCGAACGTGTGATGAGTCGCGATCGGAGGGCACGGCAACATAGTGCTGGGTCGAACCAATATCGATGCCGGCAGCGTTCAAGTTGATTGTGTCAAGTGATTGTGGAACGGGTGCGTTGTCAATCGGAAACCCACCACGTGATCGACGCTTAGGTTTCCCAGAGGATTTCTTCTTGGCCATGGCGGAACTCCGAAAGGTGACTTCAACGGAAAAACGCGGCAGGCGCGGGAGTAGGGCTCTGTTATTCTCTCAAACGGGGTCAACGCCGTGAGGCGAGCCACCAATGTCATTTTCAAGCAAACTCCCGGGACCAGGCTGAGAAGCGGGCACGAAGCACCACGTAGAGAACGGCCTCCACGACCCGCCGCGTATCCGACATGATAATCCTCACACCCAGTTCCTCGGAATCATTTGGTCACTTGTGGCCTGCGGCGGCTGAGGAGCAACCCGCCAAGGAATCACCTGGTCTGCGATGCGCCGAAGGTGCTTCGTGCCCTCGGCCGGCACCCGTGTCGGCGGAGGGTCGTTTGGACCGAGCGTTTGTCCTCGCTCTCCCCATTCGGACATCGCAGCAATGCCTCGAAAAACCTGGGTCCTGAGCGATTAGCCACCAAAATCCACGAAGAACCCCCAGGGGGAGAGTGACGAATATCC
This sequence comes from Stieleria neptunia, assembly GCF_007754155.1. Lineage (NCBI taxonomy): Bacteria > Pseudomonadati > Planctomycetota > Planctomycetia > Pirellulales > Pirellulaceae > Stieleria > Stieleria neptunia. The sequence goes on along the minus strand of NZ_CP037423.1, from coordinate 1,048,694 downwards.
TTTACTGTCAACGACTATTTGCTGTCAAATGTGACGATCGAGAAAGAATGGAGATTTGTCCGGATTCTGTTGATTGACGGCAGCGATTCCCACCGATCATACGAGCAATGAGTGTCGTTTTCTGACGCTTGTGATGAGACCGGGGCATTGCGACGCAATGCAGTTGCCGTCGGCACGGAAGTGCCTGGACGACAAGTGAACTTTGCTTTCCAACCGTTAAGCCCAAAAGACGAATGTAGGCCGCCAACGCTTCATCACACAAATGATCTTTACGTGTGATTGATGCATCATTAAAAGTTTGCAGCACTTCCCTACCTTCGAGACTCGGCGCTGACTTTTTCGCGGGACTTTGAACCTTGCTATCATTCTCCATCATCACACCCACGCTGGGAAAAAGTCGCTTTTTGGCAGAGACACTTGAAAGCGTGTCGACTCAAGCCTGTTCAGAACGTCCGACGGAACACCTGTTGGTCGCATCACCGTTGCTGGAATCACTGGCCACGATCTCCGATCCCGATCTGCACTCACGCGTGATCCAGGCGTCTCCGGCGGGGTCCGCCGACGCATTCAACCGTGGACTGGAGCAAGCAAAGGGCGAACTCGTCGGGTGTCTCTCGGATGATGACGTGTATCTTCCAGGGGCGTTGAAGCGGGTCAAAACGGTTTTCGAAACACACCCCGAAGTCGACCTCGTCTATGGAGGGATTGAGCAGATTGACGAGGACAGCGTGGCGTACCGACGACGTATCCCACGCCACATGAACCAACGCCGCCTCATCAAAAAGTGCACGTCGTGGCATCCCAGTCTGTTCTTCCGGCGCCGGGTGCTCGATCAAGTCGGGATGCTTGACAATTCATTGGAGTACTGTTGCTGGTACGACTTTGTGATTCGTTGCTATCAACAGGGTATCGTTTCCTTGTGTGTCAAGGATTGTCTGGCTGGAAAACGCAGACACCGTGGCAATCGCCAGTTCGGTGTCACGTCGCTGGCAGTGCAGACGGCCCGGGCGATGGAACAGGCCCGTCTGTTGGCGCGTCATCTGGGCGCGGTTCCCGACGGGGTGGCGTTGCGTGTCGGACACTTTCATGCAGCCCAACAGGAAATCGATCCGCTCAGTGCCGGCTACGACGCAGCGGTGCTTCAAAACGCGATCAAGGTCAAACAATCACTCGACGCCGATCCAGCGAAGACAGGAATTCGTAGCCAGGCCGCAAAACTTCGATTGCAGGCGACGCACATTCGATTGCAAGCATCGCATTCGTTGAAGTATCCACGGGTGCTGACCAGGTTCATGCCCGACTATTTTGGGCCACGCATTCGAAACTTTTTCCGCAGCCGTCTGTTTCAGCTTCAACAGCACGCTCCACGTGCCGTGCGGCTGATCAACGACACGCCGCAGATTCCCTCAACCGATCGACTGTCAATTGGCATCGTGACGCCGAATTACAACACCGGCGAATTTTTGCAACGAACGATTGAAAGCGTCGTCCGCCAGCAATTCCCGTTGCTGCAGTATGTCGTCCAAGACGGCGGCTCGACCGACAGCAGTGTGGAGATCATCAAGCGACACGCAACGCAATTGCACCATTGGGATTCGCGTCCGGACAGCGGCCAAACCCAGGCGATCAACCGTGGAATCAGCCACATTGATACGGACATCATGGCCTATCTGAATTCCGACGACATCCTCTTGCCCGGCAGTCTTTCCTTTGTCTCCGAATACTTCCGTCGCAATCCCAAAGTCGACGTGATCTATGGTCATCGGCTGATCATCGACGGAAATGACCAAGAGATCGGACGTTGGATCCTGCCCAAGCACGATGATCACGCGATCAAGTTTGCCGACTACATTCCCCAGGAAACGATGTTCTGGCGGAGATCGGCCTGGAACGCCGTTGGCGCTACGATGGATGAATCATTTCAGTTCGCAATGGATTGGGATCTGATCCTACGGTTCCGCGCCGCCGGCATGAATTTCGTCCGAGTGCCGCGCTTCCTCGGAGCGTTTCGTGTGATCGAGACACAGAAGACGCAAGTGCTTTTGGAAACACTCGGCGCAACGGAGATGAATCGATTGCGGCGCAGAGAGTTGGGACATATTCCGACGACACGTGAAATGAGACGCGCGATTCGGCCTTATCGGTTTCGGCAGTGGGTGCAACACCATACTCACACACTTCTTGAACCCGCAGTCCGATAGGTTGATTCGAAAATAGCAATGAATCCATTCTTCCGAATTGCGCGCGGCATGACCCGCTTTCCGGCCGCGCTGTCCGCATCTATTTTATGCTCCATCGCAGTGGCAATGCTGTGGGGCGGCAACATCGGCGCCTTGTACCCCTTGCTAGAGGTTTCTCTGCGGGGCAAATCGGTTCAACAATGGATCGCGGACGACATCGCCGAAGGCGAAGCGAAACAGCGTGTGATCACGGCCGAATTGGAAGATGCAGACGCATCGTTAACACCAATCCGGCGTGAACAGTTGCAGGCGGAGTTCAAATCGCTGCAGCATGCGATCGATACCAAAATGCGACTGCGTCCTTATGCGGAACTCTTGCCGAACGATCCGTTTCAAACCGTCGCGTTGTTTGTCGCGTTGCTGTTGGCGACGACGGCTCTGAAGAACTTGTTCATCGTCGGCAACCTCGTTTCGACCTCTTGGGTGGTGCAACGAACCACGCTCGATCTGCAGAACCAATACACACAGCGCGTGTTGGGTCTGGACTTGGCAAGCTACGACCGCTTCGGGACCAGCCAGCTGGTCACCCATTTCACCGAGTCGATCGAGCATGTCAGCCGGGGCCTACAGGTCCTGTTGGGGGCATCGGTTCGAGAACCGTTGAAGATCCTCTCCTGTGCGATCGGTGCATCGCTGATCAGTTGGCGGTTGATGCTGTTCACATTAATCGTCACGCCGCCGACGGCGTTGCTGATCAGCGCACTCAATCGCAGGGTGCGACGCTCGCTCAAGGCACACGTCTCTGACTCGGTGCATCTCAATCGCCTGATTTTCCAGTCGGTGATTTCGCTTCCGACCGTCCAAGCGTACGGAATGGAGCGTGAGATGGAAAAAGAGGTCGACCTTGCCGGCGTGGATCGGATGCGGCGATCCGTCAAGATTTCACTTTGGATTGCCCTGACGAAACCCGTGACGGAATTGGCGGGAATTTTGGCGATCGGCGCGACGCTGGTGATCGGCGCCTACTTGGTGCTCAACCAGCAAACCCATCTGTTCGGCATCCAACTGACCGAACAGCCGCTGACGATCCCCTCGATGCTCGTCTTCTTTGCAATGATGGTGGGGATGAGTGATCCGGCAAGAAAGTTGACGGACATTTACAGCAACCTGCAAATCGGTATCGCTGCGGCCGACCGAGTCGCCGAAGTGTTGAACGAACCGAGCCGGCTGACGGTTCCGAACCAACCCGCGGCCGACGAAACCGTCATTGACCAACCCCCAATCGCGCCGGTCGTCCGCACGCCGGGGAATATTGAATACCGCGCGGTGTCGTTTCGGTATTGCGAGGACCAACCCGTTCTCGATGAAATCGAGTTGACCATCCGAGCGGGCGAAACCGTCTGCATCGTCGGAGAAAATGGCTGTGGAAAATCCACGCTGGGAAAACTGCTGCTGCGGTTCTACGATCCCAATCATGGCAGTGTGTTCATTGACGGCGTCGACATCAAAACGCTGGACGCCAAACAAGTTCGCCGTTCCATCAGTATGGTTTCCCAATCGCCCGCCATCATCGAAGACACCGTCGCGGCAAATATTCGCTTCGGCAGCCCCAACGCGACCGATGATCAAGTCATCGCGGCGGCCAAAATGGCGCGTGCGGAAGAATTCATCTTAAATCTGGACCAGACTTACGAAAGCGAGGTCGGATTTGACGGCAATCGATTGTCCGGCGGACAGAAACAACGCATCGCACTCGCCAGGGCCTTTTTACGTGATCCTTCCATCCTGATTCTTGACGAAGCGACCAACCAGATCGATCAGCACAGCGAACAACTGATCTATGACGCGTTGAGAGACTTTATCTCCGACCGTACCTGCATCTTCGTCTCCCATCGTCCGGAAGCCTTCAAATTGTGCGACCGAATCATCGTGATGAAGAATGGCCGAGTCGTTTCCAGCGGAGACGCTGAAACACTACGGGAAACCTGCACGACGTTCCAGAAATTGTTCCACGGCCAGCCGGACAATTCACCCGAGATCGCGTCGGACAATCTATCCGACCGTGCCGCGGCCTAGCAGTTTGTCGAACCATCCCAGTTTGACTTCCTGCTTGACGTCTCGCAAACGGTCGATTTCGGCACTGAGTTGGTGAATCACATCGAGCCGTTGCTCGGACTCGTTCTGGATCGACAGCAGCAACGGCAGAACACTCGGGGCAATCGGCACGCGCGTGTCAGCATGCGTTTCACGAAACAGTTCGACAAGCTGCCGGCCGAACTGCTGCATGTCGTTCTGATTGGCCACAAGCGAACTCGACTCGATCGCTTCGTCAAAGCCATCGGGCAGGTCGTCCCACTTGGACTTCAGTTGCTCGGCCAGATCCGTTGCGTCGGCGGGATCAAAAAACGTACCGATCCCGTCCATCTGTTCGCGGTGCACGGCGATGTCGGACAGGAAGACGCTTTTGCCCAGTGACCTGGACTCTTCGACCGACGTGCTCCAGCCTTCGAACAGCGAGGGTTGAAGGATCAGTCTTGCGCCTCGATAGAGCTGCCACTGTTGCTCGCGGGGAACCATTCCCAAGATCTTGATCTGATCCGCCAAGCCGTTGGCCCGGATGAACTGCTCCAGTGTTGCGAAATGCTCGGGGGCCCGTGCATCGACCGTCGCTCCGCTGCAGATCAGCGGATAGCGCAGGCCTTGTTTCAATAGCAACGCCCAAGCTTCGAAAACGACTCGGTGATTTTTGTGTTGCCAGAATTGATACGGCAGATAGGCGTACGGCCGGTCGATGCCAAGCTCCGACAGGACCGATTTCGGGCTGGTTTGCAACGCCGATGCAGGCGGTCGCGTGCGAAAACGCAAGATGAATCCCCGATCGTCAACCGCGGGGAAATGTTGCTCCAAGTCGTCGCGGACCGATTGGCTGCTGCACACGATGCGGCTGGACGAGCCGATCAGGAACGAGAACAAATCGTCGCGATAGTTTAACTCGGCTTCAGAAAAAAATTGCGGATAATGTTTGTGTTGTAGGTCCGTGATCCAACCGATCGTTTTCCCACCCGTTGAGACGCCCGGTGGACTGATGGCAGGGAACAGCATGTCGCACGATTCGGCGGCGACCCGATCTTGCAATTCACGCCGTCGCGACCGGTCACTCAACAGCTCGTCTTCGATCCACTTCACTTCCAGCCACGGCGCATCGCGGAACCCCGCATCGGCCAGCAGTCTGTCGCGTAGCGATTCGGGCACAAACGCGACGACCTGGGGAGCCTGGCCCTCGGGCAAGCAAGCCAGACCCTCAAGGCAATTGCGCACGTAGTGCAGTCCGGCTACCCATCCGGCCCATTGGCGAATGCTATCTTGCAGCAGCCAAAATGCGATCCGCATCGGCGTTTCCCGTTAAAGAGCGGATCCAACGTGCATAAATCGACAGCCCTTTTTTCAGGCTTGTCGGAGGTGGGGAAAATCCGAATTCGTCCAGCGGCGATGCATCGACCGCCCAATGACGCGGGTCCCCCGCGGCGCGTTCGTTCGTAAAGCAAAGCTCCGCATCACTACCGATCTGCTGCAGGAACAGGGTTGCGAGGTCTCGGATTTGAACCGATCTTCCCGACGCCAAATTGACGTACAGCGTCTTGGGCCGTGTCGTCGGCCGCTGGGCCGATTCGGGACGATGGATCATCTGGTTGACGAAGGTTGCGACGTCACGCGAAAAGATAAAATCTCTGGTCTCGGTGCCGTCACCGAACAGCGACACAGTCTGACCCGCCATCGCTTTCTTGTAAATGTCCCACAAGACCTGTTTCCGCAACCCCGGACCATACGAACTAAAGATCCGCAGATTGACCGTCTCAATTCCGTCCCGATTCCCATAACGCTCGCTGATCAATTCGCATTCACGCTTGTGAATGCCATAGGGAGAGATCGGAATGGCGGGCGTATCGAGTGTGATCGGCAGCGAGGCCGGTTGCCCGTACACGGCCGCGCTGGACAGATTGATCACCCGCGTCTTCGGCGAATGTTCGGCCAGCGTTTTAAATATGAACTCCGTCACTGCCACATTCGCTCGGCGGTCGCCCGCGGGATCTGCGAACGACGCTCGCACGCTCGCCGAACCGGCGCAGTGGATCAACCAAGTGGGCTGCTCTTTCGCGACAATGCTAGCAAAGCGTTGATCGGGGAGCCGAAAACACAATCGTTGATCGCTGATCCGCTGTGCGTCAAAGTCACCGGGTTTGGCGCAAACGATCAGACGTTTGCATCGTGCCCGGACGACGCGGGCAATCGTTCCGCCGAGAAACCCCGACGCCCCCGTGACCATCACACTCATTGGAGTCATGGCTTAATCCCGTTTTCGGATCGCCACCGCAACACCGTATCCAAGATCGCGATACTTTGCGGAACTGTAGTTGGGATGGTCCCCGATCAGGTCATCCCAGACGGTTTCCAAGTACTGATGTTGCGGATGGGTGATATCGTCCAGCACGATGATTCCGCCGAGTGCCAACTTCGGTAAAACCGTTTCCAGGTCCGCTCGGGCTCCGGCCTCGGTGTGGTCTCCATCGACGTTGATCAAATCGAAGCGAACGTCCGGATTGTCGGCGAAAAACTGGGGAACGGTTTGGTGAGAGTCGCCGGAAATCAATTCGACCGTGCCGCGATGGCCGAGATCCGCCAGTTCCTGTTTGACAAAGTCGGGTCCCGGATTCGGCATTCCCGCGTAGTCGGCGACCCACATGTCGAATCCAAAGATCTCGCAGTGGGGTGCCAGCGAAGAAACAACGGCCAAACTGCGGCCTCGGCGAACACCGATTTCAAGGTAGTTACGAGGCTTGATCAGCGACGAGGCGGCGTGCAGCACCGTCAACAGATCCGCGTAATGCCAATTGCTTCCAAATTTGGATCGTCCCGACTGGTAGTAGCCCTTCAAGTACTCCAAATAGTCATCACTGGTCAGCTTCGCCATCACGTCGGAGACTGCGCCGAGTGTTTGTTCGCTCGTCGCGAGCCGCATGACGGTCTGTGCACTGGTCTGAACGGGATCGAGCCACTGTGTACCCGGAACCCGGTAAACGGTTTGGCAGTCCGCATCAAAGTGGGTTGGTCGTGACGCGATCGCGTTGGAGGAACGCGAATCAATTTCAGTGGGGGGTGGAAGCATGGCTGGAATCCGTCGCCGTGAAGAAGGACGTCATCGCTGGGAAATCCCGTCACGAAACCGTCGTCAAATCAAATTGGATGGAGCAGCACTTGTGTCGATCAGAAAACAAGACGGCTCAAACACTTGTCGGGCACCTTAGCAATTGGCCGGCCGCAAGATCAAGTGCGTTTTCCATTCCCAAATCAGCATTGCAACCAATTCACGGGTTGCTTTACCGTCTGCCGCGACGCCCCGTTGGAACGGAACACATCAATAGTCACGACGTCCAGATTCATGACGTTGTGTGGAAAAAGGTAAGTGCATCGCATGTTCAACATTCACTCGGACGATTCGGAGCCCCTTCTGTCATCCTATCCCCAGCTCGCACCGCGCGGCGACGACGATCGCGCCGCCGTCCTCGGGATTGGAACGTTCGGGCATGACGCGGCGGCTTCCTTGGTGGAGGCCAAATCGGGACGCGTGTTGTTCGCCGTCGCCGAAGAGCGGTTGACCAATCGAAAACACGATTGGCATTTTCCGGTAGGCGCCATTGATGAATGTTGCCGAGTTGCGACAGAACGCGGGATGACCCTGGACTCTGTCGCGGTCAATTTTCGCTCAGACGAATTCGTCACCAAGACGATGTTTCAAGAAATCGGCCGGCTGGTCCCCGATTCGCTCGCGTCGCAATCGATCTGTGACTTCCTGTCCCGACGGCTCTCCGATCGCGAGTACTTGTCGGTCGACCGGCCGACCGAATGGGCTCACGAATTGCTGGCCCATCTGCAAGCACTCGGACTCGATCAAACGACCAATCATCGACTTTTGAAGCGGATGACATGGTACTGGAATTGGGCGGTCAAGTATGGCCAGATCGCCGACACGATCACCCGATACGTGGACGGTGTGCCGATTCGGTTTTTCAATCACCATGAATCCCATGCGGCTTCGGCGTACTTCAATTCCGGATTCGAAAGCGCAACGGTGATCGTGATCGACGGCATGGGAGAGGCGGACACGGTCAGCGTCTATCGAGCGGAATCGGGATCTCTAACAAGGGTTAGCGAAAGCAGTTGGCCACACAGCTTGGGCATCTTCTATCTGTTCGCCACCCAACACCTCGGCTTCCAACTCGGCGATGAATACAAGGTGATGGGAATGTCGGCGTACGGCAAACCGACGTACCGCGACGCCCTCCGCGAGATGATCAGCGTCGATTCCCAGGCAAGGCTCTGGTTGCACGAGACCGACTATTTGCGGCTCGGCGAACTCGGACCGCATGGGCATCTCGCTTATCAGTTCACCGAAGCATTTCACAAACTGTTGCCGCAACGCGCTTCGGAAGATCCGATTCAGCAACAGCACTTTGATTTGGCCGCCTCGGTTCAAGAACTGACCGAGAAGACAGGCGTCGAATTGGTTCGGCAGGCGATCGCGTTGACCGGATTGCCGAATGTGGCGCTCGCCGGAGGTGTGGCGCTCAACGGTCTGATGAACGAGGCGATTCGAACCAATAGCGGTTGCGACGGAATCTTCGTCTATCCCGCGGCAGCGGACGACGGATGCGCCGTCGGCGCGGCACAGTTGGCCGCCAACGAGTCGCATCCGATTAGCCGGCAACGAATCAAGTCTTGCTATTTCGGACACGAGGTGACCGACGCGGAAGCGGCTGAAACGATCCGACGCCGCAACGTGCGGGCCACCCGTCCGGATTCGATCCACGAGGAAATCGCACGCGCTCTTGCCGACGGGAAAATTGTCGCCCGCTGTACGAGTCGCGCCGAGTTCGGTCCGCGAGCACTGGGCCATCGCTCCTTGCTGGCTCATCCGGGGCTGGAAACAATGAAGGAGACGCTCAATGCGCGCGTCAAGCACCGCGAAGAATTTCGCCCCTTCGCCCCGGCTTGCTTGCGAGAACGCGTTTCCGATTTTTTTGAGATCCATGAAGAGTCGCCGTTCATGCTGCTGATCGGCCAGGCGCGTGAGAAAACACGCAATCTCGCACCGTCGGTGGTGCATGCCGACGGGACGGCCAGGGTACAAACCGTTTGCCAAACCGAAAATGAAGACCTGTACCAGATCATCACCCACTTCGAGAAACTGACGGGGTTGCCGATTGTCATCAACACCAGTTTCAACGTGAACGGAGAGGCGATTGTCGACACGGCCGAAGATGCATTGGAATCGTTCGGATACATGGACGTCGACTATCTCGCCCTGGGTGACCATTGGATCTCCAAGGAAGAAAACCCTTCGATCCTTCCAGAACTCAACAGCGACAATTATCTGAGCATACGGAAGCAACGATTCTCACAGCGCGATCTCGGACCGCTGACCAAGCTGGACATCGCGGAGTTTGATCAAGCGTTTTCACCGAGCGAAGCGTCTCTCAAGCAATTCGTGTCGAATGGCGATGCGAAGGACACGCAACGAAAAAAACCCGGGACATCAGAAAAACCCAAAATCAATCCGCAGCAGCTTGACGATCTGTCGCTGTTTCCGCTTCGTGAAGATCCCGACCTTTGGGAACGCTTGATTGAAGCCGAAAACGAAAACGCAAAGTCGGATCCCGTCGCCGCAAAGGTCTTGGAATCCGTCTATTGGGAATCGGACCGAGACCTCGCATTCCGACGATTCCACGAAAGCCTGGACTTCCAATCGACGCTGAAGCTTTTGCGGCTGATGGGAATCGAAAAGGACCAGCCGACCGTTGAGATCGGTGGCGGCAGCGGGTTCCTCTCCTGGGCGCTCTGCCAGGAAGGATACCAGGACATCTCGCTGTTGGAGCCCAATCCGAACTACATCACCGGCACAGGCTACTTGCGTTCACGCGTCGACGCGGCACCCATTGAGATCGAACATTCGCTCGACGCGTTCTACGATTCGGACAAGATGTACCAGACGGTCATCACTCGAAACTGCGTGCACCATTTCCCCAATATCGCGTTTGTCGCCGCCGCGATTCGTCAAAAGATGGCCCCGGGGGGAAAGTGGGTGATGATCCGAGAACCGTACGTGGAATCGGCGACGGAACTCTATCAATTCCTGCAAGGCCATCCATACAGCCAATCCTACGGCGTTTACGAATTCGGTTTCCCGCCTTCGCATTTCATACAGTGTCTTGAACTGGCAGGCCTGAAGCTGCGGAGCGTCGTGCCGGCCCACTACGCCAACAATTCGCTGGGGCTGTATAGCAACGATCGGGGCAGTCGCCGCAACCGAATGTTTAGCGACGTCGTCGACCGCGTGCTAAGCCTGATGCCGGGAATGACCAAACTCGGCTATCGAGTCGAAACGTTGCTACGCAAGATGATTCGCACTCGGGCGGCCTGCTTTACACGTCCGCAGGTCATGCTGTTCCAACGGATCGAATTGGATCCAGTTTCGGAATCGACGATCTGGTATCGGCCGGAATCGAAGTTGGCCGATCGGCGGGACACGGATCGCAACGCGTCGCGGAACAAAGCGGCCTAGCGCTTCGGCAACCTCTAAACTGAGGATGCCGCGGATGGCACAGGCATCAGTGTTGGTGTGCAGGCTTTAGCCGCCCAGCTGAAGGCGATCGCTTTTCTGATGTACGATGGCCCTTCCGGGCCGTCGCCCGTGGGACTCGCCCCGACGACCGCTTGTTCGAGTACGATGGCCCCTTCCGGGCCGTCGCCCGGAGGGCTCGCCCCGACGACCGCTTGTTCGAGTACGATGGCCCTTCCGGGCCGTCGCCCGTGGGGCTCGCCCCGGCGACCTAAAAAGGACGTCGTACAACGGTTGCTGAATCCCGTTCTACTTATGCCCGTGCCATTCGTACCTGACCCCTTTTCCGCTCGACGACCGTCGGTTTGGAACGAGAGGTCATCCACAACCCCACGGCGAACACCATCCACATCATCCAGGATGACAACTCGGGCGCGACCGGATCGCCGCCGGAGATCGTGGACGTGATCCATGACGCGTACGACGAAACCTTGATCGAACCGGCCAGATCACCATAGTCCGCATCCAGATTGCCATCCACGCTGGCGATGAACGAGTGCACCCCGGCCAGGACTTCGCCGCTGCCGAAGTCCATGAACACCGCGCCTCCGCTGTCTCCGCCGGCGATCAAGTATTCCAGATCCTGCTGCGTTGCCGTCCCAAAAACGTTGTCGCCCGCCGATCCGCTGTCGAAATCTTCAAAGAGAATATCGTCGCTGTAGCCCGAAACCGCACTGCCATCGACATCGACGACGTTTTGACCGGCCCGTTTCGTGCCCGCCGGTGCGGTGATGCCCGTCGCACCATTGCCCGTGACCCCGTACCCGACGTGGGTTGCCGTCTGCCCGACTTCGGACGTGTTGGTGTTGATGGTCGCCGGCGTCACGGTCGTTTCGCTCGTGGCCAGTCTCAACAGGGCGATGTCGGTCCCCGTTTGAAGATCGCCCGTCCAGCCCGAAAACACAAACCGCTCGGCCCCCACGTGGACCCCGCCGCCGCTATCGGTCAAATCAAACGTCCAGTCGCTCGCCGACAGACCGACCTCATCCAAACAGTGCCCGGCCGTCAGAATCCAGTCTTCTTCGATCAACGTGGCCGAACAGATCATCGAACTCCACGTCAACGCGCCCACCGCCGGATAGCTGGTGGCCAAGCTCGTGTAACTGGAATCGGAGCGATCGTGACGAATCGTGCCGCCGTTCGCGGTTTGCTCGGCACCCAGCAAAAGCACCAGCAAGAGTCCGCCACACGCACGCCCGAGCGGGCGCCCGGGGCGGCGGGTTTGCAGTTCGACGAGGCGGGTTGGTTTGATGACCGTGGGCATGGTTTGAATTTGGTTCTGGTGTCGGTTCATTTTAAATTCGGGGCCGGAATCGAGCGCTGTGTCACTCGCGTCGGTGAGGAGTCGACGGTCAGCCGAACGACTTGCCGGATCACCTGCTGAGCCTCCGCCGTCATCCCGCCGGGGTGCCGCATGGTGACGAGCAATCGTTGCAACGTCGGATGACCGGCCAGTTGAAAGCGTGGGTACCGCGGCGCCCGCCACCGCGATCCATCGTGCCAGGCGTAGGCGATCGTCAGCGCGGGTTGATCGACGTTCCGCGGCTGCAGTGTTTGAAAACGGAACCGGTCCGGCTGATCCGGCACGTTCCAAACGACGGGCTCAGTGTGCGCACGGAACTCGGTCCGCGCATAACAGGTCTCCGGCAGATGGCTGGCCAGCGGACCTCCCGGCCCCGCGATCAAGGTCACGACCACGACCTGCTTGGTCTGGCGATGTTGATAGACACATCGCCAGTGATCTCCCGCCTGCAGAATCTCCAGCTCACTCGGCTGCAATTCGCAGCGCTCGATCAGCTCCCATCCGCCGAGCGTCTCGGCCAACTCAAACGCGCATTGCGGCGGCACACCGGTGCGCGCACCAGTGGTCGCCAGACAACCGACCAGGGCAAGGGAGCAACCCAACACCGCGGCCTTCATTCGGGTCAAACGGAAATCCATCAGGCTTCGCCGCTCCGCTGCAAGGGGGGCCGTGTGGTCAATTCGTTCGGGCGAGTGAATTCGCTTTGTAGCCTGGCCCAGGCGCGCTGTTCGCTGTGATGCAGCTGATCGACGTGAAGCCGTTCGACCTGGACCGACTGATAGGATTCTCGAGCTTGATCGCGATTGCCGACCGCCAAGTAGGCGGCTGCCATGTGGAGGTGTGTGGTCGGAGCGGCACCACCGGGACCTGCGACGGCACGCCTGAACCACACCAGTGCGTCTTCGGCACGATCCATCTGGACCAAGATCCAACCCTTGGTGTCCAAGAATTCGGACACCGGACCGGTCTGTTTCAAGACGTCATCGATGTGTCGAAGTGCCCGCTGAAGATCACGCCCTTCTTCGGCCAATCGCATCGCCAAGTTGTTTGCGGCGACGACGTTGTCGGGGTGTCGCGTCACGGCGCGATCGAGCAATTCCAGCGCAGCGGTCTTGCGCCGGTGATGCGTATGCCAGGCCACGATCGCCATCAGCAGCGCCGGGTCATCGACCGCCTCGATCACGCCGCGCTGGATGATTGGTTCCAAAGTCGCCTGGTCGGCGGGTGACCATTCGGTCGTGCTGACCGCGATCACGGCGGCGGTATGAGCCCTCAGGGAAGTGTTGACCGTCCAGCGCGGATCGGAAACCAACGCGACCGCCTTGTCGGCATGCCCGTGACGCGCCAACGCGATCGCCAGCGCCGCGACGTCTTCAACACCTCGCTCGGCAACGGTCCGATAGTGCCGGATGGCGAGATCGCCTCGGCCAACCCGTTCATAGGCTTGGGCAAGCATCTCCTCCGAAGGGGCGGTTCGCTGCGTGGCAGCAGCAGTCGCGCCACCGCGTCGTTGCCGCAGCGCAATCTCCTCGAGCGCGCCGCGGACTCCGTATCGGTCGCGGAGCAAGTCGACCAGTTCCAGCCAGATTTCGTTGTCATACCCCAGTTCCGAGAGCGCACTGCGATAGCAGCGTTCGGCGGCCGGCAAGTTGCCGTCGGATCGCCAGGCTCGAGCGGCCGCCGTCCATTGATCGGCTGAACGCTTACCGTCGGCCGCACGATCGCCGTCGGCTGAACGATCGCCGTCGGCCGCACGCGACTCGAACAAGGTGGCGGCTTGGGCATAGCGGCCCAAGCGAACCAGACAGCGAGCCTGCAGCGTTTCCAGCGCCGGCAACCACGCGGCGGCCTCGTCGGCCGACGGTGCCGGCGACATCGCGATCAAGGATCGGCAACGCCCGATCGTCTCGAGCGCTCGTTCGTGCCGCCCATCGCGGGCATCCAGCCCGGCTTGAACCAGCATCCAGCGGATCCGCAGATCGCGGCTGACGGGACGAAGCGTTTGGTTTTCCTGCTTCAGCAACTGCCCCACCAACGCAGCCGACTCCGCATAACGCTCCGCTTGAAACAACGCCTCGGCCAGTTTGATCCCCAGTCCCATCGGGCGATCCCCCACCAACCGCCACGCCCGCAGGTACGCCGCGGTGCATTGCGGCCATTGTCCCTGGCTGGCGAAAACATCGCCTAAAATCGCGTAGGCCGCATGGTGATTCGGCAGCCGCTCAATCGCTCGGGTCAGAAACCGTTTCGCATCGTCGCGACGACGTTGCAACACAGCTTCCTGCGCACTGGCCAGATAAATCCGATAGGCCACCCCGGCCGGGCACTGGTTGTCGATACTCAACCGAGCCCGTTCGATGGACGGAGTTCCCGTGCCGAACACATGCGCGTATCGCCACGCTTGAAGGAAGGCGTACGTTGAACCGACCCCGTCGGCCGCATCGGCGATCGCCGGTTCGATCGCGCTGGTCACACGCCGATCCATCGACTTTGCGTGATCGCAGCAATACGATGCCACCTCGATCACCAAACGATCCCGCCACTGGGACGTGGGACCGAATCGTTCCATCCATCGGTTCAGCCGATCGACCGTGATCAACGGGTGACGGTCGCCCGAGCCGTGGGGGAATCGCAGCATGGCTTCCACACACAGCCGCAGCGAATGCGCGTCGCGGCGATCGATCCCGTAAAGGCGTTCGGCGCTGCGGCTGGCTGATTTTGCCTGATCAAGGTCCAACGCCAATTCCAAATGCGTTCGCAAGGCATCGACATGCGACGGCGCTTGCTCGAGGACGGATTCGAGTTGATAAAAGGCCTGCATGGAAGCGTCGACGGAGTCCGCTCCCTGGAGCGACGCCCAGGCATAACGATAGCGAGCGTCGATCTGTTCCGGCTGCAGCTGCAACAACGTTCGGTAACACATGGCCGCACCATCCCAGTCGGCGTTGGCTTCGTGAACGCGTGCCTCGGTCAGGGTTTCGCGGATGATGCGTTCTCGCTTGGCCGCATGATGAACCATCGCGACAGCGACGATGCCGGCGATGACCAAGGGCACAGCCCCCACCGCCACCACGGACTTGCCCCAGGCTGCCCAGCATCTGCCGCCATCGAAATCACGATCACCACCGCGCAGTCTCCGGATTGCCACTTGAGGGTTGATCCGACCGGAGGGCTCGTGGGCTGTCGCTAGCACCGTTGCGGAACGGCGCGAACCGTCCGGTCCCACGCCACGTTGAAACGTTGACAAAGCACGCGTCCTGCTGATCCAAGCCCGAAACGCCAAAAACAACAGGGCCGACAGGGGCAATGCCAACCAATCGCCCAGGTCATGGGCCCACCTTGTGTACGACTCGGTTTGGTAGCGGTCCGCCACCCAGGCGACGACTGAAATCCGGGCGGCGTTGGCCAAAATGGCCGCCGGCACTGCCAGCAACATCACCGTGGCCAAATCCCGCACCACGCTCCACCCCGGCGCGGGGCCACCTCGGTCCCGATCAGACCGCGATCGGGCGAGAAAGGTGATGATGGTCCCCAGTGCCACGACAGCCACGGTCATTCGCAATCCGCTGCAATCTTTGGTGATCCCCACCCCGCCGGTCGCCATCATCAGCGTGTAGCCGTCGGTCACGGCAAAGGTCGACGTCAGACTGAGCAGGTAACAACTGCACCAGGCGGACAACCATTGCAACGATTGATTTGCCAGCAATTCCAACTGAAACGGAAGCGGGATCATGAACCCCAGAAAGCCGATCGCCGGCAAACTCCAGCCCAACACTTCGCGGCCGGCCAGCAAACCGACCATTCCGCAGAGGTAAAGGGGCAGAGTCCAACATTGCAGCGTTGGAAGATGAAAGTATCCGCCTAGCCACAGAAAACCTTGAGCGGCTAAAAGCAACGCCAGTCCGGGTCCCCATGGCTTGCCGATCGCCGGCAGGGTCGATCTCCGCTGCCACAACAACCAAATGGCAATCGGCAGAACCGCCGGCCCATGAGAATAACTCGTCTGGGAGTGCCACTGTTGAAACAGATGCCCCATCACCTGACGGTAGCAACACAGAACCAATGCCAGCCAAGCCAATGTCAGCCAAGCCTGGATCCGCGTCGGTGAAGGCCGAGCCGAAACGCCAGTCGATTTGCCTCGCCAGCCGCGGCATGTGCCCATTCGGGGAGCCTGCAGATTCGATTGCACGAGTGGATTCTAGGGGTCAGATTCTAGGGGTCATGGGAATGGACACAGTTCTTCTGTCCATCGGCGTCACCGAAAATGCAACGCCATCGAATCGTTTTTCGTCCGCAGACCGCGACGTTTCGCTATGACCGGATTTGCAGAACGAACCCGGACAGGTGTGCAGTTCGACACGCCGAACGCGCCGTTGATGCTTGAGACATTTCCAAGACAATCCTGCGTTTTTTGCAGAACAGAGGAAAGATGTACCGGTTAGGCGGACGATAGGGTGGGTAAGCCCCATAGCACCCCGTGGAAAACGGCAATGATCAAACAGCTTCGCAATTCAACTCGACTCCGCGATCGAATCGTCCGCCCCCTCATCATGGTGCCGGTCGGCTTGGCGCTGGTTGCCTTGCCCGGATCCGCCCACGCCCAGGCACCGATGCGAGGATTCGGCGGCGGTTCCAATCGCGCGTCCACGGCGCCTTACCAACAGCGTTTGTCGCCTTATCTGGATTTGCTGCGCAGCGACAACAGCGTCTTGAGCCCCTATCACTCGTTCGTTCAGCCGCGTCAACAGATGCGTCAGAGTCAGAACCGACAAGCCGAGCAGCTTCGCAGACTGGAACGAACGATCCAGCGATCGGCGGCCCCGACGGCCCAGAGCGAACGGATGCAGACGGGACGAGGCGGGACGTTCAACAATTTCCTGCACTACTACCAGTTTAACTCCGCCCACCAGCGGTGATTGCCTGATCGATGCCGTTGCCCCCGGCCTTGCGATTCCTGCCCCACTCTCCATTGCAATCAACAACGTGAACTTCGCCGTCTGTTCTCTGCGACACCTCGCTCTCGTGCTGCTCTCGGCATGCGCGATGGCCAGTACCGGATGCCACTTGGTGCACAGGGTTGACGCTCCGCTCGGATTGCCGGCGCTGGTGGATGCGAATTGCGACTCGGACGCCGCGGTGGCGTTTGTGCCTCGCGAATTGGACAAGGTGACCACGCCGATGTATCGCATCGAGCCGCCGGATATTTTGACGATCGATGTCCAACAGAATGTCTCTCAGGAACAACACGCACTGCAGCCGGGTGACATCGTCTTGCTCACCGTGACGGGGACCTTTCCCGACGAACCGATCGAGGGCGAATACCAAGTGGAACTCGGCGGCGTGATCCAGCTCGGATTCAGCTATGGAGCGGTCGAAGTGGTCGGCGTTGGCGTCGATCAGGCCAAGCAGCGGATCGAAGCCCATCTGAAAACACAGTTGCAGCAGCCCCTTGTTTCGATGTCGTTGCGCGGCGTCGCGGGAATTCAACCCATCGCCGGCGAGCATCTCGTCGGTCCCGATGGCACCGTGACGCTTGGGCAATACGGCTCGGTTCGATTGGCCGGCATGACCTTGGACGAAGCACGTCTGGCGATCGCCGCCCAGATGTCCACGGAGTTTTCCGATCCCAAGGTCTCGGTGTCCGTTTACGCCTACAACAGCAAGGGCATCTATGTCATCACCCAGGGCGGCGGGCTGGGCGATGAACTGGTCCGGCTGCCGTACACCGGCAATGAGACCGTGATTGACGCGTTGAGCCAAATCAACGGACTCAGCTACGTCTCGTCCAGTCGGATGTGGGTCGCCCGCCCCAATCGCGAACAAGGCACCAGCGTGATGTTGCCCGTCGATTGGGAAGGCATCACGCAATTGGCCGATGTCACCACCAACTATCAGCTCCTGCCGGGTGACCGAATCTTCATCGCGCACAACAAGATCGTGGCCTTCGATTCCGCGATCGCGAAATTCACGTCGCCACTGGAGCGGATTCTGGGATTCACTCTGCTGGGCACTGGGACGGCATCACGGTTGTCCGGGAAAGTGCTTGACAAGACCAGCGGAGGCGTCGGGTTCAGTCAATAGCCTGACACAAACAACATGAACCAGCGGTCCACCCCATCGACACGAACCACGATCGGCCACCTCGCACTAGCGGGGCTGGCACTCACGCTGGCCGGTTGCCAGTCGCGTTTCCCGCACCAACGTCCCCAGACCATCACGCCAGCCGCCTACGATTCGATCGTCAACAACGCCGGCTATCGCGAGACTCAATGGACACCGTTGGATCCCTGCGATGCCTGGCAGTCGACGATCCAATATGAACCCATCGACCAGCACGTGCCAATCGACCAGCACATGCACGAGCAGTGGTACGAACACGTCAGCGACGAAACACTGCCCGACCCGATCGTCCCCGACCCGGCACTGCCCCATCCGATCGAGCAGATCAGCCACGAAGTGCCCAGCGAACTGGCCAACGTTGACTTGGCCAGCGTTGACTTGGCCGGCGTTGATCGGGCAGCCACCGCCCCACAACTTCAAGCCGATCCATCCGGCCACGCCGCCAGTGCGTCTTCAGCCAGTGCGTCTCCAGCCAGTGAAGGGACAGGCGGCGCGTCCGCATCGGTCGCGACCTCGAAGTGGTACGAAATCGAATCCGACCCGAGCGAAGAACTTGAACACGTCGAGATCGAGTATCTCCGTTAGTCGCGTGACGAGCCACGTGTGGCAGGGAAGCAACCAACCAGATGGCAACGGCGGTTTTTGACACCACCGATCACACCCACATGCCCCGCATCGACACGGACGTCGATGACCGGCACGGCTGGGGGTTTGCATTGTTGCTGGCGACGACCGCGACGCTGTTTGTGCGGCCCGCGGACTTGGTCCCGGCCTTGGACAAGTGGCCGATCTATCAAGTTCTGATCGTCGCCTGTCTCGCCGTTTCCGCCCGGGCGTCCGCCAAACAATTCAGCCACGGCCGATTGATCCACCGGCCGATCACGGCGGCGCTGCTGTTGTTGGTCATCGCGGTCGGGACATCGCATCTTTCCCACGGATTCATCTGGGCGGCAAGGATGTCGATGCTGGAAGTCAGCAAGCTGATCGCCCTGTACGTGCTGATCATCGGGCTCGTCAACACGCCGACCCGACTTCGCTTTTTCGTCAAATGGCTGACCGCTGCGATCACCACGATGGCAACACTGGTGTTGTTGGACAAATTCGGCTGGGTGTCGATCGCCGCACTGGAATCGATCCAAGACCGCGGTGTCATCCAAGACGGTGTCGCCGAGCAGGTCGAGCGGATTCGCGGGACGGGCATCTTTCAAGACCCCAATGACTTTGGATTGATCCTTGTCATGGGGCTGGTGTTTTGCGGATCGTTTCTGACCAAACCCCGGACCGGATGGATTCGCTACGGTTGGCTCGCGCCGGCCGGTGTCCTGTTGGCCGCGCTGGCGATGACCCATTCACGCGGCGCACTGCTCTCGTTGATCTGCGCGGTGTCGACGGCATTGTGCTATTTCCGCGGCGGCAAATACGGGGTTTTGGCGTTGCCGGGATTGTCGTTGTTGGCGTTGGCGTTTTCCAGCCGCATGTCGGACTTCAGCGCCATCAATCAAGGGACCGGGCAAGACCGGATTCAGATCTGGTCGGACAGCTTGAACATTTGGCGGCAATATCCGTTGTTCGGTTTGGGCGAGGGGTTGATCGCCGATGAAATCGGCGTGGTGACGCACAATTCTTTTCTGCACTGTTATGCCGAATTGGGTTTCTTCGGCGGCACCACCTTCGTCGCCTGTTTTTTGGCCGCCGGGTTCGGCCTGTGGTCACAACGGCGACCGCGAACGAAACCGCCCGCCGATGAAACGCCGGCGGCCCAAGCGGCTCGCGAACACTCACGGTTGTGCGGGTTTCTCTTCGCCGCCTTGATGGGATGCATCGCCGCGATGCTGACCATCTCGCGACAGTTCGTCGCCCCCACCTACTTGATCCTGGGGCTGGTCGCGGCCGCGATTTCCATGCCCGCCCATGCCTCGCTCCCCAGCCAGGTCGCCGGATTACGAATCGGCAACCGGTTTTTGCTGTTGTCACTTCTCGCCAGTGCCGCGTCACTGTTGCTGTTCTACGTGACCATCCGTCTGTTTGTCCGTTGGTGATTTCAAACTCAAACCTTGACTTTGATGAGTAGTTTCCGCGTCATCTCTCGAAACATACTGAGCAATTGGGTGGCTTACGTCATCCAAGTGGCGATCGCGTTTTTTTTGACGCCCTTCGTTTTGCATCAGATCGGTGATACGCGGTACGGCGTCTGGACCATCGTGATCAGCATCACGGGATATTACGGACTGTTGGATCTTGGATTGCGTGCGGGGATGACCCAGTACATCACGCGGTACTTTTCCAAGGGTGATTTTGACCGCATGAACCGTGCCGCCAGCAGCGGATTCGCCTTGCATTTGGGCTGTGCGTTGTGCGTGTGGATCGCCACGTTCGCGACCGCCGCCGCCGCCCCCGCTTTCTTTTCCTTGCCGCCCGCGTTGGAGACGGAAGCCGTTTGGTGCGTTCTGATCTTGGGCTGTTCGACGGCAATCCAATTGTTGTTGTTCCCCTTTTCGGTCGCGCTGACGGCCAAGCAACGCTTTGACCTGATCACCGTCGTCAGCCTGTTCTGCCGAATCGCCTCGGCCGCCGCGACGATCCTGGCGTTGATCGCCGGCTACGGATTGATCGGGGTCTGCGCCGCCGGCGCCGCCGGAAACCTTCTCGATTATGTGCTTCGCTGGACGGTCGGTCGTCGCGTGCTTCCCGAATTAAGAATTTCCTGGCGGTTGGCGAGTTGGGCCAGCTGCCGCGAATGCATCGGTTTCGGATTCTGGAGCGCCCTGCTTGCCGTCAGTCACTTGGTGATCAGCTTTTCCGACGCGTTGGTGATCGGGATTTTCATGCCGGTCTCGGCGATCGCCTACTTCGCTTTGGCCAATAACTTGATGAAGTACTTTGCCAACATCTTCGTTCCCGTCAGCCAGGTCTTTTATCCCGCGGCAACCGACCTCGACGCACACAACAATCTGGCCGGTCTGCAGCAACTGTACCTGAAAGGGTCGCGGATGCTTTCCTTGGTCGCGGTCAGCGCGGCGTTGATCACCGGAATCTGGGCCGGCGGTTTTTACCGCCTGTGGATCGGCGACAAATACGTCCAGACCGACATTTACCACTCCGTACCGCTGCTGTTCCAGGTCTTGCTGGTCGGTGCGTTGTTCACCGCCGCCACCGGAATCGGTTCCAAGATCTTGCTGGGCCGCCGTCGATTCAAAGGCCTGACCTGGTTGATGTGTGTCGAAGGCATCATGAACCTGGTCCTCAGCGTCACACTGATTGAACCGTTCGGATTGCTGGGCGTTGCGATCGGAACCGCGTTGCCCGCCGTCCTGTGCCGTGGCATCGCGCACCCGATCATCGTCTGCTCCGACCTGAAACTTCATTTCAACGATTACAGCCGCCAGATCCTTGGCCCCACCGTTGTCGTCGCGGTGCTGCTGGCGCCGTTGGTATTCGCCGTGCACCACATCACCGCTCAAAGCAATTGGACGGAATTGATCATCGGCGGATTGATCGCAACCCTGATTGCCGTCGTCGTGGCCTGCAGCTTCGGATTGAACACCTCCGACCGACAGCGCTACCTTTTCCCCACTCTGAGACGGATGGCGAGAATCCGCGGCGTCTTGGAGGCGAAACCTTGATTCCCATCCACGAGAAGCGTCTCGGGCCCCTTGTCAGCGAAAGGAAGACCAACCGATGAGTCATTTTTCAGCGACCTGCCGTCGAATCTCGCGTGCACCACGAACACTGGTGTCCCGCGTCTTGTCGCGGCACCGTTCCATCGCGACCAAGCGGGACCAATGGTTCGTCGACTACCACTCCGACCACGCTCGACAGGTGGTCGGATTGCGGGACAAGACGGATGCACGTTTGAAACTGTTTCGTGCCGACGACATCGCGGGCAAACGTGTGCTCGACGCCGGATGCAACATGGGAGCGATCGTCAACCATTGCATGAACTTGGGCGCCCGCCAGGTCACCGGCTTGGACTTTGACAGCGCCGCCGTGCAACGTGCCCGCGGTTTGTACGGCGACTCTACAGCGACCTTTCGTTGTGACGATCTGGACAATCCGCTGGCGGCCCTTCAACCGCACGACACCGTCATGTTTCTTTCCGTCTACGGCACCAAGGAACTGGAAGACCGCAATTCCATCCTCAGCCGGTTGGCGGGGTTGTCGCAAGTGATGTACTTCGAGGGCCATCATGGCGACAACCCCCGCGATTACGCTTGGGTGTTGCTGAAATATGGCGGGTTCCAGACCATCGAGTTCCTCGGCTACACCAACGATGAACTGCGTGAAGATTCCATCGGGCGCCCGTTCTTTCGCTGCGACCGGACGGCGCGCGACGTCGATTTCCTGCCCGCGTTTCTCGCGGACCAAGCGTCCCAAGATGCACCCCAAGACGCCACGCTGAAGGTCGCCGTGGTGGGCCGATCCGGGGCGGGCAAGAGCCACCTGGCGCGACAATTGGCGGACGACCCACGCTGCCAGGGCGTGACAATTCTGGATGACGTGAACGATCCCAATCGAATCCATGCCGCCCGGCGACTCGTTCTGTTTGACTATCGCGCGGGCACCTACATCGATCAAATCGACGCCCTGTTTTTCTTGGACGTCGACGAGAACGTTCGCGTGAAACGCTTTGCCGACGACCCCGTTCGACAAGATGACTACAACGCGCTGCTGCGCACACCGCCGGTGCGTTCAAACTTTTTGAGCTTCTTTCGAATCGAGGCACAACAAGATGGCTAGCGATCACGCCGAAGCCGCCGCAGCGATCACGCCCAACTGGACCGCATCGTCGACCCAACGCCACCGTCCGGGTCGCGTCTCGGTGATCATCCCCACCTACAACTGCGCCCGCTATCTCGTGGACGCGTTGCGGTCGGTGGCGATGCAGTCTTATGACGACCTGGAAATCGTCGTGATCGACGATGGTTCCACCGACCAGACGCGCGAAATCGTCGCACGATGCGGCGTTCCCTGCACCTACTTGATGAACGGTCGACACAAAGGCCCCGCGGGGGCGCGCAACCACGGGATCTGCTCAAGCAGCGGTCAATACATCGCCTTTCTCGATGCCGACGATGCGTGGCTGCCGAGCAAATTGGCCCTGCAAGTCGCTGCACTGCAGACCGATCCACGACTGCTGGCGATCGGTTCGATCATGATTCCCTGGGACAGCACACCGTCCTGCATCGACCAGACCACCACGTTGCGGCGATACAGCTTTGCCGAAATGGTCGTTCGCAATCGACTCGGCACACCGACGGTCGTCTGTCGTCGTGACGCGCTGCGGACGGTCGGCTTGTTCGATGAAACGATGGATATCTCCGAAGACTACGAATTGTGGCTGCGTTTGAGCCGGATCGGGACGGTCGGTCGTCTGGAAACACCGCTGGCCAGGTTCCGACAGCGGTCCGACGGCGCCAGCGCGGGAAACCGTGACCGCACCTTCGATCTGGACATGCGGTTCACCCGCTCGCTGCCGAACCGCTATGCAGACGTGCCGGGGATCCGGCGTTTCGTCAAACAGGGGCTCGCCGCCAGAGAGTTTGAACGGGCGATTGAATTGTGCGATGTGGAAAAACGCTACGGGGAAGCCTTGCGGGCGACCGTCAATTCCATCGGCAACTGGCCGTGGCCCCATCCGCTCGGCCTGGGACGTCCGCTGGCACGCCTGCGACGCGTCCGTCGCATCGTCCTGGACGCCCTGTCGGCACGGTACGGAGTAGGAGCCTGATCGATGGAATCGACGAAACCAACCACGACCGCACCCTACATTGTGGAACTCGACGCATTACGGGGAATCGCCGCGATGGCCGTGCTGTGCTGCCATCTGCCGCGCGGGTTTTGGTTCGGTGCGACGGGAGTCGATTTGTTCTTTGTGCTGTCGGGATTCTTGATCACCGGAATCATTCAACGCAATCTCGATCAGCCACAGTTCTTGCGCGCGTTCTACTGGCGCAGAAGCCTGCGGATCCTGCCGCTCTACTATCTGGTGATCCTGATGGCGTACGCCGTCAACTTGATCCGCGCCACGCCCGCCGACACGTCGGGGTTTGGTTACTACTTGGTCTATCTGCAAAACATCCATCAGTACTGGGGCGGGGAAACTCCGCCGGTAGACCTGGCATTGGGCCACACGTGGACGTTGGCGATCGAAGAACAGTTTTATCTCTTTTGGCCCGCCGCACTGTTGCTGCTTCGGGGCCGCTCGAAATGGTGGCTTGCCGGGCTGTTCGTCGTGTTGCCGATTCTGTTGCGCAGCCAGGGTTTACCCAAGACCGTGTTACTGGGACATACCGACAGCCTGGCTCTGGGTGCGATTTTGGCTTGGGTCATGCTTCGCACTCGGTCGGTCAAACGTGAGCGTCAGGCGGTTTGCTACGCGTCGATCGCCTCGGTTAGCTTCATCGTCTATGCGGCGATGTACTGGATTTTGTGCCGGAACAACCCGGCGTTGACCGGCGGCGAATACTTGCAACTGTCCCTGCCGGTTGCCGTCATCAGCCTGGCCTATTTCGGCGTGATCGGACTGTTCGTGTGCATGACCGGAACCCGGCCGCTGGCGGTGTTTCGCAATCGATACCTGGTCAGTCTGGGAACGATCAGCTACGGCTTGTACCTGTACCATTTGGTGTTGTACGAAAACCTGGACACGCTGGTAAAGTTTCGCTGGAAGATGGGCGACCCGTGGTGGCTTGATGTCACCAAGGTGATCGTGTCACTGGCCGTCGCCGCGTTGTCATGGCGGTTCTTTGAACAGCCGATCCTGCGGCTGAAAGATCGCTTCCGCTACAACGACGAATCCGTCGTCGCCAATCAAAGGACGCCGTCACTGGCGGCCCACGGGAGTTCCGGCTCATGAATAAAATCTGCGTCGCCTCATCCGGATTGGGACACGTCGCCCGCGGCATCGAAGCCTGGGCCGATGACCTGGGCAACGCGCTCGCGGCCCGGGGCGAACACGTCATCCGATGCAAGGGTGCGGGTGAACCCGAGTCCGACTTCGACCGCGTCGTTCCCTGCTGGACCCGTGATGCGGCCAAGACCCGGGCGCTGCTGCGGTCGATGCCGCCCGCGCTCGGCTGGCGGATCGGGATGGGCAGCGGCTATGCCATCGAACAGACCACGTTCGCGCGCAATCTGATCAAAGTGCTGCGGTCCGAAGACATCGATGTGCTGCACGTCCAAGACCCCTTCGTCGCGACCCAGGTGCAGAAAGCCTGGCGCCGCGGCCGCATCAAGACACGCACGATCCTGGCCCACGGGACCGAAGAATCGCTGCGGTTTCAACAACAGATCACCTATCTGCAGCACCTCGCGCCGTGGCACCACCAACAAGCCCGCGACGCCGGTTTTGACAAACACACGTGGACCACCATCCCCAACTTTATCGACACCGATCACTTCCACCCCGGCGACGGCGCACCGCTGCGTGATGAATTGCAAATTCCCCGACAAGCACTGGTGGTCCTGGTCGCCGCAGCGATCAAGCGGCGGCACAAACGGATCGATGACGTGATCGATGAATTTCACGCGTTGCTCCACCAACACCCCGAATTGCCCGCCTGGCTGGTCATCGCCGGCGGTCGCGAATCGGAAACCGACGAACTGATCGCGATGGGCAAGCGGCGACTGGCCGACCGCGTTCGATTCCTGGTTCGATTTCCACGAACCCGCATGGCGGACCTGTACCGCGCGGCCGATGTGTTCGCGCTGGGCAGTCTGAAAGAGATGATGCCGATCGCGCTCTTGGAAGCCACCGCCAGTGGTCTGCCTTGCCTGGTCCATCGGCACCCCGTCATGCAGTGGATGATCGGGCCGGGCGGCCGGTCGCTCGATTTGTCCCGGCGTGGCGGCTTGGCCAGCGCGTTGGCCCAGTTGCTGACCGATCGGAATGAAAGACGACAACTCGGACTCGCCGCACGGCAGCACTGCTGCGATCAGTTCAGCACCGACGTGGTCGTCGATCAGATCCTGCGTTACTACCGTCACGTCACCAACGACACGAGGGCGGCCGCATGAGCAACCCTACCGTCAGTGTCGTGATCCCGGCCTACAACGCCTCGGCCACCATCGCCCGGGCGATCGACAGTTGCCTGGCGCAAACGGTACCGCTGTGGCAAATCATCGTGGTCGACGACGGCAGCAGCGACGGCTTGGCCGAGTTCGTCCAGTCGCGATACTCCGATCCGGTCACCCTGATTCGCCAGGCCAATTCACGAACCGCCGCCGCCCGCAATCGTGGGCTCGACGCGGTCACCGGTGACTTCGTCGGATTCCTCGATGCCGACGATCATTGGGAACGCGACAAGATCGAACGCCAGCTTTCGATCTTTGCAGCCTATCCGGAAGTCAACGTCGTCGCGGGGCGGTTCTACAGTCAGTCGCCGGGATTGCCGCCGACACTCAATGAATCCAAATCAAACCGATGGTACGACCGCCCCCTGCGAGCCAGCGGCGCCGACGCCTTCATGCTCGGCACGCTGCACTGGACCGGGACGGTGTTGGTCCGACGCCCCGCCATCGAAAACCTGCGCTTCATTTCCGGTTTGGAACCCGCCGAAGACCGCGACCTGTGGATTCGATTGGCGGCCAACAACACCGTCTACCTGGATTCGCAACCGCTGGCGACTGCGGTCTTGGAACCGGGCAGCCTGTCCCGGGGCAGCATCGAAGTCGACTGCAGCAAGATGCTGGAGGTCATCCAACGCAATCGATCGCTGTTGAGTCTTCCTTCACGGTTGTTCTGGACCTCGTACGTCCGCTATCGCTGGGCGGCGATGGATCCGCAGCCCTCCACGGCGCTGCCGATGTTGATGCGTTCGGTTGCCGGTTGGCCCCTTCCGTTTGCCGGAATGCCCGCCATGAAGCGTCTGGGCAGGCTGAAGCGATTGCTGGTCTTGCTTCGCCAGTCGATGATGCGTCCCAATCAACCCGAAGGAGTGTCGTGATGCGTGACCGAATCAAAACGACGGTTCGATGGTTGTTGCAGTGCCATCTGCCGGTGACCGCGATCAATCGGCCGATCTTTGCGGCGCTGTACCGCATGCACGTCGTCGCGCGCGAGCTGATCGGTTGGGCGGCCAGATTCTGTTGGTACGAACCACTCTTTCGCAGCCAGTGCGTTGCCGTCGGAAAGCGTTTTCGCATGGAGCAATTGCCGTACCTGGTCGGCCGCGGAGAGCTTTCGATCGGCGACGAGGTCACGCTATCGGGAAAGTCGTCGTTTGCGTTCAGTTCGCGGCATTGCGATTCACCGTCGCTGTCGATCGGAACCGGCACGTTCATCGGGCACAACTGCGCCCTGGTCGTCGGCCGCGGTATCACGATCGGCCGCCATTGTCTGATCGCCGGCGGGGTTCGGATCAGCGATTTTGATGGACATCCGATCGACGCAGAGGATCGTCGCAACGGATTGACGACGCCTTCGCACGAGGTTTCCTCCGTCTCGATCGGTGACGACGTTTGGATCGGCCACGGAGCGATCATCTTGAAGGGCGTTCACATCGGCGATCGTGCGATCGTCGGTGCGCGGGCGGTCGTGACCAAAGACGTTCCCGCCGACACGATCGTGGCGGGCAATCCGGCGCGTCACGTCAAATCGCTTGCCCCCGGCGTCGTTCCCTTCTTGACCGAGGACGCCGCATGAGCGCTCAACACGTCGTCCACATTTCGCTCGGAACCCACGTCGGCGGGATGGAAAAACTGCTCGTCGAATTCGCCCGTTTTGCCGATCGTTCGCGATACGAATTGACGTTCGTCTCGCTGCAGCCGCGCGGCGATCTGGCACCCGAGATCGAATCGCATCGCTGGCCCGTGATCGCGATGGACAAAGGCGAAGGCCTCAAGCCCCGGCTCGTCGCACAACTTGCCAAAACGCTTCGCCGAATCAAACCGGACGTCGTCCACACCCACAATACCGCGGCCTATGTCTACGGAGTCGCCGCGGCAAGGATCGCCCGCACCCCCCGCATCATCCACACGCGGCACGGCCAGCGGTTCGATTCTTCGCGTCGCCAGACCACCCTGTTTCGCGGCCTGTCACGATGGGTCGACCGGGTGGTCAGTGTGTCCAACGACGGGGCGAGACTGACGATCGATGAAGGCATCGCGGCGGAGAAAACGACCACCATTTTCAACGGCGTCGACCTGGAACGATTCACGCTCGTCGACAACCGACCACGGGGACGGGCCGTCGTGGTGGCAAGGCTCAGTCCTGAAAAAGATATCGCGTCACTGATCCAGGCGATCCACGTCGCCAAGCAACGCCACTGTCGTCTCGCCTTGGACATCATCGGTGACGGCAGCGAGCGTCAACGCTTGGAAACTCTCACGCAAACGTTGCAATTGTGCGACCAGGTTCATTTCCACGGCATCCGTGACGACATTCCCGCGGTGTTGGCGCAAGCATCCATGTTCGTCTTGCCGTCGGTCACCGAAGGGATCTCGTTGACGCTGCTCGAAGCGATGGCGACCGGTTTGCCGGTCGTCGCCTGCGACGTCGGCGGTAATCCCGAAGTCGTTGCGGACGGGCAAACCGGAATCCTGGTGCCCCCGCGTGATCCCGCGGCGATCGCCGGAGCGATTCAGCGATTGAATGAAGACCCGCTGCTTGTCCGCCGGTTCGGCAGCGAGGGACGTGCCCGCGTCGAAGCCAAGTTCTGTGTTCGAAAAATGGTGCATGCCTACGAGAACCTTTACTCCGCCGAGGCAGCATGATGATCGATTGGGCCTATCAAAAATGGATCCTGCCCGCATTCGAATCGGGAATCAAGCGTCGCAAAACGTTCCATCATTGGCGGGACTTGGAAGCGAGCCAATGGTGGCCACGGCAGCAAATCGAATCCTTGCAAGTGCGGCGACTGCGTGACTTGCTCACCTACTGCAACGCGCATTCGGCCTGGTATCGCGATCGCTGGGCCGATCACGGAATCGACGTCGATGCCGTCTGGTCCCTGGATGATCTGAGATCCTTGCCGATCACCACCCGCGAAATGATCCGCGAAAACGCCGATGCCATTCGATCCCGCTACCCGGGCGTCGCGTTCGTTTCCAAGGCGACCGGTGGGTCCAGCGGTGCCCCGTTGCGGTTCTTGATCGAACGGGACGCCAACGACCGACGCGTGGCGGCGGCCTTTCGCGGATACGGCTGGGCAGGTGCGTCCCCGGGCACGAAACAGTCTCATCTGTGGGGCGTCAATCTGAACAAGCTGCCCTGGCGCCAGCACCTGAAAGAGTGTTTGTACGCCCGATTGCTCTACCGACGTGACATGCTGAACAGTTTTGAGATGTCAGAATCCAATGTCAGCGATTACGTCAATCGACTCAATCGTTATCGCCCCAAGGTCTTGGTCGCTTACGCCAATCCGCTGTTTGTCTTGGCCCGGGCGATCGACGAACGCGGTCTCCGCACCCACCGGCCCGAATCGATCATCGTCGGTTCCGAGAAATTGTACGACCATCAACGGGAATTGATCGAGCGCGCCTTCGGATCACCCGTCTTCGAAACCTATGGCTCGCGCGAGTTCACCCTGATTGCCGCCGAGTGTGATCGTCACCGGGGCTTACACGTGACCAGCGAAAATTTGATCGTCGAAATCGTGGACGACCACGGCAATCCATCCGCCCCCGGTGAAGAAGGTCAAATCCTGGTCACCGATCTGTTCAACACGGCGATGCCGTTTGTGCGTTATGCCATCGGGGATCGCGCCGTGGCGGGTACGGGGGATTGCGATTGTGGTCGCGGGCTGCCGTTGCTGGAAAAAATTGTCGGCCGACAGATGGATGTGTTGAAATTACCCGACGGCCGTCACCTGCCCGGCGCGTTCTTTCCCCACATCATCAAAGACATCCCGGCGATTCGCCAATTCCAAGCCGTCCAGACGCGGCGCGACGTGATCCGATTGCAAGTCGTCGTGGGTGACAACTGGAACGCCGACGACCGCGATGCGCTGCGACAGCGGATCCTTCATCACATCGGTGATTCCTCTCAATTGGAGATTCAGCAGGTCGATCAGATCCAATTGACGGCGGCGGGTAAAATGCGCGTCGTCATCGGCTACTCCGGCCCCCAACGAAGCCACCCATCCAGGATCGCGGGATGAAACGTGCGACGCTGATTTTCGCGATTTTGTATCTCGTGTTGTTGATCATCGGCGCTGCGGTGATGCACTCGAGTCTGAATTCGTATTGGCTGGTCACGCTGTTTCTGTTCTCGCCCCGCTGGGTGGCGGCGCTGCCGCTGCTGTTGCTGGTCCCATTGACCCTCAAGCTTCGATGGCGATGGACGCCGATCTATTTGATTCATGCCTTCGTCGTCCTGTTTCCGATCTTGGGGTTCCAGTTGCCGCGCCGAACCGCAACTCCCACCGGCACGGCGCGAACACTTCGCGTGCTGACTTGCAACGTCGGCGGCGGCACCCTGGATGACCGGCAACTCATTCAATTGATTCACGACAACCGAATCGATGTCTTGATGCTGCAAGAATGCACCCAAGCGGTTTCCGATCCGTTGTTCCGAAAACTGGGCTGGCAACGCCGACAAGCGCATCACGTCGTGATCGGAAGCCCGCTTGATTTGAGCGAGGCGCGCGTGCTCGGCCGGCACTCGGAAAACAATTTCCGAGCCGTGGCCGCGATCGGTTGCGAACTGGGCGGGCCCCAGGGCAGTCGCATTCAATTGGTTTCGGTGCACCTGCCCACGTTTCGACCCGCCTTAGAAAGAATCCAGCACTTGGATTTCGATCGCGGGCCGGACGCGATCCGACAGATGGGCCAACTGCGCCGCGATCTTTCCAGACAGATCGTCGATGCGATCGATGACTCGGAACTCCCCACGATCGTCGCGGGTGATTTCAACTTGCCCGCCGAAAGTACGTTTCACCGCGAGTTTTGGAACCGTTTCCAGAATGCGTTTTCGATCGCCGGAAGCGGATGGGGGTACACCAAGTACACACGCTTTCATGGCGTCAGAATCGATCACGTCCTGGCCGACCGAAACTGGATCGTCCAGAACGCCCACGTCGGCCCCGACTTGGGCGGCGATCATCGCCCCGTGATTGCTGAATTGGCCAGGACGACCACACCATGAACTTGCTGTACATCGCCACCACCTACCCGACGCCCACGAGTCCCCGCCAGGGAATGTTCAATCGCAATCTGGTTGACGCCTTGCGCGTCAACCACCGCGTGCGCGTGGTCGCGCCCGTCCCCTGGGTGGAACGACTTCGTCAACCGAAGCCCCAACCGGGATCGAGTCCTGATCCCTCGTCCGACGTGTCCCATCCCACGTACTTTTATCCGCCGAAGTTCTGGCGAAATCACTACGACGTTTTTTATTGGCGTTCGATCTTGCCGGTGCTCAAGCAGATGCAAAACACGTTCACACCGGATGTGGTGATGGGCTATTGGCTGCATCCCGATGGAAGGGCTGCCGTTCGAGCCGCCGAATTGTTTCACGTGCCGTGCGTCGTGTTTTCCGGCGGCAGTGATTTGCGGGTTCTGCCCCACCACCCCGCTCGCCGGCGAGCCATTCAAAGCGTGCTGTCGGACGCGCAGCGGCTGGTCGTGGTCAGCCGGGACTTGGCCGCGCAAGCGATCCGGCTGGGGATGCCACCCGAAGAGATCGATGTGGTGTATCGCGGCGTCGATCACCGTTGCTTTCATCCCGACGATCGTGAAGAGGCCCGCGACGTTTGTGAATTGCCCCGAGACGCGATCGTGTTGATGTGGTCCGGACGATTGGAATCGGTCAAAAATCCGACGCTGCTGTTTCGAGCGGCTCGGCGGTGGCAAATCAAGTGGGGCGATCGGTTGCGGATCTTGATCGCCGGCGATGGTTCGATGCGAAACCACTTGATCAACCTGCGCTGGCGACTGGGGTTGGATCACTGTGTGCGATTCGAAGGCAACCTCAGCCAACAAGCACTGGCCGTTCGCTACAACGCCGCCGACGCGATGGTCTTGACCAGCCACAGCGAGGGAATTCCCAACGTGCTGTTGGAGTCGATCGCCTGCGGCGTGCCCTTCGTGGCGACCGACGTGGGCGGCGTCTCGGAAATCGCGACGCCGGGTGTCGATCGACTGGTCCCCGACAACGACCTGGATGCCCTGGTCGATGCCGTCGTCGCGCAAATCGAGTCTCCGCCGGATGCCGAACGCGACTTCGTGCCCGACGGCTTGGCGGACATGGCGTCGCGTTTCGAGGCGGTCTTTCACCGAGTCCTCTCGTCGCGAGAGTCGAGAACCGGCAAGGCGGCATGATGACGCGCGATCAGCGACGGATGCTCTTGATCAGCTACGCCTACCCTCCGACCGGCGGGGGAGGGGTGCAACGCAGTGTCAAGTTTGCCAAGTACTTGCCCCGGTATGATTGGCGACCGACCGTGCTGACCGCGGCCGATCCGTCGGTTCCGGTTCGCGACAAGGATCTGTCGATGGAACTGGATCCGCAGACGACGGTGCTTCGCGCCAAAACGCTCGAACCGTCTTACCGGACCAAGCAAAAACTGATCGCGACCGATGATCCGTCATCGATTTCGTTCAAACGTTGGATGAAGCAATGCGTTCGAAAGGCGGGCATGTCGCTGCTGCAACCCGACCCCCAGATCTTGTGGAACCCGTTTGCCGCCCGACTGGCGACACAAACGCTGCGTCAGCTTCCCCATGACGTGGTGTACGTGACGGGCCCACCGTTTTCGTCGTTCTTGCTCGGCCGAACCCTCAAGCGTCGTTTCGGATTACCCCTCGTCCTGGACTTTCGCGATGAGTGGCTGTTGGCCAGCCAGCACTTTGAAAACCACCAACGATCCGGGATCGCGTTTCGACGACAACAGGTGATGCTGGGCAAGGTCTTGCGGGCAGCCGATGCGGTGGTGGCAACGACGCAAGCCAGCGCCGAGGAACTCGCCGGCCAGATCCAAGCGACCGGCGGCCGAGCGTCGGTGCACTGCATCTACAACGGTTACGACGAAGACGATTTGCCAGCCCTGCGTCCGGCCTCGAATCCGTCGGACCGATTGCGGATCGTGTACACGGGAACGCTTTGGAAGTTGACCGACATTTCACCCGTCGTGGATGCGTTGATTCAACTCGCCGCCGCAGATCCCGATTCCGCTTCGCGCATCGATTTGATCCTCGCGGGTCGACGCACGCCCCATCAAGACGCGATCGTCGCCAAACTGGATGCAACCGTCGTCAACGTCCAACGCCACGATTATCTGCCGCACGGCCAGTCCTTGGAATTGGCCGCGTCGGCCGACGTGCTGTTGCTGTTATTGGCCGATGAACCGGGCGCCGAGCGTGTGGTCCCGGCCAAACTGTTCGAATACCTGTCGCTACGAAAGCCCATCCTGTCGGTTTGCGGCAACGGCGAGACAGCCTCGTTGATCGGTCAACACGGGCACAGCTATCGATTCTCTCCCGACCAAACGAATCGCATCGCCGCGTGTTTGGTCACGTTGCTGGCCGAGCGGCCTGTTCCGTCAACAGGTCTTGACGAGGACCTCAGCCAATTCTCACGCCGGCGTCAGACGAGCCAGCTGGCGGCGGTCATGGACGCGGTCAGCCGGTGAGCGGCCGATGTCCTTTTTCCCTCATGGGATCCCTGCAGATTGAGCGTCGAAGTCGGCCCCCGAATGACGAACCTAAAGGGGGTTCGACCGTTGCCGTCACGTCGTGGCCCCTCTCTGGATCCTTGCAGTGCACGCTGTTCTCGTTTTCACGCTCCTCGGTTCTCTGCTGGGGTTATTTTATGCTTACGTCGGTTATCCGATCCTGATTGCCATGCTGGCCCGCATGCTGGGCCGCGATGAACCGCCGACGGTCTCCGACCGGGCGGAGGACCTGCCCGAGATCACGGTCCTGATCGCCGCCCACAACGCCGCGAATCACCTCACCGAACGCATTGAAAACATCTTCGACTGCGACTATCCGCCGGAGCGGTTGCACGTTCTGATCGCCTCCGATGGCAGCACCGATGCGACGCCGCGTCTGGTGTCGGGATTCAACGACGGCCGCGTCAAATCCATTACCTTTCAAACTCGCCGCGGCAAGGCGGCCACATTGGTCAACGCCGTCCAGTCTGTCGCCAGTCCCGTGATTATTTTCACCGACGCGACGACGCGTTTCGACCGCGATTCATTACAGCGGCTGGGGCGACACTTTACCGATTCGACGGTCGGCGTGGTCGCCGGCAAAGTCACGATGGTCGACGGGCAAGGGGCGCCCAGCGAATCACTGTACTGGAAACTGGAAAACAAGATCCGCGGCTTTGAAGCCCGACTGGGAATCACGCTGGGAGCCAGCGGGGCGATCTACGCCATCCGGCGATCGATGTTCGTCGCCCCGTCACGCCCCACGATCAACGATGATCTGGTGCTGCCGATGCTGGCGCGGATGACGCATCAATGTCGACTGGTGTTCGATCCCACCGCGCGGGCGTATTCACCCAGCACCGGCGGGATCCGTTGCGAGTTCCTGCGTCGCCAACGAATCGGTCTCGGCGCGATGCAATGTCTGCCCACGCTGCGTGATCTGCTGCGGTGGAAAAACCTGGACCAGGCAGCCGCATTTGCATCGCACAAGCTGACTCGTTGGTGCGGTCCGTTCCTGTTGATCGCCGCCATGGTCAGCAACCTGATGTTGGCGACCGAGCCCCGCTTTCAATTCCTTCTGCTGTTGCAAGCGTTCGCCTACGGAGCGGCCGCCTATGGCTTGGTGACATCGCGTCGCTCGCTCGCCTCGCGTTTGGCTCGCGCCGGTACGTCGTTCGTCGTCATGAACGCTGCCATCGGCTTTGGAATCTGCCGATATCTGATCGGACATGATACCGTGATTTGGAATCCGACCGAACGATCGAGTTGGAGCCACATCCCCGCGACCTCCGAACCGGTACCTGCAAGCGAAAAGCGTGCCGCTTAGGAAAGACGCGAAACGCGAAAAAGACCAACGATCTCGTCGATGGAGTGTGACGCGGTCCGCGGACAATTTTACGACGTCCTTTCTAGGTCGTCGTCGGGGGTACAGCGGACGACGGCCCGGAAGGGCCGTCGTACTCGAAAAGCTGGACGGTCCGTAAACGCTAGACACCAACGGTTGCGGAATCCCTTTACACTGATGCCAATGCCATTCGGGACCGAACCCTGATTGGCAACGCTGTGAAGCAATTTTTAGCGGTAGGGCGCGAGCGCTCCGGTAGGTCGGCAGCGATGAGGAACCGGAGGGCTCGCGCCCTGCCGCTAACACCCCGTAAAACATAGAAAATAGATGCTTCACAGCGTTTCCGTATTGGGGGAAATTTTGAGAAACAGGGCTCGCCAGTGATGCAAATCCGGGGAATGGGAACGACGACGTTCGCCCGCGCCTATCGCGCGGGACAACGGTCGCTGCCGACCCCCTCGCACGTGTTCGTCTGTGTCACCGACCATTTCGAGCCCGAGCGTGGCCGAGCGGCGTTGGAATTGCAACGACAGCGCGTGGATCGCTGGCTGAACGACTACCCGCGCACGGTCGACGGCTGTTGCGACTCGCGCGGCCGACCGCCACAGCACAGCTTTTTTTATCCGATCGAATGTTACCTCCCCGAGCATCTGGAAAAGCTCGCGACGCTGACGCGGTCGGGCTACGGGGACGTGGAGGTGCACTTGCATCACGACAACGACAACGCCGCGTCCTTGCGTGAGCTTCTGTTGCGGTCGACCGAAACCCTGCACACGCGACACGGACTGTTGCACCGAGACGCGTCCGGCCAGATCCGCTACGGATTCATCCACGGCAACTGGGCGCTGGACAATTCGCACCCCGACGGATGCCACTGCGGCGTCAACGACGAACTGACGGTCCTGCGCGAAACCGGGTGTTACGCCGACTTCACCATGCCCGCCGCTCCCCACGCGGCACAAACACGCACGATCAACAGCATCTACTACGCCATCGACGACCCCCAACGGCCCAAGTCGCACGACACCGGCATCCCCGCAACCGTCGGCGCGGCACGACCGCGGGACGGGTTGCTGATGATCCAAGGTCCGTTGGTCGTTACCCACCGGCGACCCTGGCAAAAACCGCGGATCGAAAATGGCAACGTCGCCGGCTCGCAACCGCTCTCGGAAAACCGAATCGACGACTGGCTCAAAGCACGCGTCATCGTTTCCGGGCACCCCCAGTGGCAATTCGTCAAACTGCACACACACGGCGCGCTGGAAGCCAACACCGAGGTGTGGTTGAGTTCACGGGCCACGGAGTTTCACGCCAGACTGCGGGAAACCGCCGATCGTTACGGATTCAAGTACTACTACGTGACCGCACGGGAGATGGCGGCACTCGTCGCACAGGCCGAACAGGGGCTGGCCGAACCGATCTTCGACGCCGTGAAGCTTTTTTAGCGGTAGCCCGCGAGCCGTCCGGTCGCGTTTCACAAAAACAGCGTGAAAGACCGGAGGACTCGCGCCCTGCCGCTAATACCTCAAGGAACACACGGGGAGAAATGCTTCACCGCGTTGCCCATCATTCTGCCCCGGATCATTCTGCCATCCCTCTGCTGATTCTCACCGATTTCTCAGCAGCGGTTGCTGAGTCGACACGCTGGAAGCCTCTCCCGCACGTTTTCCGTGCGTTGGTCACGCCACGTTCTGCGTCAGCTCGATCGCGGGGTCTTGCTGTGGTGCAGACTCAGATTGCTCGGCCTGCATCGTTGCCGGTCCCATCGGTGCGGCGGCCGTCGGAACACGACGCCGCGATTTCGCCCTCAGTTTGAAGGAGAGCTGCCCCGCGATGTAGGGAAGCGTCGCCAGCAACAGTTTCAGGTCTTGGTACAGACTGGCCGTGCCAATGTATTGCAGATCACACGCGACTTTCTCGGGAATTCCCACGATCGATTCGTCATAGCCCAGTTTCAGTTGTGCCAGACCGGTGATGCCGGGGCGGACCCGAGTGCGTCGCAAGTAACCCGGCACCTCTTCCGCCAAGGTCGACACAAATTCGGGGCGTTCCGGGCGGGGGCCGACCAGACTCATTTCGCCCGCCAGCACATTGATGAATTGTGGCAATTCATCCAGATGGCAACATCTCAACCAGCGGCCCGATCGGGTCACTCGCGAATCGTTCGGGCTGCTCCAGACCGGTCCGGTGTCCTTTTCAGCACCGGTCCGCATGGTGCGAAACTTCCAAATTTGGAAGTTCTTGCCGTTCTTCCCCACACGCACCTGGCGATAGAAAAGAGGGCGCCCATCGCAGACCAGGATGATGAACGCCACGATCGCCATGATCGGGATCGCGACCGACATCAACAATGCCGTGATCACCCATTCAACGAACGGCTTTGCACGAAAGTACTTCGTCGGCACCACCAACGACTCGTCTGCCGGCTCAACCGTCACCATGGAGGGCGCCATCGAAGACGCCGCGGATCCAGGTCGATGGGGCGGATGGAGAAACAAGTCTGAATCCGCTGCAAGAGCCACGAGTGATGGTACCGGGGAGGGCAAAGTGGGTTCACTCATGAAGGGGTCACGTCCTCGATTTGGGTTGCCATGGAGTCGGAATTTGGGGGGGCCGCTTGCGATTCTCCGTCGGTGCGCACCCGACGCAGTTCATCCTGCAATGCGTCGATTTCCAGACGCAGCGCCGTCTCGTTTTCGGTATCGTCGGATGCGGGCGAAGACGTCGCAGCGGTCGTGGATCGATCGGGATCCAAACGCAGACCGGATTTGCCCGTGCCTGAATAAACAATGGAACCGCTGAGCGTGATTCCCGATTGGCGGGCCGACTCTTCGCACAGCACCAGTTGATTCCAGCGGCTGTCATCGACGAACACGGCAAACACACTCGAATCGACTTCTTCGGCGAGCAACGCCCCCTCGGCCGACCCCATCAATGACGGGCCGTTGACGACGATCGCGTCGTAGCGTGGCCGCAGGACGCCGATCACGTGCCGCAACGTTCTGGGATCAATCCACGTCTGATCGTCGTCGATGGTCCCGATCGGCATGAAATCCACCTCGGTTTGATTCGTCGCAACCAACACCTCCGCGATCGTCTCCACCGCAGGAGCCTGGTTGCCGACGGGTAGTTGCCGGATTCCCCTGGATCGCGATGCTCCGAGTGCGTGGCTCAGCTGCCCCCGGTCGGTATCGCAGTCGATCAACAACACTCGACGATGGAAACTTCCCAGCAGGACGGCCATTTCTTGTGAAACCAGCTGACGCGGCTCGTTCGCGACGCAACTGGTGACCATCAGCGTGACGCTGTCCGCGGCATCCTGGTTCCGCAAAAAGACTCGTGCAACCGCCTCTCGCACACCGCCGCTCATTTGTTTTTGCCGCAACCCGAAGCCGAACTTGGACTGCGTGGCCGCATAGGAATTCGTGCCAAAGACGGGGAATCGTGATCGAGAAACCAGATCACGAGGGGATCGCACGCGACAATCCCGCCATTCCAGGTACCCGACGGCGAACATGATCAGCATCCATCCGCCCGCCCCGCTGGCCGCGGCCGCCCTCAGTTGACGCGAATGATTCGCTTGCGTGGGCAGCGTCGCCAGGGACTGCAGGGCGACACGAGGTTGCGATTGTCCTTCGATCCTAAACTCCTGCAGCGTCTTCCAAAGTCCGTCGGCCAGACGACTTTGCCGATCGACCGCGTGACGGGACATGTCCAGCGGCACAGCGGTTTTCGGGGCCGCACGGGCAACGACAGAATTCAGTTCGGTCAAACGTTCCCGCAGAAACTCTTTTTCGCTGCGATTCAATTCGATCTGCTGCTTGAGCTTCGCAAACAACTGCTGGTGTTCCGATTGGGCCTGGATCAGCAGCGTCTCGCTGATATCGGCGCGGGTGCGTTGAATCAATTGCTCCAGTTCTTCGGCAAACCGGTCGCGTTGGTCCGTCAGCCGACGCATCTGTGGCGAGTCCGCACTGGCGGCAATCTTTTCCATCTGCTGGCACTGCAGTTCCAAGCCCATCAGCTGCTTGCGCCCCGTGCTGACCTCGCGGTTCTGCCGCAACAATTTTTCGACAACGTCATCGCTGACCGTGGGCTGTTCACCATGGCTTGCCTGCAACTCGTCCAGCTGGCTTTGCAGCTGGCTGCCCCTGAGCTGTGCCGCTTGCAACTGTTGGGCGTAATCACGATAGGATTGAAACTGCAATTCGTCACGAATGGTCAACGATTCAGCACTGTCCGAGCCCACCGATCGGGCGACGCTATTGAGGTCTTCCCAGAGCTTGTCCAGCTGCATGTCCGCCGCCACCACGGCTTGCTCGAGCTGGGCTTCACGCAGCTTTCGATCCGACGAAATCCGGTGCGTGATTTCGTCCAGATACGCCCGGGTGATCGCGTTGCAAAACGCTTGGGCGACCAGCGGCGTTTCGTGATGCACCGTGATGCTGATCACTTCGGATCCCGATTGGGTCTCGACCCGCAACAACCCGTCCAGCCATTCGACGCGGTTTCCATCGGGGATCACATCGGTCAGCTGCTGGACTTCGTCGTCATCAAAGGCGGCCGAAAGGACTTGATGGGATCGCACCAAAGCGGCCTGGGAGCGAAAGAAGGCGATGTCTTCTGCCCGCGAGGTCTGCGGGGCAAACACCACGTTTTGCTTCTCGCGCACACGCACCAATGCCTCGGCATGATAGTTCGGTCGGATCCACGCCCAGGCGGCCATCGCCAGCGTGGCCGCGAACACGCTGCCGACCACGAACGTCAG
Organism: Stieleria neptunia; assembly: GCF_007754155.1. Classification (NCBI taxonomy): domain Bacteria; kingdom Pseudomonadati; phylum Planctomycetota; class Planctomycetia; order Pirellulales; family Pirellulaceae; genus Stieleria; species Stieleria neptunia. Next base: position 1,008,717 of record NZ_CP037423.1, on the reverse strand, counting down.
CGCCGCGTGGTGGCGGCAAGCCAACATCAGGTCGCTGAATTCAGGGATACCGCGATGAAACGACGCCCCGATTGCTGGGGCCATCGTAGGTGCTTGACCGCCAGACGCCGTCATGCGGCGCCCCTCATCGGCTGGGGATTCGATTTGCATTGAGTTTGGTTTGTTGCTCGCTTCGTCTCGATCATCTGCTGCATTCGGTCGCCGTGTCTGGAAAACAAAACACACCCGGCGACTGAATCAGTGGTGGCACGAACCCCCTGACGATTTTTCGTCATCCGCGGGGGTGCTTGTGAGAGAAATGCGCCTTCCCCGCACAGGGGCAGCAACCGCACGACCTTCAATCAACGGGACGTTTTCCGTGTTCGGCAAACCGATCCGCAATTTGCGCAACACACGCGACGCCATGAGGTTCACCGGACAAACACGCGTTCTGATTCATCGCGTCGACCACACCGTCCGCAATCCCTCCCTCGTTCCAGGGCATCCCCTCGTTCCAGGGCATCCCCTCGTTCCAGGGCTCCGCCTTAGAACGCCATGCCGGTGTGGCTCGGGACGTCGATTCTTTTGCTGCAGCTTTTGGCAACCGATTTAAACTCTCTCCCTCTGGGAGAGACGGCGTTTGCGCAGCAAGCAAACGCCAGAGAGGGCAATGTCAATGCAAGCAGATGCTCTCCTGCCCGCCGACGACTGCGACGGCATGACCATGGCGCACCAGTTGCCTCGGCTCGCAGCACCAGGATCTCGATCGCCAGCCCACACCACAGCAAACGAGTGCTTCGTCAACGGTATCGCGGGATCGATGATGATTCAGTGGAGTCAGCTAGGATTTATAACTCCGACGTGCATTCGACGGGGTTTAGGATGACTGCCCATCTTCGGTCGTGGGTGGAATGACTTCGGCAAACTTTGCGGTGCCCTGTCTTTCGGCGCGGTCTCGCCTGCGCTCGCGGGCGAGTTTCTGCATGTCAACTTGGGCGTCTTGTTCATCCACAATCTCCAGCCCCAGCAGCGTTTCGACCACGTCTTCGAGCGTGACAATGCCCTCCATTCCACCGTATTTATCCGTCACCAATGCGATGTGTTCACGCTGATTCAACAACACTTCAAACGTGTCCGCGATCGAATCGTGTTCTTCCACTGCGATCAACTTGCGAGAAAAATCGGCGAGCGTCTTGTCGGTTTCCCCCGCCAGCAACGCGAGCATGATGTCATTTTGCAGGACAAAGCCGACGACGTTGTCGAGCCGCTTGTCATAGATCGGAATTCGAGAGACAGGAAGTTTTCGTAGCTCCTCGGCAAACTCAGACAGCATCGTCGATTGTTCACGAGCAATCACAACGGTTCGCGGTGTCATCACATCCTCGACAGACACCGAATCCAGCTTCAACAAATTTTTTAACACGCTCGACTCGCGTGTCCCCAACACTCCTTCCTGGGTTCCCAGCTCGGCGATGGCCGCGACCTCGCCCCGCGTCACCAGTTCTCGGTCGCCACCGCTGGATAAAACTTTGGTGATCGCTTCGGACAACCAGACCAGCGGCAGCATCAAGAGGATCAATCCGTCGATGAATCCGGCAACGACGCCCGCCAACTTTCGCCAGTGCATGGCGCCAATCGTCTTTGGAATGATTTCGCTAAAAACGAGAATCAGTAGCGTCAGCACCGCACTCGTCACGCCGACCCACTGGCTGCCGTAAACCTTGGCCGCTTGTGCCCCCACCCCCGCCGCACCGACGGTGTGAGCAATCGTGTTCAAGCTGAGAATCGCTGCCAGGGGACGATCGACGTTCTCCTTCAGCCGAATGATTCGAGCCGCCGACTTGTTGGGATCACGTTTTCGCTCCGCAAGATAGCTGGGCGTGATCGAAAGCAAAACCGCTTCGGCGATCGAACAAAGAAATGAAAATCCAATCGCAATCGTCAGGTAGATCAGTAAGAGTGCAAAGTCCATCGGTGGTCACCAGTTCCTGCGTCGCGTTGGAGATCCAGTCGGCCATGGCGGCTGAACCCGCTTCGACCACGATCGGGCCATCGGATGCCATACCTTCATTTCGAATGATATCCGACCAATGCCTTCTTCGGTAGAAGTCACCCCTCAAGCCGCATGGGACGTCGTCCCTTGGCCACCGCCTGCGATTGCAGCATCGCTTCGACCGCGTCGGCAAGCTTGCGTGCATCGTCACGACTTCGGACATCGGTGATGCCGAGACCGCGAACTGCGCCCCAAAAAATCGCAGCGAAGGGGCCAACTTGGTTGATTACCAGCCACATCCGTATGTCCAGTGATCGGAATTCGAACTTATCCACAACATTTGGTCCATTCGGTCTGCCTTTTGCGGTGTTAAAACAGACAACTCGTAGAAAACCTTGGAGAAACGATGAAACCGGAAAGCACGTCGAGCTGGCGAGAGGAGTTACAGGGAATCATGACTCGATCGGTCGCATCGGTGGATGATCTTGCCGATGTGCAGATCCGCCGACTACGAAAGCGGCTCGGTCGATCTGGACGACCAAAGATTCAACCCTATACCGGCTATGCGACCGCCGACACGATTCACCTGCACGGCCGCATACTGACCAACCCGCCACTGGACGCGAATTTTCGTAACGATCGCTGGTGGCACAATCTGGCCAATACGATCCAACGTTTCGCCAGTGACGAGGTGCCCGGCGTTACAATTCGGGCCAATTTTGGAACGGCGACCGGCGTGGCGACCAGCGACAACGAAGGCTACTTTCATCTGACAATGGATCGCAGCGAAATCGTCGATGCCATGCCGTTCTGGTCCGATGCGGTCCTTGCGGTTGTCGATCATCCCCTGACAACCGCAATCGAATCGGCAACGACCAGCAAGGTGATGGCGGTGCCGGACGAGGCAGAGTTCGTGTTGATCAGCGATGTCGACGATACGATTCTGCACACCGGGGCGACAAACATCGGCACGATGGCCAAGTTGACGTTCTTTAGCAATGCCCGAACGCGTGCACCGTTGCCCGGCGTGGCCGGATGGTACGAAGCGATGCACCGTTCGTCCGACGATGGAAATCCCACCAATCCACTGTTCTACGTCAGCAGCTCTCCCTGGAATCTGTATGATCTACTGCAGGACTTCATCGAAGTGAACGCGATTCCCGAAGGTCCGATCCTGTTGCGAGATCTCGGATTTGATGACAACAAATTCCTCAAGGGCGGACACGACCACAAACTCGACAAGGTGCGGCGATTGATGCACGAATACCCGAATTTGCCGTTTGTACTGTCCGGTGATTCTGGCCAGGAAGACGCGCGGTTGTACGCGACCGCGGCCGCAGAGTTTGGATCACGCATCAAAGCGATTTTCATTCGCGACATCGACCCCATGGGGGATAGCGAGCACGATTTGAAAGTCGACCGACACATTCACCAGAGCGAAAACATCGGTGTGCCGATGTTTGCGATCAAGGACAGCGTCGAAGCGGCTCGACACTGCGTTGATCTGGGATTGCTGGACGCCTCGCAACTTTCGGCAATCGAGACGGCCACACGCCGCGACGAACAACGTTCGGCGCCTCTGTTGAAGCCATGACCGACATGACCGATTCGACACCTGTTGTTCTGGTTCCCGGTTTTATGTCGCCGGCGTGGATGATGTGGCCGATGGCAAAGTACCTACAGGGGGCATTCCGGCAAGTCGTGCGTTGGGATTACCCCCGGATCTTCACGGACTTGGACACCAGTGTGCGGTCCTTGGCGGAACAGTTCTGTGCGTTTGATCGACCTGACTTCGCGATCGTCACCCACAGTTTCGGTGACTGGCTGACGCGATCGGCCATGCACAAGATCAAACCACCTCGACAGATCCGGTTGATCTCCGTTTGCCCCGTGACAACCGCGGTGCCAATCGTCCAGCGGACGCGATACCTCTCAAAATACATCACGCCCGAGTTTCGAATCATGTCCGTCGCGTCATCTGCCGAAGTGCCATTGCCGGACGATCTGGATATCTTCCGCACGGTGATTCACGCCAAGGGTGAAGTGCTGGTTCGACAGCAACCCAGCGATGACCAGCGTTTCGTGTTCGGCTCTCACAATTCGGTCTTATTTCAACCCAACGTGTGGAAATTGGTTCGCGATGAGTTGCAACGACCGGATGATGTTTTGTCGTCAATCGATCGTGCCGACTGAGTCGACGGCGCTAGAGGTCTGTCGATCTAGATGGGAGCTGCTGAATCAATGGTGAGCCGCTGGCCGTAAGGCCTCGGGCAGGCACCGCGGTGCCCGGCCACTTATGCGTCACGTGGCTCACAAAACCGACAGCCCGCTAATTTCTACGATGCACTCAGCAAACCTTAGTGCGTTCCGCTATCGACAGACCGCAATCAGACCAGATCGTTTCCGCTAAAAGCTGGTAGCGGGGTTGTCTGCCAACTAAAACTGACAGTTCGCTCCCGGCGAAAACCGTTTCCGCACGATCCAATCACCGCACGAACCCATGGTCGCGTTGACGGTTGTCGTTCGTGCCATGCCGAGACAAAGTGGTGCTGTCCCGCTCAGGGGCCTCCCCTGGCATACCGCTCAACACCGACGTCGCAATCGAATGAGTGAACCCACCGACGTGAAAACGTTTCAGCCGCGCGGTCGGTTCACTCTGCCGCCGACACCCGCTGACGAGACCATCCGTCGATTTGCCGGAAAAGTTTGGCGGGAAAGTTTGGCGGACCCTGCGACGCAAAACAGAAGATCCGTTCATCTCCGATGACTCGCTTCGCGTTGCGACCAAGCGGAATCTTAATCGGATTGTTCCACCGCCCGCATGCGGACCATTGCTACGTGAAATGCATGCCACGTTCGACAAGTGGTCGCGACACCCTGAACCGAAGAATTGGATGCAACTGGTGGTGCTTCCCCCTTGCGTGCCAAAACGACATCATCAGAGTGTGGGCAAAACAATCCGGGCACACGCTGATTGAACCGCCCGATCGCGCGTCGATTCTTGACTGCAGCGTGGAAGTGGGGCTTTTTGGAGAAAACGGACGCTCCACCGACGACCACTTTCTAAATGAAATCAACAAGCTTGTCGCAAATGCCACGACAATGCGACGTAATATGCGGGGTAGACAAGCGATACAGCGACCCATGCCGCCGGTGGCTGCGGAAATTGCCACAACATCACCAGCATCGCAATCGCCCAGAGCACAGCGCCGACCATCACGCTCATCTTCCACGGCTTGGGCGTCAAATTCGGGTAGATCATCCACACCGGCGATACGGTCAGCACGCTCAGTCCCCAAAGTGTCACGGCGGTCAGCCACGGTGAAACCATCGCGGACATGATCCCCGCGTACAGGGCGTAGGCATTCCAATAAGACGGGAAGCCGCGGAAGAATCCGTTTGCCTCATCTTTCGCGTCGGTATGAGCGAATCCGAACAAACTGGCCGACATGGCGAACACGACGGTCCACCCCAGCCCCGCCGGCATCCAATCCATCCGCCAGATCAATAACAGGGGGATGAAGGCGAACGTAAGGTAATCCAATAAGTCGTCGACCGTCCGCCCATCGAGGCTCGATGCGTAACGCTTGACGTGAAATCGCCTTGCCAGCGGACCATCGATCGCGTCGATCAAGGTCGCCAACAGCAACCACAGAAAGACAATTCGCGGATCACAGTACGGACTCGCAATTTCCATCATCGCCAACGCCGCGGGCACGATCCCCGATGCCGTCAGACAATGCACTGCATAGGCCGCAATGGTTTCTTGTTTCATCATTTCTCCGCCGATGAAGGCCGGATAAGCTTCTCGTACTTTGTCAGCTTTGATTTTTCGGGTTGCGTTTGTCGAGCGGAAAAGGGTTGCAGCAACCGTTGGTGTCTAGCCTTTAGGCGATTCCCGTTCGCTGCGACGCAGCGATGTGTTCGCGTATTCGGAATCGAATCGTTGATCAAAGTCAGCAAACAGCTGCAGCATCGCCGGATCATGCATCGCCTCATCGACGCGTTTTGCACCTTCCTCGACTTGTGGTGCGTTCTCGATAGGGTCTGCGGCCAAGTCACGCTTGTCCGGGTCTGCCGTGGTATCGAGCACATCGCGAGCGACAGCAATGGCCGCATCTTTCCACCCGCCGACCTGGTTCAGCGAATCGTTGACCACGGCCTTGACCGCGCGGAAGTCCATGCGTGCAAATGCAGCCTCAAATGCGACTCGCATGCGCTCCGCTTCCGCAGTGGTCGGGACCTCGCCCGATTGAAGTTTCCGATCCAGGGTGCGGCCGAGCAGAACCATCCGTGTGATTTCCAGCGGCACGCCACGAACCGAGGTCAGCACACGGACGACCTTGCGAATGGGAAACAACAACAGTTTCAGCGAAGCCTTGGCGATCATCGCCAGGCAACCAGACACGCAACCGGCGCTGCTGCCGAAATACGGCCGGACCTGATCGAGACAGGACTGGGCGTCGTGTGCCGCCAGTGTTTTTGCAACGACATAACGTTGGCAACGGTCACGAATGACGTCGTCCACAAAAGGGATCGGAATAAATCGTGACGCCGACGACACAATCCCAGCCATGACCCAGTGTCGGGTCAGTTGGGGCGTCGGGGTTTCGGGTCGCGATCGGTCGTCAGGCATCATCGCCTCAGAGGGGAATTGGCGGCACAGGTTCAGTCATCGGAAAGCTTTACAGAGACCGCTGAAATGAATTTTGACGAAGGACTTTTTGCAGTCGCTTGTTGTCGGTGGCGTCCATCGCAACTTTCATGTTCGCCCTTAACTTCATCAGGGCGGTTCGCGTTTGAACATTCAAGTTCTCGCGCGTGGTCAGTTCACTCCACACGACCTGGTTGGCGTTTAAATGAAACTGGACCCAGTGCGCATCTTGGACGTGTTTGGATCGATCGGCGGTGTAGCGGTCAAGATTGACATCTGCTGCCCCGGATCGCTTGGCTTTGGCCCCAGCACCCCTGTCGCGCGATGGGTTATCGCGAGATTGGCCTGCAGTTGGATTCCGTCTCATCGAAGCAATCAACTCGTCCTCGCCGTCAATGACCTTGGCCGGGTTCTTCGGGTCGATGTCATCGTCTTGGTCTCCCAGGTCAGCACTTTCCGGGTTGGTAAATTGAGTGCCCAGTGGGTTGTCGATGTCGTAATCGGCATCGGGATCATAATCGTCGCTATCGTAGATCGAATCTTTCGAGTAGGGCAGCGTCGCGGAACGCGTCTGGGCTTCGCGTAGACTGATTCGCCCCACCGTTCCGCGTCCCACGCCGCGACGCCCGGCCGCTGCCGCGATTGCAGCTTCGACGCCGTCTTCGGTCGCATCGGCTTGATGACGTGCTTCGCCAGGTGTCTCGTCGATCACGTCATCGACACGGTACTGGTCCAAGTCGAGCGGGGTGCGTTTACCCGTCCGTTCGTCATCGATGCCCGGATCGTCGCGGCCCGCCGGCGTTTCGGTGTCAAATCGTTTGATGCTCGGATCGAGTTCTGCTGCGTCATTGCGACGTCCCGTTCGCTCGGATCGCTTCTTCTGCGATGCTTCTTTCGATCCATCAGCGGGTCGGCCGAGCGAATCGGCCAGCGCAGCCCCCACTTCGCTCGGACTTGGAATTGAACGCTGCCCGTCCGCTGTGCTGCCCGATCGACCATCGTTCACCGTGGCCGATCGTTTGACCTGTTTCCAACCGAATTCCTCCATCGCCTTGATGATCGTGGCAGACTGACCGGAAATCTTTTGGTACCGAGTGACTTGCTGTTCCGAATCAGACTCTTTCGCAGCTTGATCGGCCAGTTTCTTTGTCAAACTGGCGTCGCTCCAGACCACACCGGCCAACGCCCAGTCGCTTATTTTCGATGGAGAGGCATCGTGAATTGATGCGGCGGGCGGTTGTGCGGCGGCAGTGGACAACGCTGCGCCGGCAATCACAGCGACGCACAGTCGAGTTAGTTTTTTCATCGGAATGTTTTATTTCTCTGGTGGAACGGGGACAGACCGAATCCCCTTCATGCAAACCCGGTGCCGACGGAAACGTCCGTTCTCGACACGTGGCGGGATTCCACACGATTTCCGATCGATACTGCGTTCGATCGATGCAACGCGATCGCTTCTCCATCAGCCCAAACCACTGGTTTCCACCTCGGTGCTGGCACGCGAGTTGCGAAGTGATTGATAGCGCCGAACCGCCCCCTACAACGCCGGAGATCGATCCATGCAAGTGCTCTCCACCACATGCCCCTACTGCAACCACGATGTTGACAGCACCATCGAGCACCTCGACGGTCCGGTCGTTTGTCCGGAATGCCACAAACCCTTCGAGCTGGAAATGCCAACCGCCGTGGTGACGTCCGTCGAAAACATCGATGGAGAATCCGTCGGCAAGCATCGCTTGGCCGCAGAGCCAGAGGAACGTACGTTGGGCACCGTTCACCCGGTCGTCTTTCGCGCTCGGCCGGTCGCGACACTGATCCTGGGAACCCTCTTCCTGGTCGCCGCGGTCGCCCTGGTCCTGTCCATCACCGGACTGGCGATCGCCGGCTATTCGCTGGACGAAACCGCAAGGCTCGGCCCAGCGTCTCTGTTGACCTGGGCATGCGCCATCACGCTCGTGGTGATCGTCGCAGTCGTCAGTTATTGGATGATACAGAGCCGGTTCACCACCCTGACCGTGACCGACGACCGAACGATTTACCAACGCGGCATCATTTCACGCGAGACTTCGGAAGTCCAGCACGACGACGTCCGGAATATCCAGCTCGACCAGTCCTTCGGCGAGCGACTGCTAAGGGTGGGCGACATCGGCATCAGCAGCTCTGGTCAAGACGACCTAGAAGTCGTCGCCAAACGTCTGCCCCATCCCGACAGCATCATCAAACTGATCCGTGGAAACCAAGGATGAGCGAGATGTATCAGAAATGGATCGCCGCACAGTGGGCCGACATTTCGGTGCTTCACACCAACGATGCAGATTCTCACGTGCACCCCGATTTCGTCAGCGGTGTGTCGGGGCATCAACGCCTGATCCATTCGAAGACCCCCATGCGGGATGACGACGAATCGAGTTGAAAGCCGCTAGAAGTGTGGCAATTGGCTGCCCAGGTCGCGTGTCGGTTCGGCGACGTAGTGGCTGCCGTAAGCTTGCAGCTTTTCAGCCGCCACCTGACCGGCTTCCGCGGCGCGGTCCTGATGCCCGCGGGTGCCGCTTTTGATCGGTGATCCGTGCTTCGGTTGAATGTAAGGCAGCGAGGACCGCGAGGCGATCGAGGTCTTGGTATCGTCGTGTGCTGAGTAAACGGTGTACCAGATGCCCGGGTGGCAGGATTCGCGAAACGCCGACGCTGGATTGTTGGCAGCCGCCGCCCATTTTGCTCCGCGTTGGTCCCAAAACGATCACGGTCGGACGATTCGCCACCTGTCGATTGTTGCGGTCGAACATTTGCCCCCTACAATCGTCGGTGTGGCAACGGAATTTTTGCGATTCCCATTGCTCAGGCTGGAAGAGGGTGATGGTCAATCCACGACGTGAGGAGAGTTGAGATGACGGCAAACCAGTCTGCAAAGGTCAGCACCGGAGTGCCGCAGCTCGATGATATTCTGCGCGGTGGGCTAACCCGGGACCGACTTTACCTGATCGAAGGCATGCCGGGGACCGGAAAGACGACTCTGGCATTGCAGTTCTTGCTCGAAGGCGCGGAAAACGGCGAACCGGGGCTTTACGTCACATTGTCGGAAACGAAACAGGAACTTCAAGGCGTTGCGGAATCTCACGGCTGGACCCTCGACGGCGTCGACCTCTACGAACTCGTCGATACCGATAGCATCGAAGATCCACGATTGCAGTACACGATGTTTGAACCGGCCGAGATCGAACTCGGCACCACGGTCGATGGCGTGCTCGATCGTGTCAAAGAGCTGCGGCCCAAACGCGTCGTTTTTGACTCGCTCTCGGAAATGCGACTGCTCTCCCAAAGCTCACTTCGTTATCGTCGACAGATCCTCTCACTGAAACAGTTCTTCGTCGGTCGTGGATGTACGGTACTGCTGCTGGACGATTATTCCGGCAGCGATGACCAGCACTTGCAAAGCATCGCTCACGGTGTCATCCGCTTAGAACACCTGTTGTCTGATTACGGCGGCGAGCGACGGCGGATCCGAATCGTCAAGCATCGCGGAAGCAGCTTCATCGGGGGGGCTCACGATATGCGAATCGCCCGCGGCGGATTGAACATCTATCCGCGTGAAGCGACCGAGCAGCCTGCCGGGCCGGTCGAGACGCATCAGGTTATGAGCGGCAACGCAGAATTCGACGCATTACTCGGCGGCGGTTTGAACGCCGGAACAAGTGCACTGTTGCTCGGACCTGCCGGTGTCGGTAAATCATCGATGGCGTTGCAGTTTGCGATCGCCGCCGCCGAGCGAGGCGAGCGGTCGGTCCTGTTTCAATTCGAAGAGAGCGAACAATCGCTGTTCGTTCGTGCCGCAGGCCTTGGTTTTGACCTGCCACGTCACATCGAGAGTGGACTGATCGCCATTCACAATCTCATTCCCGGCGAAATCACTCCCAGCGAATTTGGATGTGTGGTCCGCCAAGCAGTCATGCCGGACCGCCAAGGACGCCGGGTGAGCGTCGTTTCGATTGACAGCATCAACGGCTATCTCAATGCGATGCCGCATGAAAAGTTCCTGGTCATCCAACTGCACGAACTGCTGCAATACCTCAGCAAACGGAGCATCCTGACGTTGGTCGTTGTCGCACAGCACGGAATGCTCGGGCAAGCGATGGGTAGCCCCGTTGATGCGAGCTACCTGGCCGACTCCGTCGTTTTGTTTCGCTACTTCGAAGCCGCCGGCGAAATCCGACAAGCGATCTCGGTCGCCAAAAAGCGTACCGGCCGCCACGAACGATCGATCCGCGAGTTCAAACTGAGTGACAAAGGCGTCGAAATCGGACCGCCGCTGACGAAGTTCCATGGCATCCTGACCGGTGTCCCCAGCTTCATCGGCGAACCGAAATCGTTAATCACCAAGCCCGGGGACAGCACCAAGACCGGAGACAGTGCCTGATGGAATCGACCCCAGGCGAAATCGCATTCGAGGACGATGCATTAAACCAGCGGGTGGTGACGTTAACGCCGACACAGCACGATGCAAAATTATGCAGCCAGGTGTTGCAGCAGAACGCAATCTCCGTCTGTTGTTGTGGGACCCTCGCAGATTTTTTGGATGCAATCACCGCCGGTGCGGGACTCGCTCTGATCGCCCAAGAGCATCTCGACGATGTGGCCGTTGCCCACCTAAAACAAACGCTCTCCCGCCAACCGAAGTGGTCCGAGTTGCCAATCCTGGTGCTGCTGCAACCCGGCGAAGTCGGCTCGGCGGTTTTGCAACGGATTCTGTCCATTGAACACGTCACGCTCATCAATCGGCCGCTACGTCTCGCCATTTTCGTCACCACCGTCCGGGCAAAGTTACGAGATCGAAAGCGTCAGTTCGAGGTCCGCGATCTGCTATTGGAAAAGGACCGCGACCAACAAAGCCTGCGTCAGTCGGCCGAAACGTTCCGGCAACTCGTCGAAGACAGCCCACAGGGGCTTTATGTCGTCGATGCTGACATGAAAATCTGTTACGCAAGCGGCGGGGCGCGAGAAGCGTTTCGCAACGTCGATCGCCTCATCGGCAGTTTGCTGGAAGAGTCATTAAAAGTGTTGTGGTCCACTGACGTCGCCGAGGATGCGTGCAATCGATTTCGTCACACCCTCGAAACCGGCGAGCCATACGTCTCACCTCCGTTTGTTCATCAGCGCGCCGATTTAGGTGTCGTCGAAGCCTACGATTGGTCGCTTGAACGGATCGTCCTACCCGGTGATCGCTATGGCGTCGTCTGTCACTTCTATGACAATACCCAACGACAGCTCTCGGTCGAAATGCTGCGTCAAAGCGAAAATTATTTTCGCGAGATTGCCAATGCCTCGCCGGCGATGTTGTGGGTAACCGACGAAAATCACATGTGTACGTTTTTGTCCAAGAGCTGGCACGTTACCACGGGGCAATCCGAAGCCGAGGGCATGGGACTCGGATGGACCACAGCGACCCACCCAGGCGATCAACAGCGTACCAGGGACGAGTTCCTCGCTGCCGCAAACGCGCGACAAACGTACTCGTCTGAGTACCGACTAAAAATGGCCGATGGCAATTACCGTTGGGCCGTCGATGTCGGCCGGCCTCGTTTTGATGACGATGGCGGGTTCCTCGGATACACCGGGTACGTCATCGATGTCGACGAGCGGAAGGCATTTGAGCAATCGCTCAAACGAGCCAAACAGATTGCCGAAACCGCCAACCGTTCGCGCGGCGAGTTCCTGGCGAACATGTCGCACGAAATCCGCACTCCGATGGCAGCCATTCTCGGCCACGCCGACATCCTGAAAGATCACCTGCAAGATCCTGATAACTTGCAAGTTGTCGAGACCATCCGTCGTAACGGTAATTTCTTGCTGAACATCATCAACGACATTCTCGACTTGTCCAAAATTGATGCCGGCAAGATGGAGATCGAGAAATCAAAGGTGCGGCCGGACGGCGTGCTTGCCGAAGTCTGTTCGTTGATGAATGTAAGAGCGTTCGAGAAAGATCTTCCACTGCGAGTCGAGTTTGATGGCCCGATCCCGGAATGGGTCCAAACCGACCCCGTCAGGCTGCGGCAAATCTTGCTGAACTTGGTCGGCAACGCGATCAAATTCACCGACCGGGGAGAAGTCAACGTCATCTGCCGCTACGAAGACAGACTGACCTTCCATGTGATCGATACCGGCATCGGAATCAAGCCGCACGTTCAACAATCCTTGTTCCAGCCGTTCAAGCAAGCCGATAACACCTCCACGCGTTCGTTCGGCGGCACCGGGCTGGGACTGGCAATTTGTCGTCGACTGGCCCAGGCACTCGGCGGCGATGTATCGGTGGAGAGTGAATACGGCAAAGGCAGCACGTTCACCTTGACGATCGACAGCGCAGCGAAAGGCCCCCTGGTCGAGCCGAACCTGTCGCTCGATGTCTCGGCCGAAACGCCTGGGGAGTCCTTGACGATCTCAGCAAACATTCTGGTGGTCGATGACCGCCACGACATCCGCTACCTCGCTCAACACTTCATCGAGAAAGCGGGCGGAGAGGTCGTGACCGCGACCAACGGCCAAGAAGCGATCGACCTCATCGAATCAGACGATCGGCCACCCATTGATCTGATCGTGATGGACATGCAAATGCCGGTCATGGATGGATACAACGCCGCCGCCCAACTACGCCGAAAAGGGTACGATTTGCCGATCATCGCCCTGACCGCCAACGCCATGAAAAGCGACCGCGACGAATGTCTCGCCGCCGGCTGCACCGACTACACGACCAAGCCGCTGGACAGCCGAAAATTGATCGCAATGATTCACCGACTGACCAGACGGTAGCGGATTCGACGCCGCATTCTCTTGGGACGTCGATTCGATGCGGCCGCCGTGCGACTGGCCGCCAGTTTGACGATACCAGCGTGCTCGTCTGCTCGGCTCCAATCGAGTTCGGCGGTGTCTTGAAACCGAGGCAAGCCTGCCAAGATGAAGCCAAGGTAAATGCAAGAAGGTACTCTCCTGCCCGACCGCGACTGCGGCTGCGACGGCATGACCATGGCGCACCAGTTGCCTCGGCTCGCAGCCTGCCGCGTCAAGACAGCGCCTGCATCAGACTGAGAAGCGGCAACCCGAAGCCGATCACCACCAAGCCCAACAGGACCAGCGCCAACACGACCGCGTACCCGCCGATCCGGCGACGCGTCTCACTTGCCGCCAGAAAGAGTCTAGCGGAAACGAGCCCGACCGCGATGAAGAGGACCAGGGCACTGAATCCCGGATGCAGCAACCAACGGGTCAGCCCCGGCAACTCAACTTCGAAGTCCTCAAAAATCGAGCGCATGATCGGCCGCAGCACCATGATCTTGATCGCCAGCCCACACCACAACAAACAAGCGAACAGATAGACCATCGATCGCCGTTGCCGGCCTGTATCCATCGCACTGGGCGGTTGAAAGGGGTTGCGTCCGTGATCGTCTTCATCGCTGTGTTGGATGGTCATGGTTCGTCAGGGGCAAGCGTGGATGCGGCGGTCGGCGGCGCTTTCATGATTCACGGCCGTGGGTGCTCCACGGGCAATGGACGCCCCAGAGTGCAGCTTCACCTTCAGTAGTCGAGACTTGCACCAAAGTCCGGCCTCTGGCCCTTGTTCACCGCTTCCGTCCAGACAGCGAGCCGATCCGCGCCAAGCTCCCAGAACTTGCGACAAAGATCGAAATACTCCAGCACGACCTGCTTCTCCCCGACGGCAAGCAATTCATTCGCCAGCTGCATGTTGGGGCCAAACGAGTTCATTTGCGGTGACCCCTTGCTATCCACCGACGTCAGCAGACGCTTTTTCGCTTCTGTGACATCACCCTTTGCAAGGGCGATCCGACCCAACACCTGATTCCCGTCCTGGATGGCATTGCCGTAGTTCCAGTCATCGGTTTGTGTCTGTGCGCGTCGCAACAACTCCTCGGCAAGCTTCCGGGCCTCTTCCGTTTTTCCGGCGCTCAATGCCTTCTTCGCCGCACGGTTCAACGCGTAGAAACGCTCTTGTTCATTCCTGGCCGAATCCAGATCACCGCCGACCAGATCCATCATGCGTTTTCGTTCCGCTGGTGACGCCGTGTCGTCGGTTCCGTCGGCAGCGGCGCGTTTCATTTCCGCCGGGGCTGCCAGCAGGACAAAATTTAATGTCGAGAGGTTCGGCAGTCGTACCTTTTGCGCCAAAAACTGGATCGTGTCACCCTGCTGGAAATCACTGCGCGCCAGCGGGTCACTCACGATGACCTCAAAGTCCTTCCATTGAACCAAGTAGGCAATGAACCGATGGCCTTCGTGTTCAGCGGAGAATACTTTTAGGACCGAGCCCTCCTCCGAATCAAAACTGCTTTCGACGCCTTTCGGCAATGCAGGGGGCTGGGCCAAGAGGGGTGTGATCCCGATCATCGCGACGCTTGCCAGCACACCCGCCCAACACACGGTCAATCGGCTTCTTGTCATGGTCTTGTCCTGATTCAGATTCGAGGAAGGGTTTCGCTGAAGTCGCCGCTTCCGATTCGCGCGCTCGCAAGCGAGTCACGAACGTCGCACGGTAGAACGCAAAACCATTGTACCATCGTCAACCGCGCAGGCTCGAAGCGTCACCGCGCACTGCAAAAGTCACCCTCCTGGCAGGAGAGTCGAGCGAAGCGAGGGGAGGTCGTTGGAAGAGTAAAGTTCGAAGAGTGAAAGGTACCGTTTGGCATCAGCCGTCTGGCGCAACCCTACCGGTCAGCTCCGAACCCTTACTGCCAACTGCCAACTGCCCGCTCAACTCCGTGCCATCAACCCGACTTCGACCGAGGCGACCGCCTAGCGTTGTTGGACGCACTGCCGCTCACCTCCGGTAGCGTCACCGTTCGCCGAACTCGTCCGACGTCCTGATGGGTGATTCGACGATCGACGAAGCGGAGTCGAATGACAATGGAGTAACCCAACCATGCCGCAAACCAAACCAGAGAAAACGATGCCAGATCGCAATGCTTTCAGTTCACCCGTTGATGAGTTCCGCGTGGGCGAGCACGTTTCCCTTATCATTCCGGTGCCGGCCGCCGGGGCTCGCTTCGCCACACCGGTGACTCGCTTCGGTGTCCGCCACCTCCGCGCGCAAGCTGACACGCTTCGAGATGGCGGTCTCGTCACCGCGGCATCGAACATCGATCGAATGGGAACTGCGCAACGGCAGCGAATCCGCCAGCAACTGCCGCCAATCTTGCATGGGGGGTCTGCCAGCCCGACACGGCCGGGTACAATCAAGATGCGATTCGTTTCATCTCTGAATGCACTCGGCGTCCGATCAAAGGAGAACCAGGGTGGCCACTGAGTTCCCAAGCAAACCACAGGACCAGATTCAACAACTTTGTGTTGAGTTCAAACAAGCATGGATGCATAACGAAGCCCCTCAGATCGGCGAGTTCCTGGAACGAGTCGACCGTGATTCTCGCGAGCATCTCCTCGTTCGACTGGTCCAACTGGAGGTCAATCTCCGCCGCAATCAGGGAGAGACTGTCGATCTTGACTCTTACGTTTCACGTTTCGCTGAAAGCGAGGAATTGATCCGAGCAGTTTATTTGGATGAGAGTAAGACTGCCGTACCTTCGCCCACCGTAGCGTTTGACATGATCGATAGCGACATCGCATTCGAATCCTGGCAGGTCAAACAACTGGGAGACTATCAGCTACTCGGCCGAATCGGCCAAGGCGGTATGGGCGTCGTCTACAAGGGCAAGGATGTCAAGCTTGACAAAACGGTTGCGATCAAGGTTTTGCCCGTCAATGCGATGATCAGCAAGTCGGCGCGCACTCGGTTTCAAAACGAAGCCCGCGCGGCGGGTCAATTGGATCATCCGCATGTTGTCCCCGTCTATGCTTTCGGAATTGAAAAAGGCACGTACTACTATGCGATGCAGTACATCAACGGCAAGAACCTTGCAGGGTGGATTGCTGAATTTCGCCAAGACGCCTCGCATGGAAACCAAGGTAAATCATCGCAACATAAAATCTCAACGGCCAAAGCGCAAGAGGCTTCGACATCACAAGGCTTGAGTTCGTTTGATCTGCAGAATGCTCTGAAAAGCGGAGGCTCCACGTCCAATCGGGAATTTGTGGAAGCGTTTGCCAGGATGGGCGTCCAGGTGGCTGATGCGTTGCAGCACGCCCATGACACGGGAATCGTCCACCGTGACATTAAACCTTCAAACCTGCTGGTCGATCAGAACGGAGATGTGTTCGTCGCCGATTTCGGTTTGGCCCAAGTGCAAGGTGAAAGTGCACTCACCAAACCCGGGGATGTCATCGGTACTTGGCGCTACATGAGCCCGGAACAGGCGTATGCCAAGCGAATCGTGGTTGATCACCGAACCGATATCTTTTCTCTCGGCGCGACGTTGTATGAATTGTTGACGTTGCGGCACGCGTTCAACGGCAGGACCCGCACGGAAATTTTGCGGCAGATCGCATTTGAAGACCCTGTCGCTCCGCGCAAGATCAACCGTCGGTTACCCGAGGCTCTGGAACTGATCGTTCTCAAGTGCTTGGCAAAGAACCCGGACGAACGTTACCAGACAGCGGGAGATCTCGCGGGAGACTTGAGGGCCTGGACCAGGGACGAGCCGATCAAAGCGCGTCGGCCAACCGTTCCCCAAAAGATGGTCAAGTGGGCTCGCAGGCACCGCGCGCTCGTGAATTCGGTGACAGCGATTTTCGCAGTCATTATCGTCTCGGCGATGTCAATGTTAGCTTTCGCCGTGCAAACGGAGACCAAAGCGCGCCGCCATGTTGAATCAAAAAACAGTCAACTGACGGCCGCGCTAAAAAAATCAGAGGGCCGGCGACTCAGTGCATTGGGATCGTTGGAACTCTCGCGCAATCCCGGTCTTGCCGCAGCCCTGGCTAAAGAAGGCGCAAAACTGCACCGCGACGCTGACGCCATGACGGTGTTGGTGGCAGCACTGGACGCGAACCATGAACAGTTCGTCCGCAAACAAACAGCTCCTGTCGGCGATGTTCAGTTCAGTCCCGATGGAAAAACCATCCTGGTAACCGGTGACGTTTCCTATTTTTCAAGCGATCCCGTGCCGGCCCGGCTGTACGATGCTTCCACGGGAGTTGAACTGCTGAAACTCCAGGGTGCGAAAACGATTACCTCAGCGGCCTTTCATCCTGAGGGACGCCGGGTTTTGACGGCATCCACGCGGAGCACTCCGCTTGGATACTCTGCCGAAGTCTTAGCCGAGTCGCCTCCTCAGATCTGGGACATTGACCGTGGAGTTAGGATTGGCCAATTGGACGGTGCATTTCTGGTCGAAGCGAAGCCAGAGAGTTTTTGTCCTGTTGGTGAAGCGACCTTGATTGTTGCCCCTGCGCTGGAGAATACAGCCAAGGTCTTCAATGCTGCCGGTGATGCCACCCTCACACTGCGAGGCCATACCGATTGGGTCTTCTATGCGGGTTACTCGCCGGACGGAACCAAGATCGTGACGCTCTCGAATGATAAAACCGTTAGGGTCTGGGATGCCCAGAGTGGCGAACAACTGCGAAAGCTGGACCACTGGGCGGCCCGCAGCGACACACGGCTCCCCGTTAACCAGGTGGTCTTTACGCATGATTCCAAACAACTGCTCACTTGCTCTCCTTCCTTGGGGGTCGATCTGTGGGATCTCGCCAGCGAAGACTCCAGGCCTTGTGGCAGTGCGATCGAGGTGGCAGTCAGCCCCGATGGGGAACAGTTCGCATTGGGTTTCGCTCGCTCGATTCAGTTGGTTGACTCGGCGCAACTGTCAATCATTGGAGAAATCAAACTTGAGCACCCGGTGAAAGGGATCGTCTTTTCGCCAGACAGCCGATACCTCGCGACATGGGACACCTCAACCCGATTTCAAATCTGGGATTCTGAAGCAACGACGCTGGTCGCGGAATTGCGGGGCCACGATGGACCCGCTCTTTCCGTAGCATTCAGTCCTGACTCAAACCGACTGGTCTCTGGGTCCAACGACGGAACAACCCGCGTTTGGTACGCACAGTCCGGAGCAGAGAGGGCTCACTTTCCCGAGACGCTGCCGACCAATCTTCCCATCGTATCCCGCAGCGGCGACAACGCGCAGCACCTGATGACCACCCGCCATCAACAGCACAGCGTCGTCTTGAATGTGGAAAGCGGTCAGCCATTGTTGACACGAGCGGCCCGATTGAGCGGTCGCGAGTCAACCGAAATACTCGTCTCGACCGACGAAGAGGAGGTTCAAGTGTTGGAAGGAGCCTCTGGCAAGGTACTTGCCAAGTTTAAGCAGCGAATTGGAAGTCGACTTTCCGCTGAACTCAGCCCGGACGGCCGAACCGTTTTTATTCGATCCCTGGAAGGAACCAGTTGGATCTGGAAGTGGCAGACCGATGTACGATTTCCCATCGGCACCCCCAACGTCGATCTGAACGACAACGTCTTTCATCCTCACCAGCCGGTCGTCGCCACGGTCGATCGAAAGGGTTTGATTCGTACCTTGGAGGTGGAAACAGGGCGACTGTTAAAAAATGCCTCAGTCGATGGATGCACCGCGCTTCACTACAGCCCAGACGGAAGTCGACTGCTTGCCGTCTCCAGCCAGAATCGCGCCGTCATTTTCAACTCTCAAGACCTGATGCCCCTCTTGGAACTCGGCTCGATCGACTACCCGATGAACACGGGGAAATTCGCTGACGGTGGTGACAAAGTCTTGACCTACGCCCACTCGAGCAAAGAACTCTGCTGTTGGGATGCGGCGAATGGGAACCTGTTGCATCGAGTCACAGGTCCGGCGGGTACGCGCTCGATCAGCCTTCATCCCGAAGAGAAACTGGCCGTGGTCACTAGCACGCAGGGCGGCCTGTTCCACTGGGATCTTGTCGAAGGAAGAATCGACCAGATCAGCGAGACTCCCTACCGTGCGGCTGAGTTTTTGGACCAACAACGAATCGTCGCTGCAACAGCGTTGCCAACGGGAGCGCCGTTATCGAGCAAGATGACGACGTCGCCGGCATCCAAGCTGGAGATCTGGGACATTCAAAAAGCGGATCAGCCGACTCGGACAATCGAACTTCCCCATCTGGCATTACGATCGCTCAAAAAGTCCTCGATTGAAAATGCGGTGATCGGGCAGGGATTCAATCACAGCCTGGCTGTTTATGATTCACGAATACGAAAAAAGCGAGGCGTGATTGGCGGTCACGCGGCACCGATCAGCTTTGCGCGATTCACTCCCGGCAACAATGAAATCGTCACCTGTTCCTACGATCATTCCGTCGCAATCTGGGATGCACAAAGCCTTCAACTGAAACGTTTCCTGAAGGGTCACACCGCTCCAGTTTTGGCTGCGGTCATCAGCTCTGATGGCAAACGGTTGGCCAGCGGTGATACGACCGGCAGGGTCTTGTTGTGGAATCTTGCCGAGGACACGTCGGATCCCATTGGCGAGCTGACAGGATTATCGGATCCGATCGATGGGCTCAGTTTTTCGGCCTTCGCAGTACGACTGGCCAGTTTCACCAACAAAGGAGCCTGGCAAGTCTGGGACACGGAATCCGCAAACCCACTTCCGTATGATCATTCCGATCAACCGATGCGTTGGGTTCAGTTTCAGCCAGAGGGTAGTCGATTGCTGTTGGCCAACAAACCTGATCGCCGGAAAGAAGAGAAGGCATGGGCGATAGTGGTCTCGGCTGATGGAGAATCAACCGAAATTCCAATCGAGCGATCGGTACGACAGATTCGGTTTGATCCCACAGGCCAGCGGATCCTGGCGCTGCTTTCTCGCAAGGTGTTCCTGTATCAGCCGGCAACCGGCAAACTGGATTTGAAGATCTCCTTGCCTCGAGAGTCAATCTCGTCAGCAGAGTTTGACGAGCGAGGCGAGCGACTGCTGACGTTCCAGGGAACGTCGCTCGCCTGGTGGGATTCTAACGGCCAGCGCCTCCTCTCATTTGCCGGCGACGACTTGCTAAGAATGATTCCCTCGGTCGATCACGCTGGCAAAGAAAAGCTATTCGTGGTCTCCGCAGACAAGCGTCTGCGGAGCATTCTGCTCGACACCAAAGCGATTCTCAACACGGCGAGAGAATTGTCCAAGATGGAACGCGAACGCTATCAAGTTGACTTTGCCCGGCAACAGATCGAGCAAGTCGTGGAGGGACAATAGTGAGTTCGACTTTGGATTCACGATTGCCGAACTGTTGCCCCCATTCTTGTTACTGCGCCTCCGCGACTTCTTCCTTTTGATCAGGCCCTTTTGCAGCGTCCGAGCCACCCGAACAGCTCGAGCACCCTGGAACGACAACGTTCAACTTCGGTACGACTGGTGCAGTTCCCTCAATGCAACCGCCGTAGGCGTCAGCTAGCTCCAACAAAGCAGTCGCAGCAGCGTAGTCTGCTAGCAACTGATTATGCCCCAGCCTGACAACCTTAACATTACGAATCCCTAAATCAGTACGCACCTTGCATTTCGCAGTCCCGCGAAACGGAGGGCCACAAGTGTTCTGAAAGCTATTGTACTTCTTCGCAGGGTCAGTATGCCTTGTCTCCAAAACCGTATGCCCTTTGTGCATCAGATGCAATTCAAGTTCGATCGCTAATCGCTCTGCTGCTTGTTGTGCTTTTTCCACGGAGTCGCCAACGCAATAGGCCTCTTCAGAGTACACTTTCTTCTTAAACCGAGACTTGACGAAGACACGTGATACATAGACCCAACGGCGAACATCACGAACTTTGAGGCTTCCGGCGATGAGTCCGTTCTGTCGCGCCGCACCTTTTCGAAATCTAAGCCATGCGTGGTCGAGACTATCGGTGGAATAGCCAACAACGACGGCATTCGTCTTCTTCCCAATGCCGCGCACTTCATAAAGTCGTGGCTCACTCTCGTCCTCTATGCCGCCTTGTCTCGCTTTTATTGACATCTCCGGATCCACTGGGTTCGGGTCAGGCTCGTAGCCATCACATTCTTCGCCAGCGGCGTAACCACAACAACTTGCACTAAATGCACAGATCATTGCAGGCAGGGCCTCGCATTGGTCAGCGGCAAGTTCGATTGCATCGGTTTCGTCAGATGCCGAGACTGTGAACGTGTGATCCTGGTGCCCTATCACCTCTGGATCTTCCCCACCAGCCTTGTAGCAAATCCGCCAAATAGTGACCTCCCAATCTTGGTTTAGCGTTTCCAGAGGCTGATCCGCCCGTGTCGTTGAGAAAGAAACGCACTGAGCGGTGAAGAGAGTGAGCATTGCGATCAGAGTCAGCTTTGATTGATTCCACATCAGGTAGCATTCCAAGAGTCGTTCAGAAATCAGTTGTCGATCGACCAACCGGCCGACGCCCCCGGACCTGTGGGGGATTAGCCAATAGTAGTCCCGCCGACGTGTACCGGCAACAAACGAGCGTGGGTTTTGAGTAAATCCAGCAATTCTTCGTTGGGAGGTAAGCGTTCTATCTGCCCGGGTATCGCTTCGTGGCTTGGGCGACCTGCGACTGCTTTTCACCAATCCGAAGACTCATCGGAACGGTGTGGCGAATTGGCCGCAGTGGCGGTGTCGGCGCGTCAACATTTTGGGGCCTGTAACCAACGCAACGACGCCGGAGACATTGATCGCCACCGCAGTCCAAAATGACGCTTTGTGTTTGCGGCCTAACCGATGCGTCGGCGGCAGCTTCTCAGACTTCTTTTTTTGCGATGACGCCGGCGGGGCTGGGTTGCTTCATCGTCTTCGGCATCGTCGTTCTCGGCTTGCTGCTCACCTAAGTCAAACAGACGCAATTGCGAGTCATCTTCAACGTGCCGCTCAGAAGACCTGCCGAAGAATTTGCGACGATAGAGTTCCAGTTCTTCGCGGAGTTGTTGGTTGGCTTTCTGCAGTCGTTCAACCGTTTCGATCAGCTCAGCGTTGACCCTCAACACGCTTTGCAAGTCGTCATTGTTTTCCGAAGCAGCCATGCCGCTGTTATCGCCATCAAAACAAAACACCCAAGGCTTTGATCAGCCTTGCGTTGACGCTTTTTGAAAGATTTGTTTGATGATCTGACCAAGGCGAGACGGGGTACGTGGGGTCGAATCGAAAAATGTTGCACCGTCGGTGCCTTGCCGATCAGAGTCAACAGATTGCGAGGGCGGCGTATGGGGGGAAGTTAGCCAGTAAGCCTCCAACGGACAAGCAAACAAACGAGCCCAGAGAAGACACCGCACCACCACGCCGACAGGGTGACGGCCTTGATCGCGTCGCCACGAGAGCCGAATCAACTTAGGAGTTGGTCTGGTGTGAACGCACTGTAGACGGTCCATCCAAGTCCCCAACCGAAGGAATACAGTGCCAAAATCAACGGGAACACCTGCTCACTCTCAACAGCGTTTGGTTGGGCACAGCCGCCTGCGCAAAGACGATTCGCTTTGGAACGTCGGTGTCCACCGATGCAGATTTGATGCTCTTCTGCAAGCTTCCTCGAAAGTTGGTCCAAGATTTGGCGGAAACTGGGGCCAAGCGATTCAGCGAACTCGCGTTGGTCGATGCAACCGACTGCGTCATCAGTTGTCAATCTTTGTTGCTCGACTGGACAACGAACGATGGGCAAGACGATGGGGGCAAAACGATCAGAGCCGAAAATTGTCTTGCCCCCATTGTTTTGCCGTTGCTCCGAGGATGGGGTAACAATCGTGCAATGGGACAAATAGGACACATAAGACTTATAGGTCGCATCTGTCCTATTGGTCCTATCGATCGCGGGACCCTTCACCGCTTCGGTTGGACCAACCGAAGCGCCCTCAGCAACTCATTTCGGTAATTCGGTGCGGAAGACCTCTGCGGGCAGGGTGTCGATTTGACGACTCCAATTCACTTGTCAACAGCGTGCTAACAACGCAATCCCGAAAGTGCGCGACGAGGGCGTATCCCGAATACGCAGTCTGATCAGTCTGTCGGAACTGCGCCGACGCTGGGTACTTCCCGCACTTCATTTAACGGACTGCAGCAGACGATCGACAGAGAAACCAACGACGAACACGATTCTGCGTCAGCAGGTTAAGGCAGATCCGCCCTCAGGCCTGCCTCGGCAATGCCTTGCCCCATATTGCTAAATTAGAGCTCGAAATGCGCCATATATATTGATGGATCACCGTTAGCTTCTGGAGTTGGTGCGGATAGCCTCAGGTCCGCAGCACTCTTCTCTTTAACGCCAGTAAAACAGAGAAAGACACGGAGGAGAGAAACCGAAAGCTGCTTATGCTCAGTAGCTGCGATTGGCGGGAATTCGATGATTTGGTCGACTTTCCGCTTCTCATCTACAACCCTCGTGCTCCCAGCAAGGAGTTTCAATCCGATCTGACAAAGCTACGCTTCGAGGCGCGAGAAAGTCTCGGTATTCAAGAGCGGCGAATCAACGAAGAAAAGTTGCTTGGTTACTTGGACGTGTGGGACCTCCGCGAAGGTTGGCGTGCCGGGAGGTACGACAGAAACGCGGGGCAAACCATCGCATCGATTGCGCAGGCGCCGGGGCTGGAAAACTCGCAACGCGAAATACGCCTACCGACAAGCCTTCGAGCTGATCAGTGGGCATTCATATTCATTGGATCACAACGGTCCGTATGTATTCAGAGGGCCGCGCAGAGGCCGGTTAAAGCCTGACACGGTTCGGAACATTTTGGTTAGCGAGGTGATCACGCCACTGTCCGACCGATTTCCGAAAACGTTCCCCGGACAAAAGAGTTTTGAAGACGGGCGTCTGCATAGTCTTCGTCACTACGTCTGCAGCCGCTGTGCAAACGAACGGGTTCCCGAACGAATGGTGATTCAATGGCTTGGACATTCCGATAGCGCAATGGTAAGACACTACGACCACCTCAGCGACGACGAATCGTGTCGCAAGATGGATCAGTTGAACCTGCTTGGAGGCGACGGCGGGCGTTCCGGCGTCGACGCCGAGCAGACTTTGTAACCCGACTCAACGTTTGGTTCAGGCATCATTGTTGATGATCTTGCCTAGCGTGGGACACGAATTATGGCACACTCTTGGCACACAGGGGTGTGCCAAAGAAAAACACCTCGAAAAACACGGGGTTTTTCGAGGTGCTTTGACGACAGCGGAGGACACGGGACTCGAACCCGCAGCCCCTTACGGGGTACCTCAGTTCCAGTGAGGCCGCTCACCAATTCGCTTATCCTCCGGAAGGGCTCCAGTCTAGCGTTTCAAGTTCCATGTTCCAAGTTGGGGTGCTTGGAACTTGGAACCTGGAACCTGAAACTTGGAACTCAAGATCCTACAGCGACGTCTTGGCGCCGCTGATCAGCTTGATGAACTCGTCGTTGCTTTCGAATCGACCGAGCTGCTTGGTCAGTTGCTCCATCGCGTCACAGGGGTGCATGCTCGAAAGCGTCCGACGCAACATCGTCACCGCTTCGTAGGTCTCTTCGTCGTGCAGCAATTCTTCACGACGCGTCCCCGACTGGCTGATGTCGATCGAGGGCCAGACGCGGCGGTCGGCCAAGCGGCGATCGAGCACCAATTCCATGTTCCCGGTTCCCTTGAACTCTTGGAAAATCGCTTCGTCCATGCGACTGTTGGTGTCCACCAGGCAGGTGCCGACGATCGTCAACGAGCCGCCTTCTTGGAACGCCCGTGCGGTGGCGAACAGCTTCTTCGGAATGTCCATCGCTTTGATGTCCAAACCGCCGCTCATCGTCGCCCCGCCTCGGCCGCTGCGGCCGACCCACTTGTTGAACGCGCGGGCAAGTCGCGTGATCGAATCGAGCATCAGGAACACATCCTGCCCCATTTCGGCCAATCGACGTGCGCGGTCGATCACCAATTGGCTCAGCCGAACATGACTTTCGACGTCCATGTCCAAGCTGCTCGCGACGACTTCGCCCCCGACGACGTTGCGACGCATGTCGGTCACTTCTTCGGGGCGCTCGTCGATCAACAACACGATCAATTTCAAGTCGGGGTGATTCTCCGCAATCCCGCTGGCGATGTCCTGCAGCATGACCGTCTTCCCGCTCCGAGGCGGTGCAACGATCAACGCCCGCTGGCCCTTGCCGAGCGGTGCTAGCAAATCGATCACCCGGTTGGTGATCGGTCGCTGCCCGCGTTCCAAGACCAACCACTCTTCGGGATTGATCGGGGTCAGGGTCTCAAAGCTCTTGACGTCCGGATAGGACTCGGGCGACATGCCGTCGACGTCCAAGATCTCGCGGATCCGCGGCCCTTGCTGACGCTTGGCCTGCTGCATCATCGCTTTGATGAAGACACCTTGTCGCAAGCCGAAACGCTCGATCATCGTGCCGGGGACAAACGGATCGCTGCGCTCGCGGGAATAGTTATTGTCTCGACTGCGAAGGAATCCGTAGCCGTTGGGGTGCAGCTCCAGGATCCCCTCGCATTCTTCCAGCGGCGCATCACTGGGGATATCCGCGGGCTCACGATCCATGTTTTGATCTCTCCCGCCGGCACCGTTGTTACCACCGCCGCCGCCGCGTCGCCGTCTTCGCGAACGCGGTTTGCTACCACCCCCGCCTCCGGCTTGTCCATTGGAGCTTGGGCCGCGACGAGGAGACCGTTTCTTTTTCGCCATGTGTAATCCAGAGAGCGCCGACGCGCCATCGAGCGTCCTCCGCCGCGAGGCGGAAGTCGGCCGGCAATCATGTAAAGAATCCGCAGGATGGAACGATAAAGGACCCGAACGCGAAGCTGCGGAAACCATCCCGCGCAGGGTCAAACCAAATAGTTTTCGTGAGCCAACGTCCTGGCGTTGGCGAAAATGTTTTCACTGGCCGGTGCCGTTTCCGCACTGGCAATTCAACACACGACCGATCATTCCAGGGTCGGTCCGCCGGACACGACACTGCAACTGACCTTCTTACTTGAACGAACACGACCGAATCGCTGCCAAACCGAATCGCTGCCCAACCGCACAAGGTGATGGCGACCAATCCGCATCCCAATCACGGGCTGACGCCGAACTGGCGGGCGGCGGCACCGGCCGCCAAGCAAAATGCCGTTTCCTCTGGCTTGTGTCGATCTTAGGGTTGTCCGGTGTCCCGAGACGAATCATCCCGCGGACACTACCAATTCCTTTCCGTTTTCGTCGCCCGACACCTGGATACGTCGATGCTGGGAAACTCCCGTCTCAACTCCCACACCTGAACCGACCGGTGGCCAATCATTGGGGAAGAGAGGCAAATCAACCTTCCGGCCCTTCAAAAGCCGGATCGCAGAATCGTCGTGGAGCGACGCAATGAACTGTGGAGCGGTGTACCGTCAAATCAGCAACACCGCCGACTAAAGCTATCGGAAATATAGCCGAGCAACAGCCTGTGTCAAGCGAAGCCTTCCACCGACCCCTCTGCCGAGCGGGCCGTCCCGTTCGGCTCGCGGACCTTCGGAGAAACGATCACACTCCAGAGCGTTCGCCCACAAGCCACGATTGCGAGGGCGTGTCGATTGGATAAACCCCACCGATCGCAGCGCGGACCCGCGGATCCCGGGCTGCTCTTTAGCGGTGGGTCCGCGCCGCCAGCGGTGAGTTCCTCTCAGCCGGACATTTCCCTATGTTCTCGGGCTCCGCCCAACGCCGTCTGGAAACACACGACGATCGACGCCGCCGGCTTTTTTCATCACACCCGGTCGGCTGAACTGGCGTTAAAGTCGACCCATTCTGTACTTTCGGGTTAAGCGACAGGTTCCCGCCTGCCGATCAAGTCACCAGGCGCAATGTCCGGATGCTTTGTTCGGACGCTTCACCCCCAATAGTTTTTCCTCCCGGATCGACACAGGAACGCAGGATGCGAAACGCCGCGATCTATCTCATTGTCTTCACGCTCACCAGTCTCGGCGCGCACTCGTCTCATGCTCAGATCGCTTGGGAGGGCAAGCTTCGCGATGCCCACGCCAAGGCCAAACAGCAGGGCAAACTGATGCTGTTGCACTTCTACACCGACAACTGCATCTATTGTGATCGGCTTGAAGCCGGCGCCTTTCGCAGTGCATCGGTCTCGCAGTCGATCAACCAGAACTTCGTGCCGGTCAAAGTTCATGGGACCAAGAACCCCAAGTTGGCCGAAATGTTCAAGGTCACCAAGTATCCCACGGACGTGATCGTGACGACCGACGGCAAGGCGCTTTCCCACTCGGTCAGCCCCCAGCAGCCCGATCGCTACATCGCCATGTTGGCCGAAGCCCAAGTCAGCTTCGCCAAGACGCGTTCCACACTGGCAAGCGCCGGGCAAACCGCACCGCCAGCCAAGGCCGCGCCGGCCAATGTCGCGCCCGCTCCGGCGGCCAACGTCGCGATGACCGCGACGACGCCCACCGCAACCCCGTCGACCACCATGGCCCCCAATTCGCTGCCGGTCCAAATCCCGGCCCCCGGCGCGGTCGCCCCATCGGCATCGCCTGCCGCGGCATCTTCCGCAGCGCCGTCCGCCGTGACCGGGACGTCGCGGCAAAACCAATTCATGCTGCCCGGCGACGCGACCGGCCGCGTGCGTTCGGCCAGCGTGACCAAGTCCGGTTCGGTCCAGGCCTCGCTGGCGAGTGCAAGAACCGGCAGCATGACGCTTCCCGGTGACGCGGCAACGAAACAACCCACCGACAACGCCACCGCGTCCAAGACGACCGACGCCCCGAGCAAACCGGAACTGGCGATCCAAGGCTACTGTGCCGTGTCCGTCGTCAATCGTGGCGAATGGGTCGAAGGCAAACCCGAACTGGGCGTCATCCACCTCGGCAAACTGTACCTGTTCGCCGACAAGGACTCGATGGAATTGTTCCTGTCCGACCCGATCCCGTTCACTCCCATGCTGAACGAAATCGACGTCGTCCGGTTCTTCGAAGAAAAGAAGATCGTCCCCGGCAAACGCGAGTGGGGCGTGATCGACCCGATCCACAATCGCATGTTCTTCTTCGCCGACGAAGCCGCCATGTTGCACTTCGAAAAATCGTTCGACCGCTACCTCGATGCCGCCATCGAAGTCATGGATCAAGCGATCGAAGAAGCCAACCCGGGCGTGTAACGCACCCGTCGATCGAAGCCCGCACGCGTTAGCAAGGGGCCACGCGGCGCCACTGGCTTACGCGGCGCCACTGGCTTACGCGGCACACCTGACGTAAGGATCGCCGGAACGACAAGTGGGATAGGCTTCCAGCCTGTCATGGCGAAAACGACAGGCTGGAAACCTCTCCCACTTGACTGTTCACCGGGCACTGCCGTTGCGTGCCTGATCGGGCTTGGCAAATCCCGGGCGAACACCACTGGCGATGGCCATGCCGGCGATCAACGAGATGATCGCGACCAGGACCCAAACCGAACGCGCCGCGGACATGCCGTAACGATCCACCACGCGGGAGATCGATCGCAGGTGATACGGCTGCTGCCAAGGCCCGATCGCGACGGCCAGCGCCAACGCGCCGCCGACGAACGCGACCATCGCCACGAAGAGGTCGTTGTAGCTGGTCATTCGGTCATCCCAATTGCACCCGACGTGATCAAAGGTCGCTGCGTCAGAAGTCGCCGCGCACCATCAGACGTCGCTGCGACGCATCCGCCGCCGCAGCATCCGCAGCTGCACGCGGGCACTTTCCAAATCGGGCACGATATCGATACAACGTTCCAGCGACTTCGATGCGGCAAGGTACTCGCCGCACATGATCTGACACCGCGCCAGTCCCTGCCACGCGGTGTAATGAAATCGGCAACGCCACAAGCAAGCGACGTAGGCTTGTGATGCCTTGGGATAGTCTTCCAGCCCATGCCAACAACTGGCCAGTTGGAAATGCGCCTCGGCATACATCGGCGACTGTTCCACCAGAATCATCGCCGGCGCCAACGCCGCGGCAAACTCTCCGCCGTCGGTCAAGTGCATCACCTTGAGCAGTTGCTGATGATGGGTCGGTGCCGCATCACGCAACAACAGCCCGCGAAACGAATCATCGGCAACCAGACGAACACCGCGATCGACATCACTGAGCGCGCGGCCGAGCGGATCGATGGACCGACTGTTGCCCAACAGCCCCAATGCCATCGCCGCCGCACGACGCAGTTCGACATCCCCGCGACGAAGCAACGTCGCCAAGGTCATCGGTGAGTAATGCTCATCCACCTCGGCCGCATACCGCGGGGCATCCGCACTGGAAAGAAGTCGGCGATAGGCTGTGGCCAGTCGGGTTGTCCGCACGAGAGGTGAAGTCACTTTGCCATCCGTCGAAGTTGGGAGAGTCGTGGTGCAAGTCGCGTGTATACTAGGCACGAAGGTGTCACAGGCAACCGATCCATGCCAGATTTCCAGCCCCGGTGGTCCACGAGTCTAGTTGCCGATCAGAGCCTCCACAACTCGCCAACGCACCGAGCCACACACCAGCACGACAGGCGGATCAGCGGCGACCACTCGATCAAGCCCCTGTCTTGTCAAAAACTCAAAAAAGTGTCGCGTCATCCGCACCGCGATCCGCGCGTCCCACATCCAGGAAGACGATGCCCCATCCCCTCCGTTCAAAGCCGCTGGTTTGCACCGCCGTCTTGACGGTGATCTGCGTGCTACATCTCGCCGAACTGTCTAATCCAAACGCGGCCGCAGAACCACTGAGCCAGAAAGACGATTTCGCGCAGCGGCTTCGAGAATCACACACCGGACTCGTTGATGGACAGTCATTACGCCTCGCCATCGGAATCGTTTCCCAACACCAAACTCAACCCAATCGACACATCAACACCTGGCTGGACCGCAAGGTCAACCCAGACTATCCAGTTTCTCCCGGCAACCTGGGACCAACGCGCTACGCATCGCTTTGCAAGATCGCCGCTTCGGCCGGTTGTGTTTGCTACCCCGTGGACAACTGTGTTCTGATCGGCCGCCCTTCATGGGTCGCCGAGCTCTCGCATCGCCTCGATTCCGACGCCCAGGATGACGCCCAGAATGACGCGCCGGGCCGCCGACCCGGTCGCGGAGACGCTGAGTCGATGGACCTGCAATGGCCGGACCTGACGACCCCCGACGAAGCGTTGCAACTTGTTCGAGGACACTCTGCCGGTCGCCAATCCGGCGACCACGCGCCGCTCGCCCTGCCGCATGACCTGTGGCCGGAAACATTGCTGCGTGACATTTCACCGCAGCTGGCGCTACGATTGATCGCCGGACAGTTTCTGGGCCAGCTTTCGGACGCTCGAATCGACGTCCCTTTTGCGCGTTCCTATCAATTCGCCGGTGCCTCTCGCGCCATCGCTGAGCTTCGAAAAACGGATCCGAATCTGCAAACCAAGGTCAGCGGTGGACAGATTCGATTGCTCGCGACGCCGGCAGCCCATCAGGCGTTTTGTCGGCAAATGCTGTCAATTCCTGATGGAGAACCGGTCCCAGCCCAGGGGGCCCCGGCGGCGGGAAACGCGCTGGAACGGTTGAAGACGAACCAGCGCACCTTTTCGCTGGACGTCGCCGACAAACCGGCCGGGCCATTGATTCAGGCATTGGTGGCGCAGCTCGGCTTGCAATGTCAGTTTGATCCGGCGGCGAACCCCCAGCTCGAGAAACGAGTCTCGTTCTCGGCCGTCGACCAAACGCTTTGGCAGCTTGTACGGTTGATCACCGACCAAGCATCCTTGAAGATCGATGCAGCCGGCGACAAGCTTCGCCTTTCGGCAAAGAACTAGACGCATCGCGGTTCGGCGGTCCCAGCCGAGCACTCGCTTGGCACCGACGATCCCCATTGGAAACACAGACGTTATGGTCGAAAACATTCCCCTGATCTCGCACCACCACGATGGTCTCACGATCGAGGGTTTTTCTCGCGCGGCCGTGCAAACCTGCTGGAGAATCAACGAGCTGAAACTGTTGTTCGACGTCGGGGCGCAACCCTGGGACTTCATGGGCACGTCCACGCTGTTCATCTCCCACGCCCACTTGGACCACATCGCATCGCTGCCTTCGTATGTCTCTCGGCGTCGGATGATGAAAATGGATCCGCCGGTGATCTACCTGCCCGATTCGGCGGTCGACGAAGCCTGGAACATGCTGCAAACCTTTCGCCGCCTGGACCGTGGCGCGATGCCTTGTGAACTGGTCGGGCTGAACGCCGGGGACGAAATCGAGCACGGCCGCGAGTACTTGGTGACGGCGGTGCCGACGCGGCACACGATCACCTCGCTCGGCTTTGTGGTCTATCACCGCCGTCACAAACTCAAGCCCGAATTCGCCGAGTTGTCCGGCCCCGAAATCCGCGACCTCAAACTCGCCGGGACCGAGATCACCACCGAACATCGCGTTCCCGTCTTCGCCTACACCGGCGACACCTCACCGCCGGGACTGGACAACAACCCCGAGTTCTACAAAGCAAAGATCCTGATCAGCGAACTGACGTTTGTCGCCCCCGAACATCGCAAAGAAAAGATCCACAAGCACGGTCACATGCACGTCGATGACTATCGCCACCGCGCCGACCGGTTCGAAAATGAACTGGTGATCGCCGGGCACCTGAGCACGCGCTACCACGACAAGCAAGTCAAAACGATGGTCCGCCGCGCGCTACCCGGCATGCTCAACGACCGCATGAAACTCTGGATCTAAACATGTACGACGTCCTTTCCAGGTCGTCGCACAGAGTCCTACGGACGACGGCCCGGAAGGGCCATCGTACTTGAAGAAGTGGTGTGCGCGACGTCCCGGAAGGGACGTCGTACGTGCGAAAATCGGTCGCCTCAAACCAGACGAACACTCAAGCCCCTCCCATCAATCCTCTTCAAAGAACCGAATCGCCCCCGGGTACGACCAGAGCTCGCCGTTGTTGGCCTTGACCGCGGCCATGATCGGGAACACAAAGTCCAGGATCAGGATCAAGATGACCAAGGGGATGCCGACCAGCACAAAGCACAGCAACCCGGCCACGAACGCATAAATCAGGCTGCTGATCAGCCAGTTCATCATGCGGTTGCCGTGACGCCGGGCCAGATCGGATTCGTCTTTGCTGATCACCCACATCACGATCGGCGCGACGATGCCCAGCCCGGAAACGACCAGCAGCTGGGACAGGTGCATCAACGTGCAATAGGTTTCTTCGTTGACGCCCAGAATCTGGCCGGGCACCGACGCGCCACCGAATCCCGACATCGCCGGCTTGGGCTGCTCATGAAGCGCCTTCCGCTTGGCCTCTTCGAACTCGATTTCGGTCAACGACCCCGCATCACGAAGCGCCTGCAATCGAGCCAATTCATCTGCAATCGTCATCAGGAGGCACTCCAAACAAGAACGAGGAAGGGGGGGGGCAAAACGAAGAAGCCTTCATTTAGGCCATGAATGGTAACCGCTAGGGCGCCAAAACCAATCACGGTTCCGCCGAACGTGTTTCGGCCCCCGACAGGTCGACCTTCCGATAGAGGTCTACGACCAACAGTTCACAATTCAATGGCTTCAGCTCGACGGTGCCGCCGATTTCGTTGCATTCGCGAAGCAACCAGTTTCCGTCGTCTTGTAGAGAAAAGTGCTCCACATGAACGCGATCCTGAGAGATCAGCAGGTAGTGGCGAAGCGAGTTCAGGTGTCGATACTGCTCAAACTTTGCTCCTCGATCGTACGACTCGGTCGATTTGAAGAGCACTTCAATGAGGACGACGGGACTAAGCAGCGTGTCATTCTGGTCGTCATCAAACTCAGGGTCGCCGCAGGCGACCGAGACGTCAGGGTAAGTCACCAGGCCGGTGGCTGAAACTTTGACACGCATGTCCGATGGGTAGACCTGGCAATCGGAATCGCGGAGCCCGAGGTTGAGTGCGGTGACGGCATTTCCGACGATCAGATGGTGCCGTCGGCTGGCACCGGCCATTGCAAACACTTCACCGCGATAAAACTCGCTCTTGAAGTCTGCCTGGCGTTCTTGAGCCAAGTAATCGGCTTGGGAAAGCAGCGGTTTGGGAACGCCGGACATCGCAACACTTGGTGGCGGGGGATAAGTTAGGAGATTGAGATCCATTTTCCCGGCTTTGCCCCCTGTCGCAAGGGAAACGGCCAAAGGTCCAAAAAATTCCTCAAAACACCGCCGCTTGCACGAACCCGATTCGTGTTGAATAATCTCCCTACTCGGCCGGACGAGATTTCCCACGTCCCGGCCCACTACCGAAGCCGAAGTGGCGGAATTGGCAGACGCGCTGGATTCAAAATCCAGTTCCCGCAAGGGAGTGAGGGTTCGAGTCCCTCCTTCGGTATACCGTAAATTACGCATCGAAAGCGAATTTGCTGCTTTTTCAGTCTCAAGCTTGGTCACCACTTTGGTCACCAAATTTCGATTCATCGAAATCGATTTTCCCACTCAGGTCACCGACGTAATACCTCTCCGTCGTCGACCGGCTGCGGTGCCGGACCATCTCCTGAATCAGGGCAATCGGCATCCCCCGAATCGACCACCGCGTGACAAACGACGACCGAAAATGCTTGGCCGTCGCCGTCTTGCCCTCTTCGGCCCAAACGTCGGCCTTCTTGCCGATTGCCGCAACGACCTTGGACAGCGACGTGCGACGCTCGATCAACCCCGTCTCGCAACTCGGTTGATACAGAAAACCGCCGTCGGCCACCCGGCGCTCCACGTCGGCCGCAAAGTCCTTGGTCACCCTGGCGATCACATCCCGTCGGTTCTTCTGGGTGTTGACCCAGCAAAACTTCGGATGCTCCCCCGCCAGATTCAACGGCCGATGGCAATTACGCCGCGTCGCGTGAATCTGAAGCGGCTCGCACATCCGACACCCAGAAAGCCACAACGCCTCCAGGTAGTCCTTGACCGACTGGCCGTAACGCTTGCCGACGACCTTGTCGGTGACGTCCTTCATCTTGTCCAGTTCCTCCCTGCTGATGGGATTCAATCGCATCGCCGGCAGGACGTGTTCGACCCGACCGCGACTGCGACGACGCGGCAACGGATCCATCATTTC
This sequence comes from Stieleria neptunia, assembly GCF_007754155.1. Classification (NCBI taxonomy): domain Bacteria; kingdom Pseudomonadati; phylum Planctomycetota; class Planctomycetia; order Pirellulales; family Pirellulaceae; genus Stieleria; species Stieleria neptunia. The sequence goes on along the minus strand of NZ_CP037423.1, from coordinate 974,195 downwards.
CATCGAAGCCGCCCAAGAGAGTCCACTTCGCAGCGTCGCGACGTAAGACGATACGCTGCCGCTGGACAGCTTCGATCGAATCAACGTCTCGACCTCGGACAAGAACAGCGGCTTGACGTCCGAAAGCATCAGCTCTCCATAAACTTGCCGGCTCTCCGCGGCCGCCTCGTGAAGAAACCTGACGACCGCATTCCATTTCTGCTGGTTCTCCGTCGAAGTGAACTTCAGATGCTCCTGCTTGTACTTCTCTTCGAACGCATCCCAGCTGAAGTCGTCTCGCCGCAGCGACTTCTTCAACTCCTGTTCTTTGGCAACCGCCAACCGATCGGCTTGCGATCGGCCGCGTTTGTTGCGGGTGAGTATTTCGGTTTGCTCCGACCGCCGTTTGCCCGTGAACGGATCCGTCCATCGCAGAAAGTAGCGGCCCTTGGATGCTTTCCAAAACACACCCACACACACCGTGGGAATTCGTTTCATTGCTCTGTTGTCTCCTTGTTTTTCGCTCGGGTCGACGCCCCCGACTTTCGTTGGCGTTCCCGTTTGTTTTCTTCTGAATCAACCAGTCCCCTCCGGCTCATCGCATCGATGTAGTCAGATCCAAGGACGTTCAGGCGGCCCTGCCAGGCCTCCGAGTAAACACAGTTTTCACGAATGAACTTTTTCATCTCCGCCAACGAAATGCCTTCGATTCGACGAAGCTTTTCGGCGTTGTAGAGAAGGTTCGGATCAATCGCTTCGATATGAGAATCCTTTGACATGACCAATACCGTATGAACGCGCCGCCGGTTGGCCGTACTTGCTTCGTACACGCCCCCCCAGCGTCCGCTCTGATCACCAGAGTCGTGGAGTTGGTGCCGGATCGCTTGAGCCCAGAAGTGGACTTCCGCGAGCCAGCGTTAAAAAACGCAGTGGTGTAAAGACAGCACGGACGGGAAGCCGTCGCGCTGAAGGGGCGCATAGCTGGAGGGCCTCGAGCGCGGGGCCCGAGCAAGTGCGCGCAGCAACACGCGCACGAAGGAGCAGCTGTCATTGATTCCGTCCGCTTAACTCGGATGGGCTTTGATGGTGGGCGGTTCGATCTGCCAGGATCGGCCGCCCCCTTCGTCGTTTTTTCAGCGTTCCAGGATACCGCCCGAGACCGGTAACGCAAACGCAGGTGGTGTCCACAGTTGTCTCTCATGTTGCATCGAGCCGTCGGGTAACGTGGCGGCTCGCCCTTCAGGTGCCCATTCATTGGAATCGCCAACCGTGGCGATCAAGCTGTCTTTTTCTTTTGCTAGGATCATCCCGACGAAAATGACACGGATGGTCAGGCCCACTTTGAGGGTGCGTGGAAAACCCGTCAGCGAAGAATCCGAAGTCCTTGGGAGCAAACGCTTAACGGAAAACCATGTCAAATTCCGCGGCCAGACTTGCCCCCTAACGCCGACCATCCGCCCCCGCGTTCAACGGACCAAACGTGTCGGCACTAGCAGCAAACTGGCTCGCTTGAGCGAATTCATCTAGAAAGGGACGCGAGTCAACACCTGCCGCCCCAACGCCAAACCGACTGACTGGTTCAGCTACGAAACCCAGAAAGCCCTTCGACTCGGCGAGCCACTGAGCATCGAAAAAGGGAGCTGCCTGTTTGAGTATCAGGCTTGGAGGAACTGCGTCCGCAAAAACCAGATCGAGGTCTTGGGAAATACCAAATCGGCCTGACATCGTTCCGCAGCGACTCCTTTGCCCTGTTCGAATTTCGTGCGGTGGCCGACCGCTGTGCGAAGCTCCCCGCTGATCGTCGCGGAAGTCTGTGCACGCTCACTCACGAAGAACGCTGTAGAATTCGCGTCGATCGGAAACACGAATGAACTCTGTTGCCGTCGATGCGTCTCTGATTGAAGTGCCGTCCTCAAGAGATGCTTCAAAAGTGTCATCGGATCCTGCGTACATGCGGGAACTGCAACGAAAATCAGTCAACCTGCGAAACTACAGGATCGGCTGCAATCAACTTTGACGCCTCATCCAGTGCCAATTGGTTTGAGCACCAGACGTGCAATCGGTCTTTGTTACCACGCGGGATCTTAATTGGTGGCCCGTCGATTGTTGGGAGATACTTTTCCATCATTTCATAAGCCTCCATCAAAGTCGCTTGCGCCCCCGCGTGATCGCCTAACTTGTAAAGTGACATCGCCCGGAATGCGAGGCAAATCGGTGTTCGTGCACCATAGTCGATGGGCAAATCATCAATCGCACTCGCGAACTCCCCACGCCGATATGCCAACATTCCAGCGGCCAACCGAAATCCCGCGCTTGAGCTAGTAAACTGTTCAGCAATCCGATGTAATTCATCCAAGTCGATTGGTGACGATTGATTCAAAGTACACAATTCAATGAGATTACAGCCATCCCACGGATTCGCGTTTCTGATAACTTTTTGCAACCGATGACAAGTTTTGCCATACGCTTCCAGGTCGCCCTGTCGGACTTGAAGTACGCCCAAACTCCGTCCGATGTTCCAAAGGTCTTGGGGATTGTCCCCCGTTAAGCTCGCAGCGAGTGTCATGTCGCGCATGGCACTATCCCAATCCTGCAGGAGTCCATGTCGGCTACCGCGATACCAGTGCAGTAACGCGATGCCTTCATGAACCACAATTAATCGATCGTAGCTCTTAATGAATTCTGACGATGTCCAGCTTTCAAAAGGATTCTTTGTCAAGCCGAGCTCATTGAGGGTCGCTCGATACAATTTTGTGAGACTGTCATCTTCATCGCCTGGCACTAGTCCAGAGGCGGCTGCGAGATAGTCCATCGCCTTGTCATGGTTTCCCAACTTCTCTTGCGTTGTTGCCAAGCTCAGCAGATGCCAGGGCGAGACCCCCTGAGAAACAGAGTTTTCTAGCACTACTCGAGCTGCTTGCCAGTCTTCAGCGCTCATCTTCGCCGTGCCAAGCGTCAACCACGTCCAACGACTTGGTTTCAAGTCGACCGCAATGTTCGCAAGCTTCACTAGCTCATCAATATCGTCGGTATTCGGACCGACGCCATCTGTCCCGACACCTTCACCATACAGCTCCCAATACACGCGCATTGCGGCCGTTGCAATTTCGTCGGCCATTTGTACACAAATTGGATGATCTGGCCCCAGCGTTTCCTTTGTCTTCTGGTAAAGCGTTAGAGCGCCTTGGACACGTCCCAGGCCTAAGCGGGCCTTGGCGAGCCCAAGCCGCAGCCTCGAGGAATTACCTGATATAGTGTCAGATGGTGATGCAGGTCGTCGATTGAGCAAGCTGGAAAACAGTTTTTCTGCCTGCTCATTCTTACCTTGTTCCACGTAGGAATTTGCTAGATCTTCCATGAGCTCAAGTAATTGCCGTTCTGATTCCTGTGCAACTTTCTCTGCCCGAGTCGCACGCACTGCAAGCCACGTGCTCACCAACGTTGCCGCAACCAACGTTGCTGCGATACAAGCAATGGTCGAAGCCGCGACGCGGTGACGGCGTGCGAATTTCCGCAGTCGGTAGCTTGCAGACGGACGACGCGCTTCGATCGGTTCGTGCTGTAAAAATCGTTGTAGATCGGCCGCAAATGCGCTAGCCGTTTCATAGCGTCGTGAACGATCCTTCTCTAGCGATTTCATCACAATCCAATCTAGGTCGCCCTTTACAAAGGATGACAACTTGAGCGGTTCTGCCATCCGCTGTTTTGCGACGTTCGGTTGTGTCTCGCGGAATGTGCTCAAACGCACACTCGGCTTGGGTGGCTCTTCCTCTCGGATTATCCGTCGGATTTCGTCAAATGCAGCTGTCGCAAACCGTTCACGGTCGAAAGGCGTCGTCCCGGTGAGTAGCTCGTAGAGTAGCACGCCGAGGCTGTAAATATCACTTCTCGTATCCACATCCAGAGCGTTTATTTCCGCCTGCTCCGGGCTCATATACAGTGGAGTTCCGATCATTTGGGAGAAGCGAGTGTATATAGTCTTTTCGGTCAATTGCTGTCCAAGCGCCTTGGCGACACCGAAGTCGATGACCTTTACAACCGGAACTCCATCATGTGGCGCTACCAAGATGTTTGATGGTTTAAGATCGCGATGGATCACTCCCTTTGAATGAGCGTGCTGCACCGCTTGGCAGACTGAGACAAATAGTTCGAGACGTTGATTCGTCGGCAGCTGTTGTTGGTCGCAATACTCGGTAATCGGAATTCCTTTGACCAATTCCATCACAAAATAGGGTCGGCCAGAACCGGTTGTACCGGCATCAAGAACTTGGGCTATGTTTGGATGCTCCATAAGCGCGAGCGCTTGTCGCTCAGCCTCAAAGCGGGCGATAACTTCTCGGGAGTCCATCCCGGGTTTGATGACCTTTAAAGCGACGTTGCGGCGCACTGGTCGTTGCTGATCCGCCACAAAAACGAGTCCAAAACCTCCTTCGCCAATCTGCTCCATGAGCTTGTAGTTTCCGATAACGACCCCTGGTCTCTCCTGGAGCTCGGATGCTTCGAGGGTGGGCATAGCTCCTGCCAGTGGCGCATCGAGAAACTCAGACTCTGCGGAATAAGCACTAAGTAGTTCATCGATCCGTTCACGAAGAGCCACATCAGTGCCCACAATTTGCTCAATATACTCCTCCCTTGCTTCCGTCGACGCGATCTTACGGGCAGTGTTAAAGATGATTTCTTCGTTCAGGTCTTCTGCCATGTCTGCGCTCCAACATTCAATTCGTGCGTTTATCGATTCCCACGATTCAATGCGTCTTCTAACTTCGAATCACCCAGACAAAGTCAGATTTTTGTTGTCCGACTAAGAATTCTTGCGACCGTTCAGCTCGATTCGCAGCCAACTCTTGGCGTAAGCCCAGTCATTATCGGCAGTTGACGTCGAAATGCCCAAGGCGGCTGCGGCCTGCGGTATTGTAAGCCCGGCGAAGTACCGCAATCGCACTACTGCCGCTTTCCGCTCGTCGATCGCCTCAAGGCCCCGCAAGGCGTCATCAAGTGCCAACAAGTCGTAGGTAGGCTCAGCCGCAGCAGGATAAGCGAGATCCAAACTTATCCGAGCCAAATTTCCACCTCGTTTTTTTGCCTTTTTTCGTCGAGCCTGTTCAACAAGAATGCGCCGCATAGCTTCGGCAGCTGCGGAAAAGAAATGCCCTCGTCCGTCCCAATTTGGAGGTGTGCTCTGATCCACAAGTCGAACGTACGCCTCGTGCACCAGGGCCGTGGCCTGCAGCGTTTGTCCTGGTTTCTCATGCAAAAGTTTGGCGGCGGCCAACTTTCTCAGTTCGTCGTACACGAGGGGTAACAGCTGCTCTGCAGCCGCAGAATCGCCGTGCTCTAGATCGGAGAGGATTCGAGTAACATCAGGCATGGAGACCAAAGTATAGCCGGGACTTCGTCGCCTTCATCAGCCCACTGGACCAGGGACTGACTGGGGAAATTGGCAGTTGTTAAACCCGAATAGCGTTCGGTTTGCCATAGGGCACCCCTGCGATGATAAATCGCTCACCAACTCCTCGCAATGGTTGCGACTTTCGCGTGTTTCCAAGAAAGGTGGTGGTGGTGGCGATGATCTCTTGTGCAGGTGCCAGGGAAAGGCATTCGAGGCGGAACCCGCGATGGCCACCCCCGCCCCCTCGGAAGGACCCGTTCGGTGCTTGGTGGGAATGGCCGGCATTGCTTGGGATTCGCCGTGTTTTCCGCGGCGTGGGGCGTTGTTGACGGGGGCCAGATTCGGCCGATGATGCCCGCGGAAACACGCCGCGCGGCGTGTAAAGAAACGCCGACCGGAAGGGATTGCAGCCCGACCGGTCGACTTGTCCGCAACGACAGAGGTTGCAAACCGTGAACGATGATACCCGAAAGCGTCTTTTGAAGCGCCGCTACCGATTCTTTTCTGACCCGTCCCACGCGTGGCTACGCGTCCCGATGGCCGACATTGTGGCGCTTCGGCTTGAAGACTCAATCACGCAATTCAGTTACACGCGTGATTCGATTGTGTACCTGGAAGAGGACAACGACGCGACGTTGTTCCGAATCGCCTACCAAAATGCGACGGGGGAGCTCCCCACAATCACCGAAGCGCCCCCGGCTAACAACGCGTCCCGGATCCGCGGCTATGCCGCATGGAATCGGCGCAACGTGCTATTGAACGTCGAACTACGCAAACAACGCGACAAGCAAACCGACGCGCTCCCCGTGTTTGAAACGCGTTTGGCCAAGATTCAAGAGGGATCGGGACGCTATGAAACGCCGATCACATCAACCCGCATCGCATGCGATACCCTGCCGGCATTGCTGCGCGACTACTTCGCGGACCGTTGCGATTGCGAGGAATTCGCGATTGTCACTCTCGACACGAAACACCGGCCGACCGGATTGGTACGCGTGACGCGTGGCACTCTTGACGCGTCGTTGGTGCACCCGCGGGAAGTGTTCCGCGCGGCCATCGCTGCGAGCGCTTCGGCCATCATCCTGGTTCACAATCACCCCTCCGGCGATACCACGCCTAGCCGGGAAGATCGGGCCGTGACGGACCGATTGACAGAATGCGGCAAAATGTTGGGTATCAACGTTCTCGATCATATTGTGATCGGTGGCGCAAACGCAACCAGCATTCGGGAGGCGGCCTAATGTTGTTACGCACCAATGCCAAGCTTGAAAAGCTAGCCGGTTTGCCCTACTTGTCGGCCGGTTTGACACTCGCGCCGCACAATCTGTCCGGGCACAACGTTTGCGCCGGATCGTCGAACGGTTGCGCCGCGTCGTGTGTCCTCTGGTTTGCCGGGTTGCGTGTTTCGTCGACGTCGCGTCATGCGGCGCTGCGCGACACGCAATGGTTGTTCGGCCATCGCCGATCGTTCATCGACCAATTGAACCGCGATATCGTCAATCTAGTGCGATTGGCGGAGCGTAAACGCGTGAAGCCGGCGGTCCGGTTGAACGTCGCGAGTGATCTAGAATGGTTTGACCTAGTCGAACGATGGCCGACCGTGCAATTCTACGATTACACGAAAATACGCTCGCGCTTCCGCGATTACTTGGCGGGGGAGCTCCCCGCGAACTACGCGTTGACGTTTAGCCGGCATGAAAAGCACCACCCCGCCACCATCGCAAGCTTCTTGCGCCGCGGCGGGAATGTGGCCCAAGTGTTCGACGTCGATTATCATCCGCAATCCGGACGGATCGGAAACCTACCCGAATCGGTCCGCATTCACGGCCGACAATGGCCGGTGATCGATGGGGACAAACACGATATCCGAATTCCGTCAATCGACGGGCGCGGCGTGGTCGTTGGTTTGCGGTTGAAAGGAACGAACGCGGCCAAGTCGCGCGCCCGCGTCAACGGTTTCGCATTCAAGGGAGAACAATGAAAGATCTACTGCAACGCGTTTCGGTATTCTTGCGTCACATCATCGACGCGCCCGAAACGATGCCGGAAACGCGTGAAGTAGCTGAAGAGCTCGAGCGCGACGTAGACGACGCAATCAACGGTAACTACCGGGAGGGCGACGACGAAGAGGAATAACGGCTAGCCGCGGCTAGCTTCAAACCATAGGGGAGACCCCTGCGCAGGGGTGTGTAAAGGTTTCCGATCGTTCATCGATCGGACCGATACGCACCCCGCGTTGCGTTAACGGGGGAGCGTATCGGCTACGCTCCCCCGTTTTTCTATGCGCGCCCGATGCATCCGCCCCATCTATCGCCGCGGCCGTTAGCGGCCGATTCTCGCGATTCTGCGCGAGCGTTCCCCACACTGCGCGGACCGCCACCGATACGCGCGGCAAACCAGTGGGATAGGCTTCCAGCCTGTCGACTCCGCCGATGACAGGCTGGAAGCCTATCCCACATCGATCGACGTGGACAATTCGCGGGCATCATCAACGATTCGCGGGAATTTTGAAAAACTTTCCCGCGAATCTTGCGGGGAAAATCCGCGCGCAATCAGCCCGGAAATCCGCCCCCTATCAGGGGTGCGGTGTAGCACGATTTCAGACCGCGTGTTTTCGCGTACCTTTTGGTGCGAATCGCAGACAGGCGAATGCACAGGGCTTCATCGCATCAAGATTCCATATTTTTTTGCTCGGAGGCAAAACTGAATCGGCGCGAGTGAATGACGAAAAGCATCATCGTGGAAAGAGGGGTATCGCTTTTGACTCGAGCATACGTGTTGGTGTCCAGGCTTCAGCCGCCCATTGTCGCTGCATCGCAGCGACCCGGAATCGCCTCAAGGCTAAACACCAACACTCACCCGGTCGCGAATGAACGTGGTCTTCGCCTCCGGACAGACCACGGCAATGCCACGGGCGACGTTTGCGATTCGCTTGGCTTGGACGGTGCAAGACTCGATAAAAATGTCGAGTCCCAACTCGCGGCAACGCTGCGCCTTCCACTGACCCAAGTCCACCATCGAACGTTCCTTCTGCGTCCGCCATGGCCCCATCACCAAGCGGCGATACTTGATTCGCCGTTCGGCAAGCCACTGTTCGGTCAACTCACGGTACTTTTCCAGCCGCGCCGTGATGATGCACGGCAATTCGGCAACACCTGGATGCCGGATACACGGCATCTCGGTCATCCGCCTGCGGTATCGCAATCCATCGTCATCCTCTTCCGGCGTGAAATCGGGACAGAGCACCCCGTCGAAATCCGTGCCGATCGGAATCGTGGTCATCAAGTACGGATTACCAAGCAAATTCCATTCGAACCAGTGGGCCAATTCCAGCGTGCGGTGATGCATATCAATCCCGCCGAGCGCTCGCGTCGTGGAATAGATCGCTCCAAACACCGTATTCGGCCGGTCGCCCAACCACTGCTTCGCTTCGTTGATCGACCTCCCACTCGCAGAAGAGTCCTCCATCACCAACAGCTTGCCGGCTTTCAGTTCGACGTTCCGCAGTCGCAATCCGGTCGCCAATCGATGCAGTCCCGATTCTTCGAGGCTGTACAGCGGCAGACCCAACCGAACGGCCAGCTCGCTGGCGACCATCATCCCCGACCGCGGCACGCCGGCGATCGCGTCGAATTGCATCACCGATAGGCGTGACGCAAAGCCCGCGATGTCTCGCCGCAATTCTTCGTACGTGATCCATGGACCGTAGAAGTGATGGTCGGTCACCCAGTCAGGATCAAACCGCGGATTGGCGTGATCGTGGCAGCCCTCGCCGTCGGCGATCAGTGACATCGACTTGCAGAGTGACCCCCGGAAAAGCCCGCAACCGCTCTTGCCGTCAGATGTCGTGTAGTGCTCACACTTCACGCATGCGGCGATCGCTCTCGTGGCGCGACTGATCCGTGGTGATGCGTTTGCGGCGACCTGGTGCCTGGAGTTGCCGTCGACCCGGATGGGTTGCCCGCAACAAGAAAATTTGGTTGCCACATCCGCTGCGAATGTCCGACCGCAACCGACACACTTTCGCGAAGTCATACCGTCCAGGTTCCTCCCACAGTCCCGTAGTAGCCAAGAATTTCGTCAGGCGTCTTGGTCTCGATCGTGCACGAGGTGCGTATTTGGAAATCCATTTCATCGGGAGGGTCGACTGGGACGCCGTCATCGTTTGCATCGTACGACAGCGTCCCGGAAACACTCAGGGTAAACCCGTTTTGCAAGTCATTGCACGCGATGTCAGCCGACGCGGAGCCGTCGGACACGATGTTGAGATTGCAGTTGTTGCCGACCCCACACGAAAACTGGTTGATGTGGGTGAACTGCGTGGAAAAGCTCGCGGTGTAATGCGGTTTTGGGTACGGCTGGGAGAACGTCGGGGTCGGCCACGTCAGAGCGAGCTGTGCCGCATAGGTGAACCCCGCATCGTAGACAGCAAGGTCGATGGTCTTGTAGGAATAAGACCCGCCGCCCTCGTCGACCCATCTGACAAAGCTTCCGCCTTGTCCGCACGGGTTTGAAAATTGATGGGTCTGCAAGGTTTCCGTCGGGTCGGGCGCGTCAGGGAACGGCCATGAAGGCGGCCCCGTCAGCACCGTTCCGGATGCCCATGCGATCGGACTTGGAACCATGCAATCAGAAAAGATCCATCCCCACGGGTCCCATCCTGTCGAAGTGATGTCTGCGACGTAGTAATCGCGGTTGTACCCCGGATCGTCTTGGTACAGATGATTCTGCGTCATCTGCTTGACCATGAAGTACGGGCACTCGAGAGATGGCTCCGTCCAGCAAAGACGCTCAAACGACGGGACGTAGTCGTCGGTCACGGTCACCGTTGACTCGCTGATCGTAAATCCTCCGATCGTCGCGTCGGTCCAGACCACCGAAAACGAATCTGGCGCATCGCTTGATCGGTCAACGGTCAGGATTGAGTGCGCATTGGATTCCGCTCCGAACACTGTTCCGACCTGATAGTTTCCATATCCGAGTAGATACGCATGCGTGGGAGTGACACGCAATCGAAACAAGAACAGATCGTCAGACGGCAAGTGCCGCTCAAACTGCCCGATTGAATCCGTGTGGCCGTCAACCGTGATCGTCTGGGCATCGGTGTCGATCACCAACTCAACCGAATCGATCGTGAACGTCGCTTGTCCCCGCATGTAGAACCGAATCTCCCACGCCTCCTTCCCCGTGACAAAGAACGCCGGGTTGACTTCGCCATCCACGTTGAACGTCTGAATCTGCTCATTCGGCGTGACCCAAAACATGCCGGCATCCGTGATCGTGCCACCGACTCCGGTCGACCACTTGCCGATCGTGTCATAGGAATTCGCCGCGCACTCCGCTTCCTGGCAACAGTTGCCGCTCAATCGGTCAGCCATCGTTCATCCTCAGCACAGTAAGACCAGAACGATGCCCAGACCATCGGCACCCAGCATCATCACGATCCGATCGGTGGGCTGGATGTCCACGTTGATCGCGTTTCGCGTTCGGATCACATCTCCGGCACTTTGCTTTCCGTACTGCCACTGAACCACACCCGCACTGACATTCGATTCGGTGTATTCGAGCGGGACCGCGCTGAAGAAATGAAACTTGTCTTCACCAGCCGGACCGACCGCTTCTTCAAACGCCGCCGCCCCGCTCGTCGCGATCGCTTCGAATGGAAATCCCGGCCGTGGTCCGCTCATTGGTTCACCTCCGGAACGGGGACACGTGCGATCAGACTCGTGATGTCCAGATCGTTGTCGATCGCGGTGATGTCCATCACATATGGAGGCGGCGAATCCGACTCGACCACCGGTGTCGAAATCCGCACTTCGCTAATCACCGCATCGACCGCCGTGCCGTTGATCGACGCGATCAAAGATCCCGTTTCGATATTCAGCGCCCGGCCGGTGCGGATCCGCGCCGTCGTGCGGGGCGTCAAGAATCGCTCCGCCGCCAGCGTTCCGAGTGCCATCAGCATGTCAAACGGATCCCGCAGCGTCCCGCCGTCACTCGTTTCCAGCGCTCCTTGATAGTCGTAGCCGACAACCGTGCCGGCAGCGATCTCGACGTGCTGCAGACCCGGATGGTCCAGCACGATGTACCGCTTGCGCACGAAGTCCGCCGACACGGTGGCCGGGAAACGGACTTCCGGTCGGCGATCGCCCACCATTGCCGCGGTGATGATCATCGTCTCGCTATCCAGTTCGCCCCAGATTTTCGGGTTCGTCTTTTCGGGGTCGGCATCATTCCCGGTGAACGATGGTCGATGAGCGTGTTGCGGCGCACCGTCGACTTCAATGCGAAACCCTGGCCCGCGATCGAAGTACGAAACCACTCTCAAATCGTACTCCAGCGCGTTGGGATGCTTTACAGGACTCAAACCGAACTCGGTAAACACCGTTTGCAGCCGGCGGTATTTGTTCGGCTGCCCCGGTTCCTCGATGAAGACCAGGATCGGCATCGTCCGCCGGCCACGTTGCTCGTCAACCGTCGCAATGTCGCCGGAATAGTCGATGCCCTTGAACAGCGGCAATCGCTGCATGAATTGGACATTCCCCAGATACGGGATGTAGTCGTCGTCGCCCGGATCCGCTTTCCAGAACAGCGGTTCGCCGTTGACCTGGCCATCCCAGTCATCGCGGATCGGAAACGTCCGATAGATGTCGCTGTATTTGGGCTGATCCCGAAAGAACTGATTCCATTCCCGCTGCTGGGCCAGCGTCCCGGCCGACCACCAAGTCTCTCCGGAGTACGCCGACACGTACTCCGACAATTCCGTCGGCGTCCAGCCGGCCACCCAATCATCCGACCAATAGAACGTCCCCACGGCGACCTCACGCGGACCGCGGACGATCACCTGGTCGACCATGTCGGAGTCGTCTTCGTCGATCGTCGCGTCTGACAAACGGTCTTCGTCCAGCGTCCACGTCTGGATGTCATGGTTCGCCGACAGATTGGTCACACCCGGCAACGTGATCGGCGATGCAGCCCGAGTGAAAAACTCGATGTTGATCGCGTTGATTGTCGGAACGTTGGTGATCGGATCCGCGCCGGGGAACGTCACTTCCGGCATCACTCGCCAGCCCAACATCCGATCCGACGGCGTCAACTCGGTCAGACAATCGTGAACCGATCGATCGTCCGTCTCCAGCTTCGGGTGGTCCCAATCCGGCAATCGATCCAAACCGACGATCGTCCAGGGAATCGATCCGGGAATGAAGTTTGACGTCGGCAGATGGAACGTCATCAAGTGCTGGGCGATGTCTTGACTGGACCACCACTCGCGAGCCTCGACACCCGGATTCTCAAACGCATAAACCGTCGGCGTCGGATCCGTATCCAGCACCTTCACCTTGGCGGAACTGCGATCGCCCTTGGTGTCCCGGTTGAACGTCGCGCCCATGTCGTTGCGAATCCACTTTTCAGAATCCACCGGGTCGACGTGGACGGTCGAGGTGATCGTCGCGTATTGCAACGCACGATCAAATCCAAAGCAGGGGATCCGCTGAATGCCGCTGACGTCGTCTTCGTCCAGCGTCACCGGATAGTCCGCATACCCCAGCCACGACAACCATTGACCCGGCCCGATCGGCTGCAGAATCAAGACGTAGTAGCCCCGCGTGGTGACTTTCGGCACGGACGCCGCGGCCGTCGCGCCCGGCACGTAGACCGTGTTCCCATACCGCCACTGCAGCGACGCAGCACTCACCTCCGGTGCGATCGTCCAGACCACTTCTTCGACAATGGCGTTTGGCTGATAGACGAACGGGTCCGACCAGACGGATTTCGTGAAAACCAGCAGGGCGGCGTTCTCGGGGTTGCCGAGTCCGTTCAGGTTGATGGTTGGCATCAGATGACCGGGTTCTCAATCGCGTACATCGTCCACTGACTGACCATCCGCAGCGCCGGCGTGAAGGAACCATAGGTCGTCCCGCGGTATCCATAGAACCCCGGAATCACTTTCCAGTCGACCATCCGGGCCTGGGTGACAACAAACTTGTGACCGCCCGGTGCCGACCAGTTGATGTCCGCACCGTTGACCCGTTCGACGATCGAAACCGTCGTGCCGATCTTCGTCACGATCGTGCTCTTTTCGACCACCAACGCCGTCGCTGCCGCAAACCGGATCAAGGTCAACGTGAAACCGGGAGACCGCTCCTGCGTCTTCTGGATCCCGATCCCTTCGATCGACTGGGACCGAAACGGGATCGCGTCCGGTTCCGGAAGCAGGATGTCGCCGCGTTTGAAATCGAATTCGATCGAGTCGATTTTGATCACGGTGCCCGCCTCCGGTCCGCCGCGCCGGCGGCACGTCGAGTCGCATCGGTCGGCCGGCGTTGATTCGGTTTCGTGTTTTCGGCGGTCTTTCGCGCTTCACCGAGTTGCTCGGCCTGCAACGCTTCGATCCGTTCCAACACCGACGCCAGCCGCAGAAACACCTCCTTGTTCGCTGAAACCACCGACGCGGCATCGCCCTGCAGGAACGAATAGTCGCCCGACTGAATCGCGCCGGCGACACGGCCGGCCCGATCGGACAACGCCGAAATCACGTCCGGTGATTCCGCAAGCGTCGCCGACGACTGCAAGGTTGCGAACGCGGTCTCCATCAGATTCGAGACGCGTCGGGCCCGCGGCGCTTCTGCCGGTGTGATCCCGCCGGCCCGCAGATCCCGCGATCGTTCCGCCAAACGGAAGATCCCGGAAAAGACTTCTTCGGGGCCTTCGCTGCCACTCAATAGCACGCCGTTGCGGACGCCAATCTCCTCGAACGACTGTTTCAAATTCTTCAACAGTCCAGAATTGCGGGTTTCCAGCAGCACGTCGGCCAACTGTTCACGAAACGCACCCTGTTGCGCCCCGATCGCATCGTACGAAAACTGCAACGCTTGCCCCGTCTCGGCTTGCCGCTGCAAATACGCTTGTTCCAGCTGCGGCGTTCCGAACCGAAGTTCTCGCAGCTTGTCGTCCAACAACGCGGTCGAGCCCCGATGACGGCGCAGGTTTTCGTAGGCCGCGATCGCGTCGTCGTAGGCTTGTCCGCCCGTGACAAACTGCTCGGTCGCACTGCGGAACCGCTGCTCCCCGAATTTGTCCTTCAAGAACGCTTCACGCAGAGCGGGATTCTGCTGCAGCACCTTCAATTGATCAAAGAACAATTCCGGCCGTCCGCCCTTGTAGCCCTTGATGCTGGCCGCCGCGATCGTGCCCTCCAATTCCGCGACCTTCTCCTGGTACGCCCGGTCCTTGTCCCCGATCCGATCCCGCAATCCCTGCAACTGGGCGGCATCGTCGTCGGAAAACTCGACACGCCTGACGCGAACCAATTCACGCCCCAGGTCCCGCTTCTGGATCCCCAGCACCCGCCGCGACTCGGCGTCCAGATCACCGGCATCCAACTTGGATTCGATGCCGTCGATTTCTGATTGCAGACGTGCGATCTCGCGATCGTTCTTGGCCTTATCGGCCTCGTTTTGACTCAGCTTGTTGAACGTGTTCCGTTGCACCGCTGTCAGCGGATCCGCTTTCTTCAGCTTCGCCAGTTCCGCCGTCGCCTCGGTCGCGTCCTTCCCCAGGTCCTGGAAGAACGACCGCAACCGAGCCTGGATTTGAATCTGAGCCGTTTGCGAAGCATCGCCCTGGGAGTCGGCACCGGCGCGGGTGACTGCCGTGAACGCCGCCGTCGCTTGCAACGCCGACTCGCTCCGCAACGCATCGGAAACCGAATTGGCCGCCGCAACTTGGACCGGCGGAAGATTCCGAAACAACTTCGACGGATCCACGATGCGGGCATCCGACCCGGCCAGCAGCAGCTGTGACGCAACCTCCTTCACGTTCTGATTCCCGGTCGCACGGATCGAATCGGCCAATGCGGTCGAAGTTTCATCGACGAACTCAGGCGTCAGCGCGGTCAAGTTTGCCGCGACGGGCAAGATCTGTTTGATTTGGTCCACCGATGCGCCGGCCGATCGAGTGTCACCGATCGCCTTGGTCAGGTTGGCCAGATCGGGAAACGCCGCAGCAACCGCCGTGTCGGGAACCAGATTCTGAAGCAAGTCCGTTCGGTCCGACTGGCTGACCGTCGCCAGGTTCTTGAGAGCTTCTTGCTGTGCGGACGCCAGTGTGCGCTGTTCCTCCGCGGCCTTCTTGAGCACATCCTGCTGTTCCTGCATCGCCTGCGTCACGAATTGAACCGCCTCCTGCACCCCGACATACGCCGCCGCGATCGATGCAATCTCGGTCAGGGCGAACGACGAAGCCTGCCTGAACGCGTTGTTGCTCTTCTTCTCGTGATCTTGCAGATGCTTGTGCCACTTCTTCGCCTCCGCCGCCAGCTTCGGATCAATCTGTTCCAGCGGCTTGATCATGTCTTTGAACGTTCTTTCGACGATCTTGCCGGAACTGACCAAGTGCGTTTTGATCTTGTCGGCCACCTGCGTGCTGACGGGGTCGCCGGCACGCAGCGCGTTCAACGCTTGCTCGTACTTCCCTTCGCCGAACTTCGCGGCCTCCGCCATGTCCCGCTTCCAGCGGTTGACCGAGCGTTTCAACTCCGGCCGCAACGCGATGATCTTTTGGGCGATCCCCTCGATGCCTCCCTCGGCCGCCAGTGACGACTCCTTCATGTCAACGCCCAGGACCTTGGCCAGCTCTCTCGCCTGCTTCGTGCCTCCCGCCAACTGCGAAACGAATTGATCCAAACGCGATTTCTCAACGTGTTTCTTGGCCTGCTTCATCGCCCGAGCGATCGCCTTGGCGGAATTCGGATCGATCCGATTCAGCTCGGCGACTAGTTTTTGGGCTTCACCGATCCGGTCCTCGGGAATCTCGGTCGCCTTCTTGATCTCCGCCCCCAGGACCTTGAAGTCGCCGCCGAGTGATTCGAGCTGCGACCGCGTCTTTTCGAACTTGTCGGCGTTATCGGTCTTCGCCCATTCGGCGAGCAGGTTTCTCGCTTGGGCGGCGAGCTTCTGATCGACCGCGTCCAGCTTTTTGACGATGTCATCGACGGACTGTTTGCCGTGTTGGCTCAGTTCACCGAACAGCTTCTTCCCTTGGGGACCGATGCCCCGCAGCTGCTTGAGAATTTTGTCGGTCGTCGCCGCGGTCGCGTTGCCGGCCTTCAGCATCGCGTCGACCATTTCCTTGCCCATTGCGTCGACTTCGACACCGGTCTTCTTCAGACCCGCGCGCAGCTCCTCATCGGCCGCTTGGGCTTTGCGAAACCCGTTCAGCAGCCGTTCCTCGTCCGAGGTGAGTTCGACGATCAGCTGAGCTTTACCCGCCATGATGCTCTACCCAGGCTGCTAATTGGCCGACGGTGGGTCGGTAGTCGCTGGACTGTCCGGCGTTGGTTCTGCGGATCCAGATCCCGTAGCGGTAGTCGGCCGGCCTTGCCGGCCATCCCAGTTTCCCACCGCGTCCCGGTAGCCCTGCCAGTCGATCGCGGCGTGAATCACCCGCAACGCATCCTCCGTCGACAGGCATGAGAGGACTCGGCTGGACAGTTCCAGCAGCGATACCCGGTAGTTGATGCCGATGCAATTGGCGGCGAATCGGATCAATTGGCTGCTGGACAATCCACCATCGTTCCCACCGGCCAGCCGCGTCAGAACCCGTAGCCCGATGTCGAACATTTCCCGGTACTGCGGGACCACCGCACCATCGATCGGATTCCCGTCGTCGTCGATGTCAATGCAAACGGGCAGCGGAGTGTTCCAGACCGCGGGCGTGTTGTCACCCTCCTGCCACATTACCAACTTGGGGACGTTCCACTTGTACCCGCCCGTCGTCTCCACCGTCACGCTGGTGACTTGGTCTTCGCGCGCCAAACCTTCGACCGTCGGTTTTGATTCGAATCCGACCCAGTAGGGCGGCGAATCTTGGCCCAGCTTCGGCGCAGGGATCCACGTTTGCGTTTCCGCATTCATGGCGTGCAACGTCTTGGGGTTGCGGCCCATGATGAATCCACGACGACCATCGGGACCGATGCATCCTTTCGACGTCGGATGGTCAATCGCGTAGCCCAGCCCCAGCCGATCGATGTCCGCCGGCGTGACCTGGTTTGCGTCGCTCGGGATAAAGTACAGAAAAGGCATGTGTCAGAGCGTTGATCAGGATTGATTGTCAGCGGTCGTTTTTTCGTCAGAGCCTGAATCGGGAACGACCGCCGGAGACTCCGACGCCTGAATCTTCCCTAGAGCGTGCGTCAGCACTCCGCGGCCGCGTTTGTTCTTGTACGCATCGAGAATCGCCGTGGCATCCTCTTTCGAAATCGCCGACGCCTGGCGCTTGGATGTCGGGACACCGCATCCCGTCATCGCACGAATCACGAACGGCAGATCGGGTTTCTTCTTGCTCATCATCGGTTCCTAAAAGTGGGATAGGCTTCCAGCCTGTCGATACAGGGGATGACAGGCTGGAAGCCTATCCCACTGGTTTACGCCAGCGTGTGGGCCAGATCCATCACGATCATGTCGTTGGTCGCGTCGTCCAGTCCGTTGACCGTCACCTGCATCGCATGCGGCGCGTGCCCGCTGGCACTGATTTCTTGAATCGTCGCCACGCCGTCGATCGTGAACTCGGCGTGATTCGCTCCGGTTTCAAACGCACCGCTACCGTGCACCTTCTTGCGGAGCACGAACGAGGTGTCGCCATGCGTGGCGTGTTTGCCGACCAGCGGAATCTTGGAATCCCGAAATTTTTCGATGTCGTAGCACGTGATTTGCACCACCGGCTTGCGTTCCGCGATGAACAACGATTTCGCGTTGATGTCACCGTCGGCCGACTGCGGTTGCACCGAAATCCCGAATCCGATCGAGATCGACGTCTTGTCCGTGAACGTTTCGCCACAGATATCCACAGGCCCCAGGTGGTAGCCGTTGACGTCGGTGATCGCCGGAGGCGTAACGGCTGCGCCCGGATACTCGATGTCCGGGGTGATGATCAATGAATCGTTTGTCTCATCCCACAGCGAGAACACTTGGGCGGACAACGATGCACGACTGCCGTGGGACACCGAAAGCGTTTGCGGAATGATCAATCCGTTCGGGATCGTCCAGCTCGTGTGCTTTCCGGCCGGCGAGACGCCCGTCAAATCGATTCCACCACAAGGCAATCGTTTGATTGCCCACATCTTGAATCCCAGGTCGCTCCCGCCGATCAGACACTCGCCCTTGGTGCCGATGACATTCAGCAACGTCTTGATGTCCATCGTGGTGAATGTCGCATCGGGCTGGACATTCCCTACTTCACCGTAGGACGCGTTTTCGCTGCCCGCGGTGACTTCGGTGTTGACCTGCACGCCGGGGCGAATGCTCTGCTGTGAAATCCCACCGATCCAGACGGATTCGCTGGGCAGCGGATCGCCGGCGCGGAGCTCGATGGCGTAGGACGTGTTGCGGGTCATCGGAAGTTCCCTTCGAAGCGGGGCGAGAATCGAGCAATGAAGTAGTGACCGAGTAGGACGGATTCTCGGTCCGGGACGCGGCGGAACTCGTCCGCCATGTCGATGTCAGAATTCGGGTGTCGGAAATTCAGCTTCCGCAGCTGGGGATAGGCGACCTTCACGCCGCCGCGGTTTTGCACTTGGCCGGTCCCCGCCCGCGCCGTGATCCGGGCCGTCGCTGCCAGCCGGCGGGCTTCACCCGTCTTCACCAACGGATACGTGTGACCGAACCGACGAAATTTTTCGCGGAGGTACTTGGGTTTCCGTTTCCCATAGTCCGCTTCCGTCGCGTGTTTGTGCGTGAACCGTTTCGGTCGATGCTGCAGATGGAAATGCCGCCCCGTGTCCTGCCATGCCGGCACCGACGCGGCGACGTAGGCCTGACGCAGTGATCGGCCGACACCTTGCCCGTGAATTTTCACTGCGTTCGGTGGACTGACCATCAGCGCACCTCAAACCGAAGCATGCCCAGCCACCGCGGCCGGTCGGGCTGAGAATCTTGTACTTCGTCCCGCTCGTCGTCCGGTTGCGGCGTCGCACCGCCGTAGGACGGATTCATCAGGCACAAGTGCGACTGTCCGGGGATCGATTCTCCGGTGCCCTGGATCGCCATGCACTCCATCAGGATGTTGCCGAATTGGTCATCGACCCAGGCTTCTTGATCGCTTTCATCGACGATTGTTTCGTCGTCAGGCACATAGATCCCGATCGCGACCATCATCGTCCGGCTTTGGACGTCACTCAGGTTGCCGTCGGTCGTCGAGTCGAATTCAACGCCCTCGCTGTCGATCAGGATCCGCGGGTACTGAAACGGTGGCAGCAGAATCGTGCCGCCGTCATCGGGAAAGTACATCGGGGCGTAGGTTTTGATCTTGGCCAGCGCCGCAGCCGCGTCCGCGACACCCAGCACCGATCGCACCGTCGCACATTCGGCCAACAGCAACCGCATTTGATGCTTGGTCGAGAAAATCCCGGTCGGCGTGTACATCAGCCCCTCCGCCCGACCGAGTGCGAAGCTTGGTGTTCTTTCTGCCGCGTGCACAACACCGATTGAACAGCCGCATCGTGGCCGATGATTCGCTTGACGTTCAATTTGATCGCCTGGTCATTTTCGGTGACGATGACACGGTCCTTGCCAGAAGAACTGATCACCAGCGGAACACAGTTCCCAGCGTCATCGATTCGATGAACGGGAAAATCGATCACCGCCGACGACCGGACCACGCGTCCCTTGTCGGCATTCAGACTGCCCCGGCCATCGCCGCGGACCTGATTCGATCCCTCTTCGTCCGACCAATCCACGATCGCATCCACTTCGAACGCATCCGCCTGGATGCCGCCAGGCCAATACTCCACCGTCTCCGCAAACCCATCGGTATCGAAGAACACCCCATTCGCCTCGGCAATCACATCACGCAAGTTCAAGTTGGTGTCCAGGCTTTAGCCGCATTCGAGTCAACGTTGGTGTCCAGGCTTTAGCCGCTCTCCGGTCTGAGTTCTGGTTCCAAGGCTCCGCCTTGGAACACACTGTCCTGGAGGCTCCGCCTCCCGAGTCAGACGTGGGATAGGCTTCCAGCCTGTCATCCCCTGAATCGACAGGCTGGAAGCCTATCCCACTGCCTACCCAATCACTTCGCCGCAACCCCCAGCGCCGTCCGAATCTGCTTCGCCCTTCCGCCAGCGATGTCGGTCAACTGCGTCAGATCAAACCCATCGGCAACCTTCACCTTCAGTTGCTCCGGATCCATCACCCAGGGATGCTCTTCCGCATTCTTCGCCAGAGCCTCAGCCAATTCGGGTGACAGTCCAGCGCCGAGCAGCTTCGACTTGTCACCAGGATCAACGTCTCCGCCATCGTCCGTCTCCTGAACCGGAGCATCCAACCCGAGAGCAGCATGAACCGCAGCCGCCGAATCAACAGTGAATCCGTCCAGCAACACCAACTCGCCGCCGTCACCGATCCACTGAGTCAAACTTTCGGCCGAAAGCGGACTCGGAAGCGAATCACCGTTCCGCTCGAGCAAATCGACCAGTTCATCCGGCAGTTCGATCGAAACAGCATCAGCATCCTTCCCAGCCTCATCCCCACGAAGATCCATCACACTCGGCGGAGGAGTCTCACTCGCACCAATCGCCCGCCGCGCCCGCGGACTGACCTCCAACTCCTGCTTATGAATCGTGTGAAAAACACCGCGAGTCGTTTCCCAATCGACGATGAAACGTCCGGGACGTTTTTCGTCCGCTTCAATGATCACCAAAGCCCGCCCGATGTCCCGTTTGACCAACTCGGCCTCTTCGCTCGACAGCCCGACCGGCTGGTCGGGATCAAACGTGATGACCTTCTTGACCTTGCCGCGTTTGTCACGCACGGCACGGTGAAAAGGCTGTTTTTTGCCGGGATGACGTGCGACGGTCAGAACGGGTTTTGGCATCAGACGACGACTCGGGTTGATGAACGATTCAGTTTGCGAGAGGGTTGGGTTGCGTTTCAGGGATTCAGGATCAGGTCAATTTGACGCGGTTCGCCAACCACCAGGCCAACACGCCCAAGTTGTAGCGCCCGTTCCCACCGACCTTGACGTCCTTCTCTTCCGGGTCGTCGTAGTTCTTGGTGAACATCGTGATCGCTTGACGATCCTGGAACACGAACGGTTTGATCGATTGTCCCGTCCGATAGACGTCGAACTGGTTGCCGGTGTACTGGACCAGCGGGATGATTTCGGGACGTGTCAGCGTGAACTTGTCGACCGCCGCGCCGGCGGTCCCGGCCGCATTGGTTTCCAAGACCAGCTTGGCCTGGAACGCCTTGTCGAAGATCGGCCACAGGTTCGGCGAGCAGGTGATGACCAGGTCGCTGAAGTCGTGGGCCGTCGGAAACACGAACGGTTCACCGCGGTCGTTCTTGTACGTCAGCATGTTCAGCAGGACCTGCGTGACCGCGTCGAGCAACTCTTCCGTGGTCGGCTTGGCCGGATCCGTCACGTTGATCGTCAACAGGTTCGACTGAACGCCGCTGTCCCCCCAGACGTGATCGGTATCGAAAAAGAACTGACCGTCGAAACATTCGATCGTTTCGGCCGCGGTCATCAACTGGAACAGCACCTTGTCCGGGTGCCGCGCGAACATCTCCACCAAGCCTTCGCCCATCCGGTTGAAGTATCCCGAGTTGCCGTCATCGATCTTCTTCTTCGGCAGCCGGATTCCGTTCGCCCAGTCCTTGTTGCGGATCTGGAACTCGGCGCTGGCGAGTTGATCGAACACCATGTCCCCGAGCCATTCGTAGACTTCGGGGAACGCGCCCAGCCAATCGTAGTCCTCCGAGTCCTGGTTCGACTCGATGACCGTGCACAGCCGCGGGTAGAACCGCTCTGCCCGTTCGAGTCCGACCTGAACCTGATGCCGGACCCGGTTCCCGACCTCGGCGTACAGAGCGTTGTTGTGAATTGTCATCCGCAAAATGTCCTAAAAAAGTGGGATAGGCTTCCAGCCTGTCAAACCAGCGTTGCTCTCTGTCTTTCCAGCTGTTCTCTACCTACGCCGCCTGAAAATCGATCGCGACCTGCCCGGTATTCGCATCCACAAATTTTTCAAGCGTACCGACGTAGGAGTTGTTGGTCGGGACGGTCGTCAGCGTCCAGTTGTCGCTGGCGTAGACTTTTTTCCCCTCGTCGGCTTGCGTGATGCCGCCGGGAAACGGCAGCACGAAGCGGTGTTTGATGTAGTGCTCGACGTCGCGATCACCATCCGCCCCGGCCGCGTTATCCGCCTCGCTGTGAACGATCCCCGCGAAGCGGTTCGCGCCCGCTGCGATCACGTTGGTGCGATGCCCGGTCGAGTCGATGAAGCACAACGTGCCGTGCGGCAGTCGGATTCCCGCGGCGACCGGTCCCGACGAAAGACCGCCCGTGCCGCCGGTCATCCGGATGCGTTGATTGAGAGTCGTAGCCATGGTTCAGTTCTGTTGAAGTAAGTTCCGTGTCACCGTTTCAAACCCGTCCGGGAAGTCACCCTCCTGGCAGGAGGGTCGAGCGAAGCGAGGGGAGGTCGGCTCGCCGATCACCGCTTCCCCGGCCGCCCTACTCGTCCGAGTCACCCCCAAGATCAATCCCACGTTCACTGGCCGTGAAGCTGACCCAATCCGCCTTGGACCAGCCCGCCGCCTGCAGCAATTCCTTCCGCTCTTCAAACTCCTTGCCGAGCGTCTCCTTCGCCGTCAGCTTCTTTCCGCCGGCACCGTCGTCGTGCCCCAGCGAGACATGGCTTTCCTGCTTCCGCTTCGCCAGACTCTGGATCGCATCATCAACCGACAGTTCGCCGGCCAACTCTTCGGTCACATCCAAGCCCGCCAGTTTCCCCAGCGCCGCGATCGTGTTCGTACGCGTTTTCTCAGCCTTTTCCGCGGTATCTTTCGCTGCGAGTTGCTCGGTCAAGTGGTCAATCTTGCTCGACAGAGCATCGACAGCGGACGTCTCTTGCTGGCTCGAAGCGGTTTCGGTGGTCGTCGTGGTCACGGAATCGATCTCCGGTTTGGGGTTTGGTTTTTTGGGGCCGAAGCGGCTTTCAAGAATTCGGTCTCGCAGTCCGTCGATCCGTGCGGACAGCACTTCGGCGGGCGCGTCGGGAAAGAGTTTGTCGACGTATTGGTCCAGCACGACGGCCAGCTTCGATGAAACGCGGCGATCGCTACCTGCCATGAAGGTGCCCAGCGATTCGACGCCGAACAGATCACCGTGCACGGCATCGCCTTCATCGACGAAGTCCGATGCCCACAGCTTGGTCGGACGGAATAGTGGCGGACGCCGATTCCCTTGTTCGTCATCTTCACGTTCCAGCTTGTCGGTGCTGATCACCACGCTGGACTGAAACGATCCGGGATCTTCATCTGCGGCATCCAACAGAAACACGCCCAGCGGAGTTTTGCCGCCGGTCGCGTTGTGCTTCATCGCCGTTTCGGTCAGATGAGCATCCGCGCGAACGATCTTGCGTCCGTCCCGCTCATCCAAACGAAAATTCTTCGCCCGAGCGACATGTTTGCCCAGGCCATCGTCGCTGTAGGATTCATGTTGGAAGTGAACCTTCACTCCCTTGGTTTGTTCGTTGCCCAGTCGAACGATCGATTGCAGGGCCTCGACGTCAAATTCACCGCGGCCCTTGCTCTTACACGGTCCCTGTTCACAGACCACATAGCCGTTGATGCGACGGTTGGCACGATCCACACCGATCCGATCATCCGAAGCAACCTTCGTCGCACGCAGTTTCGTGGGCTCAGCAGTGACCGTGGCAAGTTCCATGCCCCAATCATCCCGCACCAAAACCCCAATACAACAACCAGCGTCCTATTAGTAGGAGCCATCCCAGCACGTGGCGTCAGCCAGTGGCGCGTGACTGCTTCAGCCTGTCCATTTCACCCACGCGCCGCTCGCTTACGCTTCCCGCTGGCATGCACCCCAGCACGCCGCGTCAGCTAGTGGCGCGTGCATGATTCACGCACGATCCCTCCCCACCACGCGCCGCTCGCTCACGCTTCCCGCTGGCATCCACACAACACCATCGCGCGCACCCACCCTGGCACCTACCCTGGCACCCTTCTCCCCCGGCTTTGCGGGGGAGAAGGGCTGGGGATGAGGGGCCCGGCGTTGTGATAGACTGAGACGTGCCATGAATCCTGATCTTGGTTGATCAGGCAAGCTGACCACCGCAGCGAAAGTTGGGTTTCCACTGATCTGAGACGGGAATGTCCAAAGACCTCACGATAAGCGAGATCGTGTTCGCAAAAGCAAACTTGTGGGATGGTCATGATGGTGTGTACGATGGCAGAACTTTTGGATCGGTTGGTTTCACTGTCGTGTCGGAGACGTAATGACCAGATCAAATCTCACTCTTTTTTGGGCATTTCTGCTTGCTTGCGTTATGTGTGTATCGCGAGAAGCGATTTCAGCGGATAGGCGAAACGAGACATCAGAAGTCGAGAAGAAAGAAAATGAGATTGCGGTCAAATGGAGCACGCTTCGATCCGAGATGCTGGACACGATTAAGCCGGATCCAGTCTTTGACAACACCGCGACCGAGGCGATGAGATTGCGGAAGACGTATCAGATGTTTCGGGTTTCGGAATACCTGAAAGCGTTCGATGTCCGTCAAGAGAGAGAACTATTGAAGCTCAAAATGCGAGAGACAGACGGTCTTTCCGATTCGAAGAGCGATCAGATCGAACTGCGTCTATTGATGCTGGAGAAGCAAGCCAAGTACATAGCAGAACGGATAAAACGCCTCAATGCCGATGAGAATAGCGGGGCTGGGCTTAGAATCTATCTGAGAGAACGGCAGCAACAGTTGGATGAGATTGAGAAGAAGCAGTGGAAGATACCGCTCAACCTGAGGCAGGAATTGTCCGTGATCTGATCGCGGTTGGTTGTGATCCTGTTCGTGGGTTTGATTCTTGGCGGGACGTTCGTCTTGGCTGCGCTGTCGGTACTTCAAGAGACCGTGCAGCCTTGGTAGACACATACCCTACTGCGTGACGCTACGCTGCGCCGGCCACTTCACTCTCCTCTCCCACCTCCCCACTCCCATCTCCCACCTTCGCCCCCAACCCCGCCCGCTCCCGCTCCTCACCTTCCCACTTCTCCCGCGCGATCTCCAACCGGATCTTCTCGCGCAATTCCACATCGCGCTGCTGCATCCCTTCCAGCCAATCCTGATCCTTGTCGGCGTAGACTTCCGAAAGCGTCTCCTGGTCACTATTGATCGCGACCTCGTGCGCCGAAACCTCTTTCTCCGGGTCCACGGCACCGAACGACGTCCCGCCCCAGGAATGATCGTGGAACTCTTCCGCATGCCGCGTGTACGTCAAAACATCCGTTACGTCGTCCATGTGCCCATAGAAAAACGCATCGTCGACGATCCTACGCCACAGCGGCTTGAGCACCTGATGAATCATCGCCTGGGCGCGCATCCGAAATCCAATCCGCCCATCCAGCATCGCCAGCCGGCCGCTCGAATACGTCGTCCGAAAGAAATTCTTGGCCAGCAGCTCGTACGGATAATTCAGCGCCGCCGCGATCGCGCGTAACGAAGCCTCCACGAACGGCGCAAACGTCGAACCCGGCCGCGACGGATCGACCTTCACCAGGTCATCGTCGCTGTTGATCCGTTCGACCATCCCTGGAAAGATCTCTTCGAATGGGTTGCCCTGTTCATCGAACTCGCCCGACGCCATCCCCGCCGAAATCTCCGCGGGCGTGCCCCCACGCTTGCCGGTTTTGATCACGATCCCGAAGCAGGCTTCGATCTGCTTGCCGATCAATTCGGCTTCGTGGAAATCGTCCAAATCCTTCAGGAACGCGAACGCCGCGCACAGCCACGGGATGCCCCGCTTCTGACCAGGAAACATCGACTCGAACAAGTGGACGACTTGCTCTTGGCCGGCGGAGTTGTAACGTCGGACGAATTCGTACTCGACGTCGTAGCGTCGTCCGTTTTTGACCTGTTTGCGGATGTAGTAGCCGACGATCTGATCGGTCTTCGCGTGATAGCGAATCCCCATCCGCACGTTCTCGTCGTCTCGGTGATCCGGCGGCGTTTCCACCCGCATCGGATCGATGACTTCGACCGTCAAACCGATCGGACCCTGGAACGGCGCGTCGCGGAACAGCACAAACGCTTCGCCGAACATTGCATAGGTTCGGCAGATCAACCGCTGCGCTTCGTCGAGCGATTGACGCCGGGCGCGATCCACCCCGCGATTGCTCCAACGTTTGCAGATTCTCTTAAGCGTCTTGTTGGCAAGATCGGCCTGTTCCTTTTCCAAAATCTTGCTTTCGGTGATCTGCGGCCGGCATCCGAGTCCGACGCCGATCTCATGCGAAACGCGACCCTCGATCGCACCGTGGGCGTGCGGATTCGATTGGTACAGTTCCCGCGCGCGGAACTGCATCTCCTGCTGGCTTTCTTCCAGCTGGTCGTTGATCCCGCTGTGGTCGTTGAACCAACGTCCGTCACGGTGTGGTGCGGACCGAACCGACGGATGCGCGTGACGAGACCGCCGACCGAACCCCTTCATCCTGCCGGCCTGCTCGGCCAGAAGCCGGCGTTTCAGCCGTGACGCGATGCGTCGTTCACCCCAAGTCGGCGCGACGGTGAAGATCGCCTCATCGATCGCATTGCCAACCCGCTCGAGTCGCGACACATCCTTCCGATCCGCCGGTTTGCGAGGCCGTTTCGAACCTGTGAGAGCGATCATTTGGTCAATCGAGCCCGGTGACGCGTGGGAACCATTTTCGAGACCGATTCGAGCCGCCCAATCTCCTCATTGATCCACTGCAATAGCTTCCGACAACCCTCCAGCGACTCCATCCGATGACTGCGATTCCGAATCGAAAACTCCGCCGTTGCCCGTTTCCCACCGGAAAACGTCGTCCGCATCGCGGCAATGACGTCGTGGCGGAGTTGTTGAAGCTCGGTAAGGTAGAAGTGGTCAGCCATGACCTAAGCATGGCGGCCAGTAATCGGGACTCAACAAACAATATCCTATTTCTAGGATCCTCATTTAAACGAATGTAGATAGAATGGTTGGTGCCTGAAATGTCTCAGCAAATCGTCGAGGCGCATTCAAGGTAGCGACCACGTGTGGCGATGGTTGACACGGCATACTGTTTGCAAGACGCTTAGCGTCGATCCCCGAAGCCCAATAGGTCATTAGGGACAAGGGAATCACAAAAGTTGACTGTGTCGCGTGGAGTGGTGAGAATACGCCAGACCAATGGTGCCGCCGCGCTTCGAGAACAGGGGCGAAATGGGTGGGAATAGGTTCCCCAAATTGCATTGCCACACTAAAACCGGAAGGTCCAATCAGCGAGAATATTCTCCTTCCCCCTTTCATCCCTTATTGCGCGGCAGAATTACAAGTCGCCCCAACACGTAAAATCGATGTCGCTTCAGAAGCCATTTCACATAGCAGCGTTTGTCCTCACGCTCGGAACGCTTTCGTACCTGGCGAGTGCACTTTGGTCCGCGATTTTCATTGTGCCACTACCAATGGCACCAGATGCGGTAGTGGACGTTCTCGAAACGGAGGGTCCAAACGGCCAGCTTGAATATCGACCTATCGAATTCAAAAATCGATTGGAAGAATTGAAGTACTTCCACAACGTCAGAATGAAAGAACGCAACGGGTATTGGGTTTGGGGACAGATTATTATTGGTCTCGGCATAGGCGCGTTTTGCTTCTACTATTTACCAAAGTGGCGTTCCATCGTGCCAGAGCGTGCCGATCATGCCGGAATAGGAATTGGTGCCGCGTTTTTAGGGCTCGGAACTACATTGATTTTCCCAATGATTCTTTCCTTCTTGCTTCCTGCACCCTATAAATGGTTTCCGCAGGAAATTGTCGACATCGCAGATCTCCGTGAGGCGGCTGAACTCGAACGGCTCATAACAATCGCGGAAGGTTACGACAATTGGGTGAACCAAGTAGATTAATTCTAGATTCTGGAACATCAATGGATAGCCGAAAGCGCGAATTCGCCGTCTGGGAGTTCAGGAACTTTATCCGTAGTCTGTCTGCATTTCACGCCCGAAATGTAGGCCCGAACGACTTGGACGCTCTCCAACCCGCCTTTGTGACTGTCAGGCGGAATGATGCTGTTTCGACATTTGTCCGCCTCAATCCCGAGCATCACGACTATCCGACCGCGATGACCCGTTGACTTCGTAATCGAAGCGTCGTATTTCTTATCAAAAATCGCTGGTCGGGTATTACTTCTACAAAAATGGCGTAACAACCACGTGTGCCCACGCAGGCGAGTCAGGCAGTCTTAAAAGCCGAAATGTTTTCGCGCGTTCTGGGTGGCGTTTGCAAGCTGAGATAAGCTCTACTAAGCACGTGAGCATGTGTAGTTCATGGAAATTGGCAAGGCTTTTGCAGGTTTGTCACGATGGGCGCGGTTCGTTCTTTTGCTAGCTAATTGTCCGGTCGTCGGACGGGCCTGGCAAGGTCGGTGCCTCCCGACAATCACGGGAGACTTACCATGGCAAGACCTGCAACCGTTTTCGCGAAAATCACGAACCAGCAGCAACGTGACCGTCTGATTGAGCTTTGGAAACAGCATCCAAACCATTACACACGAATACGGGCACACGCGATTCTTCTGAGCGATGCTCAATACGAAATTGAGCAGATCGTCGATATTCTTAGTGTCAGTAGAGACAGCGTGCGAGCTTGGATCAAACACTTTGAACAAGACGGACCAGACGCCCTGCTGGACGAAAAGCGACCAGGCGGACCGAGGAAGCTCAATGAACAGGAAGAGCAAATCCTCAAAGATTTGTTGCGGCAATTTCCCTCCCGGCCTGCCACAGTCCTGTCGCGTTTGCGAACACGGACCGGCAAATCGATCAGCCGACATTCGCTGCGTCGTTACGCCCGACGATTCAATTTGAGCTGGAAGCGGTTTCGGCGCAGCCTGCGGAAAAAACGAGACGAAAAGGCTTTCCGGTTGGCTCAAGAGGAACTCGCCGAGTTGCTCAATGAACCTGAACTGGATGTCGTATACTTTGACGAAGCGGGATTTTCGCTTAAGGGCGTGGTGCCATACGGATGGCTTCCCATCGGCGAACGGACCGATGTGCCAGTCACCGGCGCCCATGGGGCGACGGTTCAGGCACTTGGCTTTGAGCATCAAGATGGAACCACCCATACCTATCTTCACAAAGGGTACGTCAACACGCAAACGGTCATTGAAATCATGGATGATTTTTGTGAGACGATTGACCAAACAACGGTGGTCATCCTCGACAATGCATCTTGCCACACCAGCGGAGCTTTTGAAGCATCGATCGAACGCTGGGCAGAGCGTGGGCTGCTGGTTTATCATCTTCCGCCGTATAGTCCCGAACTGAATTCGATCGAGCGACTATGGAGGAAACTAAAGTATCAACAAATGCCCGCCACGGCCTGGGAACGATTCAAAACCTTGTTACAAACGCTGACGACGAAGCTATGCGAAATCGGTGAGGTAACCTACATGCCATCACTTGAAAGTTATGCCGAATAACTCGTGCTGACGTGCTTAGTCGGTGCAGAATGAACAAATGGCGGCAACTATTCCCGAGAGACCTAATGCAAGCTGCTCGCTTGGGAAATCTCCGCAAGGTTCAGCAATTTTTGGAAAACGACACGTTCGATCGGTTGTATCTTTCCAAATGCCTCTCGGCCGCATCTTCCAATTATCATTTCTTGACCGCTGCTGCATTGGTGCGCGCAGGAGCCAACATTGATGTAAGAAATGAAAACGGCTTAACTCCGCTAATGCTTGCTACTTTTTGCAATAACGTGCCGTTTTTCAATTTGGTGATTAAATACGGTGCAAACGTCGATGCCACCGACTGCTCGGGAGAAACACCGCTCATCCAATCAGCTCGCGGTTTCCACAACAACTTAGCAACTGCACTGCTCGCAAACGGTGCCGACGTAAACGCAACGGGCGAGCATGGAACCGCCTTGCACGTCGCTTGCCAAAGCGGCTTCAAGTACTGTGAGCACATCTTTGTGCAATGCGGTGGAAACTTCGTTTCCACATTGATCGATCACGGAGCCGATGTAAATGTCCGTGATGCAATCGGGCAGTCGCCCCTGCATCTACTTGCCAGCGCATGGCGATTAACCAGCTCCGTTGAGGAACGACATCGATCTCTAGCGGCACAACTGATCTCGTGCGGGGCCAATGTAAACGCGATGGATTCCGATGGGCGAACTCCCTTAAGACTTGCGATTGACAATGGATACCACAATTTGGCGAGTTTTCTTACTAAGTCTGGCGCGATGCGTGATCAATCGTAGGCGACACATTATGATCTCACCATGACGAAGGCAGAGGTGCTTGTTGCGAATCTAGAAGTTGGGGCGATTGCGACTTTCTGATGCAATTCTTGACCCTTGATTTGATTACGTCCGCCTCCAGCTGACTGGTAGCAATATACTTGAAAAAATGGCCAAGCTCCAAAACACTACAGTTTCCGATGCGGACATACGCGAATTCGCTGATAGCGCGTCAGATTTTGGGTTTGAACTTAGGATACTTTCCACGCTCAAAGGGTTGTCGATCGATTGTGAGCACAGCGGGACGTACGACGATCCCGTCACGCAGCGACCGCGACAGTTCGACATTCGCGCTCTAGTCGATCTCGGGACACTGCGTATTCGGCTCGCAATTGAATGTAAAAACCTACGGGAGAATTTCCCTCTTGTAATGTTTGAAGTCCCTCGCTCTGAAACCGAGAGTTACCACGACGTTATCTTCTCGCACGAACCGCAGCGAGGCGACTCGGTTTTGTCGATTCCAATCATGGACTCGCATGGTGCGAAACTGCGGCTAGCAGGCAATTCTAGTTTTTATCCCCCGCACGAATACGTTGGGAAAGCGTGCTCTCAAGTTGGGAGATTGCTTAGCAATGACCTTACGGGAAATGATGCTGAGGTCTACGATAAATGGTACCAAGCGATTCATTCAGCCCACGATCTTGTTGATCGTGCAAACAACGATTGGGAGTCAAACGAACAGAAGGCATGTGTGACGTTTGTTCTTCCGATTCTTGTGGTTCCCAACAATCGGTTATGGCGAATCAAGTATCAGTCTGACGGAACGAGGGCGAGCGATCCGGAAAGGACTAGTCGCACTACGATGTACATTGACAAATTTGTTGCCCCAGCAGACCGCTTCGCTGGGATTGCAGCCAGTTTCTCTCACCTCGAAATCGTCACCGAACAAGGACTTGCTGATTTATGCAACGGGTTTTTGACGGGGGACCTCGCCGCGAAAGCGTTCTCCCAAGACGGGGTCAAAGCTGTATTCCCCGACGAAGAATAGAGATTAATCGGGAAGGGGGATCGGCCTACTGGCGTTCTTTCCCACGACCGCACGTGCAGGTCCACAGGTAGAGGAGAAATAAGGATCTGAATACTCTGTTGCAGGTCAAGTCTCGTTGTTCTTCATTGATCCACATCGTGGCCAGTTTGCGACTTCTAAAGCTTATGGCAACTTACTTTGCCGTCCCAGCCATGCACGTTTCATCGCAATTCGAACCGGCGCAGCGTCGAGCGACACCACGCTCTTTCTTTCCGGCCGGTAGCCACAGTTTCCGCAGCGGTAGTACCGCGTTCGGGTGTTGAACTTGCGGTTGACGCGGGTCGTTTCGACTCGCAGGGTTCCTTTTTGACAGACTGGACACAGGTCGTCGCTCATGATCGTCGCCTCCGGATGAATCGGCCTTGAGTGTTTGGCTTGCGGACGAAACCGCCCGAGGACGGCTTCGTGGCGGGTTGCTGCTTTGGGGAGGACGCGAGCTTGGTTTGGCGTTGCAGCCGTTGGTCGCGGTTCTCGGCCGGGAAGCGGCGTTCATTGGGCTGGCGTTCCCATTTGCTGTTGGTGAAGACTTCGGCCGCGGTCCGCGCGTAGCGGAAGACGTCGCGGAAATCGACGGGGATCGTGGATTCGTCGATCCGGACGTGCTTGCCTTCGAGTGGGTTGTAGCGTTCGTTGAGCAGTTGATCGAACAAGTCCAGGTCGCCGACGATCTGACGTGGCAGCATGATCGACATCGGGTCGCCCGGCAGCCGGCGGACCATCGCGTTGTCCAGCCAGTTTTGCGTCACCATCGTGTTGACCTGGATGCACTGCAGCCCCGAAATCTCGTTCGGGTTCTTGGAGTTGCTTCCGCCGAACCGATTCTCAAGCTCCCGCTTGCCGAACATCTTGATCCCCATGTTCCCGTACCGGGCTCCCTCCAACGGCCAAACCCAGGGCGAACGGGGTTGGTTCACTGACATGCAAAACGAAAACACTTCTTCTTGACGGTTCCCGTCCTTGGAATCGATCAGGTTCATCAGGCTGTAGATCGGATGGCCGTCTTCGTGCGGCCATGGCGTCTGCAGCCACATCGCCACGTCGTTCCAGCTTGGCACCGTTCCGTGCTGAATCAGGTAGCCGATTTTGCCCCGGTCCCAACCGAAGGTGCCCACGACAAAATGGTCCAGCTGGACATCGACCGCAGTCGTGACGAACACCACCGGCTTCGGTACCGTTCCTACATCCCAGTCGCCGACACACAGTCGCTGGGCCAACTCCTCCGACTTCATCTGAACCACCAGCGGAACCCAGGGCATTCCCCGCGAATTGTTCTCGAACGACCGTTCGGATTCTGAATCGCCCCGCGATTCGACGTACGCCCGCGCGTTGTCGGAAAACGAAAACGTCGGACCGTACAACCGGGAAAGCTGAAAC
Source organism: Stieleria neptunia (assembly GCF_007754155.1). Classification (NCBI taxonomy): domain Bacteria; kingdom Pseudomonadati; phylum Planctomycetota; class Planctomycetia; order Pirellulales; family Pirellulaceae; genus Stieleria; species Stieleria neptunia. Next base: position 941,116 of record NZ_CP037423.1, on the reverse strand, counting down.
GATTCGTCGGGCCCGTCGTTGGTCGGAGTCCCGACAAGTTCGCCCGATGAATCGACGTACTGGCCTTCGGCGCACCAGACGCCCTTGCGAATCATTTCCCGGCGCTGTTCCTCGCGGATGTCATTGCCGCATTCTTCGCAGACGTACACCGCTGTTCTTGCAGCCGTGTTCGGGTTGGAATCCCCGTTTTCGTCACGGTCCCACCACAAGCCGCCGGCCGAGCGGTCGGTGCCCTCGTTCCAGACCAATTCCTGGTGATGGCCGCAGTGCGGACAGGGAACATGAAAGCGGCGATTGGTCGCCATCGCAACGTGTTTGCCGATCCGTGATTGACCCTCGATCGTCGGCGTCGACTCGGCATACAGTTTCCGATCCGGGATCTCTTCGCCACGCGCCATCGCCAACAGGAACGGGTCGGCCTCTTCCGATTTGTCCTTGGTGTACTTGTCGACTTCGAACATCGCGATGTAACGCGGGTCCTTGTCGCCGAGCGTCGACGCGGATCCCGACCACGCGCCGTAGATCGTGAAGGTCGATGTCTTGACCTTCTGCTTGGCACGCCGCGCCACGTGCGGACACAACCCGCGGGTTTTGGGCGACTTCTCCAGCATCGGCCAAAACCGGTCCCCGATCGTTTCTTCCACGATTTTCTGGTCCGGGCCGATGATCATCCCGACGTCTGGATTGTGGTCCTGCGCCGCGTGCATGAACGACAATCCGTCTTCGGTCTTCCCCAGCCGGCTGCCGGCCATGAAGAAGATTCGTTTGACGTTGGGGTTGTCCCATGCCTCCGCGATCCCCTGCACCCATGGATAGTCAAAATAGTTGAACGGGATGCCCTTTTTGGTGTAACTGTTCTCCTTCATCCACTCCCACGTATTGATCGGCTCGACGGGCAGGATGCAGTCGAGTGTCCGGTCATCGGGCACGAACGGTTCGACTTCAATCGTCATGTTCGATCTCGCGAAGATCGGCGAGCTGGGTCCGCAGAGCACGCAGAACAATATCGATGCGCTGAGAACAATCGCGTTCCAGTTCCCGTTGGATTTCAGGGGCATAGCCGGCGGCCAATTGAGCGGGGATTTTTTGGATCTGATTGCGGCACGTCGACAAAACCCTCGCCAAGTAGTTGTTCACGGCAGATTTGTGCACGAGACCTTCGGACATCAACTGCCGTTTGAATTCCGTGATGACCGCTTCAGAGCAGACCTTGTCGGCCTTGCCCTCTTGCTCCTTCAGCTTCGCCTTCGCCATACGAAGCTTGAACTCCTCCGGATCGTCAAACTCGAATTGCGATGATTTGCGGTTCAGTTTCCTCCATGCCTTGATCGCATCGACGTCGTAACCGGCGTCGGTTTTCGGCGGCGCGTCCTCGGCCAGCCAGCTCTTGAGCGTTCGTTCATGAACGCCGATCGCCTTGGCAGCATCCGAAATCGTCTCCGCAAGAACGGGTTGATGATCGTGGTCTGACATCCATCATTCGCTGCCTGGGATCAATTCGGGTGGGATGCAAGGATGATCAGTCGCTGATCCGCCAATAGCGGCGACACTTCACCCGACCCGTTGATGTGCTCGAATTCGTATTTGCCGTAGTTGTCCGCCGGCAAATTCGTGTGCGACTCCTTCGTCAGTTCGACTTCGCCGTAGAGTGTGCCTGCATCATCAACGACGGTCCCCGTTGCTTCTCCGGTTTCGCCGCTGGATAGCGTCCATCCCAATCGAACCGTGTCACTTTTTGACACGCTGGCCTGCGTGATCTGGATCCGTACTGGACCGATCGCGGACGTCGATGTGTAGTCCTTGTTTTGCACCAGGACCAGCGTCTTGGATTTCGGATCCAGCAGCGACATCAACACGACTTTGACGGCCGACAGTTGCTGCAGTGCGCTCGCCGTAAAGGAATCGACGCTGACGTCCCCGCCGGCAGCCCCCTGTGACGCTTGGACGACCGATCCCGCAATCGCCGTTTCATCGACGTTGACGTTGAATAGCTGTTTTAGGGCTGCGATGTCGAACCCGCTGACCGTCGTGCCGTCGCCACCGGGCACCGCGACAATCACGGTCGAATTCCCATCGACCATCGGATTGCCGCCTTCGCTGAAATCGACCTTGAAATTCAGCTGCTCCACAGGGTCGGCGCTGTCGACCTCGTAATAGGCGTGGAATTGGCCGACACCGTCGCGGGCCATGAAGGACGTCGGAAAGCCGCCCGTCGCGGCCGTGTAAAGATTTCCCGAGCGATCGACGCCTGCCGCGTTCTTTGCACTGATCGTCACAAGGTTCCCATCAGGGTCCTCCATCCCCACATCATCGCGCGAGTAGATCATCAAATCGATTCGGAATCGCTGGGTTCCGCTCTCAGGCAATGGATACTCTTTCGGAACGACCAACGAAGACCGCACCGAGTTTTGGATGTTGTCCACGCTGGCTTGCGTCGCGATCGGGCCGGCTGACAGGTGGTCGATGTACGCGGCACGCGTTGCCGTCCATTCGGCCGCCAGTGCCGCGCCGTCGGTGCCCCGCATGTTTGATGCGATGGATGGCACGTAAACGGATTGGTTGTCGTGACCGATCAGCCCGATCGTCTCCTTGACGACCACCCCGCCGTCGATCGATCCGCCGAACAGGACTTCGGACGCGCCCGCGGCGAACGCCGCGTCGGGCACATCGACGCGCACGATCCCGTCGGAAATGTGCAGCATCCCGCCGTCGCTGTGGGCGTCATCGACCGCTGACAGGTCCGACAGCGCCAGCGTGACCTTCAGTCCGCCCTGACGCCGGTACCAAATCTCAATTCCCGTCGACGCGGACGTCGGTACCGGATTCAACGCCAGGCCGTCCGTGTCCAGGAACTGCAGGTAGACCGATTGGTCGGCACTTCCGTGGGTGACTTGCCTCATCCGTGCTGCCTCACCATGTTCAGTAACGGCGAGGGCGCACTGCTGTCGCCGATCGTTTCATACAAATTCTGGTGAACGTAGCCCCAGCCGGGCACGCCTCCGCCAACACTCGGGAAACTCCCTTGGGTGACCGTGTAGCACCGCCCGGTGATCGACAGCATCGACGTGTCATAATCGGCTACGGCGTAGTCGTTGATCCATTTGTCGCCGCCCACGAATTCCGAGCTGGACACCCGGTACGCGGTGCCGGCCGTCAACGTCACCGGCGGGCAGGGCTCGATGTAGTGTCCATTCAACAGCGTGCTGGCGGGTGTCACGGTGCAAGAGGCGACCTGCGCCAAGTCGCTGTCGCGCCAGACCATGATGTTGTGATTCTGCGACATCCCAGCGACTGCATCGGTCGGCCGTCCCAGATGTGTTACGGTGATGTCACGCGCCGGAGTGAACCGGTAACCGACGTCGCCGCCAAAGTCGTTGCGGTTGGCGTCGGGAGGCCCCACCTTGATGGCCGGGCGATACGCCTGCTCGATCACCTCGACGTAGGACAGGTAGTCGTCCGTGGTCGCCACCAATCGCATCGTGGTCGAGGCAAAGTCGTGAACATAGACCGATCCGTTAAATCCGCCGGCTGCCGACGCAGTCGCATGATGCACTTCCCGGCCCATCAGGTCGGTGACGTTGCCGACCGTGTGGTTCGCCAGTGTCGTCGGCACGGAGTACACCAGCGTCTCGCCGTCGTACAGGCGGAAATAGCCGTCGGTGAATGCGAGGTCGGGGCGGGCAGCAATGATGCGAATCGCGAACACACCCGCGTGGGGCAGGTCCAGTCGAAACGAATCGAAGAAATTCCCCGAGTTGTAGCGCACACTGCCGGCCGTGTTCGGATCGGCGTTGTACGGGCTTGCCAGGTCGGAACCCTGTCGCGTCGTGGTGTAGACTCCGCCGCTGTCCTCGTGACCGAACGTCAGCCCGGCGCGCGAAACGGGATAGGCATCGATCGACAAGTAATCGGAACCCAAGCAAAACGTTTCGCCGGCGTCATCGGTCGCGTGGCCGGCCGTTTCTCGAAAGTTGATTTTTGCCTCAAACGGCATTCCAAGCGGCCTCCGCGTCGGACCTAATCTTGGCCGGAGTCGCGTTCGCCTTCAGGGCCAGTTCGGCAACGCCAACTGCCGCGTTTGCCCTGGCGACGATCGATGCGTAGGCCGCGTAACGGGCTTCGGCGGCAATCAAATCAGCTTGTGCGGTTTGCACGTCGTCGCGCGTGATCGGATCGCTCCACAATCGGCTTTCCGTGTGGCCGATCCATTTCAGCTGCTGCTTCGTCGCGTCCGGGAGCTTTGCCAATTCCGGCGCGGCGATCAATTGGTCCGCCATCGCCAGCCACTGCGGATCGGTCGCGTCCAGTCCCAGCGCAGCGAACCTGGCCGCGTTGCCGGTCAGTCCCGCCGCCAGGATTGCCTGGTAGACCGCTTCACCGACCTCCGCCCCAAACACCCGCGAGATTCCGGCGATCGACCAACGACGATCGCTCTCGGGTTTCTTTTCGTGCTTCACCGCGTTCAGCGCCGCCAGCAGATCCGCCGGCGTCATGGACCGCCAATCGGGAACCGATTGGATCGCGGTTTTCAGTGATTTGCTCATCCCTTCACTCTCGCGACTTGATGATGTCCAACTCCGTTTTCACCGTCGCCAGTTCGACGCGAATGTTGGCACGATCTTCTTCGCAGGCATCGGATCGAGTTCTCAATTCGGCGTTGCTGGACTTCAGTTCCGCGATTGCGGATGAATGCTCGCGTTGAGTCTTCTGCATATCGGATTTGACGAACGACACGATGACACGCCACAGCACGGCGACCGCCCCGGCCAGCGTGACCGCAACCCAATGCCAGCCAGTGGGTGGTTCATTTTCGCTGATCATTGTTCTGCCCCCTGCAGCATTCGTCGTATTAAGTAAGCCACCCTCCTGGCAGGAGGGTCGAGCGAAGCGAGGGGAGGTCGAACAGTGAATCTCCGATCCATCCACCCGCCACTCGCCCATCCCAGCACGTGGCGTAAGCCAGTGGCGAGTGTCTGCAAACAGTGGGATAGGCTTCCAGCCTGTCAAATCCGAATGACAGGCTAGAAGCCTATCCCACACGCCGCTAACATCTACAATCCAAACAACGGCCCAGTATCGTTCCCACCACCGTCGTCCCCATCACCCTCCGGCAAGAACTTCCGAACCCTTTCCATCGCATTCGAAACCTCCGCCTGCCACTCACCGAGTTGCCGGATCATGAACTCCGCCAACTCCGGATTCGGCTCCGGATCCTCCGGCTGATCATCGTCACCGCCGTCATCCAAGTGATCCCAAATCGGCAGCGTCGTGATATTCGTCTGCTGAAAGAACCCTTCCTCCAGATCCTCGGCACGATCACTCAGCTCGACCAGATCAAGCGGTCGCGGGAATCCGACGGCCGCGCGGTTGGCATACTGCAGCCAAACAGAGCGCATCGTCTGTCCGGCACCATCACCGCCCCACGACCAGGTCAGCAATCCGTACTGCAGGTTGTCGCGGGCGCTGTGGACACCGCTTCCCGACTGTCCGCCGATGCTGATCGGTTGCCAGCGCCACACGGTTCCGTTGTGCGTAATCCGCGTCGTGTTGAGCCGCTGGTAATACGGTCCGCGACAGCGTGGGTACCCGCCGGTGTAGTGTTCGCCTTCGGGGACCTGGTTCTGCAGTTTGACGTGCGGCAGATCCAGCTTGCGATCCGCTTCCAGCACGGCCCAATCCATCATGATCCGGTCCGAGTAAGCCGCCATGATCACGGTGGCGGTCACGGTCTTGTTATTGGCGTGCGGAAACGTGCACCGCATCGACTTTCCCAGCTTCGTGCCGGCGACGTGGGCATTGGTCAGAATCAGTGATCGGCCGTTGCGAACACCGACCAGGGATCCCGAGCCGCAAACGTTCCCGTTGCTGACCTTGCAGCAACCCTGGCTGGACGGACCGAGCGGTTCGTTGGAATACGACGCCTGATCGACGTCGGCGGGTAGAGTGAGCGTCTCTGTCATCATCACGCTCCGACGCCGACGGCGATCAACAACTCGACCAGCAGCGGGATGAACACCTTCATGAACGCCCCAAAGCCTTCCCAGTCGATCGCGGTGCGATCGATCTCACCGCTGGTCTTGCGAGGCAGCTCGTCCACCGCGGGATCCCCGGAGAACGCCATCTGCGTGACCGCCAGATCCTCGGCGGCCTGCCGAAACGACGGAGAAATCAAAGCGACGCGAAGCAACGCGGCGTCACGCACCGTGATCATCCCGCTCCGTCGGGCCTCCCGAGACGCCTTGATCACCGCCCGCCGAAATCCGTCCGACGCTTCGGTCTCGATCAAATTCTCCGCCGCATCAAACGGCATCGAGCCCGCCGGCGGCGCTGCAAACGCCACCGTTCGATTCCGCGAAACCACCGGCGGCGATGGCGGAGCAAACACCACGGGACCCGCGATCGCGGACACCGACTCGCCGACAACCCACGGCGACGTTTCCGTCAATTGTGCCGCCGGGGTATTCGCACAATTCGGTCCGGTACAAACATTCCGTTCGACCTGCCGTGAAACAGACGCGTTACGAAACAGCAGTCGCCTGATCGGCCCATCGGAGAACCCGACGGCACAGAGGAAGACAACGACAAGCAGGACACCGCAGAGAGCCCGACGCATAAGATTGGCCTGAAGATTCAAAGAGAGAGGCTTACCAAAGTCCACATCTCCCGAATCCTACAGACCCCACCACGCCCCCTCCGCGTCAGCAAGCGGAGAGGGATTTTGGTAGACATAACGGCCTAGCAATTACATCTGTTGAACAGCAGTCGTTTGGAGCAAATCCCATAGAAGCAGGTGAACCTGGAAGTGGACCGGTGTCGGCCTTCGGTGCGAGTAAATGAGTCGGCTACCAACAAAAACTCTGGCTCGGCGCAATGGAGACCGTTTGCTTGATCCGCCAAGATAGCAACGAGATGTCTCGTGTCGACACCGGGCCGAAACGTTGTGCCTAGTCCTTCCACTTCCCAGCCAATGACTTCATATCGTCGTTGACCTTCTTTTTCAGTTTTCTTATTGATTCGTAGGTGCGCCTTCTTACAGCATACGGCTGTTCCGAGAGCACAGCAACAAAACCAATAGGGTCGTTTGGTAGCGTCAACACGCCGGGGTCTGTGAGTCCAAGTATGCAGTCGATCGTCCCCCAGACTTCACACGGCTGCAGATTTGCAACTGTTACACACAGCTCAATCGCCTCGGATTCTCGTTGACGACTTCGGATTGCGGCCTGCGCTTCGGCACATACCGTCCAGTTGCGGTCACTGAAGGCTATGGATCGAAGCTGTTCATCGCAAATTCCGCTCCCGCAAAACGACGCCAAAAAGGAAGCAACTCGTCGCCGTTTACTGTCGCTCGAATGTAGGGCTTTTCCAAGTTCTTCACTCAGCATGCTTGGGTCGGCTTTTTCTCGAAAGGCGCGTGCGATCTCGCTAGAAATCGTCTTCTCGTATGTCGAGCACGCGACAGCGATAAGCTCTGCGACTGCTCTGCTCGGATCAAGATCGAGAAGCACCAGGGAAATTGAATTGCGATCACGGCGATCAGAACCGAGTGTGCTAATTCCAATTTCGAAAGCAGCGTCGGGTGCCGTCGTGCCCAGCATCCTAATCGCCTGCGCCCTTTAGCCAACGTGGTGAACCGTTTGGTCGTGGTCGAGCATTCTCTCCCAAAGCAATTCTTGATGCCTGTGTTCCGAGGGATCAAGGAGAGCGACAATGTCGTGCATCGTGCTACCACTGCTGCTGACCAGATTTTCAATATGGATTTCAATCTTGGCCCGAGGGACCCCCTTGGACACGAGGTACCTGACGAGTCGCTGATCCATCTCATCGAGCTGACCATCGTCGGGTAGTAGTTGCAATAAGGTCTCGCCTGGAAGCTTACATCGTGATAACGCCTTCAACACCGCGTACTTGAAATGACCAGAATGAAACTGTTCGACAAGTCTGCCAAGCGTCCGATTGCAGTCGCCCGGAAGGTTCTCCAGTGCTAACAAGCAGTATTGGCTAAGTTCATCGTCAGGACTGCACTTTAGGAGGGTGTCTTCAATCCTCTCTCGATACTCTTGCCTGCCGCTTTGTCCGATTGCCAGTATTGCATTCGTAAAGGAAGGGGCATCTGCTTCCTGGAAAACCTTAACAGCTGCTGCAATGTCTTGATCGGACATCGGTTCTTGGCGTGCCCGAAAATCACCAATGTATGGTGAAACTCTGAGTCCCCATTTAAGTATCCCGTTTACCACTGCCGCGTCTTCGCCGATGGCCGCGAGACTATCGATAGACCGCATCTGAGTTAGATTGGTATCACTGGATCCAGTGTCCCACATTACGTCACTAATAGACTCTGCAGCCAAGGCTTCTCGAGTTGTAGCGTCAGGCCTCACGATAGCGAGTTCACATCCTTTCAGTCGTGTGTGTCGACATGGCGAAGAAATCATCGCGTTCACCAGCTTGGTAAAGCCAGTGCCGGCAATTCGCCTCAGCAAGCTTGTTGCCAGCTCAAATTGGCAGTCAACAAACTCCGAGTCTCGATTTACACGAGGTTCGGAGAACGCCAGTAGTCTGGTTTCAAGGCTGGTGCCTCGTCGTTTACGTAGAGCTTCTAGAATGACGCGACCGTGAAGCTTGTCTACCATGTCCATTTCACGCCAAGGTGTGCTGGCATTCCGCGATTTATCTGATTCGAGATATTCTCCAAGCGATGTGTCAAGTAGATCTAAAACGGCTTCTGCTACCTGAGAGGAGATGCGGTCACCTTGCGAAGCTGCGAGTCTTATGTAGGTCGTTTTCTCCGACATGCCATTCGTGATTAGAGTGAGCACATCCGTGCAAGTCTGGTCGGGTATCTCGGCAAACAGCGATTGCCCGATGGAACCCGCGTAGAGGGCAAGTTGTCGAAGCGGAACGCGACCTAGGGCCTCCAGAGCCTTAGAAGGATCACGATGTGCGAGAGCTTGCAGGGCCGTCACGCCAACGAAGTCTTCCTCCACATCCGCCCATTGCTGTAGAATCGGAAATCCGGTGGCATCGTCGTGGCTCGTAATGCATCCAATCATGCACCGTCGATCAGATGGCAATATCTCGCTTAGCAACCGTTCTTTGGTTGCATCCCATACCTCAGCTGCCGCCGACAAATCTAAGTTGCCGAGTGCAAATACGAGAAACCTAAAACACTCGTCGTTGGGATCGGACTCGTGCAACTGCGTTCTCAGCCATTCAAGGTCGTTTGCGACGACAGCTTCAAACGCCGAGCACGCTCGTTCTTGCGCCGAGTAGTCGGTTGCGTTCTCCTTTCTGGCCAAGATGCGTGAACAATAGACGGTCCAGATCCGGCCTACATTGGCAGACGACGGAAAGTGCACTGCAAGCTGCAGCCCCAATTCGATCATGGCTTCATTGCCAGATTGAAGGCAGTCGCGCGCAGTGTCAGCAATCAGTTCAGGATGATTGCGTCCAATGATTGATAAAGCCTCGGCCGCACGGCTCGGGATCGCGCTGTGCTGAAGATGTTCAATGTTTTGCACTCGCCGAACGATTGGATTGATTGCGCGTTCTCCTAGACTCGCAAGCAGATGCCGGTACAACGTTTCGCCGTCGTGGCCTAGTCCATTAGAGGTTTCCAACGCCTCGACTAGTTTCCAGCAATCGCTGTTCTTCTCAGCTCCTGACATTTGCCAGAGCAGGTCCATGGGTACGTAACCTAGTGATAATTGCCGCGTTTGACGGTTGCCTTGCACGCATGCTCGAGTTTCCTCGATCAGCTCGTCAATCGAAAGCTTCCTATTGCGGAATTCTTGGAAAAGATAGGTAGCGTATGCCCAGCAAAGGAACCGTGGATGCCAGAACGCAATATGGGTTGAGTCGGTGTACTTCAGCCACCCTTCTGTGATCAATTGCTCGACCAGTCCGGGCGCAAACCCGGATTCCAACACGGATCTCAGTTGCCATGGATACTCCTGCGTATCCTTGTATAGTCTTCCCGCTGTCCTCGTTAGCAACGCCTGCGCGATTGGGCTTGAGACACGTTGCCATGCCGCTTCCACGAGGTCGTATTCGTTTCGTGGCCTGAATTCCGCCTCGGTGCAGGCAATATTGACGAATATCTTCGACAATACCGGCCGTCGAATTAATTCCCGCACATCACTAGGTACCGTCGTCCAACCCACCCCGCGTTCCGTCAAGTAGTCACGAAGCTCGGAATAGCTAAAGTTTGGGACGGTTACGATTGGCTGGAGCTGTGTTAGGGAAAGGTCAGTTGCAAGCTTAAGAGGCGCTGTCATTCGCAGCTGTATTCCCCATCTGTCCCAATCGAGATAAAGCAGCGAGTTTGCTTCGGCGATTGATTTGATATCGTCAATGCATACGATTAACCATGGCGAAGGAGCGTCTGGCTGTGTTTGCTCCTTCCGGTTTGCCAGTCTCTCTAAACCTATTGGTGCGTCACGTTGTAGACCATAATTCCAAACCTCATGAACGACATACGCCTCAACATCCTTGCCGCCGCGGGCTGCAGGAACCCAAACGACAAGTGCTCCCGACTCGGCCATATTGCTGGCAGCTCGCGCCAACCACCAGGTTTTCCCTTGTCCGCTATCGCCGGTAACAAAAATTTCGTTTCGGAGGCTGGGCGTTTGCTTGCGAACGTCCAATTCTCTTGTGTATCCTTCCTTTTTCAGTTGCTCCGTGAGACGCTTGCTCAACCTCGTGTGAAGCCTGTCCCAATCTCGGAAGGAATAGAGCGGAATGCTTGCTCGCCGAAGAAGTGATTCCGCACTTAGCTCTTGTGGACCTTGTGACGCTGCATCTAGAAGCACGCCGCACAGTTCACGTCGTTTTGCGTCAACATCTTCTGCGAATTCAACGTGGTGGATCAAGAATTGATTTAGCTTAGCAGTTTGTAGCTCATGGTTTTCGTTTTCTTGCATCCTGAATCGGCCAAGAAGATGCCAAACTTTTCGCTTGCTTAGTTCGATCTCCTCGTCTCTGGCACCTTCTCGTTTGCGCACAGCGTTGAGGACCCAGCGGAATAACTCTAGGTCCGATATTTTCTTGCCATCTCGTTTGTGATTCTTTGAGCTGTCGTCCAGCGACTCTTCAAATCGATCAGCTGGAGGATTTCTGTCAAGCGAGCTGAAGAAGTCGTAGGCTGTAGTCCAATTCCCAATCCGTCCTTCGGTGATGAACTCGTAGCGGCAACTGCAATCCAGCTCTTCGTCTGGAACTGCGAGATACAGATCTGGCAGCACCTCTTCAACGACCTTCTTAAGCGACCATGTTCCTCCTCGTGCTTTCGCTTTCCATTGTTGGACAACACGCTCTCCACCAGACTCATACTGAAGATCTCCGCCATCGGCAGGCTCCACGATCAGGCTGGCTTCAACAACGTCGTCTCCACTGCATTGCGTTGGATGGAAGCGCAACGCCACTGTCTGGTTAAGTGTGCCAAGAATTTGGTACAGAATTCCATTGATATTTGCAGATCCGCCCACGCTCGACATTGTCCAGTTTTCCCTGCGTTTTTGATTCTCAATCGTGTTATTTGTCTTCACGGCAATGCCAATCTCAACGCAGTCACCGCAGCAAATGTTCTGATTGTTTTCAGTTGCTGTCAATTGGTGAGCGTAAAGGGGGCGGCCTCGCATCGATTTTCTATATTGTCGAGAGAGGTTAGGGCCCCATACCCAACAGGACTTATTGTCCCCAAGTCGCGAAAACCCTCCCCACCTCATCCGCGGCGTACGAGGTCTTGTTGTTTCGCCTTTGCGGGCACGCCAGTACACAAACGACCGATCGTGAAAAACACGAACTGTTCTCGAATGTGTAGACGCGTTTGCATCTTTGTGCGGGCTCCGGTGGCCGACGCCGGATGCTTGTAGTATTGTCCCGGCTTCATCGACAGAAATCGCTTTTAAACGATCGTGAGTGCGACAACGTGTCAAGTGTCGCCGGGTACCTTCTGTAATCGAGTGTCTGTCTCCGATCATACATAAACGCCCACAATCAAAGATCCTTCCGACGAAAAACAGTGCACCTGAGCTTTTGCATCTGGCTTTCGACCCAGAAGAGGAGAGAACCAATAGGCGACATCGCGTTTGAGGTAGCCGAGTTGGTGCCTTGCTGAATCGTAGACTGCGACGGCGTGCGGATCGTGCTCGTTTGTTGGCTCCCGAACGAGCACAATCGGATCTCCCGTACGAAGCTTACGGATGTAGGACTCGCGATTTCCGACGAAGTCGCCTACGACCCGGAACGTGTATCTTGGATCTGCATCCGACTGCTGGATCCTTTGTGACTGATTTGGAACGGTCGCGCTGGCATCGACCGCGACGGACTTAGGAATGAATGCCGCCGAGGGCATGAACCCGAGCACCGGTTCCCCGCTGCATGCGTGTTCGGCAATCAACGCGAATCTCGCTGGTGCCTCAGAATCCATTGGCATTTTGACAAAGACGCTTTTCCCGGAGGAACGATTGAATAAGACGCCATCGGTGTATCGGGTCACGCGCTGCACCGATGACAACGTGAACTTCTTCGACTGGAGCGCACCGACCATCGAGACTTGTTTCGTGGTCAGGTAGGCTACACCAGAACCGATTTCTTTCAGGTAGTTGTCGCCGCCAAGCGGAATGCCAGCCGGCCGCTTGAGCGTCACGATCTCGTGCCAGTACACCTTGGAGTGAGCCAAGAGTTCCTCTTTCGCCCCCATCTTGAAAGGGGCGGAGCCAGCATCTTGCGGCACAAAGTTTCCCGAATCCAATTCATAGGCCAGACGGCAGACCGCGATTCGCAGTTCATCCTCTTTTGCGAACTCCAGTTCAACGCCCAGAGAGATCGCCAATTGGCTTAACTGTTGTTCTTCCCTCGGTTCCAGAATTCCGTCTTCCAGGGCTTCCTCGAACACCTCTCTGACAAGCTGTTTGCTTTGGGACGCGAAAGCATGCGGAGGGTAGTGAGATCTTTGGCAAACGATGGCAGTTTCCAAGGCGTGTACTTGAGCTCGATGACCGCAATGACTTCTGCCTCATTGCAAATCACGATATCGGGTTTTGGTTTTTTAGGCCCACGTCGCAACTCCACATGAACTTTCGGCTCGATGATGATCTGTGATGGACGTCACGAAGTCTGGAAGCTATTTGCGTGTGTTCTTCGCGGTTCCTTTCATTTCAGAACCATCCTTACGTTTGAATTCCCATTTAGCCTCATAGGAGTCTTTGCCAGTTTTCTTAATGGAAATCTCGCCTTCACCGGTTGCACCGAGCAGCTTGCCTGACAGTGTGTCGTCGCTAACCTCCGTGAAATTGATCCTCCATCGATACCCATTTGCTGCGGAACCATATTCAAAGAACTGGCCTGAATGACCTTCGATAGCAAGGATCGTCATGAACTCACCCCAAATGCCTTTTCCTCTCGAAATGTGGGCGAGGCCGCCCGCCGCAAGTTCCCCTGTCCAAGTCGCCTTCTCTTCGGTCCAGCCTTCTTCAGTGGTCCACAACTTGCTTTCGCGAACCCAATCACCGTCGAAATACTTCATCCATTTTTCGGCGGTTTCGTCTGCGTGAACCATCGAAGCGGTAAAGAGAAAAAACGCTGAAGACAAAAGCAATGCGGTTCGACGAGACATAATTTCGCTCCGATAGAAGTTGCACAAATGTGACAAGACCACGTGAAGGGAATGCCAGCTGAAGTTCATTTCATTCGGCACCCACGCGACTGGGGGATTGAATATACCACCATCTATCACGGGGAGCAAACCTGTTACGAGATCTTCATTCAGTCACCCAAACTGTCACCAATCTCTCGTCGCGAAACGACTGCACTCCACGGACGCGACAAAGCCGCCCTAATCCCGGCAGATGCCGTTTGACGGCGTCGATCGAAAGCGGATCGGCTCCGGTTTCGTTGATCCGCCGATGAATTTCGGGAATGGTTGCCCCATCGCCAATGGATTCGATCGCGTTGATGATCTGCAGGTCGATGCGATGCGTTTCAAGCACTTTGGGCTGACTCCGATTCGTCGACCGCCGAATCACCCATCAGGACGTCGGATGCGGCGATGAGCTCGACGGATTGAATGCCGGCGATGGTGAACTGCCGTGGTTCTTCACGGCTGATGCAGAGTGCCAGCAGGTTTTGTTTTTTTGCGGTCCAGCGGATGGGGCTGATCAGCCTGTCGGCTGTGGATTGACAGGCAGGATGCCTATCCCACTTCCGAACCCAATGCGATGGTTCCTCCGGCTTGGCGGAAGAGGTGTTGTTCGAGCATGTCGCTGGCCTTTCGTCTTCGGCGTGGGCGAGTTCGTCGGTGCCTTCAACCGTCGGTGGGCGGTAGCGACGGATGGGCGCGGCGGAGTCGCCAGTAGAGGGCTCCGGCGGTCACGCGGGAACCGAGGCGGTGGTAGTGGTCGACCAGATCGAGAACGTGTCGAGGTCCGACTCCGTTTCGCTGGGCGTCCCGCAGGGCGCCGGTCCAGTCTCCCAACAATCCACACAAAACCGCCTCCACCTCCACCCACGACGGAGGTCGTGCAGTTTTTAAAGCAACCCTCCTGGCAGGAGGGTCGAGCGAAGCGAGGGGAGGTCGAAAGGTGAATCGAGCGTTTTACTTCACCTGCCAGAGTCGCGTCCCAAGAAGCAAAGAGAACCCTCCCGGCGTGGACCCTGTTTGCGCTGCTGGGATGACAGAATAATGACCGGCAGAAAAAGTTCAGCGTGCGAAACGAGACAAGAAATAGGGCAAGAGCGACCTGAAGAGCCTGGATCGGATCGGGGAAATTTTCTTGTCACCCATTTTCCTGCCCCACATTTTTCTGCCATCTTCCCCTCCCTCGTCACCACGCGCCGCTCGCTCACGCTTCCCGCTGGCATGCGTACCAACACGTGGCGTCAAACGGAATCCGCAGGCTCCTTCGTGGAGCGTTCCCGCGCTCAGCAGCTTTGAGTCCGGAGAGACAGCGACACTGGTAAATCGATAGGTGGACGTGATCACATCGCGTTGCTTCATCGCATTCGCGGTTCCAAGTTCTCCGGCCTGAGGGCACGCTTACGGACTCGACGACGTTGCTGTCTCATGGATTGATCCTTTGAAGAATTGGGAGATTGCCCCGGAATGGAGTGGGTCATCCTCTGAAACGTAAATTCGATTGCTTCGGCAAGCAGAAAACAAACATTTCACAAGATTGAGATCGAATGGGGCAACGACATCCGTTGAGCAGCAGTCGTTTGGATCAAGTTCCAGAGAAGCACGGAAACCGAGTCGTGCACCGGTGTCGGCGGCCGGTGCAGATTCACAGACCTCGAAAAACGCGGAGGTGGGAACGACCGACTGCACGAAGGCGACCGAAGAAGTCAATTCGGTTGGTCAAACTTCGGCGCCGAAGGGTCCCTCATTCGATAGGACCAATAGGACAGATGGGACCCATACGTCCTATGTGTCCTATGTGTCCATTTGGTCCCATTGCACGATTGTTACCCCATCCTCGGAGCAACGGCAAAACAATGGGGGCAAAACAATTTTCGGCTCTGATCGTTATGCCCCCATCGTCTTGCCCATCGTTCGTTGTCCAGTCGAGCAACAAAGACTGACAACTGAGGTCGCGGAGGTTGCATCGGCCGAGGCGACTTAGACGGGGTTGTTCGACGTTATTCCAGCGTCGACAGGCTGGAAGCCTATCCCACTAGATTTCCGTGCAATGATAAACTCTTGATCGAAATCGACAAGAAACATGCAGCCGGAAAACGAGCCGTGTCCCTGGGTGCGTGTCCCTGGGTGTGGCGATCCCTCATGGAGCATGGTTGCGGGCTGGTCTTGCCACCGAGGCGGATGCGGCCTCCGTACATTATCCTGTAATCGTTAGATTCTAAGCAACACCACCACCTGCATTCGAGCAACGCCAATGAACCACGACAACTCACTCGGTGACGGCGTCTACTTTGCGATGGACGACTATGCGGGGCTGGTTCGACGATTTGTTGCGATCGCTGTCGATGCCTTGATTCTGTTCGTCGGCGGAGTTGGTCTTTGGATCGCCATTGGGTTCGTGTCCTTTCAATTTGACCCCGCGTTTGACCCAAGCGGACTCTTTTTCATCGCCTGGATCGGTTTTTATTGGATGTACTTGACCCTGGTGAAACGCTCGCGATTTCGAACGATCGGCTATCGCATTTGCGGGCTGAAGATTGTGACGACGAAGGGTGAACGCCCCTCTCTGATTCGGATGACGGCCAGAATGTTGATGTGGATTCTGGGGCCATTCAATCTGTTTCTTGATTTGATCTGGATTGGGGCCGATAGCGAACGTCAATCGCTTCGAGATTGTTACCTGGGTACCTACGTCGTTCGTAACGATGCCGATCCGATCGGAGTCGCACCGATGCACCTGACGCGATACACGGCAGCCGGATGGAACCTTGCCTACCCGCGTGTCTGCCGACCGCACGATCCCAACGACGGGACGGCATGACCATCGAGGCCGGTCCATCCGGTGGGAATCAGGGGAGGGATGGCAGAATGATTCGGGGCAGAATGATGGAGTCGAACCCACCGATGGCAGCGCGTACCCACGGATGTCATCCAGCACGGAATCGACCACTTTGGTATCCCTGGGTACGCCTTGCCATCGGTGGGTAATCTTCAGAGATCACAGCTCCGGTTTCATCGACTGGAGTCAAACGGAAATATGCGGTATGGGGTGCTACCGGAGCTTCCATGTTCTGACCCAGTCATACTGTGTGGTTCTTTCTTCCCGCGTGCCGCTGGCGACAAGCCCTCCGTCTTCTGGAACGGGGTTCCAGTCATAGGTCTCGATTGCCATCTGGTAATACTTGGGCTGATCCCAGGGGGCGGGTGGTTTCAGCGAATAGGCGTATTGGCCGTCGAGGTAATATCGAATTTCGTGCGGCGATTTCCACCACGCTCCGTACACGTAGTATCGTTCCCAGTTCTTCGTCTCGGTCTCGATTGAACCTTGGACCTGCACCTTCCCAGGCTGCCCCTTGGTCGTCTTGATGAGATTGGAATGGAAAACCTGGTCCCACCCGCGAGCCCAGGATGCGGCTTCCTTCGAGAGGCGTCCGACACATTCCTGGATATCCAGTTCTTGCCGTTCTTTCACAGTGTCGTCCGTCATGAGCCAGAATGTTGACGACATCTCGGTTTGATTCGCCTTCATCCTGCACTCGTAGTACCACCCCACTTGGCCGGGATGGATCGATCGCACGATGGCACCGCCGTACAGGAATTCGTGGCCGTTGATGACTTTGGGTGCATCGAGTTTGCGGACCGTCACCTGCATTTTTCCATCTTGAAGACGCACGTTTTCAGGTTGAAAAAGCCCTGGCGGCCGACCGATCCAGCCCCAGCCTTTGGCGCCAGGATCCGCCGACCATTTGTTCGTATCCAGCGTCGATCCCTCAAACTCATCCGAAAGATCGTCGATCTTCTGCCATACCCGATCGGTCGGCTTTGGATCCTGTCCCTCGGCAAAGAACGGTTGGTTTTGGGCCATGCATGGAAGTGCCAGTGCGATCACGAAAAATGGTGTCGAAAGTAGTTTGATCATTTGAGTGGACCGATCTGTGCTCAGGGGATAAGGTGCTCGGGAATATTCGCCTGCTTGTCGTCGGCTCCCTTGGCGAAGTCGCTGATCACGTAGCTGTTCGCTTTGGACCAGTCGCACTCGACGCGTCCGTCACCGAGGATGATGTTGCCCAGCTTGCTGCGGAACCACGCGGCGAGTTCCCGATAGTCGGGATCGTTGGCCACGTTATTGCGTTCCAATGGATCATGTTTCAGGTCGTAGAGAGCCAAATCAACCTTTTCGATCGGCGCTTCGAGCGCCCATTTGATATTCTTGCCGAAATTCTGCTCGTTCACTTGTCCGGGGAACGGACGGCTGCGCATCGAGAACCGGAACCGATCGGTATACATGTAGGCCCGGGGTCCTGCGACGAGATGGATCTCCCCCAGAATATACTCGCGCTTTGGCGCGGTGCCGCCGAGCACATCGAACAGACTGACGCCGTCGAGGAAGTCGTACTTCGGGTCCTGCAAATCCACGCCGCACGCCTGGAGCATCGTGGGTGCGAAATCCACGAACTCGATCATTTGGTCGTCATGCCCGCCGGCCGGGACCAAACTTTCGTCCGAGGAAACCAGAATCGCCGCATTGGCAACCGACTGACCCCAGGGACCGAACTTGGCCTCGATGCCTTGTTCGCCGAGGTGCCAACTGTGGTCTCCGACGGTGAAAACGATCAAGTACTCTTGGTTCGCCGCTTTGCAGTAAGCCTTGAACGCCTCGACAGCCACGCCGATTTGCGCATCGCCGTGCGCGCAAAACGCGTAGTAGTCCTGGATCGCTTGCTGCTTCTCGGCTTCGGTCATGCCGTCGACCTTGCAGCTTTCGTAAAGTCGCACCAATTGCGGCGGTAGTTTGGCGAGTTCCTGCCGATCGAACTCGGGCACACGATAGTTCTTCGTTTTAAAACGGTCCCGGAACGATTTCGGCGGCAGCACCGGAGTGTGCGGGAAGTGGAACCCAAGATGAATGAACTGGGGTTTCGTCGTGTCGGCGCCCTGCGTTTCCTCGCCCCACAGAGTCTTGTAGGTACGGCCGGCATTGGCCAGGTAGTTCTTCATCGCCGTTGCGATGTGCGCGTCGGCGGTATCCGCAGCCGGCTTCGGGTTCACTCCGCCGAAGACCAGCGACTTAATCCCACCGCAGGTGTACGAGCGGAGGATTTCGAGCTCATTGTCGGTTTGCGCCACGGCGGCGAGATCGTCCTCCGTCGGTTTCCCATCCTTGCGTTTGAGAAAATAAGTTCGTTGGCTGCCATCGGGATAATAAACAACCTCGGTCTTGCCCAAGTAGCCGCCTTTGCCGAAGGATTCCAGCGTGGCGAAATCGCCGACACCGTTTCGCTGCAGGGTATGCTTGTTGTGAACCCGCACGTCATAGAACCCAGGGTCATGAAAGCCCTGACCGGGTCCCCAGCGGTAGATGTACGGATCGTCCTTGCCGAACGTGGCGGTCGCATAGCCCTGCTCGCGGAGAATCTGGGGAACGACCGGGCGTATGAAGTCCGGATTCTGATGCGTCAACTCGAAGGCGTAGTGGCCGTTGCGGAACGGATAACGCCCCGAATGCATCGAGCCCCGCGACGGACCACAAGCGGGTGAATTACACATCGCCCGAGTGAACATGATTCCTTCGGCGGCCAGTTTGTCGATGTTGGGCGATTCGACGTAACCCAGCGGACTTTCATCTTTGCCGTAAACCAACCGGTTGTAGGCGCTGACCGAATCGGGGCGCTGATCATCGGTGATGATCCACAGGATGTTGGGTTTCGACTCGGCTTGAGCGGAAGCGATCCACGGGACAACCAGCGTTGCCAGCAGAGCGGCTATTCCAATAGGTGTGTGCCTGATGATCATTGTTAGTTTTTGGTGTCAGTTCAACGTCCGGCGCGATATTCGTACATCCGTTCCGCGACTTCCCGCGCGGCGGAAACCATTTCCGGGTAGGGCGTATCACAGATATCAAGAAATCCGGTGTTGTAGTTCTCTCCATCACCGCGACCCGCGGTTGGCTCGTCGTAGTATTGGAACCAATGAGTCCCCACGAACAATGGGTTTCGCAGCGCGCTCAACACATAATTCTTGTAGCATTCTGCACGATTGGTCTGGTTCTTGGCGGGAGCCCGGGTGGGATGGAACAGGCCTCGGTCTAAGGCACCAAAATGGAACTCGCCGATCAGAATCGGCTTGTCTTCTCCCTTGGGCAGACTCATCTGATCAACCGAATACAAGTACCTGTTGAAACTCACAACATCCGCGTACCGACAGGCCGCTCGGATGGCCGTTTCGTTGTCCCAGATAAACCGACAGCCGAGATACAGTTGCCCTGGGGCGGCGGCGGCCAATTCTTCTTTGACGCTGCGGAAGTAGGTCTCGGAGGTTTTCTTCGCGAACTGGCGTAGATCTTCGTTCGCCTTGTTCACATCCGGAGTTTGTGTGGCTTCGGCAAGATCGCTCCACGTGGCATGCTCGGTTCCCCATGCCTGATTGAGTGCGTCGATGGTTTCGTATTTGGCAGTCAGGTCCTTCAAGAATTCTTGCTTGGCCGCCTGCTTGGAACTGCAACGAAGTGTCCACAAGGCCAGATCGATATCGCTGCCCCAGTACAACTCGTTGTCAACGTAGTACCCCATGCACCAGGGGTCGCCTATCGAGTACTTCACCTTTTCGATGCCATGCGCGATGGACTGTCGGAATCTCGGATCGAACACATCGTGGAACTGCGTCCACATTTTCTGTGCCCCCTCAAGCACCGGGCCATCTTCGACATAGACGAACTCGACGTAAGGAGTACGGTTTTGCCGATTGACCGATTCATCGCACCAACTGGCCAAGGTATTGAATCCCCAACTTCGGAGCCGCTTGTGCGAGACATCCTCGAACTCGGCTCGATGGTCGTCACCGTACTTGCGATGCAGATTGGCCAGCAGGTGGTTGTACATCTTGAAGGGTGTCTTATCGGCATAGAATCCGAACGCCCATGTGCTTGAGAAATAGTACTTGCCGAGCTTGCTGTCTTCCTTCGGGAGACCACGAAAGTAGTTCTCACGGTGTTCGATGCCTGTTCCCCCGAATCGGGTCGACACCGCATCCATCCCGTGGGACCAAAACCGACACCCGTCCGGATCGATCAGCCACCAACGACCATCGTGCTTCTCCACACGGAAAAACTTGGCGGGTCCGTGTTGGGACGAATCTTTCCAGCCGCCAAAGCGATTGAAGGACGCCGGTCCCGGTTTGCCGGCCAGTTCTTTCTTCTCCGCCTCTCGACTGGCGACCAGATCCTGTTGCGAAAGCGTTTTGCCAGGCCACTGCTTGTGAATGAATTGACCAAACTGGTCGATGAACGGCAAGAATTCGCCCACGTCCATTGACGTCATCGGCGTTTCAACTTTGACGTTGTCAATCGTGAAACGATAGTCCCGCTTAGGTTGCCGTAAGAATATCACGACCTGCGTGACCGAGGATGGATCGACCGTCTTCTGGCCCGGTGCCGCATGCATCCCTTGAACAACGAACGACGACGTGAATTTCCATGGCGTCGTGTAAAGCGTCCCGGAGATCTTGCGAGATTCCTTTGCGGCGATGTTGTTCATCACCGTGAAGTTCTTTTCAATTCCGTCCGCGTTGCGACTTTCAATCTTCAGCCCGATCTCGAAGGGTTGGTCACCCTGGTTGATCACGTCGAACGACAAATGCTGGAACATCCCCAAGTCCCACGTCCCTTGCGTGGGTTTCAACGTGATTCCAGGCCAATCAATCGCGTGTCCCGACTCAAGGAGCAGAGCCGATCCTGAATCGCTCTTCACACGCGAGATCTGTATGTCTCGCGTTTCGATCGATTCGAGTTGCTGATCGTCCTCGAAGTCAAACAGCACCGTTGGCTGCGGATCACTCGCTGCATCATTGCTTGCTTGATGGGTTTGGATCTGTACCGAAGTGATGGTTGTGTCCTGTTGGGGCTGAATTTCCACCTTGTTGTGATGCTGTAGAATCGAGGCGGGGATCCATGCATTCAACGGCGCGAAGTATTCCGAAAACTCGTCCGCGTCGCCGGTGTCGATGTCGATCGGATTGCCGTTGATCTTGACCAGGACCGGCTCAGTCAATCCACCGCGACGGTGGGCACCGATGATCAGCTTTGCAGAGTGTGTTTGGCTGGGATTGTCGATGCGAACGTCAAACGAAAGCGGACTGCCATCGCTCTTGACCGCCGTCTCGGTCGCGTACCAGCGATCGAGAACAAGGGTTTTCTCTGGAGCGATCGGTTTGCCGGGCATGAGCCGAATGACGGTCGTTTCATTCACGTCGACAGGAATGGCCGCCGTGTCAACATCGTGCTCCGGCTGAAACACAATCTGTCCCTGGTGGTAATTCAAACGCGTTTGCGTCGCACGTTCTGAACCAATCCTGTTTGCGACGCTCGACAGATCCACCGCGATCTGACGGCCGCCCATGTTGGTCACCGCCAGCGAGATCCGCTTTCCGTCGTGAACGGCAACGACGTCCAACCAGTCGCGGTCGAACGCAACCGGCAATCGTCGACCGTCGAAGTCTCGCCAGAGTTCAAAGTAATTCGCAATGGCTGTCGGTTCGAAATCATCGATCGTCCGATGCCGCTTGCGATCTTCCTTGGGTGTGAAGGCCGCATCACCGCTGTAGGGATTCCATGACATGTGCAGAAAGACGAAGGGCACAAACAGATCGATCTGGTCGGGGCGCTGCATCGACTTGGTCAGATACGCGTTCCAAGCGAGCAACCGCAGCCAATTGTCCGAAGGCTGGCGGCCGTTTTGCAGTGATCCGCACTCGGTGATCAGGATTGGCAGCACGTTGTCCGCTTTGTGCATGTGGGCGCGCAGCATGTCGAGGATCGCTTCGTAACGCCCGAGCAGGTAGTTGGAGTAACCCTGTCCGCGACGTTCGTGCGCGCCGAGCATCAGCGCGTTTTCATAAAAGTGGTGGGAATAGAAATCGATGTGGCCGCGAGTCTCTTCGATGAAACGAGCCTGATTGCGATAGAGGTCAAAGTCTTTGACTTGAAGCTGCATGTACGCCGACGACGGACCTCCGACTTTCACCTCGGGAGCACGCTGGTGGACCGCATCGGCGACGCGGTTGTGAAACTCAGCGAGCAGCCCCCATCCGTCGATGCCCTGGCTCTCTTTCCAGTGATGGGCCCACTCCGATTGCACGCTGCTCTCGTTTTTCACCTCCCACCACTCGGCCGTGAAACCGCCGTCTTTGATTTGGTCCTCGACATAGGCGGCGGCGAGTTCGGCCGCGTCGTCGAAATGTTCGATTTTCGGAGTCCCACGCCCGACCAGCGGCACCGACATGAATTCGGGCCAATCGTTGAAACAGAGGGCAAACGGGATGTTCTTGAATTCCGGTATCGTCTTTCGGTGTCTCACCCCGGCGTCATACTGATCGAAGAACGACAAGTCCGCGGATCCCGGTTGGTCCTCTCGTTCTTTTAACGGTTCCCAATTGCCCCAGGCACGCGTGATGGCGGGATTGAATTTGAAGGCCCCACGCCCGGGCAAGAAGTTTCGCTCCGCCGCCCATCGCTCGAACGACGGATCGACCACACCGGGCGTTTCGTGCATGCGGAACCAACGGTCTCGTTGCAACTGTGACGTTCCCCCGATCGACAATTCGTGGTCGGTGTCGATGTCGATTTCCACTCGCTCTCGGGGATATTCCGAGCCCAAATCCCGATAAGGGATCGTGTCGAATTCTGGCGGGATTTGCTTCTGAGCGATGAACACCAAATCATCGATCCGACAGGTCGCATCCTCGTCCTTCATCAGAAACCGTACTTTCATCCGTTCCGGCGGCTGATCGGACAACGGAATCGATGGCATCTGGACTCGGTAAAAATCGTTGACCTGTTGGCTGCGAGGCGGAGATTTGTCCGGCGAGAACGGAAAGACGTAAACCTCTTTGACCCGATCAAGGTTGGCTCCGTGAAATGCAAAGTGACGGAACAGCCCCGCGACCCGCTCGGCGCCCTCGGGCAGCAAGACATCGTCCCCGTGACCGAGTTCCATCGTCTCTTGCAGGATCGTGACTTCTTTCAGACCACGGTCACGCCCGCCGCCGACAAATTTGGTCGCGCGTCCTTGAAGGAACGAGTCGAACAGGTAGTCGTGGATCGCCTTTTGATCCCGGCCCTCCTTGCTCAACGTTTGAGCAAACGAGGGCATCGGAGATGCGCAGAAGATGGTGGCGGCGATGAGGGGAAGAAGATAACGAAACATTATTGGTTGAGGAGTTCTGAGGATTTCGTAGCACTAGGCGACATGATCTTCTTGCTGTGAACGGTTTTTCAGCAGGGCGACGGCGTGGGATTCTCCCCATTGCTTGAGCGCCATCAGAACCGGCTCGAGCGACTTTCCTTCTGTCGTCAACTCGTATTCGACCCGTGGAGGCACTTCCGCGTAGACGATTCGATTGACCAGTCCGCTGGCCTCCAACTCGCGCAGCTGCTTCGTCAGCATCCGTTGCGTGACACAACCGATTTTGCGTTTCAGCTCACTGAACCGGAGCCGGCCATCGAGCAGGTAGAACAGGACGATCCCCTTCCACTTGCCCCCGATCAGCTCCAGCGTCGCCTCCACCGGACACGCCGGCGGCTCGTAATCGCTGTGCCGAGATTGCTTCGCCACGGGTTTTGCATCGAGATCCCCAATAGTATCCATTCTGTGCCTACCTGCCTGAAATGTGCGTACTTGTCGGTGTGTCTGGTAGTGCTATTGTTGGCACACCAGAACGTTTTTGCAAACCGCTGGTTGTCGGAACGTTGGAATTTGCAATCGAAAAACCACATGCACAAGGATCGAAAATGAAAGCCATGTTGATCAACGCCTATGGCGCAGACGCCCCTTTCAAAGCGGCCGAAGTCGACAAGCCCGACGTCAAACCCGGTCATGTTCTCGTCAAGATCGCGGCGTCGAGCGTGAACACCGTTGACACGATGATTCGAAAGATGGGCAAAGAGTTGCCGTTGTCCCCGGACACTCCGGCCATCCTGGGAATGGACTTCGCGGGAACGGTTGAGGCCGTCGGTGACGGCGTGACCGAGTATTCGGTCGGTGATGAAGTTTACGGCTGCGCGGGCGGACTGGCGGACCTGCCGGGCACGCTGGCGGAGTTCATCGTGGCGGACAGCAAGCTGATTGCCAAGAAGCCGACCAACCTGTCGATGCGCGAGGCCGCCGCCTTGCCCCTGGTCGCGATCACGGCCTACGAAGGATTGACTCGCGCAGGGATCCAGCCGGGCCACAAAGTTCTCGTCCACGGCGGTTCAGGCGGCGTCGGTCATGTTGCCATTCAACTTGCCAAGCATTGGGGTGCCGAAGTTTACTCGACCGGCGGCGGCGAGAAGCAGCTGGCATTGATCGAACGATTGGGAGCGACCGGGATCAACTACAAAACCGAATCGGTTGAGCAGTACGTCGCCAAACACACCGGCGGGGCCGGGTTTGAATTGGTGTTCGATTCAGTTGGTGGTGCCAATCTGACGAATTCGTTTGAGGCGGCGGCGCTCAATGGCCAGATCGCCACGACGGTTTCCATGTGCGAATTGGATTTGACGCCGGCCCACTTCAAAGGGCTGTCGCTGCACGTCGTGTTCATGTTGATTCCGATGCTGCACCATTTTCAGCGCGAGCAACACGCAGAGATTTTGCGAGACCTCGCTCAGATTTCCGAGTCGGGCGGCCTGAACCCGGTGTTGGACGAAGAGCGTTTTTCGCTCGATCAGGTGGCAGACGCCTACGCCCGACTGGAAAGCGGAAAAGGCATGGGCAAAGTCGTTGTCGACTATCATTAGGCGACAAAACTGATGGAATCGCGGGTCGGTCCACGTACTGATGCGCAAACCGTCCACGAGCCCTATTCCACTCTGAAAAAATCGATGACCACCACTTACACCCACGGCCTGCGGGCACTCCTGACCTCCACGCTCTTGCTGGTCGCTCCCGGAGCCGTTCGGGCTCAGGGTGCTGCACGACCAGCCCCCCCGCAAGCGACCACCGAAGTCGTCCTTGCGTCGGAAATCAACTGGCGGCACCTGAACCCGGCACGCGGCGACGCCAGTCCGGCGGCGGGGACGTTGTGGGGCGATCAAACCAAAGACGGTGAATCGGGTTTTCTGGTCAAGTTCAACGACGGATTTTCGTCACCGCCCCACATTCACAACATTACCTATCGCGGAATCGTCCTCGCTGGCGGACTGCACAATGACGACCCCGACGCCGCGCCGCTTTGGATGCCTGCCGGTTCGTGGTGGATTCAGCCGGCCGGTGAAGTCCACATCACCGCTGCGAAAACGCTAAGCGTGGGTTACGTCGAAATCCAGAGCGGACCGTATCTGGTCAAAGCCCCCCAAGAAGCCTTCGACAACGGTGAACGACCGATCAATGTTGACGCGTCCAACATCGTTTGGCTGGATGCTTCCAACACGACATGGATTGACGGCCAGACGGAAACGCAAGCGGAAACCGACGCCGGTCCATCCGCCCGACTGACCTTTTTGTGGGGCAACCCGGACGGCGAGCAAGTCGTCGGCACGATGCTCAAACTGCCAGCCGGTTTCGACGGACAACTTCAAACCGACAGCCCTTCACTACGAGTCGTGGTCATCAAGGGCCAGACGAGACTGCATCTGGACGAAGGCGGTGAAGTTAAACCGTTGCCGAGTGGCAGCTACTTCGGATCGCACGGCCCCGCCTCGCACCGCCTCTCTTGCGACGACGCGTGCATCCTTTACGTGCGAACGCAAGGCAAATTCACACTTTCGCCGTAAGCGGCCGGGTATCAGGACCGCCGATGGCCTGACGGCCAACGCTCATTGCCGCCGCGCGCTCTTGGGGCAAGCTGCTTAGTCCTTGACGACCGGCGCTAGGTAAATATCACGGTACTTCACGCTTGTATGGTCACCTTGCAGGTGAATCGGGCCCGGCTGCGTCGGATCGGTGAAGACTGCGCCGCCGGTGGGGCCGGCAACGGGTTGGTTGTCGATCACCTTCTCGCCGTTGAGCACAACCGTGACGTGCCGATCGACCAATGTCAGGTCATAGGTCTGCCACTCGCCTCCCTTCTTGCCCGCGTTCTTAGACGGCGCGATGCTTCCAAAGATGGCTCCCACGCCTTGCTTGCCCTGCATCCGACTGTCCCGGTCGACGACTTGCGCTTCGTACATGCCGCGCAGGTAAACGCCACTGTTGCGGGACTCCCCAATGTTGAACTCGATGTGCAACCAGAAATCCTCGAAAACTGCGTCGGTCCGCAGGTTCGCATAGGCCCCCGTTGCGCTGAAGTCGGTTTTGGGGGTGGTGTTGACGAGCAAGCCGTCCTGAACACCCCACCCCATAATTTTGTCTCTCTCATGAGGTCGCCAACCTGTCAGGTCTTTGCCGTTGAAGAGCGAAATGGGGTGGCCGAAGCGGACCTTTGACAAATCGGGCGGTGTCGAAGGAACCGGCGGGATCTTCTTGCCCGTAAACGGATCCCGCTGGACCGTGCCGTCTTTGGAAGTCGAGACGATCACACCGTCAAGGATCCCGTTCTTGATGCCGACATTGACGGTCTTGGTGTCCGTCGCTTTCTTGTTTTGACGAAGCGTGAAGTTGAGCCGTCCATCCGAAAACGTGACGTCCTTGTGAGGCCCTTCGGGACCGACATGCAGTCGCAGTTTCACGTCCCATTTTCCATCCGATTGGCGAACGCTCATCCAAGCGGGCGTTCCCGATTCAAGCTTCAACGACCAGTCGCCCACGAGTTCGTGGGTGGCTCTGGCGGTTGCCGGAGAGAACCACAACAGAAAGAAAAGGGGGGCAGCGATGGTTGGTGCGATTGATTTCATGGCGTTAGTTCGAGAGAGGACGTCACGTGAGCCGCTGGCCGTCAGGCCTCGGGCCGTCAGGCCTCGGGCGGGTTCGTTTGACGATCACCGGTGGGTTGATTGTAACCGCAACGGGCCCGGCCGCTAACGCGTCGCGGCTCACGGTGAGTGGCATTGTGAGCCGCTGGCCGTCAGGCCCCGGGCGGGTTCGTTTGACGATCACCGGCTGGACCGATTCCCGAATTTCACGGCAAGCATTGACAACCCGGCCGTTACCTGTAAGATACAGCCATACGAAGCCCGCTCTCATCTCGCGGGCCAAATGAACCAACTCATCCTTTCAATTCACACGGTCTAAGTGAAATGGCTTCAAGAGAACAACGCAGCGTTCGGTTGCCACGTCTGGCCTTGGTGGTGCGACTGCTCTTTGCACTGTTTCTGTTTGGGACGGGGATCATGACGATGAGATTTGCGGTCAACGGCTATCCGGTCGGCGAATCGCCGGATGAGGTTGGGCGATTCATGATTGCGCTGCAAGAGACGGGTTATCTGATCTTCTGGGTCGGCCTGTTCAAGACGATCGCCGGCGGACTGATGTTTTTCCCGCGGACGGCGCCCCTCGCGGTCCTGATGTCGCTGCCCTACGCCTTCAACATCCTGCTGTACGTGACCTTTTTCGCTCATCAGTTCCTCGTCATCGGGATCCCCGATTTCGCGGCCTGCGCTCTGCTGATTTACTGTTACTTTGATTGGTATCGCCCGATCTTTGCCGGCCCCACAAGTTCGGCCCAGCATTCGTCCGCTGGAGTTCAGGATCCGCCTGGAGGTGAACATGCACTTTGATTCCGAATCGTCGCCCGGGTTCGCGATCGGCCGTGTCGCCCACCTGATTCGCTCCGGGATGGCAGCGGTGTTGAAGAGCGCCGGTTGGCCGTTCTCACCCGAGGAAACGCAGACGCTGATCACTTTGTCAGACGCCGGCCAGCCGCTGAGCATGAACGAGTTGGCAGCTCGGATGATTCGCGATCCGACGACGGTGAAACGCCAGCTGGATCGACTCGTTGAACAGAAGTTTGTCGAGCGGAGCGTCTCGAGCGACGACGCACGCGTTGTGATGGTCGGTTTGACTCGCCGCGGCGAACAGAGACTTCAAACGGTCCTCCCCTTATTGGACGACCTTCGGAAAACTGCGCTCAAGGGCATTGCAAAGTCGGAATTGAATGCGACGCAAAACGTTCTGCAGAAGATGCAGAAGAACTTAACGAACCAACTTTCTAAGCGGAAGGATCTTTAACAAGATCCACTGCCCGAATGACTGAACTGCGTTGACTGAGTTGACTGAGTTGCGTTGGAACACTTGTTATCGACAGGAGAATAGCGAAATGCACATAGGTTTAAAAACAGGCGTTCTGTTGCTGAGCACCGTACTGGTTGCCGCACGTGCCAGCGGACAGACACAGGTTGCCCCCGAGACGGCACTGCGGATGCTCAATGCGCAGCAGCAACAATTCGAGAAAGGCATTGTCAAAGTCTCCGACAGAGTTTTTACCGCCGTCGGGTTTCACGGGGCGAACACGTCGATGATCGTGGGAGACGACGGAGTGATCATCATTGACACGTTGATGGGACCGACCAGCGCCGCGAACGCGTGGAAGGCATTCCGCGCCTACAGCGACAAACCGGTCAAGGCGATCATTTACACCCACAGCCACGGCGATCACATCGGCGGAGCGAGCGTTTTTGCGGGCGATGAAACGCCCGACATCTATGCCACGGCGACCTTCGGTTCGGCCGAAGGCGTGACCCAAGCAGTCGGTGCAGCCAAGCAAAAGCGAGGTGCACGACAGTTTGGACGCAATCTCTCACCGAGTGAGAGCACCAATCGCGGCGTTGCTCCTTCCGGAACCATCGATCACGACCGCGGCAAAGGGTTTCTTCCCCCGACGGTCACCGTTCCCAGCGGCGGTCTGAAAACGACGATCGCGGGCGTCGAGATCGAATTCCATCTCGGACCGGGCGAAACCGACGATGCACTGTTCGTCTGGCTGCCGAAGGAAAAGGTGCTGTTGGCGGGCGACAATTTCTACAGCTCGTTTCCCAACCTGTATGCGATTCGGGGCACGGCCTATCGCGATGTGCTCAGTTGGTCCGAGAGCGTTGCGAAGATGGCCGAGCTGAAGCCACACGCTGTGGTTCCCGGTCACACGATGCCGATCATCGGAGAAGAAACGGCCACGGAAGCGTTGGAGGATTACAGCGAAGCGATTCGCAGTGTGTATGAGCAAACGGTTCGAGGCATCAACGCTGGGAAGGGGCCCGACCAACTCGCACACGAAGTCGAACTTCCCGGGCATCTGAAAGACAGACCGTATTTGATCGAATTCTATGGCTCGGTGCCCCATGCGGTACGAGCCATCTATTCAGGGCTATTGGGCTGGTACGACGGCAATCCGACAACGTTGAATCCGCTTGAGCCCAGGATGAAAGCGAAAAAAATGGCCGAATTGGCCGGTGGGACGCAAAAACTGACGGCCCAGATGGAAGCCGCTTTGGCGAACGACGACTTCCAATGGGCGTTGGAACTTTCCGATCACGTAAAATGGCTGGACGATGCCGACAGGGAACTCGCCCGCAAAGTGAAGATCAAGGCGCTGCGAGGCCTGGGGGCACGCGAGTACAACGCTCCGAACCGCAACTACTACTTCAGCTATGCTAATGAGCTTGAATCGGGGCAGTTGAGCGATCTGTGGTTTTAAATCTTTTGATGGAGATTCGCGTTGGCTAACAACACCCGAAACAGATTGTTTCAATTCGTGAAGCGAGCTGGACGACGGTTGCTATTGGTTCCTCCGCTACTGGTGGGCGTGGCGATCGCCGTCTGGATCGTGGGCAACCGCCCGCAGCCGGAGCGTGAGGTCGCCGACGAAGCATCGCGGATGCTGCGGATCATCGAAGTTCCTGTGGTTGACGTGCTGCCGCAAGTGGTCGGTTACGGAACGGCCACTCCGGGAAAAACATGGCAGGCCGTTGCGCAGGTGGACGGTCAGATTGTCGAGGTTCATCCCGAGCTTGAATCCGGTTCGTTCGTCAGCAAGAACCAATTGCTGCTGAAGATCGATCCGACGGAATATCAATATGCGGTCGCTCAGTTGGAGGCGGAAATCCTGCAGGCGAAGGCGCTGATCGAAGAGCTAACGCGGACCGAAGAAAACCTGCAAGCGTCATTGAAGATCGAGCGAGAGGCGCTGAGCGTGACGCAGCGCGAGATGGAACGCAGTGAACAACTTCTTGCACGCGACGCAATCTCGCAAACCGATGTCGACGCTCAACAGCGATCCGTCCTGACGCAACAGCAGCGGCTTCAGGAACAAACCAGCGCGTTGAACCTTTTGCCGGCTCGGAAGCTAAGCCAGCAAGCCAATCTGGAACTCAAGCAGGCCCAGTTGGCACAGGCGCAATTGGACCTGAAGCACACAGAGATTCGCGCGCCGTTCGATTGCCGGTTGGGCACGGTGACGCTGGACGTCGACCAGTACGTCGGAACGGGACAGTCGCTGTTCGAAGCGTACAGCAACGACCTGGTCGAGGTGGAAGCGCAGACGCCGATGCGCGAGGTGCGACGGCTGATTCGCAATCCGACCGGCAGGGCTGCGTTGGAGGAAATCACGATGCAGCGTGTGCGGGACATTTTCGACGTGCAAGCGATCGTCGAGATGGCTTCCACGGACATCCCGGCTCGCTGGTCGGCGAGATTCATGCGTGTGCGGGAGTCGCTCGATCCTCAAACTCGCAGCTTGAGCATGGTGGTGGGTGTCGACGATCCCTATGAGCAAGTGGTACCGGGGGTCAGGCCGCCGTTGCTGCAGGGCACGTACTGCCGGGTGACGTTCACGGGACAAGCTTGGCCTGGCCAAGTGATCGTTCCCCGACATGCCCTTCACGATGGCCATGTCTATGTGCTCGACGGCGAGCAACGTTTGCGTCGGCAGCTGGTGGAGGTCGAGTTTCAACAGGGAGAATTCGCCGTCATCAGTAGCGGGCTGGTCGGCGGAGAGACGCTGGTGGTCTCCGATCCCAGGCCGGCCATCGCGGGCATGCTGGTCGAACCGGTAACGGATCATCCACTGCGTGAGCGACTGATCGCCGGCGCCCGCGGCACCGATGCGGGTTCGCCGCCGCCATTGCCGGAGCAACGGCGCAGTGAAGTCGAAGGCAGTGAAGTCGAAGGCAGTGAAGTCGAAGGCAGTGAAGTCGAAGGCAGTGACGTCGAAGGCAGTGAAGTCGGAGGCAGCGATGATTGATCGATTCGCGCAGCATCCCACGTTAGCCAACCTGCTGATGCTGATGTTCATCATCGCGGGCTTGTTCGCATTGCCGAAACTGGAACGCGAGACCTTTCCGGAGTTTTCCGCCACGGAAATCCAGATCCGCATCCTTTATCGCGGGGCGACCGCCGAGGAGGTTGAGGAGGCGGTTTGCCAGCGCGTCGAAGACGCAATCGACGGAGTGGAAAACGTCAAAGAAGTCCGCTCGGATGCCCAGGAGGGCGTTGCCGTTGTCACGGTCGAAATGCGTGACGGCGCCGACATCGCGGTGTTTCAGGACGACATCGAATCGGAGGTCGAAGCGATCACCGAGTTTCCCGCCGATGTCGAAGATCCGGTGATCACACAGATCGGACGGACCGAACCCGTCATGGTTCTGCTCGTTTCCGGTCCGCTCTCGACGGGAGACCTAAAAATCTACTGCGAGGGCTTGAAAGATCGTTTGCAACAAGTGCCTCAAGTGTCGCTGGTGGAACTGGAGGGGTTTTCCGACCGTCAGCTCCGCGTTGAATTGTCCGATGAAGCGTTGCGACGTTACGGGCTGACGGCGGCGGAGATCGCCCGCGTCATTGCACGGCAAGGGATCGATCTGCCGGCCGGATCGTTGGAAACGCGGGAGAACGAAGTGCTGTTGCGGTTTGTCGAACAACGCCGCACGCCGGAGGAGTTGGAGGAGTTGGTCATCAAGGGCACCCGCGGCGGAGCGGAAATCCGGCTGCGCGATCTCGGCCAGGTCGTCGATGTGTTCGAGGACGAAGAGGTCAAGAGTTTGCTCGGGAGCGAGCGGGCCGGTGTGCTGCGGATCGAAAAGACGAAAACACAAGACGCCATCCGAGTCACCACGGCGGTGCGTGAGTTCCTTGAACTCGAGCGCCAGCGTCAGCCGCTCTTGGACCTGGTCGTGGTCAACGACATGTCGACGTTGATCCGCGATCGACTGCAACTGGTCCTCAAGAATGCCGTGCAAGGAATTATCCTGGTGTTCTGCACGCTGTGGATGTTCTTCAACCTGCGAATGTCGTTCTGGGTGGTGATGAGTCTGCCGGTGTCCTTTCTCGGCGCGCTGTTTTTAATGCCGATGCTGGGCTTGACCATCAACATGATCACGCTGGTGGCGATGCTGCTGGCAACGGGCATTCTGATGGACGACGGGATCGTCATCTCGGAGAACATCGCGCGGCATCTGAGTCTCGGCAAGCCGGCCATGCGGGCCGCGATCGACGGCGTGAAAGAAGTTTCTGGCGGTGTGGTTTCCTCGTTCCTGACGACGATCTGTGTGCTCGGACCGCTGGCGTCGCTGTCCGGGTTCATCGGCAAGGTACTGGAAGTCATCCCGATGGTGTTGATTCTGGTGCTGGCGGTCAGTCTGATTGAAGCGTTCATTATCCTGCCGGCCCACCTTGGTCACTCGCTCGGACACACGGGGCTGGATCGGCCCGGCCGTCTCCGTCGCGGAATCGATCAGGTGCTCGAGTGGCTCCGCGAATCCGTGACCGGCAGGTGCGTCGATTTGGCGATCCGCTGGCGGTATCTGTTTCTGGGCAGCCTGGCGGCCTTGTTTGTGGTTTCGCTGGCACTGGTCGTCAGCGGTATTGTGCCGTTCCAAGGCTTTCCCACCACCGAAGGCGAGATCGTTGAGGCGCGGATTCTGTTGCCGCAAGGCACGCCGGTGGACCGCACCGAAGAGATCGTGCAACGAATCTCGGCCGGCTTGGAAGAGGTCAACCGACGCTTCACGCCCGACCAGCCAGGCGGCAGGGACTTGGTCGAAACCGTTCAAGTCCAGTTCGGGACCAATGCCGATGCGTTTGAATCCGGTCCGCACGTGGCGACGGTGACGGCCGACCTGTTGAGTCCCGAGAATCGCGCCACCCGAATCGATGCGGTGATTCATGCATGGCGGGAAGCTGTCGGACGACTCCCTGACGTGATCAGCGTCACCTACGGCGAAGCGAGCTTCGGCCCCGCCGGGCGGCCGATTGAAATTCGATTTCAGAGTGCAGATCTGGGCGACGCCAAGCAGGCGGCGCAGCAGGCGCTGGCGTTTTTCGATCAGTACAAGGGCGTGTACAACCTGACGGATGATCTGCGGCCTGGGAAGCAAGAGTACCGGATTCGGTTGGATGGCGGCGCGGTCGGGCTGGGCCTGGACGCGACGACGATTGCCGATCAGGTACGGGCTGCGTTTCAGGGGACCACCGCCGACGAGATTCAAGTCGGTTCGGAAGCGTACGAAATCTTCGCCCGTCTGAACGCATCGGATCGCGACAGTCTGGCCGACTTCAACGATTTTCACGTCGTGTTGGCTGACGGCAGTCGTGTGCCGCTCTCGGCGGTTGCCAAAATCGAAGTCGCCACGGGCTGGTCGCGGATTGCCCGACTGGACGGCCGCCGCACGGTGACCTTGATCGGCGAAGTCGATACGCGGGTGGCGAACACGGCCAGTCTGATGGGCCTTTTTCGACGAGACGCGGTCGCGGAGATTGAACAACAACATCCCGGCGTTGACATTCAGATCGAAGGTGAGTCACAGGAGTCCGCCGAGACCGGGAACTCCATGATGCAGGCTTTTGTGCTGGGGCTGCTCGGTGTGTTCGTCATCCTCAGTTACCAGTTTGAAAGTTGGACTGAGCCGCTGATCGTGATGGCGGCGATTCCGCTGGCCTTGATCGGCGTCATCTGGGGGCACCTGATCACCGGCAACGCGCTTTCGATTCCCAGCGTCCTCGGATTTGTCTCGTTGGCCGGAGTGGTCGTGAACGATTCGATCCTGCTGGTGCTGTTTTTAAAACAGGAACGTACCACCGGAGCTGACGTGGAAGACTCCGCACGTCGCGCCAGTCGGCTCCGCTTTCGCGCCATCCTGCTCACCTCGGCCACCACCATCGCCGGACTAACGCCGCTGCTGTTCGAAACCAGCCGCCAAGCACAGGTGCTGATTCCGCTGGCCGTCAGCGTTTGCTTCGGCCTGCTCAGTTCGACGGTTCTCGTGCTGATCGCAATCCCCGCCGCCTATGTCGCCCTCGCCGATTTCGGATTGGTCACCCAGACGACGCAGAAACCAGAGGACCAGCAAGAAATGGTATGACAATGCCCCACATTTCGCTGTGACTGCTTGATCCCCCGCATTCCACGCTCGCTTCTGCTCAACCACGGACTATCGCGACGCGGTACAATTCATTCATGACAAGACGGTGGAAGGCATCAATCAGGGCCTGACGCCCGACGAACTGGTCGAGTCGGTGCAACTTCCCGAGTCGCTGGCCGGCAAGGACTATTTGCAGCCGTTTTATGGTCATCCCCAGTGGGGCATCCGCTCCGTCTTCAATGGATACCTTGGTTGGTTCGACGGCAACGCATCGAACCTGTTCCCGTTGCCGCCGAAGGCTGAAGCGATGCGGGTCGCAAAGCTGGCCGGCGGAACGGACAAACTCTTGGCCGCTGCCAAAACCGCACTCGCCGAGGACGACGACCAATGGGCTGCCCAGCTTGCCGATCATTTGTTGGCCATCAACAAAGACGACAGCGATGCGAAGCAGACCAAAGCCGACGCGCTGACAAAGCTCGCTCGAAAGATGGTCAATGCGACGGCCAGGAACTACTACCTCACGGTCGCTCGCGAGCTTCGTGAAGAGTAATGCGTTGAGCAGGCAGCCTGCAATTGTCTCAATTGTTCATCCCCTGCGAGGATGATTCAACGCTGTGGCATCACCCAGTGCCATGTCTTTGGTTGACGCTGTCGGGACTGGAGTGGTTGGGCCGGCGTTGTGCTAAACTGGCGGGTGCAATGAACCCCTACACACCACCGACCGAAACCGATCACCGTGAGCCGTCTTCGTCCGATCCGTCTTGGATCGCATGGACGGGGATGGCACTGACGATCGCAATCTTTTCCGCCTACTTCGTGGCATTAATCGCAGGGTGATGCGTCATGAATTCCTCCGCCTCAAAAACCCAACCCGGCAAGAAGAAACGAAAACGGCAGGACAAACCGAAACGGCAGCGGAAACCGGGGATCCCGAGTTCGATGAAACCCGTGATGTGGATCATCGGGCTCGTCATCGGATTTGCAGTGATCCAGACCTTGATCGTCCTGGTCAAGAGCCACTGAAAATGGATCCGGGGGACACGGGGGAGATGGCAGAAAAATGGTGGGCAGAAAAATCAGGGGCGATCGAAGACAAGAAAATGGATGACAGGAAAAGAGAGGAAGAGTGACGTGCAACGTCGGGATGGGATCGGTGAGATTTTGTTCTCACCCATTTTTCTGCCCCTGATTTTTCTGCCATCTTACCCACGGCCGCAGCCGAAATGCCGCGTTTACTCACGAAGCTCCGTTAGATAACTCTGCATGCCGCTGATGACGGCGCCCGAGTCGGATCCGTAGGCGAGTAGCCGGAACCCCTGTTCTTTGTGCTGTCGGACGAGTCCGTCCTTGGTCAGGATTCCCGCCGATTTGCCTTGCCGCTGACAACATTCGACGACGTGCTGCAACGCCTGGGTGACACTGGGGTGGCCGAAGTCGGCCGGATGTCCCAGGTTGACCGAAAGATCCAGCGGGCCGACGAACAACACGTCCACCCCTTCGACCGCCGCGATCTCCTCGGCCGCTTCGACGGCTTCGGGCGTTTCGATTTGAACGATGGCAAGACTCTTATCGTTTGCCTCGTCAAAGTACGGCTTCCAGTTTCGACCGTAGTCGGTCGCACGGATCACACCGGCCACGCCACGGCGGCCCAAGGGCGGGTACTTCATGCAGCGGACCGCCCGGCGAGCTTCATCGACCGAACTGACGTAGGGGAACATGATCCCGGCGGCGCCGCTGTCCATCACAAATTTGACGGTGTCGGGGTCGACCGAACGAAGCCGCACGACCGGCGCGGCATCGCCGCCGCGACAGGCCAGGAGCATCCCACGCAGGTCCGCCAGCGAACCAGAGCCGTGTTCAAGATCGATCAACAGCCAATCAAAGCCGACGTCGGCGACAATCTCGACGGCCGTCGCGGAACCCAAATTCAGAAACGTGCCGGCAAGTGTTTCACGCCGCAATCGTTGTTTGTCGATCCAGTGCATCTTCATACTGGTTTGCTC
This sequence comes from Stieleria neptunia, assembly GCF_007754155.1. Taxonomy (NCBI): domain Bacteria; kingdom Pseudomonadati; phylum Planctomycetota; class Planctomycetia; order Pirellulales; family Pirellulaceae; genus Stieleria; species Stieleria neptunia. The sequence continues at coordinate 904,284 of NZ_CP037423.1, read as the reverse complement.
GCCGAAATCAATGATCCTGGTGCCGATTCGCATCATACCGCAATCGCGGACCCGGCGCTGCTGATCCGATGCGACGTTCGCATCGATGACAACATCTCTCATTGCCACGACGGGTGATCTCATTCAGACGCCCGGCCAACCGAGGTAGAATGCAAGAGCCAGCAAGCGGATTCCCCACCAATAGGATCAACCATGATGCGAAATGATATTCCCCTTCGTCAGTGGCGTGCAAATGCTGTGCGTCCGCGGTCGGATTGGCCAGCGACATTCGTCGTGCTGCTGCTGGTTGTCGTTGCCGGTTCGATCGGCAGGGGCAGATCATGCAACGCGGCGGAGACACCCCCGAACATCGTCCTGGTCTTCATCGACGACATGGGCTGGGGAGATTTTTCGAGCTTTGGCAACGATGACGCGGTGACTCCGAACATCGACCGGCTCGCGGCCGAGGGGATTCGATTTGAGCAGTTTTATGTCAACTCGCCGATCTGTTCTCCGTCGCGAGTGGCGATTTCGACCGGGCAGTATCCGCAGCGTTGGCGGATCACGTCGTACCTGAACAACCGCAAAAGCAACCAAGAGCGCGGCATGGCGCAGTGGCTGGATCCCAAAGCTCCGATGCTGGCTCGATCACTGAGCCAAGCGGGATACGCGACCGGCCATTTCGGAAAATGGCACATGGGCGGCCAGCGAGACGTCAACGATGCGCCGCCGATTACCGACTATGGTTTTGATGCGTCGCTGACCAATTTTGAAGGCATGGGACCGAAACTGCTTCCGTTGACGTTGAAACCCGGCGACAAGCAGCCGGGGCGAATCTGGGATCGTGCCGAAAGCCTGGGCGAAGGGTATCGATGGATGCTTCGGTCGGAGATCACGTCGGGCTTCGTGGATGCAGCGGTCTCGTTCATCGACCAAGCCGCGGCGGCAGAAAAACCGTTCTACATCAATCTGTGGCCCGACGACGTCCACTCGCCGTATTGGCCACCGGTGGAAACCTGGGGCGACGGTTCGATGCGGCGTCTGTACCTGTCCGTACTCGAATCCATGGACAAGCAATTCGGAGCGTTGTTCGATCGCATTCGCAACGACGAGTCTTTACGAAACAACACGCTGATCCTGATTTGTTCCGACAACGGGCCACAACCGGGTGCCGGGGAAGCCGGGCCATTTCGAGGTTACAAGACGCATCTGTACGAAGGCGGCGTGCGGTCGCCGTTAGTCGCTTGGGGGCCAAAGATCCTGAAGAAGCAGAACCACGTGGACAGCACCTCGGTGTTCGCCGCGATCGATCTGGTTCCGACGCTGTTGGAATTGACCGGCACGCCGCGACCGGAGGGCGTCAATTTCGACGGCGAAGCACTCGTCGGCACGCTGCTTGGCGAAGGCGGTTCGCGGGCCGCGCCGATCTTCTTCCGCCGGCCGCCCGATCGCGACACGTTTTATGGCGAAGACGACTTGCCGGATCTGGCCGTTCGATCGGGCAAGTGGAAATTGCTGTGCGAATATGACGGCTCGGATCCGCAACTGTACAACCTGGAAACCGATCGCTCGGAGAAGAGCAACGTTGCGTCACAGCACACGGAGGTCGTGGCAACGTTGACGGAAAAGCTGATCCGGTGGCACGAGTCGATGCCCGCAGACAACGGCGCCACGTATCGGAACAAACCGAAACGCCCCAAAAGGTGATCTCGAGACACCGCCCGACAGAGCTCGGCGGCGACGGTACTGTTGAGGGCTTTCCCTTCAATCAACAAAGCGAAGCAACGAGCGGAATAGAGGTATTGGATCTTTTGAAGTGGGAGAGGCTTCCAGGCTCGTCATTTCAGCATCGACAGGCTGGAAGCCTATCCCACTTACTTTGCGTGCGTTGCTTCGTTGCCTGTCCCTATTGTGGGTATTGGTGCTGCATCTTAGTAGGGAACGCCCTGGATCGGAACGCGATCTGGACGTTACATCCGGAGCAACCGGAACGGCAGCGGTTCGGACCACCCTCGTGATTGCATCCGGCCCGTCCTGCGCGAGATTCACTGTCCCATGTTTGCAGCGCAAGGGTGCGCCGGAGCGTGTCTGACGTCGGCCCGGATGATTCGTGGGGTGACGGAGAGTTGTGGCAAGAGTCGTGAGAGAGGCCGGGTTCAACGAAGTGAATGATCCAACCATTCAGTATCCAATCCATCAACCGTCCAGCAGCGTTGATCCCTGGCACGCCTCAGAGCAATCGGAATCGGAGTCGCAATCAGACGGTTGGAAAGGGCGGGTGATTGGCGAGTACGAAATTCAACGTTTGATTGGCCAAGGTGCGTACGGGCATGTCTACCACGCCATGCATCGATGGCTGAAGCTGCCGGTCGCGATCAAGGTTCTGCAGCACGTCGACACGAATGATCGACAGTCGCTGGATCGGTTTCAACGAGAGGCGCAAATCGCAGCGCGGCTCCGCCATCCCAATCTGGTGAGATGTACCGACGGTGGCATTGTCGGGGAAAAGACGTTTCTGGTCACCGATTTCGTTGACGGAGTCGACTTGAGAACCCTCGTGCGACGGCTTGGCCCTCTCACGGTGGCGGAGGCCAGTGAGATCATCCGCCAGACTGCCGTTGCGCTGCAATTCATTGTCGACAACCACACCATCCATCGCGACATCAAGCCGGCGAACATCATGCTGGACAGCACTGGAAACGTGCGCGTGTTGGACCTGGGGCTGGCACGATGTGCGATCACCGGAGAAACACTCACCGAAACCGGTCAGATCATGGGGACGCTCGATTACATAGCGCCCGAACAGGCCGTCGATTCTCGTCATGTTGACTTTCGAGCCGACCTCTACAGCCTTGGGTGCACGTTCTATTTCCTCTTGACCGGCCAAGCGCCTTTCTCGAGCTCTGAGAACTCATCGCTGGCGTCAAAGATCTTGGCTCATCTGGAGTCGGATCCGCCGCCGATCAAACAGTTTCGTCGCGATGTGCCTCGACCACTGATCGCCCTGATTAACCAGATGCTCGACAAGTCGCCCGAGCTTCGGCCTGATTCATTTCGGTCTGTATGCGGTGCGCTTGCGCCGTATGCTCAACGCGACAATCTTGAGGGACTGTTGACCAGGACGGGCGATCACGCAAATCGAACCGGTCGCCAGGCACCCAAACGCGTTTCGAGGTGGGCGGAACAGATGGTGGAAGGCATCACCGCGGCGGTGATCACACTGCTGCGGTTCACATTGGTCGTTCTCGGATTCCTTGATCGCAAGTCGCGTCGTACCGGTCAAAAACCGAGCTATCATTTCAGTTTTCGATGGCTCAAGTCTGCCATGGCATTGGGTGCTTTGGGTTTCGTGATCTGGTTCTCGGGGATCGAAATCGTTCCCGCCGAAAGCTTCACAGGATCACTGTTTGAGACCCGAACGAATGAACCCTCGTCGATCAAGCATTCGCCTTTCACGCCCGTGCAGTCACCGACGCATGGCCAACCTCCGACTGGCGAGGCGTTACCGCAGACACACCGACCGCCCCACTTGCAGCCGCCCCACTTGCAGCCGCCGGCACATCCGCGCCAGCCACACGGCCCCGTGCCTCCGCGGCCTCCCGCACCATCCCAAGGCGTGCAATACAACGAGTATCAATGATCAGCGATAGACCGAAGGACGCCGAGACACTGCAAAGCAGACCTGCCGAGGGCAGGGGCCTCAACCGACCAATCAAGATTGCCTTGGTTTTGTCGCCGTTTCTGCTCTATGTCGCGACGTTGTTGATCTGGGGTTTCAGCGGCGTCACCGAGTTTGTCGGTCAACTGGACGATGAGTTGGGCGTGTTGATTCATGCGGTGCCGGTGATCTGGGTGCTGTTCACGCCACTGTTCCTGGTTCCCGGTGCGTTCGCGCGACCGAAGAAGCCGATCGTCGATCACTATCAGGCAGAATTGGCAGATCGGCATTCACCAGGCGAAGTCTCGATGGCGACCGGGGCGCACAATTCGCGGAGGTTTGACGTTCGTGGTGTCGACGAACGTGTCGTGTTGACGGGGATGATGACGGCGACGTACATCCCCGCAACCATCAGGCTCGATGCCGGTGACGACCATTATGAAGTCGCTTGGGACCGAGTGTCGGAATCCGATTCATTCTTCTCAGCAGACCGCTATGGAGTGGAGCTTCGCGTTTATCGTCGCGACGCCAACACAGACCGCGACGACGGCTTGTTGATGCAATACGCTCGCTCGTCGTCTCATAGCGATCCACACCTGATCACGTTCCCCGACGCAGCGGATTTGTGGCTGAAGCCGAACCCGCCGTGCGCCTTCCCGAAACGATACGACATGGTCGTGGACGACGACGTCATCGGCCAGATCGTGATGCCGGGCAAGTTCTTGTTCTGTGGAGTGATGGTCGCGACCAGTCATTATCGCTCCAACGTGCGAGCCCTCTTGGCGGCACTGTGTTACCAGATGATGCGGAACTAGGTTTCCGTCAACTCTTAGAACTTAGGGCGAGACCGGACGGCTCGCGGGCTGTCGATTTAGTCGGAATCTGCTGAGTCAATGATGAGCCGCTGGCCGTAAGGCCTCGGGCAACGTCGCAGTGCCCGGCCGCTTACGCGTCGCGGCTCACAAAACCGACAGCCCGCTCGCGCCGTTCCGCTACGATTTTAGCGGTAGCGTGAAAGCCCTGCGGTCGGAGCGAGCCTGAGGTTCAATCGAGACGGAACCGTACGGGGCTGAAACGAATGGCCGTTTGTCGAACGGCAAAGCATGCGGGCTTCCCCACCGATGAATACGGCAAAAACGTTTTACAGTCAGATCGATTCGGTGAACACTCGGATCTCTTCCTGGTCGCTACCGTGTGCTTGCCAGAAATCCGCCAGCGGCACGTCGGGTGCGAGTTCCCAACTGTCAAACAGGTACAGTGGGTCTCCGGACGCATGATCAATGGCGCGGAAACGCGCGACCATCTGGCCATTGCCCAGGTCTTCCCAAAAAAAGGGCCAAATCGTGTGGTTCAGCTTGTAGCTCCACGTGTGCCACTTGATTCCGTGAGCGACGAAACTGGATGGCGAGGGTTTGATATTGGCTTTGAGTGTCGTCCATTCGTGCGTGAGTGTGCTCCAGTATTCAATGTCGACGTTCGCGTCGGCGGTAAGCACGGCCCCGTTGAAATGAATCGGCTCGATGATTGAATCGACATGGTGCTCGGTCAGGGGGCTGTACATACAGCCGCTCAGTCCCGATAGCAGCGCGACGACGAACACACCGCAAAGGGCTTTGCAGCGCGTGATCGTAAGCGTCGACTTTGCTCCCGCCCGATGTGAGTTGTGTGGATGAAGAATCTGTCTGGGATTGAACGTGCTGGACATTGCATTGCCTTTTCGAATGCGAGGAATTTGACGGGGACGGTTCGTCACCGTTTCACCATCACGTACGAAGGGCATTACAAACCGTCGCTCAGCTCCACTGTTGGTCATCGGACTGGTCGGCCGTCTCAGCGGCCGGGGAGAGATTCTTCAATCGTGACGATACCTATGCCTGCGACGAACGGCGCTACCTAGGCGGAGCGTCGTTTGGGACGTGGGGTGTCGCCCAATGCGTCCGGATCGGCGTGGCGGATCGCGGGCTGCGTCGGCTGGGTCTTGGCCAGCAGGTTGCGTTCGCGGAGGTTGCTGCGGACGGTTTCCAACAGCGCGAGCTGAAGTTGCCGGGCGTCGTGTCGGTCTTCGGTCCAAACGTGCAACTCATAACGCTGCGTTTTCTTGGCGATGCAGACCAACGTGACTTGGGGACCCGGCGACTGCAACACAAACCGTTCCGCCGAGGCCCATTCACCGAGCATGCGTCCGATGTCGATCGGCCGTTCTTCGCGCCGCACGTTGACTTCGATCGCGACGGTGGTCAGCTTCCCCGCGCCGCGCCAATTGGTGACTTCGTCGCTGAGAAACTTTCGGTTCGGGATCTGGAGTTCACGTCCGTCGTCATCGGCAAGGATCGTCGTCCGCAACGTTTGGCTGGCAATCCGTCCGGTCAATCGTCCGACCGTCACGCGGTCGCCGACGTTGACCGGTCGCGCGAACAGCACAACCAGACCGCCCAACACGTTTCGCACGATGTCTTGCAGCCCGAAACCGACTCCGATCGTGATGCCGACCATCAACCATTGAATCGTCACCCAGCGGACTCCGATCAGACGACAGGCGACGAAGCAACCGATCGCGAATAGCACGCATCGCCCCAGCACCAAGATCAAATGCTCCATGCCTTCGTCATAATCGACACGCTGCAGCACCAGGGCGTCGAACAAATTCGGCAACAGACGCGAAACATGAATCGCGACGAACAGGATCGCCGCGGCCCACATCACACTGAGCAGCGTGACCGGAGTGGATTGCAACACGGAATGGGCGACCGTTTGTCCCTGGCCGTCACCGGCGTAGCTGGTCACGGTGTCTTGGACCGTCCACAGAACCGGATTTGCCAGACTCATGTTGGGAATCACGTCCACCCACAGGGCGACGAAGCAAGAGATCAACGCGACGCCGGCAACGCACTGTCCCAGGAACCCGATTTGATGCTTCAACACCACGTGGGTTTCATTCACTTCCTCGTCGATTTCCGGTTCCTCGATCAATCCGTAGTCGTCATATCGGGGTTCGACTTTGGGCTGCGTCAAGTTGCGCCAAATCTGCTGGAACCCGAGCTGGCCGATTTTCCAGACCACGCCCGCCGTCATGATGAAGATCGCCGACCAGGTTGCACGTTTGATCAATTCACTGGCGGTGTAGCCGTAACCGAGCGTGGACAGGATGCCCATCAGGACAGGAAAGCTCAAGGCGATCGCGTACCAAAGGTGTCCAAAACCGGTCGCCAATCGGCCACCAAACGCTTCGATCGCCGGACAAAGAAAACCTTTGCCAGGCCGCAATGCGAAATGAGCCAATCCGGCCACCACCAGCATCATGGTCAAAAAGCCAAACCGTCCCAATGAGTCTCGCCAGATGCCATGGTCGATTTGTCCGAGCATGGTGATCGCAAACGTCCCGGGCACCAACATCAATCCGGCGATCGACCAATCCTTGAACGCTTCGGCGCGGGTCGTGAATGTCTGTGATAAATGTTTGTCGACCATTCCGAACGGCCGCAACAACTGCCGCGGCAATTCGACCAACAACGCAATCAGACTGGCGGCGAAGAACCCGCTGGCGACTTGCAAGATCAATTCAGAAACGATGCCCTGATTCAGCCACCACGCAATCGCGTAGCCTTGCAGCGGCACCACGACGGCGACTCCCAGGGTCAATGCACCGGCGGCGACCACGCGGGTCTTGCCGGCTGTTCGCATTTTCGCCCGACTGCCGATCGCCACCAACCAGCTTTTCAGCCGCCAGCGGAGAACGAACAACAGTGCGATGAATGCCAACAACAAGATTCCCGACATCTGGTCATCGGAGAGTTTGCGTTTCAGGTCACGCCCCAGTTGACGGGTATGGCGAAATTCGAACAGTGCCGCGATCCCAGCCTTGGCATCGGCGAAGTCTCGAATTCCGACCGGATCACCGCTGCGAATCCACGTCGCGTGGCGATTGATCAACTTGCGAAACTCGGCGGTCGTGGCGCTGGTGGCCGATGCGGTCGAATCGAGTCGATCCAGGTCATGATGGTACTGGCGATAGGACTGCTTCAGCTGGGCGACCAATCGGGATCGTTGATTCAGCAGGTCGAACACTTGCTGTCGCAACAGCGGCGTCGCTGGCTGGCCACTCGCCTCACCGGATTCGGCCAGCATCTGATCGGCTTGCTGTTGCAGTTGCCCTTCGCCGCCGGGGATCAATTCCAACTCCAAGGCTTCCTGTTGAGTCCGCTGCAGTTCCGCCCGCGCGAAATGGTTTTCGTTGTCTTGCGTCTGCCAGGAATCCAATTGCTCCTTGCGATGTCGCAGCAGCAGCCCGATGGTGGGCGTCAATCCGTACTCGGCCAGTTTCCCGCTGACGGATCGATAATCGGATTGGATGTCGAGCAGCTTTCGATCGGCCGCTTCGAGTCGCTGTTGCAGATCGCGAACGGACAAACCGAGTTGCGAGAGCTGTTCGGCAAGGTCGGCATTCTGGCTGGCGATCGTGGCCAGGACCGGTGCGGAACGCTCGACCAGGTCACGATTCCACTGTGCGATCTGGGCGGCGACTTCGGGGGAAATCGCTTCGCCGGGCTGATCGCCGACGGCGATGTTCTGGAGCGGAATGCCGCCCGAACTTGTTTTGCCAGCATTGACCGGGACCTGCAGCAGCGGCCGCGTCGACGGTGGCCACCGAAAGTCGTTTTGGGCGGTTGCGCATGCCGCCCCGATTGTCAGCGCGATCAGGCACGCGGAACAGAAAAGCGGACAACGGGCGAGACACAGACCGGACATTGTGAATCCAAGGGGATTGCGAAGTTTGCCAAGTCTGTAGATACGGGCCGAGCCGATCGCGAGTCAAGATTCATGTTTCACGTCAATCGCGCGCGTAGATTTTCAGATCGTCGACGACCACGTTTCGATGCACGGCCAGCCGGAGTAATCGCTTGGTGGGGTGGGCGATGCCTGGCGAGGAGAACGAACCGACTTGCTTGCCATCGATCGACACGCTCAAGGTGTCGCCGTTGACAGTCGCCACGGCGGTGTACCAGGTTCCTGTTTCGAGCTTGTGGGGAAACTTCTTCGATTTCGTCTTCAACTCGGCTTGGCGAGCGGGCGTGAGCGTGTTGGCCTTGCGAGCCTCGCGCGTTTTCAGGTCCATCACGCCGGTTTTCAGGTCGGCCAGTTCCGTTTGTTTGACACCGACGACGACTTTGAACAGATGCCCCGCCCAGACCTCTTTGCACTGCAAGTCGGCAAAGTTCAGTCCGAGCGTGTCTTTTTCGTGCTCCAGCATGAACTTCACTTCGACCGATCCGTTTCGAAACTCGGCCGGATGGGTGACGGAGACACCGTGGTCGGCATCCTTGTGCAGATAGATGTACATCGCCCCGTTGCGGAGATCGACTTGCTTGTTGCCGCCGGCGCGTCGCTCGCTGTTGGTCCCCCAGCCGTTGCCGACTTCGTCTTTCAATTCCTGAGACTCGTTGCGTTGAAAGTCATCCGCAAAAATCAGGGTCCCCCGGTCGCCGGCGTGGAGCGCCGGTGCGACCGAGCATGCTGAAAGAAGGAGCGTGCAAGCGGCAATCGTCTGTGTTTTCATCACGAAGTCCCTGTTGTTTTCGCGTCGAGTGGGTTTAGCAAAGCGTCCAACATCGTAAGCCGAACGCGTCGTCGGTCCTAGTCTGACCAGCCGACAGCTGTTTGTGGGAAAAATTTGGCGGGACGCGCTCGGCACGGTATGATGGTCGCCCCTCGCCCAGCCCCCGCGTTTCGTTTGCCGCGGCAATCGCTCCCACCTCCAAACCTTCGCCCACCTTGAACCCCATCGGGTAACGCTTTGAAGTATTCTCCCCCTGAGTTCCCCGAGGTTTTAGCGGTAGGGCGCAAGCCCTCCGGTTCTTTCGCTTTGTCAACATACCGGAGGGCTCGCGCCCTACCGCTAACAAAAACACCCCGCTCGGATCAAAGTAAGTGGCATCGGGCTCGCGGCCTGCCGCTAAAACATGATCGTCGAGAAATTTCAATGGATAGTCGGAGTCTGGAACGGATGGTGAAACATCAAAAAATGTGTTGGGGCGTTGTCTGCTGCCTCGCGGTCAGTGTGCTCGGTGTTGCCGCCCGCGTGGGCGCTCAGGATGCGGAGGTCCGGACCGTTCGTGTGCTGACGATCGGGAACAGTTTTGCTCAAAATGCCTGCCGGTATCTCGAACAGATCGCCGAATCAGACGGCTCGTGTCGCATCGTGATCGGGACGGCAAACATCGGCGGCTGCACTTTACAAAAGCATGCGGATCTGGCCGCCAAATCCGCAACGGATCCGGACGAGAAGCCTTACAGAGGTGCAGACGGAAAACGGTACAGCTTGCAAGCCTATCTGGCAGCCGATGCGTGGGATTTCGTGACGCTGCAGCAGATGAGCGCGCTCAGCTACAAGCCCGAGACGTACCATCCCTACATCGAACAATTGGTGGCGGTCGTCAACGAGCACGCGCCCAAGGCAGAGATCTTGATCCACCAGACCTGGGCGTACCGCCCCGATTCGCCGTTGCTGAAATCCGATGGTTTGACGCAGCAGCAAATGTACGAGCGTTTGGCAGCGGCCTATGACAGCGTCGCAGATCAGTTCGACAGCCGAATCATGCCCGTCGGGACCGCGTTTCAAATGGCTCGAGACACCACGGGCCGCGAGGTGTTGGTCCACGATCCTGATTACAATTATGACAACCCGGTGTATCCGAGCTTGCCGAAACAGACGAACTCACTGGTCACCGGCTGGCATTGGCGGACGAGCGGCCCGAACAAGCAGCTCCGACTCGATTTCAAGCATGGGAACACGAAAGGGTGTTTCTTGGCCGGTTTAGTTTGGTACGAGGTGCTGACCGGAAACGACGCGACCGCAACAACCTATCGGCCCAAGGGTGTGACGGAACAGGATGCCGATTTCCTTCGCCGTGCGGCTCACCAAGCGGTCGCGAGTCGGACTGCGGAGAAGGTGCGATGACGTCGCCGCTCGCTGTCAGGGAGTGCTGTAAGGCAGTTGTTAGCGGTAGGGCGCGAGCCCTCCGGTCTTTTACGGTGTTTTTGAAGCGCAACCGGACGGCTCGCGGGCTGTCGATTTTGTGCGCCGCGACGCGTAAGCGGCCGGGCACTACGACGCTGCCCGAGGCCTTACGGCCAGCGGCTCACCATTGACTCAGCAGATCCCGACTAAAACGACAGCCCGCTCGCGCCGTTCCGCTAACCCATTAGAGCTAAAGTAGATGGCATTGGGCTTGCGCCCTGCCGCCAACGCCTCGTAAAACGCAGGAATTACGTAGGCTGCCAGGGAGGGTGACTTAAGATGTTTTGTTTCATGTTCCCAGTTTGAGATTGATCGATGCGGGGTTTGCCGATTCTCGTTTGTTGCTGTTGGTTTGCGTCGCCGTGGGGTGTCGGGCAAGAACCCGTCGGTGCGGAGGGCATGACGTTTCGGTTCATCGACGGAGGGCGTTTCGTGCAGGGCATGGACGGCGGCGAACGCGCGTTGCAGCAAGCGTTTCCACTCTCCACGACGGGGCAAAGCTACGGGAACGCCGAAGGCCCCGCGCACGTGACGTGGCTGACCAAGCCCTACCAGATCGCCGAGACGGAAGTCACCGTCGGGCAATTCCGACGATTCGTCGAGGCCACCGGCTATCAGACCACGGCCGAACGCGGTTTAACCGAAATGGTTGGTTGGCAACCGACGCCGGAGGACAAGCCGCTGTATCAGTCCCATGATTTTGTGCGAGACACGAAATTCAGTTGGAAGAATCCGGGGTTTGAGCAGACCGATGACCATCCCGTCGTCGGGGTCAGTTTGACCGATGCCAAGGCGTATTGTCAGTGGTTGAGTCAACGCGATGGCGTCCGCTATCGATTGCCGACCGAAGCGGAATGGGAATTCGCCTGTCGCGCCGGCACAACGTCGTGGTTCTCGTTCGGAGATACGGCTCAAGGGGTCTCGCACCGGCACGCCAACCTGGGTCATGTCGAGCTGGAAAACCATCGCAAGCATGCCGCGGAGCGACAATGGTTGCTCGACTGGGACAATGATTCCGGCGACGGCTATCTCTTTACGGCACCCGTGGGCAGCTACACGCGCAACCCGTGGGGCATCGCCGACATGCACGGCAACGTCTGGGAATGGTGTGAAGACCTTTGGCTCGACACGGTCTACAAAGACTATGAACGGCCGCGATACGACCAGCCCGGTGGCGTCGCCGTGGACCCCGTCAATCGAGATCGACCGCAAACCACCACCAATGACTTTCACGTCATCCGCGGTGGTTGTTGGTACAACGGTGATTTGGCCTGTCGATCCTCGGCGCGAGTGCCTTGGGATGCCGACGACGCGTCCTGTTACGTCGGATTCCGCATCGTCCAAGCTGCTGATCCGGATCAGTCGACGGCAGCCCGGGAAGCATACGAAGCGGAACAAGCAGCGATCGCTGCGATCGAAGCGGCCGGCGGAAAACGTTATGCGTCACGCGGTTTGGATATCGAAGTTCGGCTTGAGGGAGCAAACGTCGATGAATCCGTGTTCCAAGGCTTGGCGAAGTTGCCGGATCTGCAGCGACTTCGTCTCGGATGGCGGGGGCGCGATGCCAAACTCTCTCAGCAGGGACTCGATGCGATTGCGAAGTTGAACCAGTTACAGGTATTGGAATTCAACAGCGGACTCGGGATCGCAGCTCTCGACCTGTCCGTGTTGACGCGGATGAACGAGCTGCAGGTGCTGCGTTTTCCACGCGATGCGCCGTTGAACGATGGGCATCTGGCGGCGCTTGCCGAATTCACGTCGCTCAGGGAGTTTCAATGCTTTGGCACCGCCGGAGGGTTGACCGACGAGGGGCTCGGCCGGTTGGGCCGCAACCAAGATCTGGAAACCTTGCTGGCTTGGGAGAATGAAGCGACCGGGGCGTATTTGAAACACTTGCAAGGCTGTCCGCTGAGCACGCTGGCCAGTACCGCACCGTATGGAAACGCTGGCACGATGGACGACGAGGGCGCGGCGAACCTATCATCGTTTCCAGGCCTTCGCTCGCTCACACTCGATGGCCAATCACAGCTCAGTGGCGCCTCGATGAAGCGGATCGCAGCACTGGACGAGCTGCGGCGATTGAGTCTGCAACGTTGCAGCGGCATCGCCGACGCCGAAATGTTTCCGCTGTCGAAACTGCAGCAACTGCGAGACATCAACTTGATGGGCAGTTCGGCGGGTGATGTCGCTGCCAAAGCCCTGGGGATGATTCCGCGTCTGGAATCGGTGCGTATGGGCAACGATGCATCCGGACCGACTGACGTGCTGACCGATGCCGGCGCCGCCGAGCTGTCCAACGCGTTTTCCATTCGGGATCTGGATCTGATGTCAAACGGGTTGACCGATCGAGGGCTGAAGTCGCTCGGTCGCATCAATCGATTGACACGTTTGACGATCACGTCGAATCAAGTCACCGGGTCGGGATTGGGACCGTTGACGCAGTTGCCCGACTTGCGAGATCTTTCCCTGCAGACACCGGGGCTGGAGGACGTCGCGTTTGAGTACTTGGCGGCTGCGAAAAGCGTTGAAAAATTGCGGCTTGCCCATCGTGGCATACGACCTCCGGCGGCACTGACCAACGACGGCATGATGAAGATCCGGGGCGCCACCTGGCTGAAAGAATTGTGGTTGCCCCGCAACGACACCGGAATCACCGAAACCAAGATCAACGAACTCAACGAGCTGTTACCCAAAACCAACGTCATCCCCTACACCGTCACCTGGAACTAACGTGGCGTAAGCTTCCAGCTTGCGATCCGTGGCGTAAGCAACGCGCGAAAAATATGTGGGATAGGCTTCCAGCCTGTCGATGCTGAACTGACGAGCCTGGAAGCCTATCCCACTTCAAGAGATCCGACACTTATATCCCGCTCGTTGCCAAGCCTCTCCCACGACCCCCAACCGCACCCCTTCATGCACCAACCTCCGCCCCACCGATTTGCCATCCTGCTTTGCAGCCTTGTCCTGCTCGCCTGCGGTATCGCGCACGCCGCCGAACCTCAGGACGTGGCGCTGGACGACGATTCGGTCACGAAGCTGATCCAGCAATTCTGCATCGACTGTCACGGCCCCGACACCCAGGAAGGCGAACTGCGACTGGACACGCTGGCCCCGAACTTTACCGATTCGCAGACGGCGTCGAAATGGATCGAAGTGATGGACAACCTGAACCTGGGGGAAATGCCTCCGCAAGACGAACGTCAACCGCCCGACGCGTTGGTCGCCCAGGTCGTCGACTGGATCGGAAGCGAATTGAATCACGCGTCGACGCTTTCAAAAGGCACCGGCGGTCGTGAGCTGATGCGACGACTCAATCGCCGAGAGTACGCCAACATTGTCGGCGATCTGCTGGCGGTCGAGTTTCTGCCCGGCGAAGGTCCGCAAGAGTTGCTGCCGCCCGACGGAACGATGAACGGGTTCGACACGGTCAGCAAAGCATTGTTGTTGGATCCTTCGTTGATGGATAAATATTTCGAAGTCGCGGCGATGGTCGCAAACAAGGCGGTGATCACCGGTCCGCCGCCGGTTCCGACACGTCGCAATCGGATGCAGTATGAGGACAGTACCGGGGGCATCGAGTACATCAAGCGTGCACGCGATACGATCACCACCGAGAATGGCATCATCACGATGAATCAGGGGATGCGCAGCGACGAAGCCTTGCGGCATCCCTGGAACGATCAATTGATTCCGATTCGCGGCAGGTACCGTTTGCGGGTCCGCTTGGGGGCTGACCCGCGCGATCGCGAGGCGCTTTACATACGCATCAAACGCAGTGGTGACGGTGACCTGTATTTCGGCAAGGTGCCCGGAACGCTGGACCGCCCCGAAGTGATCGAAATCGAACGCGCCTTCGATGTCCCCGGCGGCAATGAGATCGGCATCGACTTCGTCGACGCGCCGAAGTTTGGACGGGTCAATTATCACTTCTCGGACATACGGCGATCGGCGTTGGCTGCGACCGAAGCGGGGAACGCAAGCCTGGCGGGGCGATTGCAGGCACAGCTGGGCGCCCAGGGTTTTCCCAATCAAGGGCGGATCGAGCCGGACACGCGAACGACCGACCATTTGCCCCGGATCCTGTTCGACTGGATCGAGCTTGAAGGGCCGCTGTACGACCAGTGGCCGCCGAAAAGCACCGAACGGATCTTTCATCGCGGTTTGGACGAATCGGAATTCGGGGAATCCTACGCCCGCGAGATCTTTGCCCGGCTGCTGCCACGGGCGTTTCGGCGCAACGTCAGCGCGGCGGAGGTTGACCGAATCGTTGGTGTGGTTCGTAGCGAACTGCAATACGGCGAATCCTTTCCCGATGCGATCCAGTCCGGGATTGTCGCGATGCTGTGCAGCCCTTCGTTCTTATTGATCCGCGAAGCCGAGACATCGATCAGGAGCGATGCTCCGGCGATCAACGATGGCCAAGCCGATGGCGACGAACTCAACGACGACGAACTCGCCTTTCGTTTGAGCCGGTTCTTGTGGAGCACCATTCCAGACGACGCACTGCGTCAGGCCGCGGCGTCGCAGACCTTGACCAACACGGACGTGCTACGACGACAGGTCCGGCGGATGTTGAAACACGAAAAAGCCGACGCGTTGGTCGAGGGGTTTGCACGTCAATGGTTGAAGGCGGATGAGTTTGATCGATTTGCGATCGACCAAAACCTGTATCGCGAATTCTATCGCGCCGAGAACGCCGGTTTGAACGAAGCGATCAACGCCGAACCGATCGAGTTCTTTCGCGAGATCATGCGCAGCGGCGGCAGCTTGCTGGATTTCTTGGACAGCGACTGGACGATGGCCAACGAGACACTCGCCCGCTACTACGGGATTCCCGGCGTGACGGGCGACGCGTTGGTTCGTGTTGAGTTTCCGCAACCGTCGGTTCGCGGCGGGCTTTCCACCATGGCGGCATTGCACAAATGGGGCAGCGATGGCAATCGGACAAAACCCGTCGAACGTGGCAAATACATTTTGGATGTCCTGTTCAACGATCCGCCCAAGCCGCCGCCGCCCAACGTCGGCGAAGTTGAGCCGAACGTCAAAGGCGAATTGCTGACGGTGCGGCAGCGTTTGGACCAACATCGCACGATCGCCGCCTGTGCCCATTGCCATCGCTCGATCGACCCCTACGGTCTGGGGCTGGAAAACTTTAGCGTCACCGGCAAGTGGCGGACCAAGCAAGACGGCGAACGTCCCTGGTGGCCCGACCACGCGGTGATTGATGCCAGTGGTACGCTACCCGATGGAACTCGGTTTACAACGATCAACGACTACCGGGCGGCCCTGCGTGCCCAAAGCGATCGGTTCCTGCGGGGCTTTGCCGAGAAGATGTTGACTTACGCACTTGGCCGCATCATCGAACCGAGCGATCACGCTACAATCGACGGACTGGTCGATCGAATGAAATCCAACGGACACAGCCTGCACAGTCTGGTCGAAGGAATTGTGCTTTCGGATGCCTTTTTAAAGAAGTAGAACCATGAGCAAAATCAACGCCCCCCAACTCGGTCGACGAACGCTACTGCGAGGTACCGGTGGCGCGATGGCATTGCCGCTGCTGGAAGCAATGCTGCCCAAATCAACCGCCGCCGGTGGGGAAAACATCGCATCCGCATTACCCAAGCGGATCGGGCTGTTCTATTTCGGCACGGGCATGAACATGCGTCAGTTGGAGCCCAAGGATGAGGGGCGCGACTACACGTTGTCGCCGACGTTGAAGGTGCTGGCCGAACACAAAGGCGACTTCACCTTCATCTCGGGAACGTATTTGGAACACGGCGGCGGCCACCAGGGTGATTACACGTTTTCAACCGGCGTGAAAGCTAAAGACGGAAGCTCGATCAACAACTCCGTCTCGATGGATCAAATCGCGGCCGAGCAACTCGGACGCGCGACGCGGTTCCCCTCGCTGCAACTGTGTGTCCAACGCGGCACCGGTTTCGGCGGGAACCTCCGCACGCTCTCCTGGAACCGTGATGGTGTTCCACTGGCGTCCGAAAATGACCCACACGTCTTGTTCAATCGTCTGTTTCAAGTCGACGGCCCCGAAGAAACCGAACTGCGGAAAAAAGGATTCCGTCAACGGCGAAGCATCTTGGACCTCGTCATGGAAGATGCGAAACGGATGGAGCGTACCGTCGGCAAACGTGATCGCGTCAAGTTGGACGAATACTTCAGCAGTGTTCGCGAAGTGGAAAAACAACTGGAACGTGACATCGATTGGAACGTGAAACCCAAGCCGGAGGTCGACACCCGCGGCATGAGTGATTTTTCGGAAAGCTTTACCGTCAACATGCCCGCCGGCCAGTTCGTTTACGAAAAATACGCGCGAATGATGTACGACTTGATCGCGTTGGCCTACGAGACCGATTCCTCACGCGTGATCAGCTATGTGGTCCGCCAAGAAAGCTCGGGCGGGACGTTTCCCGAGTTCGGTGTGTCGAAAGGGTTCCACGAATTGACGCACCATGGCAACGATCCCAAAAACCTGGCCGAACTGGCCAAGGTGGACCGGATCTATCTGTCGCACTGGGATTATTTCATCCGTCGGCTGAAGTCCTTTGAGCAACCCGACGGCTCGAGTTTGCTCGATCACACGCTGTTGGGTTTCTCCAGCGGGATGGGGATCGGTCATTCCAAAGACCGCTTGCCGACCTGCCTGTTCGGCGGCAAAGCGGCCGGCGTGGCGCACCAGGGACACCTTCGATTGCCCGAGAAGACGCCGCTGTCACGCGTCTGGCACACCATGCTGGATCGGGCCGGCGTCGACCCCGGCGAGCCCTTCCAAGACTCCAGCGGAGTCATCGAACAGCTGATCAAAGTGGGGTAAGCATCTTGCTTGCCGTGCGCAGTGGGGTAAGCTTCCAGCTTGCCACCCCGCAAGCTTCAGCTTGCGACGTGCAGTGGGGGAAAGCTTTCAGCTTTCCCGGAACGCAAGCTAGAAGCTTACGCCACTTTGCGAGCGTGCAGTGGGTAAGCTTCCAGCTTGCCACCCCGCAAGCTTTAGCTTGCGACGTGTAGCGGGGGAAAGCTTTCAGCTTTCCCGGAACGCAAGCTAGAAGCTTACGCCACTTTGCGAGCGGGAAGCTTAGGTTCGTTTCGGGATGGCTTGTCCGGGTTGCAGCCGAAGTTGCGTTCGGATGCTCGCCGACGACCACGCGTACGATTCGGGGGATCGGGCTAAGCCGGCTTTCACCGGATTCCTTTCGATGTAACGGATGATCCGCAACGTTTCGGATTCATCTCGTGCCCAGTGGTCAAAGGTTTCATGCTGCCAATACACCCCCTTCGATCCGCGGATACGGTTGCACATCGTCGCGGTGTAACTTTGAATGCTATGCGAGATGATTTCGCGTGGCGTTCGGAACCTTCCGGAATGCTCCCGTTCGCGTTTCACCGCCAAGGCTGACCACTGAGTGTTTGGTAGAAACAGCCAATGATGGTGGCTGGGCATCACCACGAACGCAAGCAACGCGTACCGCTCGTCGGCAAAGTTCATGAAAGCGTCCCGGACGATCTTTGCTTGTGCATCGTCGGCGAGAGACTCAACAGGGGAGTGGCCGTCGAGTAAGTTGTCGACAAAACCGAAAAGTAATCGCTGTTTCAGGTGCTCCCAGTCTGCAAGACTCATCTCACGGGGTTTGGGACGGTTTTCGAGTTCATGCCGATACGCGTCGATACGTGAAAACCCGCTGGCAGAGAGACTCCCTTCAAGACATGCCGTGATGAAGACCGGATGCCCTTCGACGTCCTGATGGGGAAGACGACGCCGACGAAAAACCACCTCTGGCATGCTGAACCCTCCAACAGGAATCTTTTCAGCATCCGATGCTGAATCGTTGGGGAAGCATTTTGCTTGCCGCTGCTTGAGGCAAACGATTGTCAAACACTTGCGGTTTCGTGCAAGCTGAGATTATGTTCAGCTTGCCGTGTGCAGTGGGGTAAGCTTCCAGCTTGCCACCCCCGCAAGCTTCAGCTTGCGATGTGTAGGGGGGAAGCTGAAAGCTTCCCGGAGCGCAAGCTGGAAGCTTACGCCACTTTGCGAGTGTGCAGTGGGGTAAGCTTCCAGCTTGCCACCCCCGCAAGCTTCAGCTTGCGGCGTGTAGCGGGGGAAGCTGAAAGCTTCCCGGAGCGCAAGCTAGAAGCTTACGCCACTTGGAAGCATGCAGTGGGGTAAGCTTCCAGCTTGCCACCCCCGCAAGCTTCAGCTTGCGGCGTGTAGCGGGGGAAGCTGAAAGCTTCCCGGAGCGCAAGCTGGAAGCTTACGCCACTTTAGAAGCTTATGCCACGGTTAATGCCCGTTGCTCATTAGCCACGCGAACAGGTCTTGGATTTGTTGCTGGCTCAGGCTGTCGAGCAGACCATCGGGCATCAGGGACTTGGAGGTCAATTGGATCGTTTCGATCGTGTCCGTCGGGAGTTCAACGGTCTCGGTTGCGGTTTGAATCGTGGTGGATGAATCCGTTTGACGCACCACCGAACCAACCATCACGCGTCCGTCGGTGGTCAACAGGTTGGACAGACGGAAATCGGCCGGGACGGCGGCGCTGGGGTCGATGATGTTGGAAACCAGATAGTGCAGGTCGCGTCGGTTCGCGCCGGTCAATTCGGGTCCGACCGATTTGCCGTCGCCGAACAGCTTGTGGCACGACGCACAGGTCTTCTGGAATAGCTCCCGGCCGCGCGAAAGACTGGCCGTTGCAATCCGCGACGGATCCAAACGCTTTTCCAGGTCTTTGATTTGATGCACGCGTTCGGCCGGCGAACGCCGCAGCGTTCCCCAGACTTGGTGAAGTCGCCCTTGCAACGCCTTGTCGCCCAACGCATCAATCTGTCGCGATTGCCCGGCCGAAAGTTCGGCCGCTGCGATCGTCTTGCTTTCGATCGCGCTCAGCAACCGCGCTGCGCTGCGGCGACGAGCGACCAGATAATCCAGCGCGGCAACCCGTTCGTTCGGTTCCAGTTCGCCGAAGCGACTGAGCACCGTCTCCGCCAGTTTTCGGTCATCGGTCTTCGTCGCCGCACGCAATGCCGCAGTGGTCAAACGCGACGACACAATCAATCGTTCCAAGTCGCGGGCAAATCCGGCTGGATTGCGCCGGGCCAAGCCATCGAGGGCGGCTTGCCGTGTCGTACGATCTGTCTCGGCTGCATGCAGTTGTTGCCGAACACGTCGCAGTCCGGACTCGCCTCCCGTGACCGCCGCCGCACGTACAGCTGCCACACGGACTCGACGATCGTCATGTTCGATCAACGTTTCAATCACGTTTCCGACGCTTTCCGAATACTCATCCCGCGATTTTACCGAGACGCTGTCATTGAACCCTTCAAGAAGATCGGCGATGACGTCCGCTCGCGTGGTGTGCGCCAGGTGATCCAAAAGCAAGCTGGCGGACCGAGTCGAGTCGCTACCGATTCGTCGCGCCATCCAGCGGCGAATTTTCTGCGGAAACGACTCCACGGCGTCGAGGGCACGATCGGAGTTCGCGACGATGACGGGTTCGATCGCATACCAAATCATGCGTTCCAAGTTCGGTTCCGTCGCGCCGTCGTCTTTTGTTGCCAGCTCAACGGCGATCGCCCAGCGTTGTTTTATATCGATGCGTTGAAGCGCAGACGCCAATGCCATGCGGACGAGCCAGGACGTTTCGGTTTCCGCCATCTCGGCAAAACGAGCTAAATACGTTGCACGTGAAAGCGTCGCATCGTCCACCAATAGCCTGACCGCCCAACAACGCACGTGTTCATTGTCATGCGAAAGCAGTTCAGAAAGCCAGTGATCATCGATACCGCCGCTGGAGTGCAAGGCCCACAAGGCGCGAAGCTTGCGAGTGTCGTCGGGATGGCGGTGAAAGATGTCGCGCAGTGCGGCATGCGCTTCGGACAAATCATCTCCGTCGGCGTCTCGCTCTTGCAGAATCCGACGCGCATGACGGACGAACCAGTCATTGGCATGCAGCTGGAACGCGACGAGTTGCTTGTCGGTGGCTTGGCCCAAGTCGACGTCGACACGAATTGGTTTTCCCCAAGTGATTTTGTAGATCCGTCCGCTGGTACGGTGGACGCCGTCCCGGTCATGGCATTCTCCGTTGTCCGACCAGTCTGTCACGTAGACGTCTCCGTCGGGGCCGTACTCCATCGAGACGGCTCGAAACCACGGATCCCGGGCGACCAAAAAATCATCGGCATGCACGCCGCGAAACGGTCCGTCGTCGCGGACAAGTCGGTCGCGATTGATTCGCCTGCCGTGAATGTTGCTGGTCAACAAGGATCCACGATACGATTGCGGCCATCGGTCGCCGAGATAGATCATCGCGTCGCAGTGTGAATGGCCGCCGCCGAAGTCCAACGTCGATGCGTTGTGCTGATCGACCGCTTTCGCCGACGACCAATGAAGGTGATCGCTGGTCGCCGTCATCGTTTCATAAACGTGGGGGTTGGGATGCACGCCGCGGTCCTTCCAGCGTTGGTAGTGGGCTCCGGGAACAAGGTGCCAAAGGTGTTCCACCACACTGGTCGTCAAAAAACCTTGACCGTGGTCATTAAAATCCAGCCCCCACGGGTTGATCGTTCCGTCGGCCACGACTTCGAATCGGTGGTCGGTCGGATGGTAACGCCAGATCGAACAACTCAATTCGACGCGCTCTTCGATCGCATCGCCCGGCCGACCGACGCGCGACGGTTGTTTGATCCCGTGGCGGCCGTACAGCCAACCGTCGGGCCCCCATGTCAGCCCGTTGACGCTGTTGTGTTCCGCCTTGAGTGACCATCCGTCGAGGTGCACGACCGCTTCGCCATCGGGAACGTCGTCGTGGTCTGCGTCGGGCAAGAACGCCAAGTGCGGCGGCGCGGTGATCCAAACGCCACCGAACCCGAGTTCCAGTCCGGTCAAATGGGTCAGCCCCTCGCAGAACACCTTGCGCCAGTCCAGCACGCCATCGCCGTTGGTGTCTTCAAAAATCAGAATCCGGTCGTGGGGCTGGTCGGTGAACGTGCTGCCGTCGTACGAATAACTTTCGGCGACCCAGAGTCGACCGCGATCATCGAACGTGATCGCGATCGGTTGGCGGACCTCGGGCTCGGCAGCCGCCAAAGTGATTTGAAAACCATCCGGCACACGCAGTCGCGAAATCGCTTCGGCGGGAGCAAGCGGATGCTGGCCGGCCGCTTGCGTGTTGCGAGGCGTGAATTCCTGAGCACCGGCCTGGACGCAGGACAAGAGCAGCGCCAAAGTGGCGTAAGCTTCCAGCTTGCGAATCCAAAGTCCAAACGCAAGCTGGAAGCTTACGCCACGGAGGAAGCGGAGGCCATGTTGGGGATGGCTTGTCCGGGTTG
Source organism: Stieleria neptunia (assembly GCF_007754155.1). Classification (NCBI taxonomy): domain Bacteria; kingdom Pseudomonadati; phylum Planctomycetota; class Planctomycetia; order Pirellulales; family Pirellulaceae; genus Stieleria; species Stieleria neptunia. Next base: position 882,295 of record NZ_CP037423.1, on the reverse strand, counting down.
GAGACGAAGTTGTTTTCGAATGTGTGCTGACGACCAAGGGTAGGCTTCGGGTGATGGGGCAAGATGATGGGGGCAAAACGATGATGGTGGCAGAATGATGATGGTGGCAGAATGATATCCTGCTACGGCGAGTCGGGTGGGCTATGCCGTCGGGACACCCCCGGAGTCAAGGGTCGTGCAGTTTTCGAATTCACCCTCCTGGCAGGAGGGTCGAGAGGAGCGAGGGGAGGTTGAACGGTGAATCGCCGCTTAACTTTAACAACGACGGACGTGGTCCGAATGCCATGGGAGTGGATGGTTTCGGCCAACGGCCGTTGACATCCCTAGCCTTGAACATCGCCCTGCGGATGCCCCAATTTCTGAAGAGCAAATCCGCCAGCGGATCAGGTTGAACCCCGAGAGGGGTTGAAGCCATTAGCCGGTGGTCGCGTTAGCGCACCACCGGAAGACGTTTCCGGCGGTTTTCGCTCCGCTCGACCGCCGGCTACTCGCTGCCATCCCATCCGGGATGCAGAGAACGAGAGGAATTGGCCAACGGCCATCAACAAATGCTAGGGATATGCATGCCCGTTGGGCAAAAGCCGACTTGTGTAGACACCAATGCCCAGGGAAGAGTGATGAAAACTTTGTGATATCAACAACTTAAAATTGCACGACCTCGTCATTAGAAGGTACATCGATCGCTCGTTAGATGGGTTTCGCAAGCTGGAAGCTTACGCCACTTTGGGGCGGAGAATTCCCAGCGTTTCAAACAACGGTGCCAAACGCCGATAGCACAGCTCGGCTGTTTCGATCGGTTCATAGTCGAGTTTTCGATGGACGTGTGAACTGACTTCGACGTTGACGAATCCGGAATAGCCGGCGTGTTTCAAAACCGTCAACAACTCGCGGTAGTCGGTCTCGCCATCGCCGGGTAGCAAGTACTCGTGCTTTGCGGGCGTGCCACGACTGTCTTTGACTTGGACGTAAGCCGTGATCGGCAGCAATTGTTTTAAGCTCGCGGCCAACGATAGGCCTTCCAGGTAGAAATGGCTGTAGTCGTACACGACTTTCAGCCACGGGCTGTCGACTTGGTGATGTACCCACAACGCCCGCTCGGGCGTGTGAACCGCGTGCGACGCATGGGGCTTAAAACAGACCACCGTTTCGCTTACCCGTCCGACCTCGGCCCAATCGGACAATTGATCCACCAGCCGCCCCTTCGTCTGTTCCCACCGATCCGTCTTGCCGGCGACGATCGACTGAACCACCGGCGGAGATTCCGGGGCAAGGTCATGCGCCAGTTCCGTCGCCCGTTTGAGCCGCTCAAGGTTTTCGGCGTGTTGCTGATCCGTCCGCAAACAAGGCAGACTCTCTAACAACGACGGTACCGACAGTTTCAGATCACGAAGCTGCTGACGAATCTCGGCCCGGTCGCGTTGGTTCAATAACGCTGGTTCGGTAGGCCAACCATTCATCAACGCCAATTCTATTCCGTCGTACCCGATCTCCGCACAGACCCTGATCGCCTCAGCCGTCTCCAGAGTTTTCATGCCATACGTGCCAAACCCAAATCCGATCGTCGGCGTGGATTCACGGTCCTCTGCGATCAGTCGGTTGGCAACGAAGGGTAACGCCAACGAGGCCAAAGCAGTTCTCCGATTGATTTCAAACATAGTCGGTGATCAAAGTGGGGTAAGCTTCCAGCTTGCCAAAACGCAAGCCAACGGCTTGGCGTGCGGCAGTGGGGTAAGCTTCCAGCTTGCCGCTTCTCAAGCCAACGGCTTGGCGTGCGGCAGGGGGCAAGCTAAAGCTTGCCAAAACGCAAGCCAACGGCTTGGCGTGCGGCAGGGGGCAAGCTAAAGCTTTCCAAAACGCAAGCTGGAAGCTTACGCCACGCTAGAAGCTTACGCCACGCGGCACGTGTCGGTGTTGCTTTCAAAGCCTCCGCAGGAAGTTCAGTCCGAACCTGCCATAATCTTGGCCGTCGACGTCGCCATCGCCGTCGGAATCCAGATCGGAATTGTAATCGTTCTCCCCGCTGGACGAAAGAAAACTTAATCCGAATCGGCCGTAGTCTTGGCCATCAACATCACGGTCTCCGTCGGTGTCGCCGAACAATCGAAAAAAGAGATCACTCGGCGTGTCTCCAAATTCTTGGTCGCGAAACAGTTGTTGTCCGTTACTCGATTGAACTTGCCCGGCAAAAATCTCCAAGCGATAGTTTCCGTCGGCCAGTGAATTCCCGATTCCGCCACGGGCAATCGTCGAGACCCCATCAAACGTCAATGTCGCGATCGTTTGATTCCCTTGGTCCGCCGCAGCAACGTGAACGCTGCCGACCACCAACCCAGTAGAAAGGTTCGTCAATTGGAACGCCATTTGAAGCTGATCGTGATCGACCAACGCATCGAACGCGACCGTCAATGACGTGACTTGAGATCGCGGCGCCGATCCGTCATTGATCGCCACAGCCGGGACGATCTCACGGGCCAGGATCGCGGCCGAGGCGACAACGACATCGGGGATCACTTCCGCGCCCGGGTCGGCCAGTTGCAGACTGTTTGCGATCGCGCCACTGGTGATGATTTTCGCAACCTCGGCCGCTGCCTCGATCGACGCTGTCGCATCGACCTGCAAGTCGATCGTGAACAAGACGGCACGCTCACCGGTTTGCAGTTGCAGTCCGGGCCCCACCCCGGCCGAGGCCGCCACGCCGTAAGCATTGGGAGATTCAAGTGCTGTCACGAATTCTGAATCATACGACGGATTGCGGTGAAAGGCATCCTGATCGCCCGAGAAAGTGATTCCCGGAACATCGATCAACAACGGAGCACTGAAGCCGGTAATCGTGACCGGTCCCCCGACGGCTTCGACCAAAAACTCCATGGCGTACATACCAGGACCCGTGAATTCTTCGACCACTCCGCTGAGTTCGATCCGCGGCCCCGGCGGAGCGAGCAATGCACCGCGCACAAAGTTTGGCGGCTCGATCACTTGGATGCCTGATCCGACGAACTGCAGTGCTGCCGCGTCGACGCCTTCGGTGACCTGGGTCACGACTTCGATGATCGACGAGACATTGAGCGCCGCGGAAACATCGACATCAATGCTGAACAGCACTTCCGGTTGCCCCTCCAAGAGTAACAGGCCGTCGCCGCCACTCGATGACGCGACGCCGAAATGATTGGCCTGGCTCAGCGGCGCGACGAAGTGATTGCTGAAGGCCGGGTTGCGAGTGAAGTCGGCGACCGTTCCCCCGAACGTGACTTCGGGGACCGGAAAACGGAGCGGCAGATTGAAACCAGTGATCGTCTGGTCGCCGCCGATGGCCGTGATCGTAAAATCAAAGGTGTAGCTGCCCGCACCGCTAAACAATTGACGCTGGCCCACCAAATCCAGCACCACCGTGGCAGCCTCGGTCGATTCACCCGCTGCTTGAACCCCCGCAGTCGATGTCGCGATCAGGTTAATGACAAACAGAGCATCGCGAGGGCTGATACTCCCATCACGATTGACGTCAAATCTCCAATCCGTCACAGCGGCGACCTGGATCGCAAGTCGATTGATCACGTTCAACGCGTCCAGCGGCGAGACCCCATCAATGCCGTTGACATCCGAGGGATTGGTGATCGTCGCTTTCGCTCGCTGCAGTGCCTCGGCGTCGGTCAATCCCGGGTCCACAGCGTCCGTCATGCCCGGGACATCGAGCTGCGTGCCGAAGTTGGCTTCCAATCCGGCGAGATCTTCGATCGTGATGCCGTCGCTGCCGTCATGGTCGACATACTCGGGGACGCCCGTCGTCTCGCCGTACCAATACACCAAGGTAGCCAGATCTCGCAGGTCGACGCTGTTGTTCCCGTCCCAGTCGCCACGGAAAACAAAGAACCGATTTTGATCATCGCCTGCCAACGTGAATGCCGAACCGCTGGTGATCTCCGCCGACAAATCCAATTGGTACCGACCGTCGGCCAATTGATTCGCGTCGAGCAAAATGGAGATCACGGTCCCCGTCGTATCGAGCGACACTTGTTCGGAACGTAGTTCAACTTCGGTGTCGGGATCCGCATCCCGGACACCGAGATGCGTCAACGTGATGGAACCGCTGGGGATTCCCGTGATCGGCGTCTGCAGCTCGATCACGATGTCGCGGATCTGGCTCCGTTGCGTATTCCACGATGTGGGCTGAATCCCCCGCGGCACGTCGGCGGGATCGACCGCCAGCGAGTTCAGGGAAACACTCGGCGGAGCGACCCCGACGATCTGCGCCGCCGACTCAATCGAGACGTTCTGAATTGTTTCGAGCGCCGCGTTGTTAAACTGCAGTGCCGCCGCGTAGGGGCCGTCGCTGATGATGCTGACGACGTCGGCTGCCGAAACCAGGTTCACACTGGGATCAACGACGAGGTCGATCGTGAACAGAATTTCGCTTTGTCCGGCATCGAGTTGCAGCCCAGGCCCGGTGGATCCCGCCACACCGAATACGGTGGGAGTTCCCAACGACGTGACGAATTCGAGATTGAAGGCCGCGTTGGGCGAGAACGCGGAATCCAGTCCTGAAAACGTGATCCCCGGCACGTCAATCAACAGCGGCGCGTTGAAGCCTGCGATCGTGACCGCTTCGCCCACCGCTTCGACATAGAAGTCCAATTGGTAGGTTCCCGGCCCGGTGAATGTTTCCATTTCGCCAAACAGTTTCAACCCCGGTGCCGCAGATTCACCTTCCGCATCGATCGACATCAGCCGGCTCGCGCCGGCGCCCACGTCCTGGCTTGTAGCGGCTGCGCCCGGTTCCGGCGGCAGGAACGTAAACTGCCGATTGTTGGCCAATCCGACGTCATTGGAAAGAACTCCTCCGGAGGCGTCGATATCGCGGCGAGGGTCATAGCCGACATTGCCGGCAAACTTGAATTGGCCTTGATTTACCATCAACACGTCGAGGGCGAGTACGCTTCCATTCCCCTCGACGTCACCCGGCAGCACATTGAAGTGGAACACAAAATTCCCTCCGGCGGCCAAATCTCCGGAAGTGGTGGAAACGCCGTCGATCCAATCGCCGTTGAGTGGATTGCCGGCGGCATCGACGATCGAATCCTCGATGCCGAGTGTGATGCGATCCGGCCCAAAGTCGGCGGCTCCGGCCAGGTTGATCGTTAGCAGATAGGGCCCATCGCCACCGCCGCCGGAGTAACTGGTCGTGATGCCAAAACCAGCCGCAGCTTCGTAGTCGGCCACGTTGACGCCGTTCAAGGTCAGGTCCGCTGCATCGACCATGCCGCCGGTCGCGTTTTGCACGTCTTCGCTGAACTCGACGTCGATCGTATCGATGTTGTGCCACGGCAACGCCCGCAATTGATCCGCCCCCGGCAGCGAGACGCCGCGCAAGTCCACCGGGTCGACGGCGGACTTGAAAGAAGACATCCAACCGGAACCCGAAACTTGAACATTCTTTACGACTGGAGGCACGACGTCGCCGGTCGGTGTGACGATGAAGTTCAGGTCGCTGATCGTGTTCAATCCATCGAGTGCGACCCGGTGTCCACCATCGACGAGCGTGTTCAGTAAGACGTTCACCGTCGCGGTCGATTTCGGGATTGCGATGATATCGATCGTGCCTGCTCCGTTGGGGCCAGACGTATCGTTATCGAAATTGGCCAGCACGATCGGCGCACGCTCAAAGATGGACGCTTGCGCGACGCCGAAACTTTCCAGTGGCTCAAACTTCACGACCAGCGGGTTGGCTGTCGTGTCGGTGATGTTGCGGAACACGGCGACACCGCCGTCAGACAGTCGGGTCGCCACGATATCCAAGTCACCGTCGTTGTCGATGTCGGCGACATCCATGCTGTCGACGCCTTTTTCACCGGTGCCGATCGGGTGTGCCGTTTCGCGAATAATCGTGCCGTCGGCGCGACCGGCGACGATCGAAAGCGTGTTTTGGCTGACGTTTGCGACGGCCAGATCCGCCAGTCCATCGCCGTTGAAATCACCGCTGACCATCTCCAACGGGCCACCTTCGACGGGCTCTCGATGCGATTCGGCAAACACGTTTGCTCCGTTACCGGTGAACAACGTCACGTCTCCGAAGGGAGAATTGGGGAACGTCGGAGACTTGTGAAGCACGGCAAGATCCAGATTGCCGTCGTTGTTAAAGTCATCCGAGACGATCGACACCGGGTCGTCGCCGGGAACGGTTACTGCGGCTTGAGCCGCAAACGTGCCGGTTCCGTCGTTGAGCAATAGTTGAAATGTTTCGTCGATCTTTGCGTACACCGGCGGCGAGGCTTGAGCCAGCGTGAATGTCCCGAAGTTCAGGACGGCCAAATCGACCGAGCCGTTTTTGTCAAAGTCGCCCGATGTCAAACTGATCGGTGCTGTCCCGACCGGCACCGAGCGACGCGTCAAGAAGTCCTGCGAATGGTTGTCGTAGTCCAGCAGGATCAGCACGTTCCCCGCGGACTGACCAACCACCGCGACATCCAGCTTGCCCGCAGCATCATGATTGAACTGACCGACGACCATCTCCAGCGGAAGCGACGTGCCGGGCAGCGCCTGGGTCTGCCCCAGCGGGATGTTGATATCGCTGGCCGCGAACCCGCCGTTCTGATCGTTCAAACGAATGGCCAGTAGATTGCCATCGCTGAGCAACACGGCGAGATCGTCAAAGCCGTCGCGGTTGAAATCCGCACTGGTCGCTTCGCTCGGCGTATCAAACGCGACAATTCCAGCGAACAGATCGAACGATTGTTGGTCAAAGGCATTCCCAAGCGGAGTCGTTTGTACGAAGTCTCCGTTCAATTCCGTTCGCAGCGAAACGATTCGCGACCCAAGTCCGTCGAGCATGAATGTACCGTCCGCAGCGGTATCCACGATCGGTTCATCGGCGCCGGCGGTATGATTGCGATCGTTGTTGGCGTCCAGGTAAATCGGCGTGTTGGCCAACGGGACGTCGACGCCGGTATCGAACAGACCGTTGCCATTCGTATCCTCAAACAATCGACCGCTGACAGAGGAAGCACTGGACTGTCCGGAACCCTCCACTGGGCGGAACGCGAAGTCGCGATCGGTGATCGCACCGTCGGGAGGCAGGAAGATGTCCCAAGAGAAGTCTTCGTTTGCACTGGGGGCAACTTGTTCATACCCGGCGATCGAGATCACGGCCAAGGTATACGAGAGGTAGGCCTCAAGCTCAGGGAACTCGTACCGGCCATCGGTACCGGTGATCGTGGAGGGCTCATCCTGATCGAGTTGTCGATTCTGGTTGAGGTCGAGAAAGACGGTTGCCTCAACCCCCAGAAACTCCCCGGGGTCGTAAACTTCGTTGGAGATAAGATCGTCGGCAAACACTCTGCCGCTGATCGACCCGGGATCGGGAACGAGGCCGAAATCCAACCCCGTCAATACGTCACCGGCCCGAAGATTTCTCGTCAGGCCAGGTTCGGCAATCGGATTGGCGGCGACGGCAATGTTCTTAAACGCATTGAAATTTCCCGGCACCAGAATGTCATCGGCAGTTTCGAACGAAACGAAACGAGCGTCGGGACTAAGTGAGAGAAAGTATGGCTCGGCGAAAAGTTCTAAATCTGTTCCTGATGTATAGATGAGTTCGAAGACCATGTCTGATCGATCATAAACATAGATTCGCGACGAGAAATCGAGCGAAGCGTCGTCAATATCGAATTCTAAAACCTCCGATTGGAACGCAATGTAGCGTCCGTCGGCACTTAGTGCAGGATGGTAGCTTCCAGTGTAGCCTTCGCCGAGTCGTTGTCCGATTTCGACTCGTTCGATCAACCCGGTGGCCTGATCGTAAACGAAGATATCAGACGTTTCATTGTCGTCGCCTGGCACCAAATCACTCGCGTCAGACGTGAATGTGATGAACCTGCCGTCTCCGCTGATCGAGACGTGTTCACTGTCGTCGTTTGCTTCATTGCCGGTATTGTCAACGCCGACACGTTGGACTTCATCCGCCAACCGGTCGTAAACAAAAATGTCATCGCGGCCATTTGTGTCCCCCGCCACAAGATTGTCCGCGGTCGATTCGTACGCTACGAAACGTCCGTCGGCACTCAACGAAGGCCATCCGCTACGAGCATTCCCCTCGGCGCCAGTCGTGCTCACGCTGACTCGCTCAATTTCGCTGTCAATTCGGTCATAAACAAAGACGTCACCCACGCCGTTGCTGTCCCCCGAAACCAGGTTGTCGGCGTGTGAGTAAAACGAAATGTATCGTCCGTCGGCAGCGATCGAGGGATTGCTGCTAAACGAATCGCCTTCTAAACCTGAATCGTCAACGCTGACACGCTCGACTGTTTTGGTTGATCGGTCGTAAACAAAGATGTCAGAAGTGTCGTTGGTGTCTGCCGGCACGAGGTTGTTGGCATCCGACTCAAACGCGACGTACCGACCATCGTGGCTGATGGACGGGGAGGTGCTGCTCGCGTTCCCCTCTGCTCCAGAGTTATTCAGGCTGACCCGTTCGATCGTTCCATTCAATCGGTCAAAGACAAAAATATCCGAAGCACTATTGGTGTCTCCAGCGACCAGGTTGTCAGCGTCGGAAACGAAGGCCGTGTAGAGTCCGTTATTGCTTGTCGAAGAGGTCGTACTGTCAGCGTTGCCCAGAATACTTCCGCTTCGCGCCAAAGCCAAAGGTGGTGTATGGACAGACCATCCGGTGGTTTCTTGAACGATAAAGTCGATCGTGCCGGGATTCAGTCCTGACAGGCTCAAACCGCCTGCTTCCAACGGTGGCGACAGGTTCTGGTCACTCTCACCGCTGGTTGTCGTTAGGTTTGTGCTCCCGTTTGCATGGATTGAGATGCCATCGATCCCCGGTTCGTCAAGATCGAATCGGCCATTGCGATTGCGATCAAAGTACACCGTTCCTTCGACCGACGCTGTGCCCGCCTCGACCGCGCCAAAGTCCGAATGGCCACGGACTTGTCGCAGTTGATCTCGACTGCCGTCTGCGGAGGAATCTGCCGAGTCGACTGCCGGGTTGTCGGCCAGTAAGGGGTGCACTGGAGGCAGGGTTCCACGACGTGTCAGGGGCGCGATCCGATTGGATTCCGATGTCGTCGACAAAACATTCTGCGCCGCTCCCGGCAAAGCACATGCATCGAAGTCGCTGATGACTTGATTGGCGGCAAACAACGATTCACTGATTGTGACTTCGCCGGCCACCGAATGGTTGACCTCGGAATTTGACGTGTAGGCGATCGTCGAGTGAATCACGTCAATCTTCGATGGCGATGGACGATAGGTCACCGACGTGACGGTTCGCGTGTCTCGATCGAATACGAAGACGTCCTCCGTGCTGGTGCCACTGTCGCCGGGCGCAAGATTGCTGGCTTTTGACTGAAACGTCACAAAACGTCCGTCGGCACTGATTGACGGATCGTCGCTCCAGTCGTTTCCATCCACCGCAGCATCGTTGACGCTGACCCGTTCAACGGTCGACGTCGATCGGTCGTACACGTAGATGTGCACGCCGAATTCGTCCCGAGGCAACAGCGTTGACGATGATGATGCAAACGTGACAAAGCGACCGTCACCGCTAATTGTTGGTGTTCTTGCGCCATACTCCGCTTCTTCGCCCGTTTCACTTACGCTGACTCGCTCCATCGCATCGAGCAGCCGATCATAAACGAATATGTCATCCCGTTCATTGGTGTCGCCGGCGACAAGGTTCGTCGCTGCGGACTCGAACGTCACAAATCGTCCGTCATCGCTGATGTCGGGAAGTTCGCTTTTTCCATTTGCTTCGACTCCGGCGCCATCCACGTTGACCCGTTCGATGGTCTGTGTTGAGCGGTCATAGACAAAGATGTCAATCACCCCATTGGAATCTGCCGGGACAAGGTTCGTGGCAGCCGATTCAAAGGCAACGTAGCGGCCATCGGCGCTGATCGACGGTTTACTGCTCCAACTGTCTCCCGCCTCTCCCGCAGCGGAGACGCTGACTAGTTCAAGTGTTCCTGTGAAACGATCAAGGACATAAATGCCTCCAAACGGGTTATCCTCTCCCCGAATCAATCCTTCTGCATTGGACGAAAATGCGACGAAACGGCCATCAGCACTGAGTGACGAATAGTTGCTTTCGCCGTCCGCCTCGCCCCCGGATGCCGTCACGCTGATGCGTTCAATCAATTTCGTCGATCGGTCAAAAAGATAGACGTCGGAAAACTCATTGTTGTCATTCGAAATCAAGTTGTCCGCTTCCGAAGAAAACGAAACGTAGCGGCCATCATCACTAACATCAGCAAAGAAATCATCCAGAACGCCGAAGCCAAAATCGAACCCCGCATGGTTGTTGTCAGTGATCCGTTCGGTGATTCCGGTCGAGCGGTCATAGACGAATAGGTCCTTCAGTTGGTTCGTATCGCCGGGGACCAAATTGTCTGCATCCGACTCGAAAACGACAATGTTTCCATCACCGCTGATCACGGGGTCTGTCGCATCCGAAAGGTTGTAAAAACCGTTGGCGATCGCCCCCAGGCCGCCGGCGTTTGCCGAAAAAGTCGAGTTGCTGACGGAAATGTCATTCGACGAAAGCGAATACAGTCCACCGCCCTGGTTATCGTCCATGGTGCTGCGTTCGACAAATCCGGACGCCTCACCGCTGACGAACAACGCCCCTCCACGATCCGCCTGGTTCTCGGTCAGCCACGATTCGGTGAGCGTCACATGCCCCTCCCAGGCTGCGATTCCACCGCCGTAGGTTGGCGATAATCCAGGCGCTTGATTGTCGCTTACCGTCACTTGGTACAGATCCAGATTCCCGATCGAAAGGATTCCGCCGCCGTCCTGACCGGCCGGTGAGATGCCTGCTTGGACCTTCAACCGTGCAAGGTCGAGAGTTGCACCGGAGTGAACTTTGAAAACTCGATCCAGTCCTTGGGCATCGATAATCGTCTCGTCGTTGTTGTCCCCAATGATCGTTACGTGTCCTGCGACGTCAAAATCTCCGGAGTCGGCATCGGACCAGCCGCCGGGATTGTAGATGCCGAGCCCATCAAGCGACGCACCGAACGAGGATGCCGGGTCAACGGTCGATGGGAGAGCGATGGTGTAGGTCCCGGGATCGAGAATGATGGTCCGCTCGGCGGGGGACGCCGCATTGGCAGCCAGGATCGCTCCGCGTAGCGAACCGCTCTCCAGTGAATCAGAGTACGAGTCGACGTAGATCACTGACGGGTCATCGTCGATACGAACATTGAACGCCCCGATCACACGCGTTTCGATCGGAACTCCGGTCGCTGCTGCTTTCACACTGTCCGCGGACGTTGAAATCAGGTAATCGCCATAGTCCAGGCTGTCCCATCGGGGAGTAAAGTCAAGCGTCCAATCTTGCAGTGATCCGCCATCTGCATCCGCAGCATCTTCGATCTCAAGCGTCCATGTGCCTAAGATGCCAGAGGAAATCAGTGGCGTGAGACTCTGTTCCGGTTTGAACGTCCCGGTAAAGGGTTCAGAGCCGTTGGCGATCGACGTCGCCGCAGAATCGTCGAAGACCGTGTCGATAAAATGATCGGACGCATCTCCACGATGGGAAACGAGTATCGCCCGCGCACCGCTTGGGGCGATCAATGTGATGGTGAGGTCACCGACGTAGGTGTGTTCGACATTGATCGAAACGGCGATGGCGGACGGGATGTCCAAAATGTCGTCGATGTGAATCGACGATGTCACCGTGTTCGGGGGGCCGTCGTCAATCACGACAGACGAGGAATTTGTGAACGTGCCGCCGCCGGGGGCCTGCATCACGTAAGTCGCTTGAACGCCGCTCGGAGTTACCGTTTTCGAGCCCGGTTTGAGCGTGACCGGGAGATCGACTTGCGGCCCCCATTGGCGGGCCACGATGATGTCGTCGTCACCGATGCTGTCGAGATCGATCCCGTCGCGGTGGCTGTATTGGACTGTAAACTCCGTCGTGGCCCCGCCCGTCGTCGTGATGTTCTGCTTGGAAATCAACCGAGCCGAGGGTGCGAACACATCTGCATTGGTTGCCTTGGCGGAATTCAACCGGCCGCCGCTGGAAAGCAGCACGTTTTCACTTGTGAACGGATCAACCGATGCTTCATTCAGCATCGCGGCGCGGACCTCTTTCAACGAGGCCTGTGGAAATGCTGACCAAATCAGTGCCGCGGTTCCCGCGACGTGCGGCGCCGCCATGCTGGTTCCGTTGGCGGTTCCGTAGCCGCCGTCCTTGAGCGTGCTGCGGATGCCGGTTCCTGGCGCGGCAATGTCGACCGAGTGATTTCCATAGTTCGAGAACGTCGCCAGTCGGCCATCGGGCGTCGCTGCCGCAACTGCGATCACGTTGTCAGAATCATAGCTGGCCGGAAAAAACGGCGTCTGGTCGTTGTTAATTCCGTTGCCGAAGATGTCACCGTTGCCTGCCGCGGCGACAAACAGGATGCCTTCGTCACCAAGCTGATTGATCGCTGTTTCAAACGCCGGTTCGTAGCCGCCCGGTTGCCCCCAGCTGTTGTTGAGCACGCGGACGTCGGCGCCTTGGACGGTGCGGTTGTCGTCGTCGACGGAATGTCGCTGGCGCATCATCCGGGCATAGTTGACCGCGCGCAAACCCGCTCCCGCGTCGCTGCGATTGTTGTTGTCAAGAATTCGCAGCGACATCATTGACGTCTGCCAGTTGACCCCCACCACACCGATCGCGTTATTACCGACCGCGCCGATGGTTCCTGCGACGTGTGTGCCGTGACTAAGCTGGTCGTCGGGCTGGTTGGCGGCAAAGGGGTCGCCTCCGCCGCTGCGGAAATTGACGCCAAAGAAATCGTCGAAGAAGCCATTCAGATCTGTATCGCGACCGTCCGACCATTTTCGATCCGCGAGCAAATCCAACGCATCGATCCGGCCATTCACATCGCTCCGGTCCCCGGCCAAGTCACGAACATAGGCTGCGTTGGCTCCGATGGCATAGGGTGTCGCGGAAGTCAACTCTGCGGCCGTCGCCAAATCTCCCGAGACGAGATTGCCGCCACCGTCGAGTACAACGGTGGACGCGACATAGATCGTTCCATCGATCACCTGCAAATTGTTCAGATCATAAAACGTGATCAATCCGTCACCATCAACATCGACTAGATCGTCCCTAAAGCTCGCCGGGATTTCGCCCTGGTTCAACCAGATGTTCAGATACAGATCGGGATGATCCAGATCGATCCCCGAATCGACCACGCCGATGACCGTTTGCATGTCCCCGATCGATTCGTCCCAGGCGGCCTCCGCACCAATTGTGGTCAACCCGCCGAGCAAACCGGCAGCAAAATCCGATTCGTTCGGCGCGGTCGCTTGCCCCGTGATGAGCGAGTTCAGGCCGAATGATTGCACCGAACCGTTGCGTCCCAAATTCAATTCAATGTCGGCCGCGGAGACGCCTTCGCCACGGACCAGGATCAGGCCTTCGGAGCCGAGCCCGGCGATGATGGTGAAGTCGTTTGTGGCATCGTCCAAGATCTCGTCGGCCGATTGCAGCACACGTATCTTTCTCGCGGCTGACTCTGTCAATTGGACGATCCATTCACCGGCGGCGAGTTCGCGTGGACCTTGGAATCCGTCGGGGTACATCGGATCGACTTCGGCCAGCGACTCGAACTCGATTCGCGAAACATCGTCAAAGGATTCGAACCAGCTGATCGGCGCCGGGGGCACGGCTGACTGCGGCGACAGATCTGGTGCGAGGTCGATGTCGCCGGCGAGCAAGTGGCGTGATTCGAGTTGCTCTAGCTGCAGTCTCAGCCGGTGCCGTTTTCCGCTTGCCAGTTTGGACGTTGATCGTAAGGATCGACAACGTTTCTCGTTTGAATTGGATTTGGGGTACGAGATTCCCATGGCCAGTTTGCTTTCCCGGTCAAGTGATGGTTGGTTGTGGCGACTCGCGCACAGTAACCAACGACTCCGGCCGGGTGGCCAGTCGCTCCCCCTAGGAACCTGCGGCTCTGCAGATCATAGAAGAAACCAAGTTTCGGTGTAGTAAGGGGTGGACTATTTTTCAGTATTTTGTGGGATTCGCCGCGTCGGTGCGAAGATTTGGTGAACCACGATTCGGCGCCGGGGACGCGACTGGTTTGGTGGCATGCGTTGGTGCCTGGCCTTGAGGGACCGTCCAGCTAAGACCGACGGCCCGGAAGGGCCGTCGTACTCGGAGCAGCTTAGAAAAGACGCGGAACGCGACAATTACAGACGATCTCGCCGTTCGAGTGAGATGTGGTTGGCGAATCATTGTACGACGTCCTTTCTAGGTCGTCGTGGAGAGACGTGCAGACGACGGCCCGGAAGGGCCATCGTACTGGAGGATCGCAAGCTGGAAGCTTACGCCACATCTTGATTACTCCCAATCACATCGCCGCGTATAATCGCCAACGCGGGCGGTACAAATGGGATCCTCCTAGCAAGCTGGAAGCTTACTCCACTTTTGACATGACAGATTCTTCGAAGCAATATTCGATCGATTCCATCTGCGATGAATTCGAATCCCACTGGGCATCTGATCGACGACCACAGCTGGAGGAATTTCTTGATCGAGTGCCAGCCGCTCTGCGTGCCGAACTGCTGACGGAATTGTTGCAGGTCGAACTCTGGCGGCGGCATCAAGAATCCTCTGGACCCGATCAGGACCACTACAAAAACCGGTTCCCCGATTTGGTCGATGCGGTCGACGCAGGGTTTCGTGCCTTCCATTCCAAGTCCGAGGCAACGATCGACGGCGTCGCGGAAATCGATGTTCAGCATCCGCCGGCTGACCCGCTCTTGACCGTGGACCCGCTGGAGACGTTTGATCCCGAATTGACCACCGACCCTCTCGGGGCGAACACTCCGACGGAAGGCGAGGGGCCGACAAAGGCCGTCGCGGGGACAGGTGGTCAGCGCGGATCCTCCACGATTCGCTCCGGAAATGGTGGGACCGGGAAAGCCGCCCCGAAACACGCCAATGATCCCAACACGCGGTACCGTCCGACTGAAATGCACGCGCGCGGCGGCTTAGGCGCGGTGTTCCGTGCCCGCGACCAAGAACTCAACCGCGTCGTTGCCCTCAAAGAAATCCTTCCCGAACACTCCGATAAACTCCGCTATCAGGAGAAATTCATCTTCGAAGCGGAGGTGACGGGGGCGCTCGAGCATCCCGGGATCGTTCCGGTTTACGGCCTCGGTCGGTACAGCGACGAACAACCGTATTATGCGATGCGGTTCATTCACGGCCGTTCGTTTCGCGAACTGATTCGTGAGTTTCACAAGCGCCACCAACCGCCGACGAGCGCGAGCTTCTTTTCCCGTGAGTTTCGGTCCCTGTTGAGGCGACTGATCGAAACCTGCAACGCGATTCATTTCGCGCACGAACACGGCGTGATCCACCGCGACATCAAGCCCGCCAATGTCATGCTGGGTGACTACGGTGAAACCCTGGTCGTCGACTGGGGATTGGCCAAGTTGTTTGATCCCCAGCACGCGTCCGTTGAGGAGTACGACCAGCCGACAAAAATCGACGTGCAAGGGAGTGGATCGTCGAAAACGGTCCACGGCACCGTCGTCGGGACGCCGATGTACATGAGCCCCGAACAAGCCTACGGGAAAATCGATCATTTGGACGGCCGGACGGATATCTACAGCTTGGGCGCCGTGTTGTTCCATTTGGTCACGGGGGAAAATCCGATCGACGGCAGGACGTCGGTCGACATCATCGTCAACGTTCGCCAGGGAAAGACGCGATCCGTGCGTGATGTGACGAAGTCGGCACCCGCTGCGCTCGCATCGATCTGTCACAAGTCGATGGCGATGGATCCGTCACAACGTTACACGACGGCGATTGCGTTGGCCGATGACATTGATCGTTGGCTGAACGATGAAGCCGTGTTGGCCCACGTGCCCCACGAAAACGTACTTGACCGCGCTGGTCGACTGATTCGCCGTTACCGTAGCTGGACGATCTCGGGGGCCATGGCGTTGCTGATGATCACCGCCATCTCCGTCGTCGCGGGGCTGCTGGTGAATCAAGCCCGCAAACAAGAACAGCTTGCCAAGGAACAAGAACGCTTGGCCAAGGTCGACGCCGTCGAGTTCAAACAGGATGCGGTTGAACGTTACCGCGAATCGAGAAATGCGATCGATACGTGGCTGGTGCAAAGTACCGATGCGCTAGAATTTTTTCCCGGGACAAGTGCGGTGCGGAAGCGATTGCTCGAGCGCGCCGTTGAAGACTACGAGCGTCTGGCACAACGCGAAAGCCGCGACCCCCAACTGACGCTCGAACGCGGGCGGGCGATCGTCAGGGTTGGCGATCTGACGCTGATGCAGCAAGATTTCCAAGCGGCGGAAAAGCACTACGCCGCCGCGATGCAGATTTTCCGCGACGCCCCAGACGACGACAATCTCTCCGTGCCATTTCAATCGGAACACGCCAACGTGCGAATCCGAATCGGCAACGCTTATGCCGAGCAAAAGAAAATACCCGAAGCCGAGCAACAGTTTCAGGCGGCGATCGAGCAACTGGTCGGGCTCATCGATCCCAACCAAGATCCGTTGTCAAACCGATTGCCGAGACGATTGTTGGCGACGGCGTATGTGAATGCCGGGAAGTTGTTCGTTGGCCTGGATTCGGAGCGTGCCATCGAGTACCTCACCGATGGATTGGACCAATACGACCTTCTTGGCGATGCAGCCGATGAAACGACCCAGCTCGGTCGGGCCACGGCACGGGATCTGCTCGGTCAGGTCTATCGCGATGCGGGCGATCACGATCAGGCGATGGTTTTCTTTGACCAAAGCGCGGACGCATTGCAGCAACTTGTCGACGCCCAACCCGATCATCCCAATTATCTCAATGCGCTCGCGTCGGTCTACGTTTCCAAAGCCGCAAGTTTTCGCACCCGCGGCCTGGACGCGGCCATGTTTGAATCGTTGTCACAGGCGATCGACTTCTATCGGGCGCTGCGAAATTCGCTTCCCGATCTACCCCGTTACGCTCTGAACCTGGCCATCGCACAGACCGCCCTGGGACTGGCCCAGCATGAAGCTGCGAGCAATCGGGAAGCCGAATTGACGTTGACCGAAGCGTTCACGTTGCTTGACGAGTTGGTCACCACCTACGGCCAGTCGTCGCGAATCCTCGAGGCGTTGGCCAGTTGCCAGGACGCTCGGGGCCAGGTCTTTTTGGACTTGCACGAAGATCCCGGCGACGCGTTGAGAACTGCGCAAGATATCCTGTTGCTACTCAGCCAGTCGGCGACATCCGACGACGAAGTGATACGCTTGTTCGAACAACTGGCGATCGCTCAAAGCCATTTGGCTCAAGCCTATCAGCGGCTGGATCAAACGGAGCTTTCGAGGCAAAAGTTCGACGAAGCGATCAAGAGGCTGGAGTCGCTGATCGGGATTCAAGGCGAGGTTCCCAGGCTCGTCAATGCACTTGCCCATACACATTATCGTGCCGGTTTGATGCTCGCCGATCAAAATGATCTCGACGCCGAGTCACAGTTCGGAATCGCCCGAGACCTTTGGATCGGCATCGATGGTGAAGGGACTGCGAGCGATGCCGACAGTCTGGCGTGGTTGCTGGCGACATGCCCCACGGATTCCATCACTGATCCTGCTGAGGCGCGCCGCTATGCCAAACAGGCCGTGAAACTCGCTCCGGAAAACCCGCGGTATCTCACGACGCTTGCCTTGGCGGCCGCGCTTGAGGGAGAAGCCGATGCAGCGATCAAATCGCTGCAGAGATGCAAGACGCTCCGCGGACACTGGGTGGATCGAGATCTTTACGTGCTCGCGATGGCTGAACAACTGGCCGGCAACACGGACAAAGCGAAGCAAGCTTTCGACGATGCAGAGACGTGGCGAATGGAACATCAACCGTTTGAACCAGAGATCCTTCGACTGCGGCAGATCGTACGTGCGGGGATGGAAGACTAGGCGGACTTTGACGATCGGTCGCATTGATTTTGCCGGGGGGGCGAAGATGGCCGATTAAGGGACAGTGCTGGCCTGTGAGTGCAGGCAATCCCGCTGTGCCCTTTGAGAAGATACCGTGTCGATTTCTTGCCGCCGAATCCTATGCACGGGCATCCTCGCGTCAACTTGGATCGGTTTGTTTGCGTCGGGGCATGCGGTCTGCGCCCAAGAATTCTTAGAAGTCACCGAACTCCCGTCGCGTGTGGCGTCGGATCCGGATGAGAATCCGGGGGTGTCGGCGACCCTTTCCGACAACACTGTGAAGCATTTTTCCCCTGTGTTTGACGAGGTTTTAGCGGCAGGGCGCAAGCCCTCCGGTTCACCATCGTTACCAAAACACCGGAGGGCTCGCGCCCTACCGCTAAAAAATGCTTCACAGCGTTTCCTTTCCGGCCGAGAGCTCGGGCCAGACAACGTGGGCGAAGCTCCGTCGGCTGACGCGATTCGTTTCGCCATTCCGAACGATGATCTGGATCGGGAAGCGGATCGGTTTCGCCGTGAAACGTCTCCACTTCGCCAGACGACGATGTTGCAGCCGACGCCGTTCGGAACACCTGTTGTCTCGGTTCAGGAACCTGTGGCGCAGACCGATCCGGCGACCAGCCTGACGACTCAACTTTTTGGTCGTTCCAGCCTGGATCGCAGCGTCTTGCGACAAGCGCGTCTGGGTGTCGCGAGTTTCAGTACAGATATCGTGCGTGGTCGGGAAGCATCGTCGGTGGTTTCAACGGATCTCGGCAGTCTGCTGCGGAAATCGCCTGGCGGGCTGAGCGTGAAGACTCAGCGGCGGACACCGATTGTGAACGATACCCGTGTGCGCAGCTCTCGCGTCGGGGCACTGGCGGCATCGGGATCACACTGGGTGCCGGCGCGAGAAGATCTGGACACGGCGCTCAGCAAGATCGATTCACGGCTGGTCAACGACGTGATCATCATCCCCGGGCCATACAGCAGCGTGTACGGTCCCGGGTTTCATTTCGTTGATTTCGAATTGCTTCAATCGCCTCGTTTTGCCGGCGGGAATGAACTCCACGGACAGACGAGTTTTGATCACCAAAGCAACGGCAATCAGTGGCTCGCCCAGCAAAGCCTGTGGGCCGGCGGTGAAGATTGGGGAATGCGCGGCAATTATTCGCATCGTTACGGCAGCGATTACGAAGACGGCGACGGAAGCAGTGTTCCGTCGAGCTATGAATCGCGGGAGTTTACCGTCGCGCTGGGACGCGATTTAGGTGACGACCGATCCATCGAGTTCTCGTTGCTGCGTCTGGACCAGACGGATGTCGAATTTCCAGGCTATGTGTTCGACATCGATTACCTGGTGACCGATGGATACGAGGTCGCCTACATCGATGCGAATCCTGAGATCGGTGATCGGGTTGAGACCGAAGTCTGGTACAACCGCACGCGTTTCGAAGGCAACGCACAGAACATCGCCAAACGTCCGCAATTCCCCTTTCTCAATCGAATTCGATACATCGGTTTCACGGATGTGGATTCGATGTCCACCGGTTATCGACGCGGTCGGACTTGGGGCGAAGCAGGCGACGACGTCAGTTGGACGGTGGGTCACGACCTTCGTTTCGTGAAACAAGAACTGAATGAGATTTCGGATGCGGTCACCCTCGGATTTCCGTTCCCCGTGACGGATCGCAACTCGCCGATCCCCAAGTCGTTCGCCGCCAACCCGGGTCTGTTTGCCGAGTACAACGAGCGGCTACTGGATTGCTACACGTTCAAGGCCGGTGCCCGTGTCGACTACGTCCAGACCGATATCACGGCCGATCCCGCTGGACTTCGCGAAGTCGGGCTCGACGCGTTCCCCGCTTCCTACGAAGAAATCGTAGGAACGTCGATTTCGCAGACGGATCGGGTGATGTGGAGCCTGTATGGCTCGTTGACGCGAGAACACAATGAAGCCTTGACGACGTCTGCCTCGCTGGGATTCGGACAACGTGCGCCGACGTTGACAGAACTCTATGCCGCCCAGCCCTTTCTGTTGCTGTTGCAGAACGGCCTGAACAATGTCACGGGGGATCCGACCCTGAAGCAAGAGAAAATGCTGCAGGCAGATTTGAGCCTTGACTTCGATGGCGACTACCTGCGCTGCGGAACGCGCGGGTTCTATGGCTGGGCATTCGATTACATCACCTTTGAAAACACGCAAGTCACGGCCGGCCCGCCTAGCGGCGACGTCCAGCAGGTCAGCTTGCGATACGTCAATACGAGCCTTGCGACGTTGGCTGGTTTCGAGTCGTTCCTGGAATTGCTTCCCCAAGAACGCTTGAGCCCGTTTGTGACGATGCGATATGTCGACGGACGGGATCGCACACGAAACGGCGACTTTGCAACGACCAACGGCGCACAGGGCTCCGCGTCGACCAAGGTCCCCGGTTTAGCACGCGGTTTTTTCAGTGGCATCACGGGAGGAGATTCCGAACCGTTGCCGGGCATTTCGCCCTTGGAAACTCGCATCGGCTTTCGGTTGCGGGATGCGACAGCCGATCCGAACTGGAACGTCGAACTGGCGGCTCGGATTGTTGATGACCAGGATCGCGTCGCGACAAGCTTGCTCGAAAACGCAACGCCCGGCTTCACCGTTTACGATGTTCGTGGAACGTACCGTCCCCGTTTCAATGATAACCTGTTGCTCGCGTTCGGCATCGAAAACTTCACCGACAAGACCTTCCGCGAGCATCTCGATTTTCGCTCGCTGACGGGTGTGTCGGTGTACCAACCCGGAATCAACTTCTACGTCGGTGCCGACCTGACCTACTAAGTGGCGTAAGCTTCCAGCTTGCGATGACGACAACCTTGATGGGCAAGGCCCGAGCCCCAAGGAAAACCCTCTCCTCGCTGACGCTCGACTCCCCCAGGGGGAGAGTGATAAAAACCCTTTGTTGTCAACGACTTGAAAACTGCACGACATCGCCGAGGGAGAGGTGACAGCACAAAATACGCCAATTTCATTTCAATATGGCGCTGTCCAGCGAGGCTACCGCCCGTTTCCACTGGCAGCTCGAATCTTTGTCATGCTGACCCGGGCGAAGCTGATGCGTTGGTAGGCACTTTTTCCTGACGCATCACCGTTTTCGAACAAGACGCCGACCGCGTCGTCGTTGATCAACACCAGGTCGCTGTAGGCGGCGGGGCCGGTGTGAATCAGTGGTCCGTCCTGCCACGATCGGGCTTGGTCGGTCGAATAGCGAAGACGCAAGTCGCTGCGTCCCGGGCCGCTGGGGCCGTTTTGGTCGGGGCCTGAGAACACGATCAGGTTGTCGGAGGCTGCAAGCAGGGAACATTGCACGACGGGCGGATCGAGTACCGCGGGCGATGGGCGAAAGGCTTTCCACTGTGGATCGCGCGAGTCAAAGGTATCACCGCCGTCGCGGCTCCATGCTTCGGCTCGTGTGCCCGGTTTTCCGCCGAGTTGGTTGCGGGTGTTGAAGTAGAGTGTCCCGTCGGCAAGTTCGACCACGGTGGTTTCGTTCGCGCCGATCCCGTCTTTGTAGGTTTCGTCGACCGCGCCCAGTCGCCACGTCTGCCCGTGATCGTCGCTGATCACCACGTGAGCCCCCAAATCGCCGCCGTCCCGACCGTCTTCCCCGAGCCGATGGTCCGTCGGGATGACCAATCGTCCGCGATGGGGGCCGCGCCGGATTTGAATCGAATGCACCGGGCCGGTCGCGTACCAGCCCCAAGCTTCTTTCTTGACGTCCTGGGTGATCTCCCGCCGCGGGGACCAACTTGCGCCGTGGTCATCGCTGGAAATCACGAACACGCGATCGTTCTCGAGCGTAAACGGCATCCAAATGCGTCCCGGATGGTCCGGGTCAAGCAGGTCGACGACGGGGGCGGGATTGCCGATCGTGATTTCATTCACGTCCTCGGCGACCAGATCGCGAAAGTCACTGTTCTTTTGGACGACCTGCAGCGGGCTCCACGTCTTACCGCCGTCGGCGGAACGTTTCATCACCAGATCGATCTCGCTGGCATCGCCGCCCTGGCGTGCTTCGCAAAACGCCAGCAGGTCATCGTTGGCCGCACGAATGACCGCCGGGATGCGATAGATTTTGTAACCGTCTTGGCCGCCGACAAACACACTGGCGACCGGAAAACCGGTGTCGGTCAACGCGGGCTGCTCGGCGACCGCGGGTTTCGCAAGGAAACTGCCCGCGATCAACAGCAGAGGGATCAAGTAGGGTTTTGAATCGATGTGGTTGTTCATGTTGGATGGTTGAATTCGTTCGTTCGGGCGTGTTGGTGTTTGGGAAATTGATGTCGTTTCTTCCTGGTTAGGGCACTCGTGGGCATACACAGGCTCAAAGGCATGCACAGCATGCCCTACCGGTCGATCCAAGATTCACCGCTCGACCTCCCCTCGCTGCGGTCGACCCTCCTGCCAGGAGGGTGACTTGAATTGCACGACCTCCATCGCGGCAGGGTGAGGTCTGGAGCATGCGGCCGGGCAACCTATTGCGGCTGATCCCAGAGACGGTAGGGGTCGTCCAGGCGACGCATCTCATCGAGCAACAGTTTTTCCATCTTGATCCGTTGACCCTTGTACTTCGGGTCGTCGGCCAAGTTGACCTGGCCGGGCGTGGGCGTCGTGCCGACCAGGGCATTGAGCGATGCGTCGTGATGTTGTCCCAGAAACTCGTGCGGATTATCGGCCAGATTGAACAGCTGTGTCTCGCGGACCTTGCCGTCCAAGACATCGTACTTGATCAGCTTCCAATCGCCCTGTTTGACGCATCGCATGCCCGGCTTGGTACCGCCACAATAGACGCCGAACAATGTGTCGCGGACGACTTGCTGCTTGCCGAACAAGACGGGGGCAAAACTGATCCCTTCGTTCGTTTCGGGGGCATCGATGCCGGTCAAGTCGCAGATCGTTGCCAGGACATCCATCAAGTAGATGTTTCCGGGCGCCCGAATCCCCTGCGGAATCCCGGGCCCGCTTGCGATGAACGGAACACGCCAGGTGTGTTCGTAAAGGTTTTGTTTTCCTTGCAAACCGTGGCGACCGATCGCCATGCCGTGGTCGGCGGTGTAGAAGATGTAGGTGTTGTCGAGTTCGCCGAGCTTTTCGAGTTTGTCGAGCACGCGACCGATCTGGTCATCGATATTTTCACCGCAAGCGAATTCGCGTCCCAGCTCGTTTCGAATCGTTCGTTCGTCGCGCCGCGTCCAGACTCCGCTGACTTTTTCTTCGTCGCGTAAGCCCGGATGACCGTGATGAAACGGGTGTTCGGGCAAGTAGTTGACCGGCAGTTGGGGTTGTTTGGGGTTGGCCGGCGGCAGCGAATCTTTGTCTTTGTGATTGACGGCGCCATATTTCGCGTTCAGTTCTGATGTTCCGTCACGCGTGTCGTGGGGATGCGAAAAACCGAAGTAGATCAAGAACGGATCGGTGTCGTTTGACGCTTCACGCTGGCCGAGGTAATCCAGGACGCGATCGGCGTGCCAGGCGCTGCCGGTTTCATGCGTTCCGCCGCGTTTGGTCGCTTCGTGAACGATCGTAAACAGCTGGTTGGCCGCGTCGTAGCTGTTGCCTCGTTTGCATGTTCGCATCGTGTCGTAGCCCGCGCGATTAAATACGGCAGCCATCGTGTGATTGGGCAGATCGGGCGGCACCAGTGCCGCGTTGTCGGCGTTGGGGTTTTGTTTGTTCCGTCCACGATTGGGCAGGTGCCAGACACTGCGACCGCTCATGATCATGTGACGCGACGGCGTGCACACCGCACCGGACCAGGACCCCATGTGGTGGGCGTTATCCAAGACGATGCCGTCGGCGGCCAATCGATCCAAGTGGGGTGTTTCCAGTTTGGATCGCTTGTTGTAGATCTGCAAATCAAAGGGCGATTGATCGTCGGCCAAGATGAACAAAATGTTGGGGCGATTCTTGGTCTTTGATTGAGCCGCTTTGTTCGCTGCCGCTTTCTTTTGAGCGGCAGTTCGCCGCGCGACGATGCCGGCCAGTTTCTCGGCTTCGGCTTTGAGGACGTCCGGGGCAATTGTTTCGGGCGTGACTTCGCTGTGTCCGATGTCTTCACCCGCGGGGATGCTGCGGATGCGGATGTTGCGGTACCAGACCGGATCACCGTGATCTTGCAGACTCAGTTGTCCGCCACGGCTGGCCACGTCACCGCCGCGCTGTTTCAGCATGTCGACGTTGAAGGCCCATTTGGGATCGTTGTAATCAAAGTCGATGACCTTTGTGCCGTTAAGCCAATGTTGGATGACGGAACCCTTGCAGACAACGCGGGCTTCGTTCCACTGGCCCACCGGACGTGTTTTGTCGGCCGACGGTTGCATGCAGAAGTACAACGAGGCGGCGCTGGTGCGCGGGTTCTTGCCATCCCTATGTTTCGAATTATCCAGAATCTGGTATTCGTATTGGCCGGGACGATAGTAGACGCCGCTGTTGCTGCCCGCGGCGACCTTCCATTCAAAGCGCAGTTCGAAATCGTCGGGGACTTTGGCGGCGTTGTAGACCAGCGATCCGCCCTTGCCGGTTCGCGTGATCACCCCGTCTTCGATGACCCAGTTCCCGCTGTGTTTCCAGCCGTCCAGGCTGCTGCCGTCGAAAAGCGTTTGAAACGTTTTGTCCTGAGCCACCGCGGGTGCGATTCCGCCCAGCAATGGCAAGAGAACGAGAGAAATAAAGATTGCGAGATGTCGCGTCATGGCGAATGCTCCCATAAGGCGGGCACGGTGGGGACATGGGGGAGGTAAGATTCTAATCGTTTCGAGTGGAGGGAGTGTGCTTGGTCCGTGAAATCCAGGATTTGTTATCCTGGTAGGGTGACTCCCACCACCGCGCCGCCATTCCATGCACACGTTTCCCGATTTCCGATGTTCCGCTGAGGCGATGGGGCTGGCCGGAATCCTGTTCAGTCTGCTCTCGATGTGGGTGGCGTTGGGACGGGGCCGCTGGTTGATTCGGTCGGCCATCGGCGTCGCCGCGCTGGGGCTGCTGCTGCCGCTGCATGCCTACCAGCCGATCGTGTTCTTTAGCTTGGCCGGATGCAGCTCGGTTGTGTTGCTCGGTCTGCTACGTTTCCTTGGCCGGCGCGATCAAGTGGGTCGACGTCATTCACGCACCGCACCTCCGATCTGGCGACGGCTGACATTTTGGTCCGGGGCGTTGGCCGGTTTGGTCGTGGCTGCGGCCGTTGTCGGATGGGCGGTCCGCGTCTATTGGAACATGGGCTCTCTGGAGACGTTGCTGGTCTTTTTGCCGGTCTATTTCACGATTCAAATTGTAGCGATGTTGTTTGGCGATTCGTTCCGGCTGGGACCCATCGTCGTGACCCGGTGCGATTCGGTCGGTCAATCGTATCGCCTTTCTGACGCGATGTCGGCGATCGTGTTGCTCGCGATTTTGTTCCTGATCAACATGTTGGCTCAGCAACGCGATCCCGTTTCACAATGGTCATCAATGCTTTCTGCCGCCGGCATGATGACCTTGGCCACCGTCTCGATCGCAGCCCTGTTTACGGCCGTTCGCTTACGCTGGCGATTTGTCGCGATGGTTGTCTTTTCGATCGTCCTGGGGCTCGCGTTCCAGTTCGGGGCGGTCGGCGGAAAGTGGTTGATGCAAGCCAGTGCCCTGAGTTTTCTGCCGGGGTCGCCCTATCACGTCATGATCTGGACTTACGCGGCCGCACTTCTGATGACGACGTTGTGCGTCGCGACGGCCGGCTGGTTGCGGTATCGACAGCTTGACTCGCCGACGGAGTGTTCGACACGGCGGTTGGCGACCATCGCATCATGGACTTTGTTGACGTTGTATGCCGTTTGTCTGTTTCCGATCGCCGTTCAAATGGCCCGGCCACTGGCTCAGCCCGATCCGATCGCCGGTGACGTAACAGTCTATGAACGGCTGGAGACGAAGATGGCTGAGTTGGCGATGCTGAATCCGAAGGAACAGACGCTGCAAGAATTTGCCAACGACGGTCGGACAGAACGTGCGAACAAGATTGCCGAGGCGTACGCATCGATTCGGCGGACGGCTCGTCAGACATTTCGTGCGCCCGATCCATTTGCCGTCGATGCCGATTTCACGGGTCTCGGACAGAAGCTGAATGTTTTTCGGTCCTGGGCACGCTGCATGGATAAAGAAGCCAGGGCAAAGGTCAAGGCAGGGCAATTTTCTGACGCCAGCGACTCGTGGCTCGATTGCATCTCTGTCGGACATGGACTCGGGCGCGGAAGCGATGTTTCCTACGCGTTGACCGGCATCGCGACCGAAGGCATCGGCCAGGAAGGCTTGGTGCGGATCCGCAACGATCTGAGTGTCGAAAAGCTCGCGGAATTGTTGCCCGTCTTGATTGCGATCGATGGCGAGCGGGAGTCACTCGAATCGATCAAACGACGAAGCGATTTGGTGATGGACCGCGAAATGAATTGGCAATACCGATTGGCGATGTACGCGCCGGCTCACTTGTCTGGGCAAAGTCCGTCCGAGACGACGACTTTGGTATCGCCGTCGATTGACGCGACCGAGGATGCGATCCACCGACGCGATGCGACGCTGCGAATGCTGATGGTGGAATTTGCCGCCCGATTGTTTGACGCAAAACACCAACGGTTGCCCACCGGCATCGATGAACTTGTGCCAGAATTTTTGCCGTCTGTTCCGATCGATCCGTTCAGCGACACCCCCCTGATCGATCGGCCGACCGAAACCGGCTTTGTCGTCTACAGCACCGGCACCAACCAAATCGACGACGGTGGCGCGTTTGGCGACATCACCACACTTCATCAAGACGACTATGACTTTGATCTCGACACCCTGATCCGAGCGACGAAGCCGATCGGGAGTGGCGGCTTCGGCGGCATGAATTAGCGACGATCGGCAGATGAGTGGGATAGGCTTCCAGCCTGTCGATGCTGAAATGACGAGCCTGGAAGCCTATCCCACTTCAAAAGATCCGACGGTTATTTTCCGCTTGATGCTTACTGCGGTGACTTCGGCAGCGGCAAACCGAGTTCGTCGCCGTTTGGCTGGAACCCGTTTCCGTCGACGTCGACGAAGATCGGGTTGCTGACGGCGATCGGCGGGCGCTTGCCGTATTGCTCACCCATGACCTTTTCCATCGTCATGCCTTCGCCGATCGTTGCCACGATCAGGTGTGCGTCTGCATCCAGTTGGACGGTGATCGTCGAATCGAATTTGGCAACGCTGTCGGAATCCGCGAACAACTCGGGAGAATTCTTGCGCGTGTAGTCGTGTTCCTCACTGCGGCGTCCATTGATGAAAATGGCAACGCGATTGACGTCCAACCAGTTCGGGCATTGGACACTCACCCGGACGGTCACCCGACCGTCGCTGGCCGAGAGGTCGTCGCCGGGAATCGCCAGCGTCTCGCTGGAACTTGACGTGCCGACGACCGACAGGAACGGGCCGGTCGACATGACGATGTGCCCCGCTTCGGCTTGACGAATCATTTCGTCGGTGGAAATCTCCGCCGGATCATCAGTGCTGCTGGCGAACCAATTTCTCAGCCAGCCGCTGCCATGGTGGTTGTAGTGCGCGTCGGTGTTGACGACACCCGGAATGCGGTAGCCTTGGTTGAGCAGTTGCATCCATTGGAACAGCGGGATTCGCATCTCCCGGACGTTCGGCGGTTTGCTGGCAACGTCTTGAAAAATCGTTTCCAGCGGATGGACTTCGATGACATCCATCCACTTGAGCATCCCCCGGAATCCCTTGTCGGGCGTTCCGTCGACGTCTAAGTCACCATAGATTTGGTGCAAATTGGGATGGTTCATCTGGACCAGTTTGTCCGAACCACCGTCCCACATCGCCAGCCGTTCGATCTGGACGACCGGGTTCGGGTCGACCCGCGGACCGCCTCCGTTTTGAGTGTGTGGATGGTGGTGCAGCGGGAACGAATTTTGATGGTTCGCGGGCAACGGATTGCCGGTCAATTCCATTCCCGTGCACGTCGCCATCAGGCGCGAACGCTGCATTTGCTTCAGATGCGGCGTGTAGCTGCTGATGCGATTGTGTTCGGTGCAGGGGGCGAATTCCAGGTGTTCGCAGAGCAGGTTTTCGACGCGTCCGTACTGGTCGGACGTGTTGTCGCCCGATGGGCTGCTGTGGCTGTGCAGCTCCGTACTGACCCAACCGCGGGTATCGACCACACGGTCGAGCTGGATGGAAATCTCGGTGATCTTTTCTTCGACGACCTGGACCTGCTTGATGACGCGGTCATATTCCGGTCCGCGGCTGAAATGGATTTCGTAGTTGCCAGGATCGAGCGGGCAATGCATTTGGCCATGCACGGCATACACGCAATTCTTGACAAAGGTCCGGGTACTGTCCGGTCCGAAGTCCGGGTGGCCTCCGTTTTCCGCGTAGATCGTCGCTTTGGCCGGGATCGGATTTCCATCGCCGTCGGTCACGGTTGCAGTGAATCCGCTCGGTGAGGATGTTCCCAGCCGAATCGTTTGGGGTTGGTCACTCGATTTGACGACCAGTATGAAAGGCGCGTTTCCGATCGCCGTGTATCCGACGAGGTACTCACCGGGAACCAACCTGGCGTGGGCGATTCCCTGGTCATCGGTTTGTAGCGTAAAGGGTGGAGATACTTTGCCCTCAGAATCCGTCTTTGATCGCAGCGAGATTTTGGCACGCCTGACGGCGGCTTGGTGATCGCCACCGGGGATCTCTAACGGCACCTCAAAGGTGTGCATTGCCGGCGAGCGATGCGACCCTTCCGCGACGGCCAGCAAGTCGATCGGGCTGGTCGCCGGATACAGCAAGACCGTCCAGGTCGTCACCCCGTCGTCGCGCTGCACGTGCTGGTCGCTGTAATGCAGCTCCGCGGGCCGACCGTTTTTCCAACGCGGCGGTTCGGTGCCCCTGGGGCTTTTGAATCCGATCGTTTGCCGAAAAAATGAATCGGTGCAATACGCGACGCTGCCGGATTGTTCCTGTGTAAAGGTGCGATCGGCGCGGACGCCGTCATACGCTTTGACCGCTTCCGCGGCATCACCCTCGATCCAAACCGTGGTCTCGACGAACGCGTTCCCGTCCATCAAGCGATACCGCACGGTCGCGGTGGTTCCATCACCGGCGAGCGATTTGGACGAACGGCACTGCCAGAACACCGCGTCGCCCTCGCGACCGGTTTGCACTTGGCTCGGGTCATGGAATTGATACCGGCCTGCCGTGGGAATGAAGGCACTCAGTTGGTCGTTGGAGGGATCGTTCAAGGTCAGATCGAGAATCGAAGCGCCGATCCCGCGAATGGTCAAATTGGCATCCCGCGTCGCGATCGGGGCGGCGATCGTGACCGAGATCTGATCGTTTTTCATCAGATAATCGCCATAGATCCAGTCGACTTCTTTGCCATCGATGTCCGGTTCCAACTCGGGATAAATGACGCGGATTTCGGCAGCGGTGGCAAGCGCGGCGGAGAGCCAGAGGAACGCGAAGACACAAGGGATGGAGCGGCGCGAGCGTGGAGGTTGCATGGCGGGTTGGCAGGGAGGGGGGGGAGGCACGAGCGTGGGGACGGGCTCAGGATCTAAGGTCGAAGATTTCAGATTTGAGAAGCCTAGCGGGCAGCCCGTGTTTTCAGTTCGTTCAATCGACGCTGCAATCGGGCGTGTTCTTGTTTGGCTTCGTCGGGCAGTTCGTCGATCGCAAGTGCTTGTTGTTCTTGGGGGTCCGTGACCAGATCGAAGAAACGTCCGTCGTCGTAGAGTCGGAACTGCGGCGAGCGAATCGATCGTTTCCCGCGGTGCTCACTGTAGATCCAGTCTCGCTGGCGTTTCCTTGTGTCACCGAACAGCAGTGGCGCGAAGCTGATTCCGTCGCGAAAGACATCTTCATCGCCCAAGCCCGCAATTTCGGCGACCGTGGGCAGGTAATCGGTCAAATCGACCATCTGGTCGGCCTGGGTGCCGGCGTCGATCCGGCCGGGCCAATTGGCGATCAACGGAACCCGTGTTCCCGTGTCGTCGTGTTTTCCCTTGCCGCCGGGAACCACCTCGCCGTTTCGGATCGAAAACACTTTGGGACGAGCCATTTTGCCATCGGCGCCGACCGACAGATAGCTCGCCGCAGGAGTTCCGTTGTCGGTGGTAAACAGGATCAACGTTTCTTCGCGAAGTTCCATTTGTTCCAGCGCCGCGACCAAACGCCCGACCATGTCGTCCATCGACGCGATCATTTCCGCGTACGTCATCCAGCGACCGTCTTTGTAGTAGGCGACCTGCCGGCCCTTTAAATCGTCGGTGACATCGTGGCACAACGCCATCGGGTAATACGCAAAAAACGGCTTGCCATCCTGTCGGCTCTGACGCATGAAGTCGATGAGAAATTCGACATACAGATCCGGGCCATATTTGCCGCGTGTGTCATCGCGGAGTTGGCCGTTTGTATAGATCAACGGATCGTTGTAGCGACCGCCTTCGTGCCAACCGAACAGACACCAAGAATCGAAACCGACCCGTCGCGGGTGTTGGAGATCATTTTTCATCATGCACAGCTGCCACTTGCCGGCGACGGCGGTTGCGTAGCCGGCCTGTTTCATGCGGTCACCGATCGAGATCCCCTCGGCGGCGTCGGGGAAATCGCCCCACTTCATCCCTTCGGCTCCGAAGCGAAACGGGTAGCGTCCGGTCATCAGGCAAACCCGCGAGGGGTGGCAGACCGGCATCGAGTAGGCATGATTGAATTTCATGCCGCCTTGGGCGAGCGCGTCGATGTGCGGAGTCGGATGACTTTGGCCGCCATAACAACCGATCGCATCGCAGCCGACGTCATCGGCCATGATCAATAGAATGTTTGGCTTCGATGCCCAGACGCTGGAGGGCAACATCAACGGTGCGAGCAGCACCACGGCGAAGACGGACGCGAGCACGTGTTTCATTGTGATCATTGTCCCAGTTTAGCGTAGTCACCATAAGCCTTGGCAATCGCATCGTCCTCCGCGCCGGAGTGGACGTACACGGCGAACCGCAGCCGAAACGTTTCGCCGGGCTGAACCACAATCCGGCTGGCCGCACCTTGTTTCATCGCCGCACGGCCGAAGGGATTGGCGGTGATCAATCCATAATCGCGGGCGTGCCACCAGGTTTCGCGAAAGTTCGTCGGGTGACTCATGACCGTGACCCCCACACGCTGGCCATCAATGACACCACTGTAATCACACCAGGCCGCGGCGTTGCCCCAAATGGTTTTTGCACCGGCACGGCCTTCGGCATCTGTCAGGTTGCCGCCTGCGACTTCAGTGACCGGCGTTGCCACGCGAACCCCCAGACCCATTTCTTCTTGATCGCCAAACGAGAACGGCTGGGTGCCACTGAAAATGGATTCCACAACAAATAAGATGGCCTCGGGTTTGGCGAGTACGGCGAACCGGAATTCTTCGTCGCAGACGATTCTGCCGTCGGAACCGGTGTATTGTTTCTTCTCGATGAACGAACCCATGTTGCGTTCGGACGCGGGTTCTTGAAGGAAGTCCACGTGTCGGACCGACGCCTTGTTGCGCCAAAAGTCCTCGCCGCCGAGATCGCCGAAGGCCAACCAGATCCCCGGGTGCATGGTGGCGTGGTCGCTGCGATCGCCGGATTGGGGCGGATGATGCCGCGTGACCTGAATTCCACCGGGCGTTTTGACGTGGGCAAAGTACGGACGCGGGATGGCATCATCGCGATAGACATAATGTGCGATCGCTTCGCCGTTCACTTCGATGACGACGCGGCCGTCGCCCTCTCGGAACGTCAGCTCGGGTCGCTGTGCCTCGACTGCTGCAGAGAAGCAAAGCCATGCTGCGATCGTCAACTTGATACGTGGATTCATAGGTCTTTTCCGGGAGGGACGGACCAATGACCTCCCGCCCGATACTTGCGTCCAAGCATCGCATTGGCCTCGAGGTCACCGTGGATCGTTTGCGTTTCGGGGTCGATGCTTAAGGATCGTCCGACCGTGACGCTGATGTTGGCTAAGTGGACCAAACTGCAAGAATCGTGACCGATTTCGATTTCGGCTGCAGGCCGTCGGTTCTCGGTGAAGGCCTGCAGGAAATCGGCTTGATGATTCTTCGGTAGTGTCGAACTGCCTGTTGATGCTGGGATCGCGATCGGTTGGTTGGAATCATCCCAGACGGCCAACTTTCCGCGTTTGCTGACAAACAACATTCCCTTGGTTCCATAGAACTCGATCCCCGTGTCGCAGTTGTGCGGCATGTTCTTGGACCAGATCCGCATTTCGAAGATCAGTTGCTTGTTGGACTGCGGCTTTCTATCGCCCGGCCACTGGAACACACAGGTCGCGGTATCGGGGAATTGTTGATCGTCGTCGAAGTAGAACTTGCCGCCGATCGCTGATGCCTTTCTCGGCAACCCTTCGACTCCCAAGCCCCATCGTGCGATGTCGAGTTCGTGCGTCCCATCGTTACCGATGTCGCCGGTTCCGAAGTTGTGCCACCAGTGCCAGTCGTAATGGAATCGATTGGATTGAAACGGCAGGAATTCCGCGGGGCCGACCCAGGTGTCGTAGTCGACATGGCTCGGCGGTGCGGAGGGTTTGGCATGTCCGATGTTTCGTCGTCGTTGGATGTTCCAGGCCTTGCCAACCAGCACGTCGCCGATCACTCCGTCTCGAAGCATGTTGATCGCACGGACCACCAACGGATGGGTGCGGCTTTGTGTTCCGTGCTGAACGACCACGTTGTTACGCCGTGCCGCTCGGACCAGCAACTGGCCTTCGCGGAAGTTGTGGCTGCAAGGTTTTTCGACGTAGACGTGTTTTCCCGCGTCGCAAGCCATGATCGAAGCCGGGGCGTGCCAGTGATCTGGGGTGGCGACCACCACCGCATCAACGGATCGATCGTCCAGAATCCGTCGCAAGTCATCGGTGACGTGTTTCGCACCGGACAA
Organism: Stieleria neptunia; assembly: GCF_007754155.1. Classification (NCBI taxonomy): domain Bacteria; kingdom Pseudomonadati; phylum Planctomycetota; class Planctomycetia; order Pirellulales; family Pirellulaceae; genus Stieleria; species Stieleria neptunia. Next base: position 849,439 of record NZ_CP037423.1, on the reverse strand, counting down.
CTTCTGGAAGGCTGCGGCATGCTGCTGATCGGGGTCGCAAGCCCATGTCACCGTGGCCTCACCGGAAAAGCCTTGCAACAAACTTTTCGAACGGCCGCCACATCCAATGAACCCGATTCGGGGTAGGCCCCTGTCCGACGCGGCTCGCGCGACATTGGCGTAAGACAGTGCGGATAAACCGACGGCGGATCCACGTACGATCAGTTTGCGACGTGTCAGGGATTGCATTTGAAATCTTGTGGTTCGCCAAGTTCATTCACAGCGGGGCACATCAGACGCCCCGCATTCTATATGATTGAGTTGGCGTTCGCGTCGCGAACACACGCAACACATTATCAAATTGGGATCAACGATGTCCTGCTACAATTCGGTGATCGTTCCCGCGGCGATCGATGACGTTTGGAACGAGATCCGCAATTTCCACCGTTTGGACTGGGGGCGTCCGTTTATTACCAGCGTGAAAGCGGTCGGCGGCCTGCCGGGTGATTGCGTGGGAGCCAAACGGGTGCTCAACGGCGCTTTCGAAGAAACGCTGTTGGACTTGGATGACGCCAACTACAGCATGCAGTATTCGATCGACGACGGGCCCGAGCCGGTGTCGCAGTCGTCGGTCTCCAACTACCTCGGTCAAATTCAATTGTTGCCCGTGACGTCCGACAACACCACGTTTGCCCAATGGATGTCCGAGTACACGGCGGACGATCCACAATTGGTCGCGGATTTTTGCAACCCCATCTATGCGGCCTTACTGGAAGCGTTGCGAGACCACTTTACCGCCGCGTAGCGTGGAGCTAACGTCAGTGGGATAGGCTTCCAGCCGGTCATTTCGGCAGCGACGAGCCTGGAAGCCTCTCCCACTCCTTTTCCGCTCGTTGCCTACTTCCATTGCCACACATCTGGCGGGTCGAGCGTGCCGTCGGTATGGGCGGCGTCGGATTGAAGCCAGCCTTTGGCATCTGCGTCGTCCAACAGATAAGCCTGCCAAAACTTGACACTGATCTTTTGAATCGCTGGGTGATGTTTCGGATTGCGATCGCGACGACGCAGGCCGCGGGCATCGGAGAACGTGTAATGGTTCCCGTCTTGGAAGACCAGATGGTACTTGTCCCCCTCGGGCAAGGCCTTGTAAACCAGCTGACGTGACTCCGGCGTGAACGTGGGGTCGATCGGGCTGTCGTCTTGGGTTCCCGTCATGCACAGCAGGGGACGTTTCAGCGGGGCGAACGCTTTTTCCGGCGGCGGGCCCTTACCCGGCTGGGGGCTCATCGCCAAAAACGCATCGATGCGTGGTTCTTCGATTCTCCGTCCGAAAAAGGACTGTTGGCCGGCAACGCCGAGCGTGGTGACCGCACCGAAGCTATGGCCGCTCATGCCGATGTGTTCCAGGTCAAGCTTGCCGAACAGCGGGTGGTCGTCGCGTTGATTCCATTGTTCCAGTTGATCGATCACGAAGGACACGTCCTCCAGTCGGTCGCGCGCACTTTTGTAACTGGCCGCGTTTTTGAGTGCATTGAACCGCTCGCGGAGCGGAACGTTTTTCATCACGTCACGGTCACTGCCGGCGTGCTGGATGAACACCGCGACGAACCCCGCGCCCGCCCAATGCTGCCCCAGGTACGGGTTGCCTTCACGAGAACCGCCCAGCCCGTGAGAGAACAAGACGACCGGCCGGGCCGTCGCGCCGGCTGGCAAATAGACGCGCACGGGCACCTCGCGGTCTCGTTTCGGATCACGCGGTTCAAAATCAATCGGCTTGATGAGCGAAGGCGACTGCGCCATCAGGCCCGACGGGATCACCAAACACGACAGCAGCCCGGTCATGATCAGGTGGGCTGCGATGACACGCCGCGACTGCGGCCCGATCGAATGCTGCGTCTGGACGAGTGGCATTGCTCTGATCCCCTTGGTAAAAAATCAATCAAACTACGTTTTGGCACCGAGAATCTTGATCACCTACACGGCACACAACGCCTCAATCTATGTCGATCGAAGTACGATTCACTGGTAGCAGATTTTCGTCATTCGATCCCGAGTCCGTCAGCTTGGCACACGAATCCGATGATTTTCAACAACGGCGGTCGAGATTTGCTGACCTTTCTTTCTTCACGATGGGACCGATCTGCTGATGCCCCCCAATGATGGCGTTCCGATTTGGCAAGTCGACGCCTTTGCCACGCGTCCATTTTCCGGAAACCCCGCGGCAATCTGTTTGCTGGAATCCCCCCGCGATTCGGAGTGGATGCAGCAGGTCGCGGTAGAAATGAATCTATCCGAAACGGCGTTTGTTGTCCCCACCGGCCGGCCCAATAAGTTCCACTTGCGCTGGTTCACGCCGGCGGTCGAGGTGGATTTATGTGGCCACGCGACGCTCGGAGCGGCGCACACGTTGATCGAACAGAAGCGTGTGGATCCTTCGCGACCGATTCTGTTTCAAACGCGAAGTGGCTGTCTGAGTTGCCAGTGCGAGGGGCCGTCGATCACGATGGATTTCCCGGTCACGCCACCGTCCGGCGCGGTTGATCCGGCGACGATTGCCGATCTTCAGGACGCGTTGGGGGTTGCCGTCAATCACGTCGCGAAATCCAACGAAGACGTGTTCGCCGTCGTCGAATCCGAGCAGACGCTGCGCAGCGTGTGCCCGGATTTCGGCAGACTCGCAAAGATTGAAACCCGCGGCGTCATCATCACGGCCGCATCGTCCACGGCAGGCGTCGACTTCGTGTCCCGCTTCTTTGCGCCACGGTTCGGGATCAACGAAGACCCGGTGACGGGGTCGGCCCATTGTTGCTTGGCGCCGTATTGGTCTCAGCGTCTCGGCCGCTCATCGCTGACCGGATACCAGGCTTCACGGCGTGGTGGTCTGGTGCACACCCAAGTCATCGGTGACCGGGTGCAGTTGTCGGGGCAAGCGGTGACGATGATGGAAGCGAGGTTCTTGATCGATGCCTCGGATGATCATCGCTGATCACGGTCCTTTAAACGCTCTCAGTCCCAATCGCCATGCCGACAAAGAGTTGGTTTTCCTGAATAAACGTTTCCATCGAGGCGACCATTTGTTGGAGCGGCTGTACGGGTTTCGCACAACCCTAGTGCTTCGTCAACTTTTATTCATAGGGTACCGCGGAAAAGGGGTCAGGTACCAAAAATGCGAAACACCCTGCGGGCCATTTGGTTTTTGGTACCTGACCCCTTTTCCGCTCGACAAACGCAGGCTCGAAAATTGAAAGCTGACAAAGCACTAGCTCGCTGACGCGACCGGACCCTCGGGAAAATAGATGGCAGTTTTAAAGTGTGGCGTAAGCTTCCCGTTTACGATTCCGGCAACGCAAGCTGGAAGCTTACCCCACTTGGTCTTTCGAAGTCGGATCACGCCGCCTTTCGCTGGTTCTGTTTCGGTTCACCCAACCAGCCGGAGATCGCCTTGAGGTCTTTTTTCCAGTCCTTACCGGTACGGCGTCCCAGGAACGTTTCGAACATCAAGTCCATCGTTTCGCTCAATTGACGGATCGCATCGATGCGGTCATCGTCGTCGAACTCTTCATCGTCTTCCAGATGGATTTTCGCGCCGCTGATCCCGAACGATTCTGCTTGCAGCGTCAGGTCGAACTGGCGATCGTCGCGGACAATCGTCATGCCGGCTTTGCGGGGCAATTTGCCGCTGCGGATCGCCTGCATCGCTTCGGGCAGCTTGACCGGGCTCTCCGCCGAGATGCTCTCCTTGCCTGATTCGCCCAGCGGGCATTCCAGGCTGAGCGTCTTGGCCAGCATCACGGTGACTTTGGAATCGTCGGCCAGCGTGAGCGTGTCGGTTTGATTTTCCAGTGTCCACCAAAGCCACATCAAGAACTCATTGCCCAGGAAATCGGGTGACTGTGAATGCTCGTTGGACCATTTGTGGCTGCCCATGGTTTGGCCGCTAACGAAACTCACCGGCTGCAGATCATCAACTTCGCCGTACAATTCGTTGTCGATCCCCCATTGTTCGGCCAACGATCCCGCGCTCCAGTGCCGGAGTTCCACACCGAAGGCTCGCTCGACCAAATCCAGACAATGTCGGCCGGCCGTGCCCACCGAGCCTCCGAAGTACAGCAGCTCGTTGGCGTAATCCCAAAGCATCGGAAAGGATTGCATTTTGCGATACTTGCCGGTCGCCGCTTCAGTTTCACAGCGTTGTTCCACCGCCTCCTTGGCCTCTTTGCGTTGGGCTTTGGTGACCACGCCCGTCTCGCTGTCCTTGGCGATTCCGGCCAATTCCATTTGCAGCCAAGCGGCTCGGTAGGCAGACGGGATTTGGTTGGTGTCAAATCGGGCGGAGAAGTGAATGGCTTCGTTGATCAGATTTTTGCTGTGATCAAAATCCTGGTCGAACAAGTGTTCGCCACCCAAAAAACCGACCGAGACGTTTTCCTCCGAGGCGGTTTGAAACTTGCCGGCAGCGTGCTTGGAGAGGATCTCGATGTGCTCGTCGCCGAAGCGTTCCGCTTCGAAACCGGTGACACTGAATCTTTGAAACGCGAGGCTACCGCGAAGGAATGGCATGGACGATCCCGTGACTGTTGAGAGGGCGAGCGGATGGAAGCGTCGTGGATTTATCGACGGATGCCCGTCAGGAATTTGTCTCGTTGAAGCCAATCGTCACGATCGGCAAGGTTTGACCAGTTTCAGACGGGATGGGGGGCGAAGTGGCAGAAAAATGTGGGGCAGAAAAATGGGAAGGCAAAACGATGGGGGCAAAACAATGGGAGGGCGGAATGATGGGCATTACAACCCGACGGTCGCAAGGTGGGCTGATATAGAAAACTATGCCAGCACGGACTCGATTTCGCTGCGGGGGACGAAGTGCAACACAAGCGGCTGTGAACCGTCGGGTTGTGATTGCTGCCAGGTGGCGTACATCCCCTCGGGGCGATCCAAGACGTCCACATAGCGACTGCACCCCGTACCGAACGGGCTGACAAACAAGGGCTCGTACCGAGACAGTCGTTGCGGTTGTTGCCAACGTCGGTCGAGGAACACAGCGGCACCGCCGAGTTCCTCGCACGAATGGCCGCGGGGGCGGGCAACCGATTCGGCGTGTTGCGTGTGATCGCGCACGCATTCACCGCCGTCATAGAACATCAATTGCACGTTCTGCCCGAGAAACGCACCGAGTGCAGGCACGTCGATGACCGCCGTGCCGCGAGTCATGGCGACGTCCCAGACATTGCCGCGAGGAAAAAAGTCGAAGGTTGCCGATTCGCAGCGCGTCGAGGCGCCGGAGGTTTCAGACGAGACAGAATCGTCCCGCGGGACGGCGGCGTCTGCCGGCACGAATCCCGTGTTGGAACAGCTCCAATTGAAGGGGTGCGAGCAAAACAGCAGCAACGGGCCGGTAGGTGTCTCATACAGAAACGGGTCTTTGACGTGAATCGTCTCCGGTTCCTTCGACACCAGCCACGGAACGATCGCCGCGTCTTTCAGGCCCTCAACCGAGTCGGCATCGATTCGATCGATCGACCACACCCCGGTGCCGGGTTTCAGAAACCGTTGAAACTCTGGTGGATAACCGACTCGGTCTTTTTCGGTTGAAACATACAGTTCGACCGAGTTTGGGCTAAAGCGGATCGCACTGCCTTCGATCGACAGCACCGGTGTCTCGCCGGGAGACAGTTCTTGCTTGCCCATCCCCACGACTTTTTCAAATGATCGGCCTTGATCGCGCGATCGAAAGATCGCCAATTCCAGCCCGCGACTGCCCGCAGCCAACCCGGTTCTTGAATCGCCGTGATTGCGGTAGCGGCCGACCAAATAAAGATCGCCCTGGGGTCCGACCGCCATGTTTCCGCCGCCGAACCAGAAGCCCGAACTCGCATCATAAGGCGGAACGATGACCCTGGCGCGACGTTGGTCGATCAACAGGTGGCAGAGATCGACGAGTTTGGATTGAAGTCGATGGTCCAGCATGTTACCAAACCAGCGGCAACGTTTCGTCGCCCGGTTCCATTCGCCCGGCCGGCCGGATTTCGGTTCCCTTGGTTTTCGTCAACTTGTCCCCCATCTCGTTGCGATAGCTGGCCGCTGCGGCTTCCAGTTCGGCGACGACGTCGGGGAACTCGGCCGAGACATCGGTCGTTTCAGCGATGTCGTTGTCCAAATCGTACAACGCCCGCTCGGCCATTTGGTTCTGGTACGCGATCGGCAATCCGCCTGTGCCACCGGGGTGTCCGTTGAGTGTGCGGTACTTGTGTGGAAACACCAACTTGAAGCGTTCATTCCGCACCGCTTCCAATTCGCCTTTGTAAAAACATGCGAACGAATCGTGGGGCGTCTTGGCATCGCTGTGGCCGAACATCAAGGGGCGGATGTCGTGGCCGTCGATCTTGTGGTCGGGCAATTCGGCATCGGCCAGTGCGGCGATCGTGGGCAACAAATCGATGGTGCTGGCAAAGGTATCGCAAGTGGTTCCCGCCGGGATCTTTCCTTTCCACCACATCAACGTCGGCTCGCGATAGCCGCCTTCAAACATCGTGCCCTTGCCCTCGCGCAGCGGCGTCGCTTTCCCGGCATGCGTCCCATACGAAAGCCAGGGTCCGTTGTCGCTGGTGAACACGACCAGGGTGTTGCGTTGGACGCCGATGTCTTCGATCGCGTCCAAGATTTGACCGACCGACCAATCCACTTCCATGACCACGTCACCGAACAAACCGTGTCCGCTCTTGCCGCGAAACGCGTCGGAGACGAACAACGGGACATGCACCATCGGGTGTGGCAGGTAGAGGAAAAACGGTTTATCGGAATCGCGTCGGATGAACTCGACGGCCCGCTCGGTGAACTGCTTCGTCATCTGCTGTTGGTCTTCCGGTCGGATACTGTCGATGACAACTTTCGTGTCCTTGATCATCGGCAATTCGGCCCAATTACTCGGCGCGTTGGGATTGATGCGGCGCTTGGCGACGGTGGCCGGATGCAGCGGCCACATGTCATTGCTGTACGGAATCCCGTAATACTCGTCGAAGCCGTGGTTGGTGGGCAGGAACTTGGGGTGGTGTCCGAGATGCCATTTGCCGTAAATCGCCGTGCGATACCCCTTGCTGCGGCACACTTCCGCAATCGTCGTCTCGTTGAAGTTCAGCCCGATGTTTGACTTTGGCCCCAGTGCGCCGGAAATGCCGATACGTTTGTGGTAGCACCCCGTCATCAAGGCCGAGCGTGAGGCGCTGCAGACGGCGGACGAGACGCAGAAATCGGTGAACTTGCGACCTTCGGCTGCCATGCGGTCCAGATTCGGCGTCGGATAGCCCGTGTCACCGAACGGGCCGATGTCCGCATAGCCCATGTCGTCGATGAAAATGATCACGACGTTGGGCGGCGTCTGCTGGGCTGACGTCTGCTGGGCTGACGCCTCGACGAGCCAGCCACACGCCAGCACGATCACGGCCAGTGAGCAGAAAAATGAACGTAGCGGGATTGATTTCATGGCGGTGTTGGTAAACCTTAGCATCGGGTGGGAAGCATGCTGCGTTGATGATTGAGCCGTAGCCACAGTATACAAGGAATGACCATGACATTGGCTGAAACGGAGTTGGCCCGGGAAGCACGTCAGATTCTGCGCGACCGGTTCGGGCTGGACGAGTTTCGCAGCGGGCAGGCGGCGGTGATCGAGCGTCTGTTGGCCGGAAAGAATGTCGCGGCGGTGTTTCCGACCGGCGGCGGCAAGAGTCTGTGTTACCAATTGCCCAGCCAGATGTTGAGCGGAACGACGGTCGTCGTTTCGCCGCTGATCGCGTTGATGAAGGACCAGTGTGACGCCTTGGCCGCACGTGGGATCCGCGCCGCTCGACTGGACAGTTCCTTGACAGAGCAAGAGTTTCGCGACGCGATGCGGGGAATCCGCGACGGTTCGATTCGCCTGCTGTACGTCGCCCCGGAGCGATTTTTCAACGAACGATTTCTCGCCTCGGTCGGATCCTTGGATGTCTCGCTGTTTGCGATCGACGAAGCGCACTGCATCAGTCAATGGGGACACAATTTTCGCCCGGATTATTTGAAACTGGCCGAGTTGGCCGGCACGCTCAACGCCGATCGTATCCTGGCGCTGACCGCCACGGCGACGCCCGCGGTGCTGGAGGACATTCGCAAGGCCTTTGCCATTGAACGCGACGATGCGATCCGCACCCCGTTTCATCGCTCCAATTTGCATTTAAAAAGCACCGTTGTCACCGCGGCGGATCACTACGAAACACTCCGCCAGCGGATTGAGTCGCGACCACGTGGGGCCACGTTGGTCTATGTCTCGAAACAAAAAACGGCCGAAACGATCGCCGAGCAACTCAGCGACGATGGCATCCCTGCGACCGCGTACCACGCCGGGATGGACGCCGAGACGCGGGCGACGATCCAACAAGATTTTTTGGCATCCGGCGACGGCATCATCGTCGCGACGATCGCCTTTGGGATGGGGATCGACAAAGCAAATATCCGCTACGTCTATCACTACAATCCGCCCAAATCACTGGAGGCCTACGCACAAGAGATCGGACGCGCCGGACGTGACGGCGAGCGGTCGATTTGCGAACTGTTGTTGCTGCCCGAAGATCGTGTGGTGTTAGAGAATTTCACCTATGGCGACACGCCCAGCCGTCACAGCGTGGGACGGATGATCGATTTTTGCCACGGCCAACCCGACGAATTCTTTATCTCCCATTACAAGCTGTCGTTCGAAACCGATATCCGAATCCTTGTCGTTCGCACGTTGCTGACGTACTTGGAACTGGACGGCTACTTGCAAGCGACGTCGCCGCGCTACGATTCGTACAAGATTCATCCCTTGGTGACCTCGCGCGCGATCTTGAACAACTTTGACGGCGAACGGCGAGAGTTTCTGGCCGGATTGCTGGGACAATTGACCAAGGCGCGGAAGTGGTTTTCACTCAATACCGTCACCGCAGCCAAGGCGCTCGGTCAAGATCGACAACGGATCGTCAAAGCCATCGACTTCATGGCGGCGCAAAACTGGATCGAAGTCAACGTCAGCGATCTGGTTCACGGTTACCGTTGGAAACGGCGGCTGGAGCACCCCAAGGTCATTGCCGACCAGTATTTCGAAAAAGTGGTCGGTCGTGAGCAGTCGGAGGTGTCCAGGCTGGAAGACGTGTTCGCAATCGCCAGCGCAGCGAGTTGCCAATCGCGATTGTTGGCCGAACATTTTGGCGAGACGATGGACGCAGCGTGTGGTGCCTGCAGTCATTGCCTTGGCGAAGGTCCCCACACGATTCCCGCGATCACCCATCGCGAGATCGGTGACGGCGTGCGAACCGCGCTGGCCGAGGTTTGTCGGCAGTATCCCGATCATTTTGCGACCGCGCGTCAACGGGCACGCTTTTTGTGCGGACTGTCGTCACCGCAGATGATCCGGTCGCGGCTGTCCCGGCACGCCAGTTTTGGGGTCTGTGAACAAATCCCCTTCGCCGATGTGCTTCGTCAGGTCGAACGGATCTCGCCAGAGCTTTAAAACAGAAACTTTTGGGCGGCGAGCACCAAGGCGACCAATCCGATCCCGGAAATCACAACTGCACGGGCAATTCCATCGATTTTATCAGCGTCCATTCTTCATCTTTTCCTTGTTCAATGCATGGGTGATCGCTTCAGCCACCGCTTGGCTGAGAGGATGCGGACGAGTTTGGTTCGGCCGCCGACCGACGCAACGTTACCAGGCAAAGAAAGATCAAAAAAGGTGGGCCGATGGATCGGAAAATAGCGGCCCTTCGCAACATCGTTGCCCGCTCGCGGCACCAACGGGTCGGCGTGAAGCATCGGTTTCTTGTGTTTGATGAGGTTTTAGCGGCAGGGCGCAGCCCCATGCCATCTAATTTGACGTCAAGCGGGGTGTCGATTGTTAGCGGCAGGGCGCGAGCCCTCCGGTCTTTCACGGTGTTTTTGAAACGCGACCGGACGGCTCGCGGGCTGTCGTTTTTGTGAGCCGCGACGCGTCAGCGGCCGGGCACTGCGGCGCTGCCCGAGGCCTGACGGCCAGCGGCTCACCATTGAATCAGCAGATTCCGACTCAATCGACAGCCCGCTCGCGCCCTTCCGCTAAAAGTGGACAATCCACTCCCTTGCGCTTCGTTCGTGTCAGGATTGTGTCCGTTTTGCGTGCCGTCCATCTCCAAACGGCGGAGCTGCGTCCGCGATCGCTTGCCGGTTGTTAGACTGGTTGCAGCGAAAAATGGACCAATCGATGCGATGCCCGTTGGTGGTTCGCCTTCCCATCCGTTCACGCCACCCCGACACCCCCGACGACAAGAACGCTGTTTCATGAGACGAATCCTTTCCCTGGCAATCCTGACCCTGGCAACCCTCGCTCCCGCCCTGGCCGCCGATCGCCCGAACATCTTGTTCATCTTTTCCGACGACCATGCGTTGAACGCGATCTCGGCTTACGGCGGTCGGCTGGCGGAGGTCGCGCCGACGCCCAATATCGATCGCATCGCCAACGAAGGCGCCCTGTTTCGCAATTCCTTTTGCGCCAATTCCATCTGTGGCCCGTCACGCGCTTGCATCCTGTCCGGCAAACACAGCCACAAGAATGGTTTCTTGCGCAACACCGGCGCGGGGTTCGACCAGTCTCAATGGACCGTCGCCAAGTCCTTGCACGGCGGTGGTTACCAGACCGCGGTGATCGGGAAGTGGCACTTGAAAACCGACCCCGTCGCCTTTGACTACTGGGACATCTTGCCCGGGCAAGGCAGCTATTACAATCCGGTTTTCATCTCGATGGACGGCAAACAGAAACGGTTTGACGGATACGCCACCGACATCACGACCGACAAAGCGATCCAGTGGCTCGACCGCCGCGATGCCGACAAACCGTTCTTCCTGATGTGCCAGCACAAGGCACCGCACCGAACGTTTGCCCCCGCCCTGCGCCACCTCGGCACGCTGGACGGGGTCACCATTCCCGAGCCGAGCAACTTGTTCGACGACTATGCCACGCGCAGCCGAACGTTGCCCAAGAATGAAATGGAAATCGATCGGCACATGACCTGGGCCTATGATTTGAAGCTGCGCAAAGAAGAAATGCAGGGCGTCACCTTGCCGGAGTTCCGGTCGTACGGCACCCCGGAATACAACCGCATGACGGAGTCGCAAAAGGCCACATGGGACGCCCACTTCGCACCAAAAAACAAAGCCTTTATCGACGACTACAAAGCCGGAACGATCGATCATCAAGCACTGGTGCGTTGGAAGTACCAACGCTACATGCAGAACTATCTGGAAACGGTCAAGGCAGTCGACGAGAGCGTGGGCCGACTGCTAGACTACCTGGACAATCACCAGTTGGCCGACAACACCGTCGTGATCTATTCGTCCGACCAGGGGTTTTATCTCGGCGAACATGGCTGGTTCGACAAACGATGGATGTTCGAAGAATCGTTCACAATGCCGTTTGTGATCCGCTGGCCCGGCGTGGTCCAGCCGGGCGCCAAGCCGACGGCACTGATTCAAAACATCGATTACGCCCCCACGTTCCTGGACATGGCCGGCATGGACACTCCCGACGAAGTTCAAGGGACGTCGATCATGCCGGTGCTCAAGGACAGCGATCAACAGATTCGCGATTCGGTCTATTACGCGTATTACGAACTCGGCGAACACGCCGTCCCGCAACACTTCGGCGTTCGAACGCACACGCACAAATTGTTTTACCTGCCGTGGACCGATGAGTGGCAGCTGTTCGATTTGGTCAACGACCCCACCGAGATGCGGAACGTTTACTCCGATCAGAACTACGCCGAAGTCCGCAAGCAGCTTCACGAAACCTACGACCAACTGCGTTCCCAGTACGACGCCCCGAGTTACGAAGCCTACGCACCGCCGCAGTATCGCGAGAAAGCCTCGCGTTGACGCGGGCTCAACCGCCGATGCCGTTCCGCCATGCCTTGGCCTTTGCTGCTTCATCGCCAAACTCGTTCAAATTGAGTCCCGTGCGGTTTTGCAGCAGTTCCAGCAGCTCGACGTTGCCGCAAAACTCGGGAAGCGTGAATTGGGCCGTGCATCGATTCGGTAGCCTGAGGATCAGCACCTCAACCGTGAACGTGGACCAGCCGGCGGTAGGCTTTGCAGGTCCCAGACGCGATTTGGTTTTGACCGTCTTGCGATACCGCGCCAATCCCGTGATTTCATTCAGGGCAAAACGGCGCGACCCGACCCAGCGGCTGACCACCAGATGCGTCGGCGTCAACGTGACACGGGCGGTGGCCAGATGCCGGACCAACAATCCGGCCCCGGACGAAATGACGACGCCCATAATGATCAGCAACGTTTCATCGGCTGGTAGCCCGGCGAGTCCGTTGCGCAACCCGCGGTGCAGGCCGGCTGAGAGCAGCATCAAACCGAACAGCCCGATCGAGCAGACTGCGGCCCAAGCCACGAAACGGTTCGGCAGCTCGTTGTAGAATCGATGAACGTCCGCCGGCGCGTTCGTTGCGGAATCCTTCATGCTGTTCTCGTTGCGATCCTGAACGAAGCGGTGGCGACGGGCTGTTGTAAACTTGCGCCCGACGTGCAACCGATCGATTCGGGTTGCCCGTGCAATCTACACTGAATTCGGTCTCCCGCAGGCCGTCTACGCTGCTGACGCCGAGGCAGGTGGTTCTCTCTACATTTTTAAACCCATTTCAGTTGAGCGAGAAAAACAATGCAAGTCCACTATCTAGAGTTCGTGACGCCGGACGTCGACATCGTGTGCGCAACGCTTTCCGAACTCCATGGCGTGACGTTCGGCACGGGCGATCCGGCGCTTGGCAATGCACGCACGGCCACGCTAGCGGGCGGGGGAAAGATCGGCGTGCGGGCTCCGATGCACGAATCCGAGTCGCCCATCGTCCGACCTTACGTGCTGGTCGACGACATTGATGCCGCGGTGACATCTGCCGAGGCGGCCGGGGGCCAGGTCGCGCTTGCGCCGATGGAGTTGCCCGGTCACGGGAAGTGCGCCATTTTCTTTCAGGGTGGCATTCAACACGGACTCTGGCAGGTGTGAATGTCGGGACGCGGCAGCAGTCAGGAATGGTCGAGGCGACGCATGAAACGAAGACCGAATCGGCCGTAGTCTTGACCGTCGACGTCTCCATCGCCTTCGTAATCAAGATCTGGATTGTAGATGCCCGGTGCCGATTGAAGGAACGTCAGCCCGAAGCGTCCATAGTCGTGGCCGTCGACATCCCGGTCGCCGTCGCTGTCACCATAGAATCGAAAGAATCGGTCGGCTGCGTTTTCACCATGCACCCAATCCCCGTCCAAACTCAATCCCGTCTGTAGCGATTGGATTGCGTCCGCCGGCACGGTCAATTGATAGTTCCCGTCGGCCAGCGAATTGAGCAACCCGGTGGTCCCGGACGGATCACGGGAGACCACCGATGGACCGGGCCCGAACGTCAGTTCCACGATCGTCCGGCCGTCTCGGAATGTGGCGTTCACGATCAGCGACGTGACTTTTGTGTTCGTGTCCCGGTTCGTCAACTCGATCGCCGTCTCAGCGACAAGGACTTCTTCGTCGAAGACCAAACTGATCGAATCGACCATCGAGCGCTGTTGCCGGCCGACCGGCGGATCAACGCCCGGCGGTGCTGCGACTTCCACGTCGGGGGCGACCGGTGCGTCGGCGGCAAGTCGATACAGTTCGTTTCCGATCAGGCCGTCATCGCCGACGAACAGCCAATCGTCGCCAAAGGGATGGAACCCTTCGGGATCGCTTCCGAATCGCAGGTCCCGGTTCAAGTCTTCGATCAACGACGTGTTTGCCGGCGTGCCTCCGCTACTGTAGGGCTCACGTCCGACCGATCCGTCATCGGTCACGCTGAGCAACAATCTCAACCCCGTCGAACCTTTGGGTTCGGGGTTGCTGCTTGGCAGCCCCGGTTGGAGGTCGGCGACCAATTCCGTGCCGGCGGGCGTCCCGTCGGTGCTCCACAATTCACGTCCGGTCCCCAGGTCGGTGGGTGCGACGCCGAAGCGGGTGAGATACTGTCCGCCGATCACGGTTGGTCCCAGGATTCCGGGGCCGGACCAGGCGACCGACAAGTTGTCGCCGCCGGAGCCTTCCTTCATCAACGCTTCGATGTAATACACCTGTCCGGCGACCAAGCGGATCGGCGCCGACTGCTGGTCGGTGGGGTATTTGTCGTACTGCCGAGAGCTGGTCCAGACGGGGACCGAAGCGATCTGAGCTGCGTTGGCCGGATCGTCATCCGTGCTCAACAGCAGGGAACCTTGGTCGTCCGAGGCGATCCAAAACGTGTAGTCGCCTGTCGTGGGAACGGTCAAGTACGCCCGCACACGAGCCCCGTAGTTGTTGTCGACATTGGTCGGAATCTCGAAGGAGTCGAGCAGCGCGATCGAGTCGGGGGCATCGGGATAGTTTGGTGCACCGGTTAAATTGACGAGCTGCGTCCCGCTGATTCCGGAAAAGATTTCCAGCAGTGCGCCGCGGTTGGATTGTTCGGCGGCAAAGTAGACACGCCCGTCGGATGCCGTGAATCCGTCGGGGTTGGAACTGCTGCTGAGCGGACCGACGTTGGCAATTTGCGTGGCGACGGTACCGTTGGAGAGGAAGGGTTCCGTGCCATCGACACCGTTGTCCGCTGCGAAGTAAAGGGTACCGCCGATGTCGGTGAGTTCGGCGGGGTTGGACGATCCGTTCGGATTGATGTCCAACAGGGTCCCGCCGGATGTCTGCAACTCTCGCCCGTTGGTGCCGTCGTCGGCGGCGAAGAAGAGCGTGCCGCCGCTGACCGTCAACTGTTGCGGGTCGGACCCGATGGCGCCCGGATTGATGTCTCGGACCTGTTGGATTCCTCCGCCGGCGCTTGTCGAAAACAGTTCTCGTCCGCCGACGCCGTCATCGGCAGCGAAGTAGATCTGTCCCTTGAACGACGTCAGCTCGGTCGGCTCGCTGCCGGTGTTTCCGCTGTTCAAATCCTGGACGATCGCGGTTCCCGCCAGGGTCCCGTCACTGCTCCAGAGTTCTTCGCCGCTGGCCGCATCATTGGTGACAAAGTAAACGCGGTTGTCGGCGGGATTTTCGACGAACATCGTGCCGTCCAAATTGACGGCAACGGGCGTTCCGGCCATGAATTGAGTGGTTTGGGAACCGTCGTGGTAATACATCCCGCCGCCGGAGCCAGCGATCGAGTTATAGAACACGACACCACTGCCGAATTTGGCGAGCCCTGAAACCGCGTCGATGGACGAAGCAGTCACGTCGGCGACCATGGTGACCGTTTGGCTGGTCGGGTCAGCCCTCCAAACCGCTTCGCCGTTGATCCCATCATCGGCGACGAAGTACAGCAGGTCGCCGACCGGCGTGAATTGCTGGACGTCGGCCGACTGCGTGCCGGGATTGATGTTGGCGATGGGGCGCGTGGTCAAGGCGGTGCCATTGCTGGCCCAAAGCTCGCGGTCCACCGTCCCGTCGATCGTTGTGAAGAACAAGGTTCCGCCGATGTCGGTGAGGTTTTGCGGGTCACCATCCAACGGTGCCCCGTACTCGTCGCTGCCCGGTTGCGAGTCGATCAATCGCATCGTTCCGCTTTGCGTGCCATTGCTGACCCACAACTCTCGACCGGATCCCACCGGTTCATCGGCGGAAAAGTACAGCAAGCCTCCCGACTCGGTCAATTCACTCGGGTTGGCACTGCCGTCGGTGACGAAATCGTCGATCAGGACCGTGCCGGCGGTGGTTCCATCGGTCTTGTGCAATTCGCGGCCGACCGGTAACCGTGCCGTCGTCGCCGGCGACAGGTCGGCAGTCAATGTTGCATTGACGACAATCGCTTCGGATCCGCCGTCGGCAAACGCCGGGGCTCCGTCGCGTCCGATGGTCATGCGCAGGGTGGCCGTCGTGACGGTGGGGCCGCCCGGATGGGAGATGGCAATGTTGTTGGCCGATCGCCCGGCAAACCAGTTGTCCAATTCGTCGCCGGCCAACTCCAGCACCGACGTCCGGGTGGTCGAGTGGTTGAGGAACAGTTCAAAGACCAGGCCTTCGTGCGATTGATCGAATTGATTCCCCGAGGCAAAACCGGTAAACGCGAGATTGGTCAGACCTGCGGCGTCCGAGATCGTCCATTCCCAGGAATCGTTGTCCAAGTCACCCGAATCGATGTCGGCGAGATAAAAATCATTCAGCGCGAGTGTTTCCAGTCCGACGCCGGCGTCACCGATTTTTGCACCGTTGACAACCCAGCCGGGACCATCGTTGGTACTGGTCTGGGGCTTGGCGGTGAAGACACCGTTGCCCCCGAAGGTGGCCAGGTTGCCGCGATCCGGTCCGGTGGTGAGTCCGGTCACGATCCCCGCCCAGGCCGATCCACTTAGGATCGAGTTGTCGGTCAACAGCGTCGGAGCATCGGCGCTGACGGTCGTCGCCGGCACGACTCCCTCGGCGGCAAAGAACAGTTCTTGTCCGACGACTTCCAGATCCGTCGGGTTGGAGGCGTTGCTGCCGCCGGCCGTGTTGGCGACCATCGTGGTTGTCCCCGTCGCGACCTGGCTCTTGAACAATTGACGCCCCGTCACCCCGTCGTCGGCGGAGAAAAACACGTGGCCGTCGAATGCCGTTAGATCATCGGGGTACGATGAACCGCTTGGATGGAGATCGGCAACCTGCAGGGTGCCTGCGGAGGTACCATCGCTGCGAAACAGTTCCACGCCATCGACCGGATCTTCCGCGACGAAGAACAGCACGCCGTCGACATTGGTCAAGTAGGTCGGGTAGGAACTGATCGAGGGATCCGGATCCAATGGATCACTCGTGTCGATCGCCAAGTCCTTGACCATCATGGTCCCCGCCTCGCTTCCGTCGCTCATCCACAACTCGCGATTGTAGTAGCCGTTTTCGTAGGAGGTGAAGAACAGCGTTCCGTCGACGTCCGTCAATTCTCTCGGGCGGTCAATGATGGTTTGATCCGGATTGATGTCTTTGACCAGCATCGTTCCGCCGACGGCTTGGTCGTGGATCCATAGTTCGTAGCCCGAATCGTAATGATAGGCGGTGAAGAACAGATTGCCGCCCGAGGCCGTCAAGTCGCGAAGGTAGTAGACTCCGTTGGCGTCGGCATCGAACACCATGGTGGTCCCGGCGGTCGTGCCGTCAGTTTTCCAAAGGTCTGTTTCGCCGAGTTCGTCCAGTGCCGTGAAGAACAGTTCCGCCCCCAACACGGTCAAGTCTTCGGGCAGGGAGCCATCAACGCCGGGCAACAGATCGGCGACCTGGCCGGTGCCGTCGATCGTGCCGTCACTCTTCCAGAGTTCGCTTCCGCTGCGTCCGTCATCAGCGACGAAATAGACCTCGCCTTTGAACTCCACCAAGTGATCGATCGCGGCCGAAACACCTTGTTGGTTGATGTCCGCGAACAGACCGATGTCGAAGGCCAGCAGGTCGCGCCGTTCCAGTTGCTCGATCTGCGATGAAAGGCGCTGACGTCGAATCGTGCGAGCGTTGCGGCGACGATTTCGAGCCGCCCGGGCTTGGTGCAGAAGGGGCATCATGGAGGGGAATCGATGAGCGGAGCGGGAGAAGAGAGACGAGCTGAGGAGGGCCGGCAAGGCGTGACGGCGGATCCCTAGGTTATCCGATACGACTCCCCATGGCGCGCAAAATCATCCAGGACAGAACGGGCACGACGCGAACTTGCTGGTGATCCACCCGATACAGAGAGCCACCAACCACCTCACAGGGGGTGGCGATTGGGATAACGGACGAACGACCGGAGGGCTCGCGCCCTGCCGCGAACCATTGGGGCGATCGGGTCAATCGATCGGCGAGAGCAGGTTGATGAAGGACCGAGTCAGCAGGGGCGCGAACTCGGTGCGGAAGCCTTGGAATTCGAGCGCCTGCAAGACCGACTCGACTTGGGGTGATGGATGGGCGATCGGCCAAAGTCCGGCCACCAAGGCGTGATGCTGAAAGGCAAAATCTTTGGCGTCTTCGATGGAAAAGTGTGGTGTGACCGACTGGATCGTGCCCGCGAACGCTTCGGCCGGTTCCAAGAGCGAGCGTTTGAATTCGACCAGGAAGGCTTGCGACAGGTTTCGTTCGAGTACGGCTGCGAACAGGACCATCAAGCGACAGAACCGCTGGTGACGTTGCAGCGCCGAGGTGAGCATCTCGGCGACTCGCGTGGGGGTCGGTTTTCGCAGTCGCCCCAGCCCCGTCGTCACAGTTTCCAGCCAGCGCTCAAGCTCTTCACGATACAAGGCAAGAAAGACTTCTTCTTTGGTTTTGAAGTAGTGATACAAGCTGGCTTTTCCGAGCCCCGCACGTTTAGCCACGTCACGCATCGAGATCGTGTCGTACTCGTTGTCATCCAACAGTTCGGCTGCCGCATCGAGGATCGTTGAGATCCGTTCGGCTTTTTGTTCGGGGCGTCTGGCCCGTTGCCAGTTCATGGTTCAAAAGACTCGCTGGGTGGGCTGCGGATCCTCGGTCGCGGCTTCTGCCAACACCACCGGGCGGACGCCGAATGTTTCGACCAGGATCGCATAGAAGGCGGGAACCACAAAGAGCGTCAGGAGGGTTGTCAGCAGCAGGCCGACGATCATGCACCACGCCAGGCCTTCCCAAAGTGGACCGCCGCTGAGGGCCAGGGGGATCAAGCCGCCGACGGTGGTTGCCGTGGTGAGAAAGATCGGCAAGATGCGTTGCTTGCCCGCTTCGATCAGACAACCGCGAAACTCATCGACGCTCAGACCCTGGATGGGGCCATCCCCGCTGCCCGCGTTCCGCTTCTCCGTCGCCTTTTGTGCGATCAAGATGTCGGCGAATTCGACGAAGATGATGGCCGTGTTGAGCACGATTCCGAACAGGGCCAGGATTCCCAATTGGGGCATGAAGCCCAATGATTTGTCGGACAGGAACAAGCCCAGCCAGGCACCCACCAACGCCAACGGCAGCGTGGAGAGAATGATCAACGGTTTCGACCAGCCGTTGTACTGGAAAATCAGGCACAAGATGATCAGCAAAAACGAGATCGCAAAGGACATCATCATCTGCCCGCCCGCTTCGACGCTTTCTTCATAGGCGCCGCCGGGCTCGATGGAGTAGCCGACCGGCAGACTGTCGCGAAGACGTCGCAGCTCCTCGGACTTCAAAATACGCGAAACGACGTCGTTACCCGTCACCCCCGGCTCCATCCTGGAGCTGACCTCGATCGTGCGGTTCATGTTGCGTCGCTCGATTCTTGCCAGTTCGAACGCGGGTTCCAAACTTGCGATCGATGCCAGCGGGACCTTGCCGCGATCTCCTTCGACGTAAGACTCTTGAAGTCCGGCGATTGACTCGCGCTGACTGGCGCGGAGACGAAAGTAAACGGGGACTTGATGGTCGCCTTCGCGGAACGTGGTCAAACGCAGTCCCGAATAATAGGACGTCAGGGTTTTGGCGATCTGCGAATTCGTGACGCCGGCGAGCACGGCTTGGTCCTGGTGGACGTTGACCCGAATCTGGTACCCGTCGATGCCCCAGGAATCATTCACATCCCAGGTTTCAGGTTGTTCGGCGACGAGTCGCTTGAGGCGATCGGCGGTGTTGCGGAGGATGGCGGGATCGGCAAAACCGTTTCCGGCGATCCGCAGGACCAGCGGATCAGCCGGCGGTCCCAGGGCCAATTGAACGGGGACAACTCGGGCGCCAACGATGGGGGCGATCCCCAGTGATGCGTCGCCGCGCTGGGCGACGTCGCGAACACGCTGGGCGTAGGCTTTCGTCACCGAGTCGCTGGTGGTGCGGACCAGAATTTCGGCGAACGAGCGTGATTGGGGTTCGGGATCCCAGCCCAGATGCCATCGCGAGCCTCCGCCACCGACCATCGTCCGATAGGCTCTCAGTCGGTCAGATTCCGCGCCGCCTTCGCGGCTCAGTTTTCGAAGGATCGATTCGACTTGACGAGCCGCCGCATCGGTATGGTCGATCGTCGCGGTTTCCGGCAAGATGATTTTGACCGCGAACTGGGTTCCGGCGGCTTCGGGAAAGAACTCGGAACTGACCGGCAACATCAAAATCGCGACGACCAGCACCGCAGTGGCCAAGGCGGTCAGCCATTTGGCGTTGACGGCCCAGCGGGCGACGCGGGTGTAGAGGTTGAAGGCGTGATTGCCCGTTGGTTTTGTCTCACCGTGTGGTTGCGCCGACTCAACCGCGTGGCGGTGGCGCAAGCGGGGGGACCATGCCGCCAGTTTTCGAAACCACGACACGACCGGTGATGCGGGGTAATCCGCCTCGGGCGCGCGGATCAACACCCCGGCCAGGATCACGCAAAAGGTCATCGCCAGCAACCAGCTGAGCGCCAGGGTGGTCGAGACGGTCACGGGCAGGCTGTAGATGTATTCTTTGCCGCCGCCTTCGAGTGAAAACAGCATCGGGATGAACGCCGCCATCGTCGTCAGGGTGCCGACCAGCATCGGAATGGCCAGTGTATTGGCGCCGTCGATGGCCGCGGGAAACGGCGCCATGCCGGCGATCTGGTTCGTCCGGGCTTGGTCACAGACCTGAACGGCATTGTCCACGAGCAATCCCAGCGAGATCACCAAGGCGGCAAGCGAGATCTGTTCCAGTTGGACGCCGAAGACCGCGATCAAACCGATGGAGATGATCACGACGATCGGGATGTTGGCGGCCATGACAAAGGCGGTTCGAAAGCCGACCACCAGGTAGACGATGGCGATCACGATCAACACCGCTTCGACCACGTTGAGGATCACATCCCGGATCTTTTTCGTCACGCTTTCCGATTGATCGGAAACCGCGGTCACGGCCACGTCCGATGGCAAGCGCTGTTCCCGTACGATCAATTCGTTGATGCGTTGTTTGCAATCGCGGCACACGTCGATGATGTTCGCACCGGATTTCATCGTGATCCCCAACATCACCGCCTCGGTGGCCCCCGACGCATCGCCGACGCGACAGATATAACTTGCCGGATCCTCGTACCCGCGCTCAATGGTCAGCCCGAGCTCCGTCAGGGGAACGCTGTTGTCCCCGTCGTCGGTGCGGACGGTGCTGGCGATTTGCGTGATCTCCTCCACCGCATTGAACTCCCCGCCCGGATTGACGCTGTAGTGACCGGCTCGGGTGTCGAGTTCGCCGCCGGCCTGGATGATGTTTCGTTCCTGAGCCAACGATTCAAGCCTGGCCGTGGTCAGTTCGATTTGTGCCCAATTCGCCATCTCCGTCTCGATGTAGATCGCTTCCTCTCGTGCACCAAACATCTCGACTTCGGCAACACCCGGCACCAATCGCAACGCATCCTGCACGTCTTCGGCGAAGCGTTCGAGTTCACGTGGCGAGTACCGATCTTGGGGGCGAATGAGTTCGCGGCCGCCCGAAGGGGTTTGGTGAACCGCCAACACGAGCACGGCGGTATCGCCGAATTCGTCATTGACGATCGGACGCACGTCAGCAGACGGCATCGGGACCAAGTCGACGCGGGCGCGGACCTTGTCCCACACGTTTTGGATCTTCTCCGGTGCGATGTTGTCTTCCAGTTCGACGAAAATGGTCGACAGGCCCGTCACCGTCGTCGATCGCGTCAGCTTGACTTCCTCGATGCCGGTCAGCTCTTGTTCGATTTTGTCGGTAACCAGTTCTTCCACCGTGACCGCCGGCGCGCCGGGCCAGGATGTCGACACGACACAGACGCGAATCGTAAACTCGGGGTCTTCGCGGCGTGGAATCGTGATGTACGTGGCAGCCCCCATCACCATGCCGAGCAGGACCAGGGAAAGGACGATCGGGCGATACTTGACCGCGAGCGACGCGAGTGACAGTGATGGCAACGGTGGCGAGGAAGCCGACATGGTCTAGTTCACCTCCGTCGCAACAGATGCTTGGCCGGACGGGCCGACGACGTTGACCGTTTGCCCGGAGCGCAGCAGATGCACGCCGTCGCGAACCACCTGCATGCCTTCTCGCAACTCGGGGGACATCACCTGCATCATCGACCCTTCGTCCAAATTGTCACCGGGGACCAGGGTGACCGGAATCTCGTCGACGCGTCCGTTGCGGACGACAAACAGCGATGACGTGTCCGACGTTTTAAAAATCGCTTCGACCGGGACATGAAACCCGAGTTCCGAACCTTCTTCGGACAGGTCGATGTTGACCAGGTCGCCGGGGCGAAGCATCCACTGCGAACCGCCATCAAGCACGACCGACTCTCCATCCCAGTTCGGTCCCAGCGGTCGACCGTCTTCAAGCAACCCGACGTACAGAGCGTCCGGGTCGACGCTTTCAGGGTCCCCCTGTGGATCGACGAAGGTGATCGATTGAAAGGACCAGTTGCCCAAGAACGGAATCAGCAAGTCGTTCTTGACGATCCCCTGACGCCGCACCTTGAGAATCGGCGGCAGGACCTCATCATGCTTGGCGTTGGTCACCAAGTACACGTAGCTGCCCGCCTCGTCGTTCCGGATCGATTTTTCTTCGACCAGGATCACCCCTTCGTCGGTCCCCATCATCTGGTTCAAGCGGATCGGCCAGAGGTCTTCCGAACGCACGACGCTCTCCTTGTCGATCGTGCCGGCCAATTCGTCCGCGAACCTTTCGTTCAGCATCAGCAGGGTCATGGTAAACGTTCGCGTCGTCGGGTCGGCACTCGGGTCGATGTTGTAAACGAAGGCCGTCGACTGGCGTGTCGATCCGTCCGGCAAGGCGAACGACGCCGGCAGGCTTCGACGCGTTCGCATTTTGCGAGACTGCTTGGCCGATAACTCGACTTCGACCTTGATCGGATTGGTCATCTGCAACGTCAACACCGGTGACCCGGCCGAGACCACGCTGCCCGGGACGACCGACACCTTTGAGATTTGCCCCTGGTAGGATCCGTACAAGACGGTGTTGTCCAGATCACGCTGGGCGTCACGAAGTGCCTGCCTGGCCCGTTTGATTTGCGCGTCGGCCGACTTCAGCTGCGCCTGGGCTTGTTTCTTGCTGGCCGACAACGAAAGCAGCGTGGCCGATCGCGTGGCGACTAAGTTTTTGGCCTGTTCCAGCTCGCTTTGAGACGTCGCGTTGCGGCTCTCCAATTTCTTGTTGCGCTCGTATTCCGCCTTCGCCAACTCCAAATCCGCTTCCGCCGACTCGATCTGGGCGGGCAGCGATTCATTCAGCTGGATCTCGATCTCTTCTTTGCCCAGAATCGCGACCTCCAAGTCCGCCTCGGCGGACTGCAGCGCGATTTCATAGCGGGCGGATTCGATTTGCGCCAGCTTCGTGCCCTCCATGATGACTTTGGTTTTGTCTTGGGGGTCAACCAGACGCCCATCGATGTCTTCCCCCGGCTCAAGCACCCACTCGACCCGTCCGGACACCTCGAACCCCAGGTCTTCGGTTTTCCACGATTTCACGCTTCCGGACGCCGAATACGAGGATTGGGGGACCGTTTTGGAAAGCGTCATCACCGTCACCGGCAACGGAGCTTTTTCGCGAAGCTCGGTCGTCGGTTCGTCGCATCCGGAAATCGACACGGCGAAACAGGCGACCAGGAACGCGAACGCTCCGGCCCGACGGTGGACGCCTCGGCTTGGATTGCTTGTCACGACAGGCCCCTGGAACACGCTTGTTTCTTAGGCGGGTGGATCGGAGGCGCGCTCGCGCGCGCCAATACGGCTGCGATCCTAGCGACCGAAATAGATTTAGTCGACCGCCGGTCCACTAAAAAACTGCAGGCCCCCCTCGTTACGGGGCTCCGCCTCGTAACGGGCTTCGGCCCAGGCTCCGCCCGGGACCTCGGGCGGGAAGGCGGAGCCTTTGGCGCATTGCGTTCCCAGCCCGGAGCCTGGGAACGAGGGGATGCGCGGTGCGCTACGGAACTCTGCGGAAGCGGTTGGTTTTGGCATCCACGTCGCTGGCCCCTTGGTGTTCGACTTGGACGGCCTGGTCCGTGATGCCGGTGAACAAACAACCCGCGATCTGACCGAATGCGACGTCATCGACGAGGACTCCGGCGCGAGAGAGGCGAGCAAAGCTGCAACCTTGGACGTTCACTCCGTCACAGCGGCGCAGCTGCAGTGCGGCGGGGTGCTGGAGGACTTCGCCGCCGTAGTGCTCGCCGTTGAGGGTAACGTCCTGGCAGTCTTCCAGGATCACGCCGAGCTTGGCCTTGGCCCCATCGCCGTAGTGATAGCGTGGGTTGCGATCGTACACGTTGCCGGTCATGACGACCTGTCGGCAATTCGTTGCGATCACGTTTGCCGCGTAGCCTTTCCACATCGTGTTGCCGCTGATCGTGATGCCTCGCACAGCGGTGATGTCCAAATTCGTCTGGACATCCGAGAGCACGTTGTCGGCGATGGTGATGTTTCCGGTGCGGCGTTCGTCGGTGAAGGGGCGCTCGTTGGACCAACCGTTGATGCGGATGTTTGCCGAATCGGGGGCGTCGTGCGTGTGTTGGATCGTGCAACCGACGATCGCGACTTCGCCGACGGAGGTGTCGGTGGAATCCAACAGGACATTGGCGGTGGGCGGGGATGACGCATCGCCCATGTTGCCCTCGATGTCACAGGTTCCAATTTGCAAATTGCGGATCTCGCTTCCCGTCGAAACGACTCCGCCGCCGGCGTTGTAGCTGATGTGGCAGTTGGCGATGTTGATTTGGTGCAAATTCAGACGATCCAGGAAGACTCCGATTCCGCTGTTTTCGTACAAGTGGCACTCGGACAACGTGACGTTGCGGTTGCGTCCGGTCAGGCGAACGGCATGCTTGGCCTTGCGGACGACGACGCGGGTGAGTGTCAGTTGCATGGTGCCGTCGGCTTCAATGCCACAAGCGTTTGGATGGCCACCGAGGATTTCGATGCCGTCGACCATCGGTGTCCGTTGTCGATCCCACACGTTCGGTTTGACCGTCGGCGGACTGGCCGTTCCGCCGTGTGTTCCGATGAAGCGAAAGGCGGGACCGGCCGCTTCCATTTTAAATTGTGCGACGCCGTCTCCCGACAAGCTGGTCCAGCCGACGCGGTCCAAGTCAACCGTGATCGTTTTGGTGAGTCGATAGACCCCACGCCCGAATTCGATCGAACCGGTTTTGGCATCCACGGCGGCCTGGATCGCCGCGGTGTCATCGGCGATGCCATCGCCCACCAGACCTGCCGGGGTCGCCGCATGGGCCGTAAAACCAGCCAATGTGAGGGTCAGAATGAACGAGCCGAATAGGGTGTTGGATGGGGGCATCAAAGGATCCGGGGAACACTTGGGGCGATTATGAAGGTTGACCTGGCAACCCGAACGTCGACGCGGAGAGCGTGGCAGGGCAGCGTTTGGGCGACAGGCAATCCCGTTCTATCTTTTTGCGCCGCAGGGGCGGCATGGGAACCGACGGCGATTGTAAACCTGAGCGGTTGCCGCGTGGCGCACGAGTGACTCGAACCCGTTGAGAAATTGGAACTCAAATGATGGATGCGATTCAGATTGGTACGACCGGTTGGCTATTGATCGCGACCGGACTGGCGTTCCTCTGCGCCGTGTTTGCCTGCTGGGTGTTTTCGCTGCAATTGTGCATGGCCTACTTTGGCGAAGAGATTCCGACCTATTGGGGCTGTGCCGGCGTGAAGTTGAAGATCATCGCCGCGGTCGCCGCAACCGTTTTGGTCAGCTACGCATTTTTAGGTCCGCTCGTCTTTCTCGCCGCGCCGGCTTCCTTTGTGGTGGTGCTGATGATGATTTCCAATGCGGCCCATTGTGATCGCTTTTTCGCAGCGATCATCACCCTTTCCCACTCCGCGATCTGCCTGGCTGCCACTGCGTTTTGCATGCTGGTGTTTTGGCTCGGACTCTCGTCGCTCGGTTATGACGCAGACGCTGTCGCGGAGGAGTTGCGTTCGTTGAGCGGTCATCCATCCGACAGCCGTTCCTTCACGTTCGAGAATACAGAGCACCCCGAACATCGTCGACGAAACGTTGCGCATTCCAATCCGTTCGTGGGATCGACCGGCGGGGAATCGACCGATGGGAAATCAACGGACGGGAAATCAACGGACGGGAAATCAACGGACGGGGAATCGACCGACGGGGAATCGGAGCGATGATTCCGGACAGCAGGGACGACTGGTTTACCGGCGACGATCAACGCCCGTGCGAGTCCGCCGGCCGATCAGCATCGGAACCAGCAGCAGGGACGCGACGGCGGTGGACGGTTCGGGGATCGCGACCGGATTGCCGTTCAGCACGCGAAAGTTGCTGAACACGGCATCCGCATTTCCACCGCTCCAGGCGGTCAGCGGCGTCTGAGCGTCGCTGCGGATGAAGAAACTGGCCATCAAATCATCGCCGGACCACTGGTTTTGGATCCCCGCGTAGGTATGGGACACGGTCGGGGCGGCCGCGTCGGGGGCTGTCGCGGCTCCGACGACCACGTCGCCGCTGGACGCCTCGTAGGCGACGAACAGGGTGCCCGATGACGAGGAGGGGTTCAGGAACAGACTTCCGCCGAGCGGCTCGGGGGTTTGGTCGACGTCGTTGATCCGCGCCGCGCCGCCGAACGAAAGGAACGGCGCGCCGTCGTTGGTTCCCATCGCGACGCCCGCCGCATTCATGCCGTCGCCGTCTTCACCGATCCCGAAACCCAGGCCCAGGGATCCCGATGGATTGTTGGAGAAGGTCCAGGCGTAATCGATCGCCAGCGAAAAGTCGGCGTCCGGGCGGAAGTAAAATCCGCCCGTTGACGTTTGCGGCGTCGATCCGTTGACACTTTGAAATCCGATATCGGTGCCGGCGGGAATCCCGAGGTTTCCGGCCGAAAGCGTGGCGGAGCCTCCGTGGACGGTGGCGCTGAATGCGGGATGGGCGGGGTCCTCCACAAGCGACCAGGTGCCAAAATCCGTCACGTCGGCACGGGCGATCACGCCCCAAGCCACATGCAGCGTCAGTATCAGGGCGATTCGAAAAACGTTCATCGGGGAGGACGGTCCGGGGAAGCGGGCATCGGTTAGAATCCATAGCCTAATCAGATCACCGAGGTGCATCGAGTCCATCCTGCGACGGACCGGTATCCTGACCCCAACGCCCCTTGCCCGGCACCGACAATCTCGTCATCTCTTTCCCAATTGCATTGCCATGAACCCTACGCCTCTCAAAATCTTCGCCCTTTGTCTGGTCGCGTTGGTCGGCTGCCGGAAACAGACCGCGGTGGACGAAGTTTCGCTTCGCGAAAGCGGTGTCGTGATCACCGACCGCGACCTGACAAGCCTTGGCGGCCAATGGCACCAGTGGCGTGGCCCCGGCGGGGATGGCGTGGCCGACGACCAACCACTGCCGACGACTTGGGACGAAACGACCAACGTGGCCTGGAAAGTCGATGTTCCGGGGCGCGGTCACAGCAGTCCGATTGTCATCGATGACCTGGTGGTGGTCGGTTCGGCGATCGACTCGCAATCGGAACAGATCGTGGTCGCTTATGATCGCGAAACCGGCGACAAACGCTGGCAAGCGACGATCCACAAGGGCGGGTTTCCCGGCCGCGGAGAGGTCCACCAGAAAGCCACCAACGCCAACGGGACACTTGCCAGCGACGGCAACCTGTTGGTGACCGCGCACCTGAACCGCCAGCGGATCTTTGTCACGGCTTTGGACCTGGAAGGCAATCAGGTTTGGCAGCGAGACATCGGGGCGTTCGCATCGAAGTTCGGTTACGCCCCGTCGCCCGTTCTGTACAAGTCGTTGGTCATCGTCGCGGCGGATAATTTTGGTGGCGGCTATCTGGTGGCCATGGACGTGCAGACCGGCGAGATCGCCTGGCGAAAAAAGCGCGGCAATGCAAGTTCCTATTCCAGTCCCCACGTCGCAACCGTCGGCGGCGTGGACCAGGTGCTGATCAGCGGCGGCAATCGATTGGCCAGCTATGATCCGGCAACGGGCGAGACGTTGTGGGAAACCGAGTGCATCGCCGAAGCGACTTGCGGAACCGTGGTGACGACCCAGGATCGAATCTTTGCCTCCGGCGGATTCCCCGACAACGAAACCGTTTGCCTGTCCGACAAAGGCGAGCGGATCTGGTCGGACCGCACGCGAGTCTATGAGCCATCGCTGATCACCGACCCGCAGCATCTCTTTTCAGTCGACGACGACGGGATCGCGAGGTGCTGGTCGGTCGACGACGGGACGGTCCGTTGGAAGAAACGCTTGGGCGGCAACTTCAGCAGTTCGCCCGTGCTGTGCAACGGGAACGTCTACGTCGCCGATCTGTCGGGCAACTGCTACGTGTTCCAAGCATCGGGTGAGAAGTACGAACCGATCGCAACGAATCGACTCGGCGACGATTGCTACGCCAGTCCGGCCATCGCCGACGGTTCACTCTACTTTCGTGTCGGCGTCGGCGAGGGCGACGGGCGCAAGGAACAGCTCGTGCGGGTCGCGATGGCAGACTAAGACGGCAAGGTGATCCGATGGATGGCAGAATGATTCGGGGCAGAATGATGAAAAAGAACGACCAGCCAACCCATCATTCTGCCAGCGTGTGAATCGTGCCTTGGATCACCCGTCCGAACGATCGCCCCGATTCGTCTCGCAGCTTGTACGCAATTTGAATCGTCCACGTCGGCTCGATCGAGGGAATCTGCAAGTGCACCGTCTTGCCGTCGTCGCTGACATCGACCGAGGTGACGTCTAACGTTCGCTCGTTGAACCGGCCGGATCCGTAGTTGGCGGTCCGCCGCAAGTCCCATGTTTCAACGAGATAGTTGTACGGATCCGCAGCGGCAACCCTGTCGACGGGATCGGAAAAGTTCAGCGTGAGGCCGCTTTTGTGGGCGTGCATTTCGACGGGCAGGTGCATCGATTTACCGGTCGCCCGAATCCGGTACAACCCGCCGGGGCTGGCCGTTTGGTTGCTGCCCCACGCGCTCATGCCGCAGGCGTAGAGGTGTCCGTCGCTGTGGAAGCGGCCGCGCATGACGCCGGTCTCAAATTCCGGCAGCGGCAACCGACACATTCCGCCTTGCCACTGACCGTCGACCTGTTCATGCGGCACGACGAAGACTTTGCCGTAGCCATAGGACAGGCTCAACAATCGTCCATCGAGTTCACCCCATTTCTGACTGTCGACCCACAGCAGTTCCGAGGGTGAGCGATCGAAGGGTTTGTTGGGCCAACAGAGCGGTTGCTGCATCGCCGCATCGCGGGTGTCATCGGGGGCGCCGTAGCTGTACATGTTGCCATAGAAACCGCCTTCGGTGACACGATTGATTCGGTTCATCGGCGTCCAGTGGCCTTCTTGGTCGGTGACAAAGAACGATCCGTCGGGGTTGAGACAGACCCCGTTGGCGGCCCGAAACCCGTTGGCCAGAATCGTCGTTTGGTTCCCGTCGGCGCTGACTTTCAACAGCGTTCCGTGTTGTGGGATCAGCGAGTCTTGCGCGTGCCGGGCGCTCTTGGCGTAGTACAAGTTGCCATCGTCGTCGGCTTGCAATCCCATCGCAAACTCATGAAAGTGCTCGGTGACTTGATGGTCCTGGTTGAAACATTCATAGAAATCGGTTTCCCCGTCGCCGTTGAGATCATTCAGGACAACGATTTGATCGCGGCAGCCGACAAAAATTCTGCCGTCGACGATTTTGATGCCCAGCGGATGGAACAGTCCGGATGCGATCCGCCGCCACCGCAGCGATCCGCCGGGCTGGCCGATCCCGTCGATGATCCAGACGTCACCGTCGCAACAACATGCGACCATCGAATTGCCATCGGGAAAGAAATCGAGTCCCGACATCCGCAGTCGGCTCTTCCACGGATTGGTCGTCGGGCGTGTCAGTTCGTCGACGGCGAAGGGCCCGGAGTCCGCGCCGGTCCTGGGCTCCGTGGTCAACGTCTGCGGCCACTGGGGTGGACCACCACGGGTCAGCGGTCGCAAATCTTCCGGCTCGCCAGAAAACTTGAACAACGGCTTCATTCCGCGATGGGCTAAGTGCAACTCGAGATCGACCGGCGTGCTTTCCGCGGGGATTTTTAGGATTGTCAGCCCGTCGACGTCTTCCGTTTTCAACGCCTTGGGACCATGGACGGCGACGGCGACGGTGTCTTGGGGAGCGATGCGGATCGCCATGTCTCGGGATGATTTGGCGATGTTCAAGACGCGTACCCAGGTGACGGGAACATCGAACGGTCCAGGCCCCCGCTCTTCGGTCACCCGGTGAGACTCCAGCACCGCCGCGTCGCCGACGATGTAGGACAGGACGACACGATTGCCGTGCTTGTACAAACCCTTGTAATCCATCCACGACTTGGGAAACGGACCGTACGCTTGCCCATCGCGTTCCCGCCGGCGTGTGTCTTCCAGCGAACCGGTCAACGGATCGGCCCAGCCAGGCCCCGGCAAATTCTGAAAATGCAACTCGCCCACCGTCCGTGGTGATCGCCAATGTTTTCCGTCCAACAGAATGCCTTGCCAATCGATGAATCCGGTTCCCAGCCAGGCACCGGCGACCCGCATCGTGTCATGTTCAAAGGCCAAGAAATGCGAGCCTTGCGCAACACCGCCTGCGTGTTGATCAAGCTGAATCGCGATGCCCTTGTAGGCAAAATTGGTCTCCGGCGGCCACGTTCTCTCGGCAGGACGATTCTCTCGCTGCCCCCGCTCACGGTCTTCATTGGTGACTTCCGGTCGCGGCTTGGAATGCTCGCTCGTGATCTCATAGGTCCGCGTCAGGAAAGGTCCATAGTCCATCTCGCTCCACGGTCGATGGCGGACCGGCGCGGGTCCACGCAGTCGGCCCGGGGGCAGCGAATCCAGATACGCTTTGTCGACCTCGGTGTATTGCGACGCGTTAAAGGGTTTTAAGTACGCTTCACGGATGTAGTGAATCACATCGTACTTTTCGCGCGGCACCAGCTGACGTTGCGGCAACATCATCTTGTAGCCGTGGGTCAGGGTCTTGTACATCGTCAGCGGATCACCGCCGCTTTTGAAGGTCCCGGTGGCAAAACGCAAGGCATTGGGAAGCGAACCGGCTTGCTCTCGCGTGCCATGACAATTGATGCACAGTCCTTGATAGATCGCTTTCCCGCGTTGAAACGATTTCTCATTCCAACTGACAATCAAGCCGCGGTGATCCAGGTCGTTTTCATAGTCCGGCAGCGGAGGCGGCTGGATCAGTGACGCATCGGGTTTCATCCGCGCCGCCTGGTCAGGGCCGGCTTGTCCCAGTTCCACCAGGTAGCAGACCAGGTCATAGAAATCGTTTTCGTCGTCGAGCTGGTTGATCAACCCGTTCGGCATGATGGATCCCGACGGGGCCCGCGCTTCGATGCTGTCCAAAGAAACCGTCAGCGGTTTTTCTTCGCCCGGGACCACGACGGTCAGTGCCGCATCGGTTTCCGCCGCGATCATCCCGCTGAGCACGCGACCGTCATCGAGCAACAGACG
Source organism: Stieleria neptunia (assembly GCF_007754155.1). Lineage (NCBI taxonomy): Bacteria > Pseudomonadati > Planctomycetota > Planctomycetia > Pirellulales > Pirellulaceae > Stieleria > Stieleria neptunia. The sequence goes on along the minus strand of NZ_CP037423.1, from coordinate 818,051 downwards.
CTCGGCGCGGAAACCGGGCCGGACGACTTTGGACGGATCCAGCAACGACTCGATCACATGCGAATACGTGACTCGATCGTTCATTTGCGAAAGATCCGGACCGAGACGATTATCGCCTTCGTCGGCCACGTGGCACTGAACGCAGCTCAATCCGGTTTGGTAAAACCGAATCGCCCCGCGTGAGGAATCGCCAAAGAGGTGGGCATGACGCGCCAGTTCATCCGCGTCACGCCGCTTCAAATCCGCTTCGAGTGTCTCTTGCGCCCCCGTGACGCCCGACAGGCAGACAACGGCGCACAGAACCCACGTGAACCTAACGAGGATGGAACCGGCCGGGACGGGGGGAGACGACAGGGTGCTCAAGAGAGGGGACTCGCGTGAGAAAGTTGGCGGGCATCGGTTGCGGCACCAATTTACTCGAAATCGCATGCGATGCGGCGCGGCGATGATGCGTCGATGAGATGCGGGCCGGAATCCTCTCTCACCCTCTTTGCGGAGGTCGTGGGGTTTTTGAAGTCACCCTCCCTTTTAGGGAGGGTCGGACGCGAGGTACGAGCGGCCGGGGAGGGTTTGTTGTGGCTCGAAATCACTCCGTCACGACCGCTCGACCCTCCCCTCGCTGCGCTCGACCCTCCCTGCCAGGGAGGGTGAGTCTAAAACTGCACGACTCTCTCTAAGGAGGGTGACTTCAGTTGTGTTGACATCGATGCCCAGGGGGAGCGTTGACGAAACCCTTTTATCGTCAACAACGAAAAAACGACACGATGACTACGGCAGGGCGACGGCGTCGTAATCGTTGAGCGTCGTGCCGGTATCGGCATCGACCTCGATCAATCGCACGCGATAGCCCCATAAATTGGCGACGTGACGCAGGACTCGATTGCAGGTGCTGGAACTGAGGGTTTTGCCGTCGCGAACGCGGTGGGTCAGCACCAGACGTCGATTGCCCTTCAAGTCCGCCTCGGTCACTTCGATCTCCGGATCGCGTTTGGAGAGATCGTATTGCTGGGCCAAACGGTGTCGGATTTCACGATACCCCGATTCGTCGTGGATCGCTTCGACCGACAGGTGTGGCGAGTCGGTCTCATCGCGCACGGCGAAGAGACGCATTTTTCGAATCAGATGCGGGCTGAGAAATTGCAGCACAAAGCTTTCGTCGCGGAAGTCCGCCCAGGCGTCGCGGAGAACGCCCATAAAATCTCCCCGCCCGGCGATTTCGGGGAACCACTCCTCGTCTTCCGGTTCGGGGGTCTGGCAAATGCGTTCGATGTCTTTCATCATCGCAAAGCCCAACGCATAAGGATTCAAGCCCTTGAATCGTTGGTCATCGAAATCGGGTTGCGTGACGACCGCGGTGTGCATGTGCAGGAACTCAAGCATCGCCGCGTCATTGACTTGGCCGGTTTCGTGCAAACGATTCATGAGTTGGTAATGGACAAAGGTCGCACAGCCTTCGTTCATCAATTGCGTCTGCTGTTGGGGATAGAAGTACTGCGCCGTCTTTCGCACGATGTCCAACACTTCGCGCTGCCAATCCTTCAACTTGGGCGCGTGGAGCGAAAGAAACCGGAGCAAGTTTTCTTCGGGCAATCGCAGCGCCGCGGCGGCGAGTTGCTGTTCCACGTCGTCGTCTTTGTCGGGACTCTCCTTCGTTTTCGGAAGCGTCCGCCACAGATCGTTGTAGGTCGCTTCCTCGTGGGATCTTCGCGATTCGGCTTTGATGGCCAGATCCTTGGATCGAACCGAGCGTTGCGGGGCGTAACGACTGACGCCTTGTGACATCAGCGAGTGGGCGGCATCGAGTGTTCGTTCGACGGCCTGCATTCCATACCGTTCTTCGCATTCGGCGATGAATCGTTTGGCATAGGCCAGATCATCGAGCACACGTTCGGCATGGGTCCATTGGCGGAACAGATAGTTGTTCTTGAAAAAATGGTTGTGTCCGAAGCAGGCGTGGGCGATCACGAGCGTCTGCATCGTCATGCTGTTTTCTTCGATGACGTAGGCGACGCAAGGGTCTGAATTGATCACCAATTCATACGCCAATGACTGCGCCCCCTTGCGATACAGCAATGCTTCTCGGGAATACCGTTTGCCAAACGACCAATGAGAATACATCAGTGGCATGCCGAACGACGCGTAGGCATCGAGCATCTGATCGCTGGTGATCACCTCGATCTGGTTGCGATAGACATCCAAGCCCATCTCGCCGATCGCGATTTCTTCGATCGCATCGTGGACCCGTCGCAGGTGGTTGAAATCCCACTCCGAGCCTTCGTACAGTAACGTCCGGTTGTCCATGGTCGCTCAAGACGCCTGTCGGTTGCTGGCGAACAGTTTGTGAAACACGCGGTAGATCTCGGTGGGATCCAAGACGGTGGCGCGTGCGAAGTGGGGGTGCGCGTCCAACTGGGAATAACCGCTCCACAGTGCACTGACGTACGACGATTCTTCTTCACCGACCTCGATGTAGGCGTAGTACTGGCAGAGGTCCAAAATCTCTCGCTGCAGCAACGCGATCGTACGCGGCATGTCGTGATCGAAATTGTGTCCGTCGGAGGCCTGTGCGGCGTAGATGTTCCAGTCTTGGACGGGGTAGCGCTCTCGAATGATCCGCAGCATTTCTTCGAGTGCCGAGGAGACCACGGTTCCGCCCGTTTCGCGGCCATGGAAAAAGGTCTCTTCGTCGACTTCGGCCGCCGTGTAGGTGTGTCGAATGAAGACCAACTCGACCGACCGGTAGTGTCGATTCAAGAACAGATGCAGCAGGATGAAAAACCGCTTGGCGAGGTCCTTGAGTGATTCGGTCATCGACGCCGAGGCGTCCATCAGGCAAAACATGACCGCTTGCGTGGCGGGTTTGGGCGTCTGTTCGAAGCGGTTGTAGCGGAGGTCGACGGGGTCCAAGAACGGGACCGCCCGCATCCGATCGCGGGTTTCTTCGATCAGCCGGGCAAGCCGCTCGGTTTCTTCGTTGTGACCTTCTTCGGCGTCGGCTCGCGCCTCGGCTTGTTCCAATTCGGCTTCCAGCCGGTTCAGTTCGTCAAGCCTGGGGCGTTTGAGTGCGATCCGTCGCGCCAGGCTGCGGCGCATCGTCTGGTATTTGTTCAGCCGCTGTGGGGAGCCGTCGTTGGCGTATCCGGCACGGCTCCATTTTTCGCTGGCGACGGATTTCAGCTTGCGTTTGGCCAGATTGGGCAGTTCGAGGTCCTCGAAGAACAGGTTCAAAAATTCGTCGCGGCTGAGCATGAAGACGAATGCATCTTCGCCGTCGCCGTCGGGGCTTCCGCCGGAACCGCTTCCCGAACCGCCGCCGGGTTTGCGAATCCGGTCGCCCCGTTGGTAGTTGTGGTTCCCCGGGATGACGTAGTTGCGACTGCCCTGGGCGCCGTCGAATCCGAAGGTCGGCTCGCCGATTTCGTTTGCGGTGACCGACACTTTTTCGCCGCTATCGAGATCGGTCACGCTACGGTTTTCGATCGCATCCTTGACCGTCTTGCGAATCTGGGACTTGATGCGACGAAGAAAGCGTTGCCGGTTTCCAAGGCTCTTCGATTTCGGGTTCTGCCGGCGATCAATCACTTGCATGGCGATCGTGTTCCTATCCTGACTTGCTGACACGCATGTACCAATCGACCAGCCGACGGACCTGGCGCCGTGTGTATCCACGTTGGGTCATTCGCTCGACGAACTCGCTGTGCTTTTGCTCGGCTTCGCTGTCCTTTTTGGCGCCGAAGCTGATGACGGGAAGCAGTTCTTCGATTTGTGAAAACATTCGCTTTTCGATGACTTCGCGAATTTTTTCATAGGAGGTCCATTCCGGGTTGCGGCCGTCATGTTTGGCACGCGAACGCAGCGCGAATTTGACGATCTCGTAACGAAAGTCCTTCGCGTTGGCGATCCCGGCGGGGTGTTCGATCTTTTCCAGTTCGTCGTCCAGGACATCGCGGTCCATCAATTGTCCGGTATCGGGGTCCTTGTAATCCTGGTCGTCGATCCAGGCATCGGCGTAGGCGATGTAACGATCGAACAGGTTTTGGCCGTAGCTGTGATAGGATTCCAGGTAGGCCTTGCGGATTTCGTTGCCGATGAATTCGGCGTATCGCGACGCCAGGTCTTCTTTGACGAACTCGAGGTAACGCTGCTCGGTTTCTTCGGGCAACTGTTCGCGCAGGATTGCTTTTTCGAGCACGTAGAGCAGGTGGACGGGATCCGCGGCGACCTCGTCGGTGTCAAAGTTGTAGGTTTCCGAAAGGATCTTGTAGGCGAACCGCGTCGACACGCCTTCCATGCCTTCGGCCACACCGGCGGCGTCGCGATATTCCTGGACGGTCTTGGCGTTCGGGTCGGTGTCTTTGAGCGACTCGCCGTCGTAGACCCGCATTTTGGAATACAGGTTGGAATTTTCGTGTTCCTTCAGACGCGTCAAGACGGAGAAACGCGCCATCATTTCCAGCGTGTCGGGCGCGCACGGTGCCTCGCCCAGTTTGGAGCTTTGGATTAGCTTGTCATAGATCTTTCGTTCTTCGGTGACGCGCAGGCAGTAGGGGACTTTGACCACGCAGATGCGGTCGAGAAAGGCTTCGTTGTTGCGATTGGATTTGAACGATTCCCATTCCGATTCGTTGCTGTGGGCGACGATGATGCCTTGATAGGGCATCGCGCCGACGTTCTCGGTGCCCACATAGGTGCCGTCCTGGGTGGCCGTCAGCAGCGGGTGCAGCATCTTGAGTGGTGCTTTGAACATCTCGACGAATTCGAGCAGACCTTGGGTCGTGCGGTTGAGTCCACCGGTGTAGGCGTAGGCGTCGGCATCGTCCTGCGAAAAATGTTCCAGCTTGCGGATGTCGACCTTGCCGACCAACGACGAAATGTCCTGGTTGTTTTCGTCTCCCGGTTCGGTCTTGGTCACACAGCATCGTCGCTGTTCCGAAGGCATCACGCGGACGACGGAGAATTTGGAGATATCGCCCCCGAATTCGTCCAACCGTTTGACCGCCCACGGTGACATGTAACCGCTCAGACGTCGACGCGGGATGCCGTACTCCTCTTCCAGTAAGAAGCCCATCGAGTTGGGGTCGAACAGCCCCAGCGGGCTTTCGAAGATCGGACTCATTTCATCGCCGGCGCACAACACGTAGACCGGTTGCCGTTGGATCAAACGCTTCAGAGCGTCCGACAGAGAACTCTTGCCGCCGCCGACCGGGCCGAGCAGATACAGAATCTGTTTTCGTTCCTCGAGACCTTGAGCGGCGTGACGGAAATAACCCACGATACGTTCGATGGTTTCCTCCAATCCATAGAACTGGTCAAACGCGGGATAGACCTTGATGGTCCGGTTCATGAAGATCCGCCCGAGACGGGAATCGCTGGACGTATCGATCTGCTTGGGTTGGCCGATCGCTTGAACCATTCGCTCGGCGACGCTGCTGTACAACGACGGATCATCGCGAGCCGCCTCCAGATACTCCTTCAGCGTGTAACGAACTTGTTTTTCGCGTTCGTATGTCTCGGAATAAAGCTGCAATAAATTGGGCTTGTTCGTCATTACATTGGGTCTGCCGACTCTGCCACGAAATAGACGCGCAAGATGCATCCCCTGGAATCGATCGGAGTCGCATGCGATCGGCTTTCTTCAGTTCTGGCTGTCCCGCCTGGGAGTCCCCGCGGCGACGGGGTGACACTGAGAAACAAGAGGATGGGGCGTGTGATCATTATTACATGATCAAGCCGCAGGAAGGAACGAATTTCCTTCCGTTGCCCTTCCCCGCAAATGCATGCAACGCCTGGATCGGGAACGATTGATGCCCGTTCGACCGCCGAAACAACCGATTGGGACCGATCCTGGCGGTTCCGGGGGGATTCCCAGGCAAATCACGCGACGCAGCGGGTTCCTGGCCACCCCAAAAGCAGATTTTTAAATTCGATCACCCCGGGTGGTGGACAGCTAAGAAGACCGTTGATTTCTTCGGCAATTCGGTTCCGGGGAGATCCCGCCAACGGAGAGGGGTGGCGACGAGGGCGACGCGAAAAAAGAGGGGGCCGATCCTGCGGTCACAGATCAAATTCGCGACACAGTTCATCGATCACGTCGTCGGACATCGCTTGGACGCTGCCGATCGATCGGGCGTTGATCACCGCTTCGGCGGTGGACTCGAGCACTTCCAATCGATCAAACGCGTCCAGGACACTGCGTCCGGTGACGATCACGCCATCGTTTTCCAGGATCGCTGCCGGCGTTTTTTCGTTGACATAGTCCGCGATCTGATCGCCGTCGCCGAATTGGACGCCGTAGGGGACACGTTGCACGTCTCGCAAGAACACGTAGCTTTCCGGAATCGTGCGGACGTCGAACTCGCTCTCGGTGACACTGAATGCCGTCGCGTTGACGGGGTGTGCAAATACGATCGCATTGACGTGGGGATGACGGCGGTAGATCGCTTGATGTGCCTTGGCCGCGCGGCTGGCCAGTTTCCCCGCTTCGCGGCGATCGCCGTCGATCAAGACAAAATCATCGACGCCGAGCAATTCCCGATCCTGTTGCGTGGGCGTGATCAGGAACGCGTCGTCGCCGACCCGCGCCGAGAAACTGCCCTCGGTGCTGATCAACAACCGTTGGCGACAACCGCGGCGAACGAAGTCACAGAGTTGCCGCCGCAATTCCGTTTCGGTTGCACTGGCCGGCGGCGGGTCAAGATTGTCAAAGTCGACGCTCCGCCGGGCCGCCTGGTCCAATCGTTGATCGTCCAACAGTTTGACCTTGCCCAATGCCGACGCCTTGATCAGCGTCTTGCCGGCAAACTCGAACGCTTCGAATCGCTTGAACGCGTCGGAGAGTGATTCACCGGCGACGACGACCCCGTGGTTCTCCAGGATGACGCTGTCGGCACCCTCGGCGAACGACGCGGCGATGTTCGCGCCCAACTGCTTGCTGCCCGGACAGGCGTACGGCGCAAAACCGAGTTTTCCACAGACCGAATGCGCTTGATGGAACAACCGCGTGTCGGGCGTTTGGCGGCAGATGCTGAATGCCACCAGGGCGACCGGGTGCGCATGAACGACCGATCGAACGTCCGGACGCGCGTCGTAGATCGCCTTGTGAAAGGGAAATTCCGAGGACGGCGGATGCGGACCGTCGGTGCTGCCATCGCTGCGCACACGGATGATGTCTCGACGCGTCAAGTTTCCCTTGTCAACGCGAGCCGGTGAAATCCAAATGTCGCCCGCCGCGTCGCGGATCGACAGGTTGCCGCCGGAGGTCGTCGTCATCCGGTACCGATAGATGCGATCCATCGTCTGCATGATCTCGTCACGCGGGTGAATCACGTTTCGCGAAGTCGTCATAAAAAACCTTGACAGTCGAATGCGCGGCCGAAAACAAAACCACGGAGGTGAAATGGGGTTTGCAGCCCATACTATGACATCCGCGGGGGCACTCTGCCATCGGTGGGGCATCGGGGGGCGTCGAACGCGCTTGTGATGCAATGAAGTGGTGCGGGCGACAGGACGACCAAGCAACCGATCTGCAGCGTCCTCCGTTCACCCTTCCCATTCCGCGAGAAACTGATCGACGAAGGTTCTCATGAACGCCTCTCGCTGCCGTGCCATGCGGCGAGCCGGTTCGGTGTTGAGCAGGGCGTGCAGTCGAAACAATTTCTCGTCGAAATGGCCCAGACCGGTCTTCTGTGCCGCGTCGTTGTTGCCCGAAACGTGAAACGGCTGGCCGAACACCGCGCCGTATTCAATCGTCCGTACGATTCCGATCGCGCCCAACGCGTCCAAACGATCCGCGTCTTGCACGATCTGACCCTCCAGTGACAGCGGTTCGGCGTCACTGCCCTTGCGGAAGGAAATGTTGTCGACGATTTGTGCGACATGATCGACGGTGTCTTCGTCGACGTCCAGCTCGCCGAGGATTTGACGGGTCAACGCCGCGCTCATCTCGATCCCGTCATGGAACTTCGCATCGCCGACGTCATGCAATAGCGCGGCAAGTTCCACAATCGTCCGATCCCCGCCGACTTCCGCCTGGATCTTTCGCGCCGAACGCAGCACGCGGCCGACATGGTCAAAACCATGACCGGCCTGTTGACCAGTCATCCGCCGGCGGACAATCGTTTCGACACGCGGGATCAGGTCGTTTGGTGGTGGTTTCAACGATATTTGCTAGCGGTGTTTGATGATGGAAAAACGGCCCCCACGGATGGCAAAGCGTACCCACGGATGCCATAGTGGGCGGGGAACGGCATCGACTGCAGCGGGGGTCTGGATGAGCATTATTTACGAAAGTCGTTCACATGCGATCAGAAGCTGTTTGTTCCACGTCCAAAATGATGTCGGGGTCGGACGGGACGAAGAAGATTATCACAAAGCTCTGATCATGTGTTTTCGGCAAAACGAAATCCCGTTTGTGAGTAAGCAGCCGCACCCGCTGATGCTTTTCGGCGAAGAAGCCCATCGACTCTTTCCCGACTTCTCCGTCTGGCAGTCCATCACGTTGGAGCTTAAAGCCGTTCCACGACGACTCGGTGCGCCGGAGTTTGTTCAGCTGTTTGACTATCTTAAATGTCGCGGAGACTCACTCGGTTTGCTGGTCAATATGGGCCTTGATCGCGTCTTCATCGACCGCGTGGTGCGTCACCCTGAACAGACAAGGCTAACTGAATCTTGGCGCTATTGGTCCGGCCAAATCGATGGCAAATCTCGTGAAATCGGATTGGCAGTTCGAGACGTATTGCGTGAAATTTTTCGTCAGCACGAAACGGGCTATGGAACCGAGGTGGTCAGCAAACTCATTCATTTTGGTTTGCGATGGGGAATCGCAGCAAACTTCGGGAAGTCGCACGCGGAAATCACCGGAATGAGACGGCGGTAGAGTTGATGGTGTGACCGTTATTTTCTCGTCGGTCACCATGACATCCGTGGGTACGCTTTGCCATCCGTGGGTGCCCCTCCTTTTTCCTTTCGGTTACCGACCGGAGTCACATGCCGTGTTTCTTCATGAAGCGGAGCAGGAGTGGGTGGGCGGGGGTGGCCATTTGGCCGTGGTCGTAGCCGTCGAGTTCATAGAGTTCGGTATCGGGGTGTCCGACGACTTGCATCATCCGCCACAGGTAGGCGTTTTCTTCGTAGCGTCCGAGCATTTCCAGTTCACGGTCTCCGGTGATCAACAGCAGCGGCGGGCAATCGTCTCGGACGTGGTACAGCGGGGCCATGTCGTCGACGACCGGTTGCTTGCCGCCGACGCCTCGTTCGGCGCGGACGGTGAAGTGGGTGATGGTGTGACCGCTAAAGGGGATCAGCCCGGCGATGTCGTCGGCGTCGATGTCGTGCGCGGCCAACCAGCGTTTGTCCAGACCGAGCATGCTGGTCAGGTAGCCGCCGGCGGAGTGTCCGCTGATGAAAATTTTTTCGCTGGACCCGCCATAGCGTTCGATGTTCTGGAAGGTCCACGCGACGGCCGCCGCGGCGTCTTCGATGTAGGCCGGCGCGGTGACCTTGGGGTGCAGGCGATAGTTGACGGCGACGACGGCAATGCCCTGGTCCTTGAGTTCCTTCGGCACGGATTTCTTGCCGCCTTTCAATCCGCCGCCATGAAACCAGACGACCGTCGAGAACCCCGTTTTCGATTCGGGAACGTAGACGTCCAGCCGGCACCGCTCACGCATGTAGTCGCTCAGATTCTCACCGCTGCGGTACAGGATGTCCGCGTCGGTTTTGTCGATCGTTTGCCGGGCGGGCTGGTCTTGAGAAACAGCCGTCGTGCCGAAGCAGAGCGTAAAAAAGCACAGCGAGAGGAAGCACAGCGCGGCGCGGAGCGGGCACGCGGAAGAGGAATGCGTCATGGAGTCTGTTTCATCAAGGGGCGGTGGTGACGCTCCTTGATCAGGTGTTTGAGCCGAAGATTGCTGGGGCTAACGGAGCGACGACGGAGCAGTTTACTGAAATTGTCCACGGAAAGGGGGTCAGGAACCAAAAACCCAATGGCCGAAGGGTGCTTCGCATTTTTGGTTCCTGACCCCGTTTCCGATCCAACGCACCACCCGAAGATTGAGTTGCAACGCAGCACTAATCGTGTTGCATCGTCTGCTTCTTGGCGTTCAGCTGATCCACCGCGACGAGACGTGTGACGGGCGATCGCTCGCACATCAACGTGACTTCGCTGGAGACCGTCAAAGCGACCACGTGCTGCGGCGTGATCCATGAGTTTTCGCCGACGGGGATTTCGACCTTGACCGTGATCAGGGGCGTGAACTCCGTGATGGTATCCGGAGTGACTTCGATTGCCGCCTGAGTCAATCCGGCGGCGTCGATCAGTTGCTGTGCGACCTGCTCCGCGTCGGCGGCGGTTGCCCCGGGGACGATCGCCGATCGGGCGGCTTCATAGGCGGCGGCGTCGGCGGTGTGCTGGAGCATCAGCACACGGCCGATCTCGAGCATCGCGGTGAAGAACAGCATGATCAGCGGAAGCACCATCGCCATTTCGACCAACGCGGCCCCGGTCGGTGGTCGTTGACGCAGTTTTCGGCGAGTGGACTTGACCATGGATTCCGAGCCTAAAACGTGATCAAGGTGGGGAAACCGTGGGCGATGTCCTCGAACACCTGCTTCAATTGCTCACGGTCATCGGCATGATAATGCTTTCCCGCTGCGACCGCGGCGACGTCTTGCATCATCGCTTGGTCGGCATCATCCGTGAAGCTGATGGCATAGACCATGACGTTGTCGGCCGCGGCCTGTTCCGCAGCCTCGACCGCATCGACGCCCGTGTTTTGGGTCCCGTCGCTTAACACGATCAGAACGCGGGTCGCCCAAGGGCGTGCGTAAGAGCTGTGGTTCAACGCTTCGACTGCATCGATGATTCCATCGCCGATCGCGCTGCCGCCTCCGCCGAAAGAATCCGAATGATCATCCATCGCGTCATCGATGGACTCATAGTCGTCGGTCAATTCGACGTCGGTCGCCGGAGTGGACGCGTACGTTGTCAGCGCGATGCGTTCATCGTGGGTCGATTCTTCCATCGCATGCAGGAACTTGTCGACGGCATGGACGGCATCGATCCAACGCGAACTTCCCGGAGCCGAGTCGCCGTTTTCCCAGTCGTCGACGATTTGATCTTCATCAGCGTCCCGCGCCATGGATGTCGATCGGTCGATGACCAGCGCAACGTCTAAATTGACCTGAGTGCAGATCGCGGCTCGGATCGGTCGGAATTGAAGATTGACTCCCATTGATGGGAACAGCATTGGGACCTGATTGGTCCCGTTGGCTTCGACCTTCACCGCGTTGGGTGTGGAGCCCGGATAAAAGGTGTATCGATGGAGGTCCGAATACCGAGTCGTAAAACCAAACTCGATGTTGGTTTCGTCAGGCGTGAGCACCTGATTGGCATAGGGATTCAATGCCAGCATGTTTTCCGCAGCATTGCTGGCTTGCGATTCATCCTCGGTAACGGCCAAGGTTCGTCCCGCGGCTCGTGCCGCAACGTCCAGCGAGATTTGCAATTCGGTGCGTGCCATTTCCATGTACACGACGTTGATCGCAAACGCCGCGATGCCGATCATCACGGGCATCAAAATCGCGAGCATCGCCATCGTGGCCCCTCGCCGGCAGCCGCGGGAATGCCCCGCGATGAAACATGGCCTTGAACGAAACATCGTTTAGTACTCCGCCATGATGGTGACTGATTCCGAGACCGTTTGGCCGCCATACAGCCATGACCCCATCAACGCGTTTTCGGCCGCAGGGGCTTCGACCGTGGTGACCAAAAGATTGCCGAACTCGAGCGCCGACAGGTCGCTGGGCGTGTGAGAGAGCGTGTAGTTTTCGATGCCGCGTCCAAGCAGAATGACGTCACATTGGTCTTGCAGCGACGCCGGCGTGATTTCGGGCAGGATCCCCAGCCGTGCGCATTCGTACGCGGCCAATTTCAGCGACTGACGCAGATAGATCATCCGGCACGTTTCGAGCGTGGCGAACGTGATCAGAAGAAACACGGGCAGGCAAACCGCGAATTCGATCATCGCCGCCCCCTTTCGACGGCGTCGGACAGCAGATCGGATTCGGAGCACTCGTTTCACGTCAGCGTTTGGTCGCGATGTCAAAATGGGGGTGCAGGTTTCAAACTCGATGAAAAGCTACGTCAAGTGTGGTGGCCCAAACCCCTAGGGGGCGTTCGGATTGACGGAACTGTCTCACGCTGGGAACCGGTTTGTCCCGTTTGCGTGGATTGGCCGGTTTCTGCGTCTTTGTCAGGGGTCGTCGATGGTGGCAAGCAAGATGCTTCCCCCGCGTCAATCTGGGAACAAGGGCTCGGCGGCACGCCGCCGCGACCGGAGCTAGAATGACGGTCGCTCCATCCACATCCCCCCCTCCATCCACATCCCCCTGGCAACTCGCATGAAACCTGCCTGCTTGATCGCACTGATCGCCGCATCCGCTTTTCCATCGCTGCCGCACGTCGCTGCCGGCGATCCGATCGTCATGAATGTTTGGCCGGACAAGCCACCGGGCGAAACCCAAACGTTGCCCGAGGAAGCGGACCAGACGAAACCGGTGGACCGATTGATTGCGGGGCGACGCATCATCAAGCTGGGCAACGTCTCCACGCCCCAGATCGCGGTGTACCAACCGCCGGCGGAACACCGTAACGGAACGGCCGTCGTGATCTGCCCGGGCGGTGGACACCATATTCTGGCCTACGACCTGGAAGGGACCGAAGTCGCCGAGTGGCTCAACACGCTCGGCGTGACCGCCGTCGTGTTGAAGTACCGCGTGCCGGCGCGCGACGCCGATCGTCGTTGGCGAGCGGCCGTGCAAGACGCCCAGCGGGCGATGAGTCTGGTGCGATCCCACGCCGAGGCGTGGAAGATCGATCCGGACAGAATCGGCATCTGTGGTTTTTCCGCGGGCGGCGAGACGGCCGGATTGACCGCGATCTTTCAGGAAGACCGAACCTATGAAGCGGTGGACAAAATCGACCAGGTCTCCATCCGGCCCGATTTCGCGCTACTGATCTACGCCGCCGGCATGGTCGAAAAAGGCACCACGCAGTTGCACGATTACATCAAGGTCAATCAAGACACGCCGCCGATGTTTTTCGCACACGCGTTTGACGATCGCGTGTCGGTGCACAACTGTCTGACGCTGGCCGGTGCACTGAAAGAAGCCGGCGTGCCGGCGGAGCTTCACGTCTACGCGACCGGGGGTCATGGTTACGGGCTCCGCGTCACCGACCAACCCGTCACCCGCTGGCCCGAACAAGCCGCGAGTTGGCTCAAGACGATGAAGCTAATCCCCTAGCCGTGGAGTAAGCTTCCAGCTTGCGATCCTCGCGGCCCGCCGCGACCGTGGCCCATCACCCCGAGCGGCCGGCCGAATCGCAACATGAAGATCATGTTTACCCCCCAGAAAACGCGGCGACCGTGGATGACCGGAGTTCCCGACGCGGTTAACCTCAAGCCATCGTCCCGTTTCTGCGTCTCGATTTTTGTGGTGAATCGCAATCATGCAACTCCGCCAGTTGGTCATCGTCGCGTTCTGGATCGGGCTCGCCGTGCCGTCGCACGCCCAGGACAAACAACCGGCGGAGGAGCCGATCGGGTTTGGCGTCCGCCCCGGCGTCCGTTTTTTGACGCCGACTTCGGCCGAGATCCGCTGGGAAACGACGATCGCCGGGCCGGCCGCCGTCGCTTTTGGGCCGACCCGAAAACTGGGGCGCGTCATCGCTTCGCAATCCTCCGGCACCAGCCATCGCGTCGTGGTCGACGATCTGGTCCCGGGCAAAAACTATTGGTATCGATTCGGCCTGAATCAAGGCGGCAAACGATCGTTTAGCTCGTTTTATCAACTCGAAGGCGGCATGAACTACACGCCTCCGAAGGTTGAGGCGTCCGACGTCCCCGCGGGAGCCGACGAAGCGATCAAGCGGCTTGTCCAGCCGGGCGGGTACGCGGTCGTGTACGGCGACGTGGCCCCCTCTTGGTGCGAAGCGATCGCGGCGGGGACGTCGATGACGGTTGTCGCCGCGGTCGACGATGCTGACTCGCTCCAGAGTTTGCGTCGACGATGGTATGCCGATCAGAAGTACGGCATCCGTTTGACCGCTCAATTGAAACAAGACGTTCCAGACGCAATCGCCAACCTCGTCGTTGTCCCCGCTGAACAAATCAACGATGCCACTCGTCTGCTTGCCCCGATGGGACAGATCATCAAGCTCGGTGCCGATCATGAAATTGACGGTTTCTCATGGCAGACCGTCACCCCCGGTGTCCGTTTCGGGCGACGCGCCGCCGCCCCGCAGCTCGCTGCCTGGGGGCACCAGTACGGTTCCAGCGGCAACGCGTCGTATTCGGGCGAAATGCTCGGCGGCGTCGACGACACGGCAGACTTGGAAGTGAAATGGATCGGACGACCGGGGGCAGATTTTGGTATCGACCGCAACCCCCGCATGCCCGCGCCGCTGGCGGTCGGCGGCCGGCTGTTCCACCAGGGGATGAACCGCATGATCGCGCTCGATGCCTTCAACGGCGCCGTGCTGTGGTCGTTGGAAATCCCCGACCTGCGACGCGTCAACATCCCGCGTGACTGTGGCAATTGGTGCGCCGATGAATCGCATGTCTATGCCGCGGTCAAAGATCGCTTGTGGGTGATCGATGCCGCCAGCGGAGAAATGATTCGCACGATGTTGCTGCCCGAGGAATACGAGGGGAACAGCGAATGGGGCTACGTCGCCGTCACGGAGCATCGCGTTGTCGGAACCGCCATGAAACGAGGCAGCGGCTATTCCGGATTTTGGGACAAGGCGGCGTGGTACGACGGCAAAGACGACGCGGCGACCGCGAAAGTCTGCGGCAGCGCGATCGTGGGCTACGACAAACAATACGGCAGCATCGATTGGCAGCGTGACGCCGACGCGATTGTCCATTCCACGATCACCATCTTCGGTGATCACGTCTACTTTGTCGAAGTCGATGATCCCGCGTTGAAACAGTCGTCGAGCGGAAAACTACTCAACCGCCAGATCTGGAATGCGGCCTCCATCGTTTGTCTGGATCTCGAAACCGGCGCAGAACGGTGGACGTCGAAAGTGCCGCCGCAGGACCACGAAGCGCTGATCAGCTTCGGTCTGGCCGATGACAATCAGTTCGTCTTGCAGACTTCTGGAAAGAACGAATTTCACTTCGTTTCGCTTGATGCAAAATCCGGCAAGCCGCGTTGGAAACAGTCCGTCGAGTGGCCCGAAGACCATCACAGCGCACACATTCAGCATGCGGTGTTGATGAACGGCCAGATCTTCGTTCAACCGCATATTCTCAGCGCCGACGACGGTCGCGTGGTCAAATCGGGAACGCTGGGCAAACGTCGGGGATGTGCGACGCCGATCGGTGCGGGCAACTCGATCATCTATCGCGGCGGAACCGGCCCGCTGTCGTTGTGGTCCCTCGAAGACGAGAAACCCAGCGAGTTCACCCGTTTGCGTCCGAGCTGTTGGCTGAGCACCATTCCCGCTCAAGGCATGCTGTTTTCACCGGAGGGCGGCGGTGGATGTTCGTGCGGCGGTTGGATGGAAACCTCGATCGGTTTTGCCCCCGTCCTGTCATTGGGAGACGTGCAATGATCCAAGTTCGAACGCTGGTCATCGTTTTCAGCTGCATCGCCAGCCAAGTCGTCGGAATCACCGTCGTCGGCTCCAGCGCCTGCGCCCAATCCTGGCCGACGTATCGTCACGATGCCCGTCGCAGCGGCGTCACCGACGCACACCTGACCTTTCCGATGCAACCGCTTTGGATGCGTGTCTCGGATCAGCCCCCGCAAACCGCGTGGACGGGCCCCGCCAAGTGGGACGCCTATTCGGGCAACAGCGGTCTGCAATCGATGCGCAATTTCGACCCCTGTTTCTTTGTGACGGTCGATGGCGATCAAGTCTTTTTCGGTTCGTCGGTCGACGATGCCGTGCACGCATTGGACGTCGCGACGGGCAAAGAACGATGGGTCTTTTTCACCGGTTCCGCCGTCCGATTTCCTCCCACCTTGTCCGACGGCCGTGCCTTCTTCGGTTCCGATGACGGGTTCGTCTATTGCTGTGACCAGAATTCCGGCGATTTGATTTGGAAACGGCAAGCCGCGCCGGAGCGGAAACAGGTGACGAGCAATCGCAAGATCATTTCGATGTGGCCGGTGCGCAGCGGTGTGCTGGTCCAAGACGGCACCGCGTTGTTCGCCGCGTCGCTGGTTCCGTGGAAGGCGTCTTACCTGTGCAAGGTCGACGCGATGACCGGAGCGGTGGATGGTGAGGGCTGCTTTCGCCGCGACGTGGACGGCGTGACCATGCAAGGCGCGTTGCTGGCCTCGTCCCAGCGAATCTATGTGCCCCAAGGCCGCGCGGCACCGTTGGCGTTTGATCGGGGCGGCAGTCCCCTCGGTGCGATCGGTGAAGCCGGTGGCGTGTTCTGCGTTTTGACCGAAGATGAAATGTTATTGGCCGGCCCCCAGAACCAAAAATCGTCCAGCGATCAAATGCGTTTGGCCGATGGACGCAGCCGACAACGTCTGGCGACCTTCAGCGGCACCAATCGCATCCTGGTCGCCGGCGAACGTGCCTGGATCCCGACCGCGGGAAAGCTCAAGATGTTGAACCGATCCAGCTATGTCGCCGCACAAATCGCCGCGACCAAGGCCAACGGGATCATCAACGACAAGAAAAATACCGATGAACAAGCCAAGGCGACCGCGAAGGCGGAGTTGGCCAGGGCCATCAAACAACAAGCCGAGGCGTGGCGGTGGGAAGTGGAATGCCCCAATCCGACGGGGTTCATCAAGACCGCCGACTCGATCGTTGTCGGACTGGAAAACGAAGTCCGTGCCTATGACGCCGACGACGGCACGCTGAAGTGGTCGGCCGAAGTTGACGGCGTCGCCCACGGACTGGCGGTCGCCGACGGCCGACTGCTGGTCAGCACCGGGCTCGGCCACATCTATGCCTTCGGGTCGCAACGATGAACGCCAACACGGTGAAGCAGTCTGATTCGCTCGATTATGATGCGGTCAGCGGATCGATGTACGACACCCTTTCTAGGTCGTCGGGGAGAGTCCCCCGGACGACGGCCCGGAAGGGCCATCGTACCCGGAAAAGCCGTCGCCTGAAGCTGGAGGGTCCCTTTCGGCAAATCATTGGCGTCGTCTTGATCCTGTTGTTCGCCAGCACCGCGGACGCCTGCAAAGTTCCCGTGTTCCGCTATGCGCTCGAGCGTTGGCCGGCCGACAGGTATGAAATCGTCGCCTTGATCGACGGTGAACCGACCGGTGATGCGGCCGACGCACTGACCTCATTGCGGTCTCTCGCCGAACCGGGCGTGAACGTGGTCACCCGAATCGTCGATTTGGCAACCCTCTCCGACGCCGAACTCTGGTCGGTCGAGGGATTGGAGAGCACCGAACAAACGCCGCTGTTACAGGTCTTTTATCCCGAGCGTGACGGCCAACGAAAGCTCTGCTGGAGCGGCGCACTAACAATCGCCAATGTAAACGCCTGGATCGATTCACCGCTTCGCAACAACATCATCCGTGAAATCCAAACCGGTGCCTCCGCCGTTTGGGTCTTGGTCGACGGCCCCGACGAACATCAGAACAACGCGCTGCGGGCGGAACTGGATGCAGCGCTGCGGGAGGCTTCCGCGGCGATTTCAATTCCTGAGGGTGTGATCCGTCGAGAAGATGCCGCGCAGTATTTGCGAGACCACCCGGCGGCGTCGATGGATGACGTGTTGCGCTGTGACATTCCGCTGTCGATCAAATTCACCATCGAGCGACTTCGCAGCGACGATGAAAACGAAGTCGCCTTTCGCGCCATGGTCGATGGCTGGACCGAAACCGTCGAGGCGCCGTTCGTGTTTCCGGTGTTCGGCCGCGGACGCATGATCGAACCCTTATCCGCGGCGGACTTTAGCGCCAGTTCCATCACCGCGGCGTGCCGCTACCTGGTCGGCGAGTGCAGTTGCAGCGTCAAGGCACTCAACCCCGGCGTCGACCTGATCTTAAAAACCGATTGGCAACAGACGCTCGGCGATCAAATCGTGATGGTCCAATCCGTCAGCCAGAATGAGCCACTGGAGGTGTCGATTCCTGCCGGGAAACCCGAAACGGCGGAGGCAACCGCGGCCGATGCGACTGTCGATGGAGATCAAGACGATGGCAAGATCTGGGTGCTCGTCGTGATGGCACTGGGAGCGTTGGCGTTCACGATGAAGCTGCGGATGGGAATGAAGGCAGAATGATGCGGGGCAGAATGATTTCAGTCCGCGATCGTTCTGCCAAGCTCCCAAAAGCCCAGCTCCTGCCGTGCGTGCTATGGCTCGCTTTGCTCGATCATCGTTTGCAGCGATTGCAGTTTGCGTCGCCATTGCTCCGACGATTGGGCAAACGTTGCGATCAACTGTCGCAGATGCTTTTTCGACATCTGCAGCAACCGTTGACGCTCGTCCGGGAACGTCGTCGATCGTGCCTGCAGGATGCGGCTTTCATTGAGCTGAAAGCCCGACAAGAGCAGTCGATCGAGGTAGCGCGTTTTGTCATCGCTGTCAAAGTGCATTCGTGCCAGCGTGTGGGTCAGTTTGGCCCAGCCCCAAATCGCGTCGTCACCGCGTCCCGCGATCGCTTCGGCGAATCGGTCGGCGCTGCCGGTCGCCTTGGCGTCTTCGGTCAACACTCCGGCCGCCTTGATTTGCAGGTCGATCGCGGCAGGCGATTGCCGTAAAATCTCGGACAGCAGCGTGAGCGTTTGCCCGGCGTCTCCGGATTGCTGTGCCAGGTCGACACGTTTCAGATGCAGCGTCATTTCTTCCGCGGCCGTCAGCTCGCTCGATGCGGACGCCCGCTGAAGCAACTCGTCCGCCCGCCGGCGACAGAGCATCACGACGTCTGGGTCGCTCGCGCGCGTTGCCAGATCGGACCAGGTTTCTGCGGCCCACAGGATCACGTTGGTCGAGGGGCTCCGCTGGGGATCCAGAATCGAACGCATCAACGTCTCCAGCTGTTCGGCTTCAATGGCTGACAGCGGCTGGGCGGGATCCAGGTTGTCGACAAAATCTCGGGCGACTTTCGTTTGCAGGCTCGCGATCCGTTCCTTGCCGCCAGCGCCGTAACGTTTTGACAAGGCCGCGATCGACGACTGGATGCCCTCCACATCGCCGGATTGCGAATAGGCCTGAAACAGACTCTCCTCGGCAGCAGTGACGAATTCCTTGGACAATTTCACCTTCTTCGCCAGTTCCAGAACGCCTTGTTTTCCATCCAGCAATGAAATCGCCTGCCGTGGATCGTCACGCATCAGTGAGATTTCGGCAAGCGAAAACATGCCCGCCAACACGGGTGCCGTGATCTCGCTCTTGGTATCGATCTGGTCGATCGCGCTGCGCAGGTATTTGGCCGCGCAGCTGACGATCGCGGCACGCTGCTTCTTGACCCCCTGGTGATCGCGATGCACCGCCTCGGCCCAAAACTCTCTGCCGGCGGCCAGCTGCGCCTTTGCGTAGAGAGGTGAACGCTTGGGAATTTTGAGGTAGGTTTGCGCGGCCTTGAGATGAAATCCGTCACGCTCAAAGAACTGGCCGGTCGCAAACCGCATCGTCTCGAGCTGGGGGTGTTTGATGCCGCGACTTGCGATCAGATCACAGAGATGCTCAAGCTGATGCAGATCACCCGAGCGATCCGCACCGGTGTAGTGCACTTGATGGGCTTCTTGGAAGGCGGCAAAGGCGAGCGTCGCGGCTGCTCTGGCGACAGGTTGCGTCGGATCGGCGGACCGGGTCACGTGCAGCCCATAGACGCCGGCGGCGTACAGATGACCGGCATCGTAATAGAGGACCGCGAGTGTCGATGCGATTTGATGACGTTGTTCAAGCGTCGATTCATCGGCCGGTCGGCCGAGACACTGATCGAATAACACGATGCACTCGATGAGTAACGCTTCCGTGTCTTCCGATGTCGGATTCGACTTTTTCTGTTGCAGATAGTCTTGGTACTTTTGGAAAGCGACCGCGTAGACCCGCTCAAATGACACGAAGGCGGGAGCACGCTGCGGCAACGGGAGCGGTGCCCGCATCGGTTTTTCCGCGGCATGCTCAATCGGTTTACGATCGATCGGGACGAGCGTGCTGGGATTGGGGACGCGTGGAGAACGGGCGAAAGGTTTTGTCGGTTTGGAGGGCGCAGGTTCACCGCCAGGCGCAGTGTCGACGGTGGGTTCGGGCTGGCGAGCAACAGGCTTCTTCGACTTCGCGACGCCCCCCGCACTCTGCAGCGCAAACGAACCGTCACCGGCGTCGGCCAGGACGTCTTGAGCGATGGACTTGGCCGTCGCGGGGCCGGTTGATTCGCCGGCTGATTCGCCGGCCGACTCCACCGCCTCGGATCGATTTGCGTCCGCGGGTGCGGTGGAGGCGTCCAAGGCGGGTGGCTCGGTGGAGACCGCCGCGTTTTCGGCTGCCGAGTGCTTGGTCTGCGGTCGCTGCAGGTACATCAGCATTGCGGCGATCAGCAATCCCCCGACGGCCGCCAACCCGGTCCATTCCACCCATGAAAACCGCCTGCGTCCGCGCGGCAACGGCATTGCCTGGTCCTCCGAATCATCGGTGTCGGCGGGATGGACTTGGGGTGCCGTTTTCGTCGACAGCAACTCCATGGCCGTCGTCGGGTCGAGCGTCTGCCAACCTGCGGGCACGTTGTCGGTCGCGGAGGACTCGGGGCGTGGTTCCGGCGTGGGCTGGCCCTTCGGCTTTTCGGCCGGCTTCGTCGCCGGTTTCGCGGCCCGCTTCGTCGTCTGTTTTTCGGCCGAGCGTCCTTGCGACAAAGCCTTTGCACGCGAGCGCCAGGAGGGGGGATCAGTCATTCGGCGTCCACACTCAGTGCTACTGCATGTTCTTGTTGTTGGCCGGCAATTTTAATCCCCAGTATCCGTTTCTGGTTTTCAGTCGCGGGCGAGGCAACTGTTTGGCGATCAGTGCGGCTTGCGGATGAACGCCGACGTCTTGGTAGGTGCCGCGATGCTTGGCGGCAAGTTGCTTGAACGTTTGCGCGTTCTTTCCGCTCACCTCCATCCCCAGGGTGTGAACCACCACTTTCTTGTTGGGTCGCTCGCTGAAGTACCGGGAGGCTCCATCGGTGAAGGCGCCGTCGCCGAGCACAAACATGATGTCGGGATTGAGGTCGAACCCCAGCCGAAGCGCTTCTTTGCCGTTGGTTCTCAAACACAGCGGTACGGTTTGCAACCACTTGACCAGCAATTGCTTATTTTGCGGCGTTGCGGGGACCAGCGTTTTCGGGGCGTAGGGATGAAACAGCGGATAGGCGGTGTCGCTGTAGAAGATCACGTAGAATTTTTGACGTTTGTTGAGCTTGTCGACCGCTTTGACCAGTTCGTTCAGGGCGGTTTCGAAACGCCCCTGCGTCATGCTGTTGGAATTATCGATCACGAACACAAAATCAATCGCCTCGGTCTTTGAACCGAAAAATTGCACCTTGGCTTTGGCCGGTTTTTCCATCGCCTCGCCATCGCCTGAGGAACTCGCCGGCGCCGCAAGCAGATTGCCGTCAAAGGAGTCACTCAAGTCGACGGACACAAATTGTTCGGTGACTTCCGACAGCACTTCGATCGACTCGCTGACTTCTTCGACCACCTCGTCGACCGGTTCGGTCACCTCCAACTCCACCTGCTCGATCACGACTTCTTCGATCGCATCTTCGACGGCGGTCGAAACGGTGATGATGTCCGGCTTTGTGATTTGTTCCTCGACCAACAAGATGGTCGACAACAGCAACAGCAGCGCAACATGCAGCGCGATGCTCAATCCGCTGGTTCGGAATTGCGTCAACAATCCCTCGCGGCGTTCGAACCACCACAACCGCATCCGTGCGACGGGCTTCCAAATCAATGAGGCTGCGTCTTCGTCAGCTCGCAGTTGCTCGTGCAAGGCCTCCCGTTCCAGTTCCGCACGGCGATAGGCGGAGAGGGTCTGTGTTTTCGCTTCAGCGGTCGCGTTCGCCGTGGCCGCGTCGGCCCCCCCACCCTCTCGACCGCCCTTCGACTGACCGGGCGAGTCGATCGGATCGCAAACGATCGACGGTCGCTCAATCGCCAACACGTCTTGAAACCCATCGGCCAACGCCGCCGAGAGATCGCTGATCGGAATCTCGAAGATCTGCGTGCCGTCGGACACAATCGTTCGACTCAAAACCGCCGGTCGGTAGTACCCGGCGCGACGAGCTTGGGCAAGCTGACCGGTCGGAATGCGAAAGAACCGTTTGCCGTTGGAAACGGTGACAAGATCGGGCACAAAGCACCTCGGACGAGAAGGAAGGACCGGTTGGTACACTCCCGTGAGGAACGTGCGTGGGCGTCACCATGGACTCAGAAAAGCCGACAAAACCCCGTGTACCGACCCCGTGTACCGCGCGTCAATGGGGCAACGTCTGCAGAAACCGGATTCCGAATCGACCGTAGTCCTGCCCGTCCACGTCGCCATCAAAATCAGCGTCCAGGCGGGGGTCGAAACCCGCCTGCCCGGTCGATTTCAAGAAACTGAGTCCAAAGCAACCATAGTCCTGTCCATCGACATCGCGGTCGCCGTCGGTGTCGCCATAGAACCTGAAGAACGCGTCGGACGACTCGGCGCCGAACTGAAAATCGTCGGCTGCGTCAACGACACCGTTTCGGTTTCCATCGAGTGGAAGACCGGATGCCGTGATCAACTGGGCGTTGAGGTTCAGCACGTAATTGCCGTCAGCGACCGCCGCCGGATTCGAAAAACTGATTTCCAGAACCGTCTTGTCGTCCACGATCGATGCCGACACGCCAATCGGCAGCGAAGCATCCGTGGCTCGATTGACAATTTCAACCGCCGGATCGGGTCCAGATGCATCGATACTCACGACCTGGTCAAACCGGATGGCCACCGAATCCAACGACGACCGAGACGTGTCTCCGTCGTTGACCGTGACAGCAGCGATCGTCGGCGGCAACGGCACGTCAATCAACAGCACTTCATTGTGGGCAGCCGGTGTGACCGCGGACGTCGCCGAAAGCTGCACGACCCGATCACCCGTGATCACGCCGTCGGCGGTGGTCACGATCGGAAAGATCACGCGATCGCTGCCCGCCGGAATCGTGACCGAGTCGGGAACCGAAACCGACGCGGAATCCGAAGTCAGGTTCACCACCAACGGTTGCGACGTCCCCGTCCCCTGGTCGCCGCGGCGGACGTTGCCAAACAGCGTCGCCCCTTCGGATTCTTTTCGCTCGTTGATCCCCAGAATCAACTGCTGTGGCTGCGTGGCGGAGGTCACGATTCCTTCCACCGAGAACTCGTAAACGCCTTCGTCATCGTCGTCGGTTTCAATTCGCACCTGACCGGCGAATTGTCCCGCTGTCGTGGTCGAGAGTTGAACCGTCAGCGTGTCTGATTGACCGGCGGCCAAGGAAGCGGGAAGCGGATCGGTGATGGTGTAGCCGGCCGGAACCGAGACGTCGCCGATGTTGAGAACCGCTTCGCCATGGTTTTCGACGATAAAGCTCTGAGATGGAGCGAACGACGATTGCGGGACCGTCCCAAAATCGATCGGAGTGACGCGGTCATCAACGATCAACGCGCCGCCTTGCAAGACACGAGCCTCGGGAACACCTTGGGGAGCGATGACGAAGGATTGCTCGGCGAGTTTGACGCCGTTGACGAGCACATCAATGGTCCACGTCCCCAGTTCGGGCATGGTGGGAAAGCGATAAGAAAACCAACGCCACTGATGTGCCCAATCGTTCCCCGCCGTGGTTTCATCAACCCAGAACACCGATCCGTCGGGACGTCGCCAATCCAAGTGGATCACATCGCCCCGCTCGACACCGGAAAACCAATTCCAAGTGTAAACGAGCTGTCCGGACTTCTGCTCAAAAACGCCGACCTGCGAAGTGCCTTCACGGACATGCGCCGCGACGGGAACGTTGGAAATCCCGTTGCTGAGCACGGATTGGCTCTCGCCGATGTAGTGCAGCGAAGCGACCGAGTCGTCCAGGAAAACGGAGGGATCATACCAGGGTTCGACGGAGAACCCGTGATGTTCCAGGGCGAAGTGCAGATGCGTGATATCGGACCAACCGGAACTGGCCATGTAGCCGAGTTTGTCGCCGGCGGAGACCACGTCCCCGACGGCAACTTGGACCGAATCGCGACGCAGGTGAACGTACCTGGTTGTCCAGCCGTCGCCGTGATCGACCACGATGTAGTTGACCGGAGGGAAGGTGGACCCCAGATTGGTCTGTCGATCAAACTCGCCGTCATGGGTGTCGGTGACCACTCCGTCGGCGGCGGCATAGATTTCGATGCCGGCGTCTTGCTCGTCGTAACCCCGCACGGCAATGTCCCACGCCGAGTGGCCGTCGTAAGCATAACTGCCACCACGAAAGTCTCGGATTCCCGCTGTCGGATCGACGTCGACGTAATTCAGGAAGGCGTGGTCGGAGTAGGGGACGCCTTCCACCGGCCAGATCAACGGCTGGGCAAACGTCGCTTGGCCGGTGGTGAAGCTAAAACTGAACGTGTTGTCCGATTCATCGCTTTCGGAAATGGTGTTAAACGCGTCGACGGTCACGACCACGTTGTGGGTGCCCGGCGTCGCAAACCAGCCGGCCCGCCAACGAAACCCGGTGTAGATCGATTGCCCCGCGCCGGTCCCAACGACTCCGCTGCCGAGCGTGACCCCGTCCACGGTGAAGTGAAACGCATAGGTCTCCCCGGCTGGCAGATCTGTCGTTTCGAATTGAACTTGAATCGCCAGACGCTGACCTAAAAACGGCGCCGCGATCGGATTGCCCAGCCCGTCGCGAACGTATCCGGTGATCAAACGCAGGTTGGGCATCGAGGCGTTCTGCGGAACATCCGCGGCTAGCAGGCCAGACTGCTGGTGAGCGGTGTGGACGTCCCCGTCGCCGGACAAGACCGAATCGTGATGGGCATGTTCGGCGATCGGATCGATCTGCCAATCGCCCACCGGGTCCCCCCAATCGGCCGCAAGCAACGATCGTGATTCCAGTCGCTCGATCCGACGCATCGGGATCGGGTGATTGCGTTGCCGGTGGTTCCAAATCATGTCGGTGCCGAAGTCGAGGCGGGTGGATGGCTCGGTTGGTTTTCCCGGTTGGTTTTCCCCGGGGGGCTGCAAACGTCAAGCAAAGATCGTAATCGAACCAGACAACTCCCGCGCGGTGAAGCATTTTCCACTTGTGTTTCTCGAGGTTTTAGCGGCAGGGCGCGAGCCCTCCGGTTCTTCCTCTTTGCCAAAACACCGGAGGGCTCGCGCCCTACCGCTAAAAAATGCTTCACAGCGTTGCCCGCGCGGCCTCTGAAACCTGCGGCTGGCGGCGGTTTCTGTTGACTCGGCGGGGTAATTTGGACTATTTGGGGTGCATGAACCAGACAATCTTCTTTTCGGTGGGCGAGCCCAGTGGCGATCAGCATGCGGCTCGGTTGATTCGGGCGTTGAAGGGCCGGCAGCCGGAGTTGACGATCCGTGGCTTTGGCGGCCAGGAGATGCGTCGGGCCGGATGCGCGGTGGATTTGGACCTGACCGAGCATGCGGTCGTCGGAATCTTGGAAGTCCTTCCCAAGCTGCGGGAATTCTTTGGTTTTGCCGATCAGGCCGAAGCGATTTTTGCCGCCGGTGGGGTCGATGCCGTCGTGCTGGTCGATTTCCCGGGTTTTAACTGGCACATCGCCAAGCGTGCTAAGAAATACGGCATCCCGGTGATCTACTTCTGCCCTCCCCAGTTGTGGGCCTGGGGCGGCTGGCGGGTCAAAAAAATGAAAGCGACGGTCGATCATGTGCTGGCCGTGCTGCCGATCGAGGAACAGTTTTTCGGCGGTCACGGGATTCCCACCAGCTTCGTCGGCCACCCGTTTTTTGACGCCGTCAGCGAATCGCAGCCCGATGCGTCGTTGATGCAATCCCTGACCGCGGCGGCCCCCCAAGCCCAAACGGTGGCCGTGCTGCCGGGCTCGCGGACGCACGAGGTGCATCGAAATTGGCCGGTGATGCTCGATGCGATCGCGGAGTTATCGGCAGCCAACCCGGAGACGCGGTTTGCGGTCGCCGCGTACCGTGAAAAACATTTCGAGTTCTGCAAAACGACAGCGGCTGCCAAAACGGCGGCATCGGGCCGGCCGCTGCCGATCGATTTCTACTGGGGCGCGACCAGCGAAGTCATCGAACATGCCGCCTGTGCGATGATGGTCAGCGGCTCAGTCAGCCTGGAATTGATGGCTCGGCAAACCCCTGCCGCAGTGGTCTACCGTGTCGGTCGATTCCTGTACGCCTTCGGGAAATGCGTCGTCAAAGTCGAGAGCATGACGCTGCCGAATTTGATGCCGGAAGCCTCGGGGCCGGGCAGCGATGGTGCTGGCAGCAACGAACGGGTGTTCCCCGAAATCGTCTCCGTCGGCAACCCCGCCACGGCCAAGGATTTCCTGGTGGCGACGGTCGGGCGAATGTTAAACGACCCCCAATATCTGGCGATGAAACGTCGGCAGTTGGCAGGGTTGCGGGACCGGTACGCCAAACCGGGGGCATGCGACCGGGCCGCGGCGAAGCTATTGAAGCTTTTGGCGCCCGATGCGGTGGCCGATTTGCCGAAGCGGGCGGCATAGTGGCTTGCTTCGGTATCACCGCAACAGAGCTCTCCCCATCTCCCTTTCCCTCCATTTCGACAGGCTGAAAGCCTCTCCCACGGTGGTAGCCGGCTTTTTTTGTGAATTCTTGGGTGTGGTGGGCAAACCGGTTGCCGCCGGAAACCGTACTGTTTCGACTGTGACCCTTCGTCCGGCCGGGCCAGTCACGGCGTGTTGATTCAATCGATCCCCCCACCGCATTGATCTTTTCATCCTGATGACGACCGAAACGACTCCACCGCGTTCCCTCGGTGCTGTGATGAGCAGCGAAGCGGGTTATGAAGCCGATGTTGATGATGCTCCGCTGAGAATCTCCGGTTTCGTCGCGCTGTTGTTGTCGCTGTTGAGCGGGTTCACGATCGTGGCGTTACCGATGGTCGGATTTGCGATCGCGGCGGTGCTGTTCGGCATGTTCGCGCTGCGGAGAAGCGATTCGCAATCGGTGCCGGTTGGCACGACAGCCGCGCGGATCGGGATCGTGTTGGCGGTGCTGTTTGGCACCTGGGGTGTCGGCCGCTACGTGCTCAAGCGGAACACGTTGGGCGGACAAGCGGAATACTTTGCCCGCCAGTTCGTGCGGGTGGCCAGCAGCGGAAACGAGATCTATGCACAGGAACTTCAGAAGAGTTACGTCAATCGCTACCTGAAAACGATGCCGCTGGAGGAGACCTACGAGCTGGAGCGGCTGAAGATGGAACGTCAAATGAAGGAAGCCCAGGAGCGTGGTGAAGAGTTTTCGCCTCCGGGAGATGAGGACAACTCCACGATCACCGGTCTGGTCAAGTATCCGGTCGACAAAGAATGGGTGCTGTGGCGTCCGGTACGTGTCTTCAGTCACTATGGTCGCCAGAAAGCCGAAGTGGTTTTGGCATCCGACCACACGAAAGACGCGTACAAGCTTCGGATCGTGTTGGAGTACTTGGTCCACAAGGATCGGGGCACGTCGGAGTGGTACGTCGAAACCTGTTTGCCGTACCGTGAGCGGATCGTTGCCGAGTCGGTGCTGTAGCGAACGCCATCGAGTCGTTCGGCGAAGTCGACGGCTTCGCCGCCGTGAGTCAACTTTCGGCGGGCCGCTGATTTAGTCGGGTTCTACTGAGTCAATGGTGAGCCGTTGGCCGTAAGGCCTCGGGCGGGCGTCGCAATGCCCGGCCGCTGACGCGTCGCGGCTCACAAAAACGACAGCCCGCGAGCCGTCCGGTTGCATCGTGAAAGACCGGAGGGCTCGCGCCCTTCCGCTAACAAGAAACACCCCGGTGGGTGTCAAAGGCGAAATGACAGGCTGGAAGCCGACCCCAAGGGTTAGCGGAAATCTCGGGTGCGGAGTTGCAGGCCGCTGACTTGGGAGGACAGATCGGTGATGCGGCCGGTGATCACGTGGATGACGCCGCTGCGGTTTTCCAGTTTTCCGTCGACGAGCCAGGCATTGCTGGTCTTGGCGACCTTGAAAAACCGCTGCCAGACCTTGGGGAAAATCACCAGGTTGACCGAACCGGTTTCGTCTTCCAATGTGACAAAGGTGATGCCCTTGGCGGTGCTGGGCTGCTGACGCATCAACACCAGGCCGGCGACGCGGACGTGCCGGCCGTCGCGAAGTTCGGGCAGCTGTGCGGAAGTCACGCAGCGGAGCCGATCGAGTTCCTCGCGGGCGAAGGACATCGGATGGGCCTTCAAGCTCAGTCCCGTCGTGTTGTAGTCCGCGTACACTTCTTCCAGCGGTGACATCGGAATCAGGTCTTCAGGTAACGCTTCGTCGTCATCGACGTCATCCAGCAGCGGTGCGTCGCCGGGCTTGTCGGCTTGACCGAGCGATTGCCAGATGGCGGCGCGGCGGTCCCCCGCGATGCTCGACAGTGCATCGGCATCGGCGAGCAATGAGATCACCGCCTGGCCGATGCCGGCACGTCTGGCCAGGTCGGCGATGTCGCGGAACGGTCCGGATTGTTGCCGCGCCGCGACCAGTGATTCGGCCGCATCGGCGCGCAGTCCGCGTACCGTGTCCAGCCCCAAACGGATTGCCGGGCCGCTGCGATTAGGGTCGGGCTCAAGCGTCGATTCCCAATCACTTTGGTTGACATCGACCGAGCGAACTTGCACGCCGTGCTGCTTGGCATCAGCGATCAACTGCGCCGGCGCATAGAAACCCATCGGCTGGCTATTGAGCAACGCACAGCAATACGCCGCCGGATAATGGCACTTCAGGTAGCACGAGGCGTAGACCAGCAGCGCGAAACTGGCGGCATGGGATTCGGGGAAACCGTATTCGCCGAAGCCGCGTATCTGGTTGAACACTTGCTCGGCAAATTTCCCGGTCAGACCGTTTGCCTGCATCCCTTCGAGCAGCTTGATCCGGAACTTGTCGATCACGCCGGGGCGCCGCCAAGCCGCCATCGCGCGACGCAGTTGGTCGGCTTCGCCGGGGGTGAATCCCGCGGCGACGACGGCCAACCGCATCGCCTGTTCTTGAAAGATCGGGACGCCGAGTGTTTTTTCCAAGACGTTGCGGATCGCATCGTTGGGGTAGACGACGGCGTCGGGGTTGTCGCGGGCTTTCAAGAACGG
Source organism: Stieleria neptunia (assembly GCF_007754155.1). Lineage (NCBI taxonomy): Bacteria > Pseudomonadati > Planctomycetota > Planctomycetia > Pirellulales > Pirellulaceae > Stieleria > Stieleria neptunia. Next base: position 788,781 of record NZ_CP037423.1, on the reverse strand, counting down.
GTGAACCATGTCGCCTTGAATCGGTCCCGGCCGCACGATCGCGACTTCGATCACCAAGTCGTAAAAACAACGGGGGCGCAAACGCGGCAGCATGCTCATCTGGGCGCGACTTTCGATCTGAAAGACGCCCATCGTGTCCGCGCGACAAATCATGTCATAGGTCGGTCGGTCGCCGTGTGGCAGCGTGGAAAGCGACCAGGCGTCGCCATGGTGATCGGCGACCAAGCCAAAACAACGATGGATCGCGGACAGCATGCCGAGCGCGAGCACGTCGACTTTCAGGATCCCCAATTCATCCAGATCGTCCTTGTCCCACTGAATCACCGTTCGCCCCGGCATGGCGGCATTTTCGATCGGACACAACTCGCACAGCCGGCCGGCCGACATCACCATGCCCCCGACGTGTTGGGAGAGGTGACGTGGAAATCCGACCAGCGTGCGGACGAGATAGCTGAATCGTTGCCCGATCGGGGATTCCGGATCCAGGCCACATTCGGCCATGCCGGTCGGCAGCGCATCGTCGCTGCGATAGCTGCTGGCGATCTTGGACAGCGAGTCGATCAGATCGGCCGACAATCCGAGTGTCTTGCCGACTTCACGGATCGCGCTCTTGCTGCGGTAGGTCGTGACGGTGGCCGTCATGCCCGCCCGATCGCGACCGTATTTGTCGTACAGATACTGCAGCACCTCTTCACGCCGTTGGTGTTCAAAATCGACGTCGATGTCGGGTGCTTCGTTGCGTTCGCGGCTGATGAATCGTTCGAACAGCAAGTCGGTTTGGCTGGGATCGACGTTGGTGATTCCGAGGCAATAACAGACCGTTGAATTGGCCGCACTGCCGCGGCCCTGGCACAAAATGTCTCGGCTGCGTGCAAATCGCACCATGTCCCAAACGGTCAAAAAATAGGCTTCGTAATGCAGTTCCGCGATCAGTTCGATTTCGTGTTTAAGAAGTTCGATGACGCGATCGGGCACGGCACCGGGCCAACGTTGTTTGGCCCCTTCCCAGGTCAGCCGTTTCAGATGTTCCAAAAGCGTCATGCCCGGCGGGGCGATTTCTTGCGGATACTCGTATCGCAATTCAGCCAAGCTGAACGTGCATCGCTGGGCGATTTGTACCGTTCGCTCGATGGCCTCGGGGACATCGCGAAACAGTTCCGCGATCTCCGCCAGCGGTCGCAGATGGTGCTGGCTGTTGGCGAAACGTTGTTCGTGCACCTGGTCGATGGTCGTGCCGTTGCGGATGGCGGTCACGCAATCGTGCATCAACATCCGATCGGCGGTGTGGTAGTGCACGTCGCCGGACGCGACCAGGGGCACGCCGGACTGCAACGACAGCGTGCGCATTTGCGCAATCGTCGCGCGGTCATCGACGCCATGATGGAGCGAGCACAGCAGGTAAGCCGAATCACCGAACTGATTGCGAAACTCGCCGCGGAGGAATTCGAGTGTCAGATCCGGGCGTGCCTGTTGAGGTCCTTTTTCAGCGACGGGGTCCTCGTCTCGGGCAGTTGCGTGCTGCGACGAAAACGCCCCGGCGATCAAACCTTCGCCGAGTTCGACAATGTCGGACCAGCTCAACTCGCAGTGTCCCTTTTCACACCGCAGGCGACCGCGTGAAAGCAATTGGCAAAGGCGTCCATAGGCGGCCCGATCGGTCGGCCAGAGGACCATGGAGGGCGCATCGATCGGATGGACTTCGGCGCCGACGATGTATTTAAATTTCAGGTCCCGCGCGGCGCCAAACCCGCGCACCACGCCGGCCAGGGTTTCCGAATCGGTCAAGGCGATTCCGTCATAGCCGAGATCCGCCGCCCGGGTGACGAGTTCGTCGGGATGCGAGGCACCGCACAGGAACGAAAAATTGCTTTTGCAGTGGAGTTCGACGTATCGCATGACACAACGGTTTGAAGTGGCGTAAGCTTCCAGCTTGCGTTTGACGAGTGAAACGAGATGGCAAGCGGGAAGCTTACCCCACTTTGAATCCTTGACCAAACGCTAGGTTTTCCCGCGGCGACTGCACAGCAGCGCAGGCAACAACATCAAATCGGCCACCAGGGCTGCGGTCAGCAGCAGGAACATCATCCAGGCGAATCGCCGGGTCGGTTCAAAGTCGCTGAGTGCGAACACGAGCAATCCCAATCCACACACGATCGTGGTTTGCGTGATCGCGCTGCCGCAGTGCTGGATCGTTTTAGCGACCGCATCGGTCGGCGCTGTGCCGCCGGCCGTTTCGCGACGGCAATACATCAGGAAATGGACCGTGTCGTCGACCGCGATTCCCAATGCGACACTGGCCGTCATCATCACCCCGATATCCAGCGACTGGTCCAGCCATCCCATCAGGCCGAACAGCACGCAAATCGGGAACACGTTGGGAATCATGGCGACCAGACCGAGACGCAGGCTGCCGAGCGCAACGAGGATGACGGCACCGATGACCAGCATCGCCGTGAAGAAACTGCCGATCAAGTCCTTGAGCAACATCTGTTGAGCACTCTCGATGACCGGCATCACGCCCGTCACCGTCACCGCGACGTCCTGCCGGTCGACCACGCCCCGATCGAGGACCGCCTGGTGGGCGGCGACCAAATCGGACAGGTAGGCCGACGCGTCGACCTGTTCAAAGGCAGGCACACGCGTGGTGACCCGCCAGAGTTGCGCGTCCGGCGTTTCATGCAAGTACCCGAGTTCCGCCAGCCGAACACGATCTTGATGAAACCGTTTTGAGATCACGCTCCGCCGCATCGAAGCGCGCAGCGTGTTGGATGTCGGCAACGAAGGCAGAAACGTCAGCGCCGAAGTCGCGCCGCGAGCCGGCGGTTGATTGGCCGCGGAGACGTGGATTTCACGGATCAACCGCAGCCGGTCGAACAACGTCATCGGCGACGCGGCGTCAAATCGGACGACCGTTTCGACCGGGATCAACGGAACGACCTCGGATTCCAACCAGCGGTGATCTTGGATGACCGGATGGTCGGCCGTCAACAGATCGAACACTTCGACCGTGGTCCGCAATCGGGCCAGCCCGAGCGCCGTGAGCGCCATGATCGAGAGGCCGGCGACGGCGATCAGTGACCGGCGGCGGACCACGACGGATGCCAACGCGGCCAACGACGTTCCCATCCAGCCAGACCGGTCCCGCCTCGTCTGGGGCCACCGCTGTAGCACGCCGGGAAGGGTCAGCAACATCAGCAAGGTGGTCAGCAACACACACCCTGCCGAGATCAACGCGAATTGCCGCACCGCCGAGATGTCGCTGACCAACAGGGACAACAATCCCGCGGCCGTCGTCGTCGCCGACAACAGGCAGGGCTTCCATCCAATCGTCAGCATCCGCTCCGCCGCCCCGGCGACACCGCGCGCGTCGACTTCGTCACGGTAGTAATTACACAGATGAATGCCGGTCGACGCGGAAAGGACGAAGATGAGCGGCGACATCACCACGAACACCGCATTCATGGTGTGCCCGGTAAAGTGGACCAGCGAGATCGCCAGCTGTTCGCCGAAGAACCCGACGCCCAAGACCAACAGGATCATTCGCCAGGAGCGCAGGAACAGACAGCACAGCAAAACAATCACCGCAGTCGATGGAAGGGAAAGCCAGAGCATCGAATCGACACTCGCGTCATCAATCGCTTTGCCGATCACCGGGGTTCCACCAATGTGGTACTCATCAGCGGACAGTTCGAGATCGATTTGCAACACCGACCGAATCCTGGCGATCGATGCATCGCGGCGGACCGCCCCATCGGCCGTCAACACCGCCATCGCGCAACTCATATCGCTGGGGCCGATCAACGAACCGCGGAGCCGCTCGATCGCTTGCCGGCGACTCAGCTCCAATGGCGGCGTCTGCAGTGCGGCGAGGGAGGATCGTCCGGACAACACGCGTTGGAAAAGTGCCTCCGAATGGACATCGGCGTGCCCGCCGTCGGCGCGCGACAACGCCGCGGCAAACCGATCCAACCGCGGGTCGTCGACCGTGCAGCCCTGCCAGGAAACCAGGATGACGTCGTGCGTTCGAAAGTCGTTGACGAATTGAAAAAACTGACGCCGCTCTTCGCTCTCCGGCGGAATCCACATGACCGGCGAGTTGTACATCGCCTCCATACTGCGACCGGCCCCCACGATCGCCAGCGGCGCGAGGAGGAGAATCAACCCCAGCGCGATCAGACTGCGATGAAAAAGCGTCAAACGCATGGCGGGGCTGAATGGGGCTGGACGAGACGGTGCAATTGGCGGCTAAAGAACGATGCGAAACGCGATGAATCCTCATGATCTCCCCGATGGAGTGTGACGTGGTCAGCGGACCGTTGTACGACGTCCTTTCTAGGTCGTCGCGCAGAGCCCCACGGGCGACGGCCCGGAAGGGCCATCGTACATCAGAAAAGCGATCGTCTTAAGCTGGACGGTCCCTGCAGGCGATTCCTGGTCGCTGCGGAGCAGCGAGAGGCGGCGGCTAAAGCCTGTACACCAACACGTATGCCCGTGATTTTAGCCTCGCAAGCTCGACCTGCGCGCGAAGTGTGACGTGGCGACGCGCGGCCAAGATTTCTCATTGACGAGACCTCACCCCCCATTACTATGGAGGCCTCGTTCGCTCGCAGACACCCCGAGAGCCCATGCAAACCTCGCCGCCAAACAAGCCAATCGCGTTGGTCGGCATGGCGTGTCGACTGCCAGGGGCCGATGACTTGGAGGGCTATTGGAAGGTCATTCGCGACGGCGTCGCGACGGCCCGACCGCTTCCGGAGGCTCGTTTCGACCGAACGCTCTACTTCGATCCGCGGCGGGGAATCCCCAACCGTTCTTATTGCGACATCGGTTGCCTGGTCAACGAAAACGCTCGTGGCCGGCACTACGATTCGCTTCCCGCGGCGGTTCAAGGTTGTCCCGAAGGGGCCTACCGCACGTTGTGCGACGTGGCCGCAGAGGCCTTGGACGATTCCGGAGCCGAACTCTATCCCGCCAGACGGCGATCCGGCGGCGTCTACTTGGGACACTCCCGCAGCAGCGGACTGGCCGGCGATCTGGCCTATGGAACTTGCATCGCACAATCGGCCCGGTTGCTGGGTGACGTGGAATCGTTCCGCGAGTTGAATGTTGACCATCAACGGGTGATCGACGAACTCGTCTCGGAAGTGCGTCGCGACATGCCGCATCGAGACGAACAAGGGCGTCCCGCCTTGGGCCCCCACGTGGCCTCGGCGATGTTGGCCGAGACCTTTGCCATGGGCGGTCCCTGCATGACGTTTAATTCCGCCTGTGCGTCCTCGCTGAGCGCCCTCCATCAGGCGGTGTTGGCATTGCAACAAGGCCGCATTGACATGGCGATGGTCGCCGGCGCATCGGTGTGCCATTTCGAAACCCTGGTGATGTTCTCCCAGGCCCAATCGCTGAGCAGTGTGATGTCCCGCCCCTTCGATGACGATGCCGACGGCCTGGTCGTCGGCGAAGGGTACGCCATCGTGATCCTCAAAACGCTTGAGCAAGCGGTCCGCGACGGCGACCGGATTCACGGGGTCATTGGCGGCATCGGAGTCTCGTCTGACGGCAAGGGCAAGAGCCTGTGGGCGCCGCGCAAAGAAGGCCAGATTTCGGCCATCCGCCGGGCCTATGGCGATGACCTGAAGACAGGAAACCTGCAATACATCGAAGCACACGCGACGTCCACACAACTCGGCGATGCCACGGAACTCACCGCGTTGGCCGAGGCATTGAAGCTTCCCGCCGGCAGCCGGATTCCGATCGGCAGTGTGAAAGCGAATATCGGTCACACGCTGGAGACCGCCGGACTGGCGGGGCTGATCAAAGCCGCGCTGTGCATGCGTCACCAGACCATCGCGCCGGCGGTCAACGTCAGACAGTTGAACCAGTCGATCGACTGGGGATCGCTGCCCTTCTATGTGCCGATGCAAGCCGAGCACTGGCCCGAACCGGCCCCCGGCGTGCCACGGCGTTCCGCGGTCAACGCATTTGGCATCGGCGGCCTGAATGTCCACGTCGTGCTCGAAGAGTTCGTCGGCGACGGATCCCGGACGGCATTGCATGCCGGTGTGGATGTGACGCATCCGACCGACCGTCGGCAACGCATCGCCAACGTTCACCGCGCCGGGGCAACCCCTGGCGAAGCCATCGCCGTTGTCGGACGGGGCGCCGTGTTGCCGGGCGCGTTGAACGTCGACGCGTTGGCCAAGTTGCTGATCAGCGGAGACGACCCCAAAGGAAGAATTCCGGAACATCGCCTCCACCCCGACGTCTACCTCGATCCCTCCCGCCCCAGACCTTGGCACTGCATCAACAACCTGGCGGGGGTCGTGCGGGGATTTCAATACGATTGGCGCAAGCACAAGATTCCGCCCAAACAGATTGCCAACGCCAACCCGTTGCAGTTCATGATCCTGGATGCGGTCGACCAGGCCTTCCGTGAAGCCGGATTGGACCGTGACGCGACCGATCGCATCGGCGTGGTGGTCGGCTCGCCGTTCGGCGGCGAGTTCGCGACCCAGTTGCTGATGGGATTGCGATTGCCGGAATTCCAACGGCGTCTGACCCGTCTGCTCGGCCGGCTCGGGTGCGATCCCCGGCAGTGCGAAGCGGTCAGCGGGCAGTTTGCCGAAACGCTGATCCAGGCGATGCCGGCGCTACTGGACGAAACCGGCAGTTTTACCAGCAGCAGTCTGGCGTCGCGCATCACCAAATCGTTCAATCTGATGGGCGGGGGCGTCGCCGTCGACGCGGGGACCTGTTCGTCTGCGGCGGCGTTGATGTGCTGCGTCGACCAACTCGCCACGGGGGCCTGCGACATGATGGTCTGCGTCGGCGGCCAGGAAGACCTCAGTGCGACCTTTTTGGAACGAGTGGGGCTGGCCGGACTGCTCGCCAAGGGGACGCCCCATTCGCCGCTGGACGCCGCGGCCGGTGGGATGGTGCCGGCGGAGGGTTGCGGGGCGCTGCTGTTGATGCGGCTGGCCGACGCGAAACGACAAAAACGCAACGTTTTGGGTATCATTCAAGCCTTGGGGGTCGCCACCGCCGACAGCCAGTCCGAAGCGTCCGAACGCGCGATCGGCGACGCCTTTGGGCGGACCACCCGCGGGGACGCACCGCTGGCAACCGGCGACGTCGCCCGGATCGAAACCACCTCGGTCGCCTGCATCCAGCGGACCGCGGAAGAATTGGAGGGGATCTACCACGCCTACGCCGAGCGCGCTCGGCAACGTCCCATTTCCCTCGATTGTCTGATGACACAAACTGGTCACCTCGGAGCCGCCTCGGCGATCACCGCGCTGATCAAATCGACTCTGGAACTTCAACACCTGAAAACGACGGCCACGTTTGGACTGACCCACCCGTTGCCGTTGATCGAATCCAACCCGCTGTTCGATGTCGCCTCCCGGCCCCAGCCGCTGGAAGCGTCCGACCGCAGCGGACGCCTCGTCACCGCCGTTCATAATGCCGAACGTCGAACCGCCTATCACATTCTTCTCCAACGAGATGCGAAAGTGCATGCTCCCAGCAAATCCCAGGCCCCCAAATCCCAGGCCCCAGTGACCGCCGACGCCACCTACGACTGCCACGTGGTCGACGGCGTGACGATCGTCGACGCGACGCGACGCCGAAAGGAATTGATGCGCGACAAGGCGATGCGTCAGTCCGTCGCCGCGTCGGATTCGCCGACGAGCGCTCCCGCTGCAGTCAGCGACCCTCGCCAGAGCATCGCCCCAGCGCCGATCGCCCCAGCGCCGATCGCCCCAGCGCCGATCAACCCAGCGCCGATCGCTCCACCACCGGTTCGCGGCTGCGACGTCGAGTCGGCATCGAAAGAAACGGCCGCGGCAGACACGGCGCATCACCCGCAGCCCCACCCCGCAACGACCGGCCTGTCCGACGACGCATTAAAAGAGTTTTTGACGCGTTTTGTCGTCGAACAAACCGGATATCCGCCGGAATTCGTCGAGATGGACGCCGACTTGGAAGCGGATTTGGGAATCGATTCGATTAAAAAAGCTCAAATGTTCGGCGAGCTGGGCGAACACTTCTCGATCACCCCCGACGAGACGCTCACGCTGGACGATTTCCCCACGCTGCAGCAGATCTTCGACTACCTCGCCGCGCCGCAAGGATCACCAGCACCAGCGGTCGAAACAAACCGTGATCCGGTTGCCACACCAGCCGTAGCGACGAGCGAGCCGCCCGCCGCTGCGCCGACAACGATTGCCCCACCCAATCCAACGGACGACCCCAGCGCTACGGACGACCCCAGCGCTGCGGCGAATCGATCGACATCAACGGAAGATCCACAACTGGATTTGACTCCCGACGCGAAACGGATCAGCCGCACCAAAGACTTGCTCGATTTGGCGGGGCTCTGCATGCCCTATTTCGCTGAACACGAATGCGTCACCCAAGACACCACGCGGGTCGACGGCAAACAGGTCGTCACGTTCTGCAGTTCGAACTACCTGGGCATGTCCGGAGACCCGATCGTCTCGGCCGCCGCCAAAGACGCGATCGATCGCTACGGCACCAGTGTGTCCGCGAGCCGTCTGATCGCGGGCAAGCCGCTGCACCGCGAACTCGAAGACGAATTGGCGGCGTTCTTGGGAGTCGAGGCGACACTTGTTTTTTCGTCGGGCTATGCCGCCAACGAATCGATCATCGGCCATCTGTTCGGCCCCGGCGATCTGGTCATCCACGATTCGCTTGCCCACAACTGCATCATCCAAGGCGCCGAACTGTCGGGGGCGCAGCGGCTGAGTTTTCCGCACAACGACGCCGCGGCGCTGGATCGGCAATTGCAGCAGATCCGGCACAAGTATCGCCGCACGTTGATCGCAATCGAGGGTGCCTACAGCATGGACGGCGATCATCCGGACCTGCCGGCATTCCTGGACATCAAGCGACGACACGACGCGTTTCTGTTGGTCGATGACGCTCATGCCATCGGCACGATGGGCACGACGGGGCGCGGCAGCCCCGAGTTCTTCCATCTCGATCCGAGTGGAATCGACTTGTGGGTCGGGACACTCAGCAAGGCGTTTGGCAGTGGCGGGGGGTTCGTCGCCGGCAGTCGCGAGTTGGTCGAGTACTTGAAATACAGCACGCCGGGATTCATCTACACGGTCGCCCTTTCACCGGGCAGCGCCGGAGCCGCCCTGGCGTCGCTGCGTCTGTTGCAGCAACAACCCGAGCGAGTTGCCAAACTGCAACGCAACGCCCGACTGTTGCTGGAACTGGCCAGGCAGCGTGGCTTGGACACCGGCCCCGCCGGCGACACACCGGTCGTTCCGATCATGGTCGGAAATTCGCACACCGCGCTGCTGCTCTCACGTCGTTTACTCAGCCGCGGCATCGACATCCAGCCGATCGTCTATCCGGCGGTGGAAAACGACGCGGCACGGTTGCGTTTCATGATCACCGCACGGCACACCGAAGCACAAATTCGCACGACGATTGATGCCCTGGCCGAAGACTTGCAAGCCGTCCAAGCGGAAAGCGTTCCGATCGCCCAGTGGCAATCGCTGTTGGCCGGCAAGAGCCCGATGCCGGATCCGATCGCGGAGCAACCTCCGGCCGGTCAGACGGCTGCGGCTCCGACCGTTGCAGCGACCGCACCGACGATGTCAGCGACAGAACGGACTGTGTCAACAACTGCATCGGCGCCGGCGGCGTCACCCGTTGCACCATCGGAGTCGAACGGGCCACACGATTGGACCAAGACCGACCTGCAGGATTACTTAGTCAATTTCATCGTCGAACAAACCGGATACCCGCCGGAGTTCGTCGAGATGGACGCCGACATGGAAGCCGACTTGGGGATCGACTCCATCAAGAAAGCGCAATTGTTCGGCGAACTCGGACAGCACTTTGAGATCACGCCGGATGAGAACCTGACGCTGGACGATTTCCCAACCTTGCAGGAAGTCTTCGATTACATCGGCGACCAAATCGGAATTGGCGCATGATCAGCAGTTGCAACCCATTATGGAAACCGGTGAGCATGCGGCTGGATCAACGCGACTCCAAACCGTCTTGGCCGCGTGCGTTCCAGTCGTGGCTGACGCCGCGCGAATTGGAAGAACTGAATTGTTTTCGAGCGCCGAATCGGCGCCTTGACTGGATCAGTGGACGGTGGTGCGCGAAACAACTGCTGGGCCAAGTGGTTCCCGAAACTACCGACTCGCCGCTCGAGTGGCAGATCCTATCGCGGGCGTCGAAGCGCGTCGGGTGCCGCCCCACCGTGTTTCGAAATGGAATCCGACAACCGATCGATCTGTCGCTCGCCCACTGTGCATCGATCACCGTTGCCGTCACATCTCACCGTCGCATCGCTGTCGATCGGCCCGATGCGTCTCGGATCGGCGTCGATGCGGTCGATCGGACTGAATTGCCCGCCAGTTTTGCGCAGACCTGGTTCTCGACCACCGAACGTCGCCTGCTGCAAGACCATCGCTGGCCGATCGCCGCGGGATGGGCTGCGAAAGAGGCGGTGTTTAAAGCCGGCAACGGTGGCGAAGCGTTTCGGCCGGGGCATCTGCGCATTCTCGAAATCAACGGCGATGGATGTCGGGTTCAAGACGAAACCCGATGCCCGGCAGACGTGCGAATCGACGTGCTTGATGACGCGATCATCGCGGTCGCAGGGGCGAATCAAAACGTGCAGCGCGGACGCCGGCTCGGGATGGATGATGCCAAACAACGATCGACCGTCTGACCCAGCCGACGGGTGCAATCTCAAATCTCAAATCTCCTGACTTTAACGGAATCTATGTATCTCATTTGGCTGGGCAGGTGGTGTTTTTTAGGCCCGGAGGGCCGGAAGAATGGATGCCGGTGGCGTGAGCCACCGGAGATGATTCAATGGAATTCCAGAGGCCCAGCGGGCCGACACAATGCCCCGGCTTCCAGTGGCGCCGCGGTTCAGGAGACAGATTGTGCCGGCCTTTCAGGCCTTCGCTCCCTTTCCTTTTCACACCGGTGGCTAACGCCACCGGCAAACATTGTGCCAGCCCTCCGGGCTTCGGCGCGGATCGACATAGAAAACGTTAGAGTCAGCAAATCTCACGTCTCCTATTTCAAATCTCTAGTTTTGCATCCCGCATCATGATTGATCTCAAAGAAAAAGTCGCATTGGTCACCGGCAGCTCGCGGGGGATCGGTCGCTCGGTGGCGATCACGTTGGCCGAAGCGGGGTGCGACGTGGTTGTGAATTATGTCACGTCGCAGAACGAGGCGTTGGCGACCGCCAAACAGGTTCAATCGCTGGGCCGTCGATGCTGGATCGTTCGCGCCGACGTCAGCGAAGAAGAGGATGTTCAATCGATGTTTGAATTCATCGAGCGAGAAATCGGACAATTGGACATCCTGGTCAGCAACGCTGCGACCGGCGGATTCCGCCCCTTACTGGCCTCCAACCCGAGACACTTCGCCGCGGCGATGAACACCAACGTGCTGGCGCTGATCCATCTGGTCAAATCCGCCGTGCCGCTGCTAGAAAAGGCACGGGACCGCGGCAAGGTGATCGCGATCTCCAGTCATGGATCGCATCTGGCCCTGCCCATGTATGGCTTGATCGGGGGATCGAAAGCCGCGTTGGAAAGCATCACACGGCACTTGGCATTGGAACTGGGGGATCTTGGCATCAACGTCAACGTGGTTAAATCGGGTCTGGTCGAAACGGATTCGACGCGTCGCATCCCGGGTGCGGAAAAGATGTTTGCCGCCCGAACCGCCAAGACCATGATGGGGAAACGTCAGTTGGATCCGTCGGACGTCGCCAACGCGGTGGCGTTTTTATCCAGCCCGATCAGCGATTTGATTCAAGCGACCACCCTCACCGTCGACGGGGGAGCCGCCGCTCACGTGTAGCTGCACACGTGTAGCCGTGTCTGTCGCTGCGGAGTCGAACCATGAATGTCGCCCCGAACTATCGATCTTCGGAAATCCGATCCGCTGACACGCCACTGGCCGTGATCGGTATGGCCTGTCGTTTGCCCGGCGCAAACGACTTGGATGAATACTGGTCGCTGATGATCGAAGGCCGCAGCGCGATCGCAGAACTTCCCGCCGAGCGGTTGGACCAGCGACGCTTTTACGACCCGAACATCGGACAGTTCGGCAAGACCTATTCCAAGATCGGCGGGATCGTCGGCGACCGACCGACGCCGATCGAACCGTTTCGTCTTTCCGACCACGACATCGAAAACGCGGACCCTTCGCATGTGGATCTGTGCCAAGTCGCGGGTCAGGCGATTCGCGACGCAGGCCTGGATCCGCACGCCACCGGTTCGACACGTGGCGGTGTGTTCGTCGGCCACCAACGCGGATCGAATTTGATCGGTGAAATGACGCTCGGCGTGATGGCCACCGAGGCGATGGATTGTCTTCGGCAAACGGAACACGTTTCACGTCTGTCCCCACGGGAGCAAGCCGCCTTGGTCGAGGAGATGGCCGCGCGGGTGCGGCGGGATCGGCCGCAGCGGCATCCGGGTGGCGGTCCGTTCTTGGAAAGCTCCGAAGCATCGCGGCTGATCTCCAGAGCGTTCGGACTGGACGGCCCCTGTCTGTCGATCAACGCCGCATGCAGTTCTTCGTTGGTCGCGTTGGCCGCCGGCGCCCACGCGCTGCAACTGGGTGACATCGACGTGGCCGTGGTCGGCGGATTGTCCTACTGCAAGCTGGACGCGTTGATCCTGTTTTCGCAGGCGCAAACCGTCAGCGCCACGGGGTCGCGGCCGTTTGATGCCGACGCCGACGGATTGGTCGCCGCGGAAGGCTACGTCGTCGCGGTCGTGAAAACACTTGAGCGAGCGTTGGCGGACAAGGATCCGATCCGCGCGGTGATCCGTGGCATCGGCGTTTCCTCCGATGGCAAAGGCAAAAGCCTGTGGGCGCCGCGGCGTGAAGGACAAATCGCGGCCGTCCGCCGCGCCTATTCGGCCGAGGTGACGCCGAGTTCGGTTCAGTATGTCGAGGCCCACGCGACGTCGACGCCGGTCGGCGATTCGACGGAAATCAACAGCCTGGCCGAAGCGTTCAACGAATCATTCGATCGGCGGCTGGATCGCAAAATCCCGATCGGCAGCGTGAAAGCCAACATCGGCCATACGCTTGAAGCCGCCGGACTGGCCGGGCTGGTCAAAACGGTACTGGCGATGCAGCACCGCATGATTCCGCCGGTGATCAATCTGCGCCAGCCGAACCCGAAAGTGGATTGGGCGGCCGCGCCGTTTCAATTGCCGACCAGCGCGATCCCCTGGCCGGATCCGCCACCGGGCGGCCCCCGGCGGGCCGGCGTCAACGCCTTCGGTATTGGCGGATTGAACGTCCACGTCGTGCTGGAGGAACACTCGACCGCGACGCCCATCCGTTTTCGTTTCCCCCACGATCCATCCGCCGAAGACCGATCGATCGCGGTGGTCGGCGCCGCGCTGTTGACACCCGGAGCGCGAACGGTCGGGCAGTTTTGGGACCTGCTGTCGACGGGACGAGACCCCAAAATCCCCGTCCCGTCCGATCGCTGGGATGTCCGATTGAATCACGGGGACGAAGGGCAATCTTGGGTCGGCGGGTTTATCCAGGATTACCAATACGATTGGCGACGGCACCGCATTCCGCCGAAACAAGTCGCCAACGCCGATCCGCTTCAGTTCATGATTCTGGACACGGTCGCCCAGGCGCTCGAAGATTCCGGATACGAATCGAAGCTGGATCATGAACACACCGCGGTGATCGTCGGCAATCTCGTCGGCGGCGAAGCCAGTTCCCAGTTGCTGGTCGGACTGCGTTTGCCGGTGCTTCGTGAAATCATCGAATCGGTGCTGAGAGACAAAGACGTTCCGCCGGCGCAGATCGCCGAGACGTCGCAGCGTTTTGCCGAGGTGTTTTTCGAACGGATGCCGGCACTGTTGGACGAAACCGGCGGATTCAGCAACAGCTCGCTGGCCTCGCGGATCACCAAGACATATGACCTGATGGGCGGTGCGTTCGCCCTGGACAGCAGCGACAACTCGTCCATCATGGCAATCAACACGGCCCGAGGGTTTCTGTTGCGCGGTGACTGCAAGATGGTGATCGCCGCCGGAGCCCAGCGCGACCTCGGCCCCCATGCGTTTGAATGCCTCCGCTTGTCCGGTCGGCTGAGCCCGTCCGGTCATGTGCGATCGCTGGATCAACACTCCGACGGCATGGCCCCGGCCGAAGGCGTCGCGGTCGTGCTGCTGAAAAAGCTCAGTGACGCGAAGGCCGACGGCGACGAAATCCTGTCGGTGATCCGCGAGATCGGTGTGGCGCGTCACGACGATCAACAAACCGCACAACGTCTGGCGATCGGTCGGGGGCTCTCGGGGGCAGAGGTCACGCCGGATCAAGTCTCAGCGATCGAGCTTTCCGCCGGCGGCGTTGCCGACGAGGACCGCGATGAGTTTGCCGCGATCGCCCAACAGTACGCCGTCAATCGCGAACGTCCGATCCATCTGCGTTCGCTGGCCGGACAGATCGGTCACGCCGGCGGCGCGGCGGGAATGATCGCGCTCGTCAAATCAACCCTGTCGCTCGTCAACCTTCAATCGCCGGTCGGTCTGCTACCCGATCAGCCGATCGACACACTGTCCGACCAATCGTGGTGTGAGTTGCCAGCTGACAACCAGGACTTGCCGCTGGTCGATCCCAGCGGACGAGTCTTTTCCACCCTGAATTCCTACGCCAGGGGCATGGCTTGTCACGTCGTCATCGAACGGGGACAACCCGTCCCAAGCACGACGTCTCAAGCCGCTCCCGGCAAAACGATTCGGCCCGTGCCCAAGACCGATCACGGCTATCGAAGCTGGGTTTGCGAAGCCAACTCCTTGTCCGATCTGATCGATGGTGCAAAGCAGATTGCCGCCGGTGGATCCGTCGATGCAGCGGACACATCCCGCGGCACTGCACGCTGCGGACTGGCGATCGTTTATCGATCCGACGACGAACTTCGCAAGCGAGCGGGGCTGTTCGTTTCCCGCCACTCGGATCCCAAACGCGCGGCCCTGTTTGAAAGCCAAGGCATCTACTGCGTCGAGCGAACGAGGCGGCCGATGGTGGCGTTCCTGTTTCCGGGACAGGGGTCACAGTACCCGTCGATGCTGACGGATCTGGTCCAAGGGCATCCCGTCGCCTCCGCCGCCGCTGCTCGAATCGATTCCATCCTGCAATCTTTGCAATTTCCGAGCTATCGAGATCTGGTCGTCGATCAAGCGGATCGTCTGGGAACCGATGTTTGGCACACACAACTCTCCTTGCTGGTCGCCGATTCGATTCTGATGGAAGTGGTCGATGCGATGGGCATCAAACCCGATCGCATTTCGGCACACAGCTATGGAGAGTTCCCGGCATTGGTCGCCGCCGGTGCGTGGAATTTCCGTGATGCGGCGCTGGCAACGTTCCATCGTTGTCGGTTGATCACCGAGTCCACCCAAATCGACGGCGCCATGCTGGCGGCCGACTTGGATCGCGGTGATGCGCAAGAATACTGCAACGCGTTTCCGGGCGAAGCCTTTGTCGCCAACTGCAACAGCGACCGACAAACCGTCATCGCCGGCAGCCATGGCGCGATTGAGAATTTAAAAACTCGGCTGATCGAAGCAGGGGTCCACGCCAAGATTCTTGACGTGCCACGTCCCTATCACACGCCCTTGATGGCACCGATGCAACCGGCCTTCCGACAGATCCTTGCCCAAATGGAAATCGCACCGCCGCGGACTCCGTTGCTGAGCAGCGTTGACAACCGCTACGTCGCTGAACCCGACACGATTCGCGAGAACCTGGTCCGGCAGTTGGTGCAGCCGGTGCTGTACACCGATCAGATCCGGCGATTGGCTGGCGAAGGCGTGAACGTGCTGGTGGAAATCGGTCCCAGCCCGGTTTTGACACGGCTGCACGAGCAGATCGTCGGCGACGAAGTGCTGTGGATCGCAACGGATCACAAGAAGCGGCACCACCAGGAAACGTTGACCCGGCTGGATGCCGCATTGCGCGCCGCGGGCGTCCCGACCGGCCGATCGGATGGCATGGAAACGCGGTTGCGGATTGCGGGCTCCGCGGGTGACGTGCAGGCAACGGCGACGAATTCCGAAGCGGGACTTCAGCTCTTGTTCCTGGAGGGTTCGCCCCGCGCGATGGGGGCCGCACACGGTCACGCGATGGCGGCGGCGATTCGCCCCATGCTCGATCGTTACCAAGAAATCGCGACGGGCAAGTTAGGCAGAACACTGCCCGATCTGTCGCGTGCCAAATCGATGCTGGACACGCTGGTCGACGAATCGGCGATCGAAGAAGTGCGTGGGATGGCCGAGGCCGCGGGTGTCCCCGTCGAAGCGCTGCTGGAACACAACCTGTACGCCTATCCGGAGATCGGCGCCGGTTGCACGCAAATTCTCGCCGGACGACCCTCATCATCGACGCGATCGGGCGACCAACCATCCGAGACACAATCAACCGAGACACAGTGGCTGCACGCGGCCAATGAAGACATGCCGCTAGGGTTGTTTCTACGCGACTCGATGCGGCGCTGCGTGCAAGTCCGGCGACCGACCGACGGGTTGCCGCACGTGTTGTTCTCCGCCGCAGGCCACGCGTTTGGAATCAACGGCGTCAATGCGGCCGGAGTGGTCGTCACCAGTTCGATGTTGTTGGACCGGCCCCGCCGCACCGAAACGCATGACGGATTGCTCCACTCGATCGTCATCCGTCGCGTCCTAGAAACGGCCGAATCGGTTGACGACGCGCTCGACATGCTGCGGCGCGAGCGCACGACCGGCGGCTGGGGCATGTGCATTTCTGACTCGATCGGCAGCAGTCCCGCCTACGTCGAATACGATTGTGGAACATTCCAATCCAAGCGGCTGATGGAACATCATTTGGTCAGCAATCATGCCCAACTGCTATCACCCGTCATCGACACCCCCAAGCACTCGCTGTTGCGCCAACAACGGCTCGAAGCACTGTGGCGGCAGAAAGGCGACGAGGCTCCGTCAACCGCGATGCTGCAGCGATGGTTGAGGGATCAGTACGACGAAGGCCGCGGCAGGGAAGTCCGCTTTGCGACCATGAACACCATTCGCAGAGTCGACAACCAGGTCAGCGTTCTGTTTGATGTCTTTTCCGCTCGGGCCTGGACGACGCCGGGCAATCACGCGACCGGGGCGGACGCGAATCAGTTTTTCGAACTCGATTTGAAGGAGCTGATCGGATTGCAACCGGGCGGGCGACTGCGTCAACACGCCGCCGCGAGCCCGATTGCCGAGAAGAAACCAGAAACTGCAACCGACCGAGTGATCTCCTGGCAAGCATTTTCGCAGCGTTCAACCGGTGTCGACGGCCGATCGCCGGTCGATGATTCGGGAAAGGCCTGCAATCGATTCGCATTGCGTTGCATCGAAACTCCGCCCGCGCCCCAGACCGATGTGGCGACGACGTTCCGCGGCGGCGTCTTAGTGCTGGGCGACAACGCCGCTGCCGACAGACTTGCCGAAACGCTGCAAAACGCTGGCGTGCGTTGTCTTCATCTGCGCCAGTTGGACGATGTTGATGTTGCGATGTCCGAATTGGAAACCTTTTGCCGGACCGGTGTGCCGACCAGCCTGTTCTTGCTGACGGCATGGGATCAAAACGCTGCGGAGGGTGCATCCAACGAGCATTGGCAACGACGCCGGCGAAGCGGCATGTTGGTTCCCTATCAACTCTGCCAACGCTGGCTGAAGCTGCTGGGCGAAAAGGATTTAGTCGGCGAGGGAACGATCGGCGGCGGCGTCCGCTTGGGCGGCATGTTGGGCTTTGACGACCACGTGAGCTCGCCCGAAGGAGGATTCACGACCGGGCTAGTCAAGGGTCTGTTGATCGAACTGGGCTTCGCCGCGCAGACAACGTTCCGTGCCCGCGTCGTCGATTTTGACGAGGATGCCGACCCGCGTTTTGTCGCGGCTCGATTGATCGACGAATCCGCCTCATCGGCCGGACGGACGGCGGAAATCGCCTATCGCGGCGGCAAACGTCACGCCGTCGCGCCCGTCAATTTCCCCGTCAGCGAACTCCCCACCGTCACGCCGGATTTCGGCCGGGTTTGGGTCATCACCGGCGGTGCCCGGGGAGTCACTGCCAAGATTGCCAAAGCGATCGGCCAACAATTCGGCGTCAAACTGCACCTGATCGGATCAAGTCCCTTGCCGGAAATCGACGACGGTTGGCGAGACTTGGACCCCGACCAGAGAAAGCGACTGCGTGCGGAGGTCGTTCGCAAGGCACTTGAGGCGGGGGAGGTTCCCATCGAGGCTTGGTCGCGCGTGGAAAAGGCCTTGGAGATCGACGAAAACCTTCGCGACTTTGCCGATTCGGGACTGGATGTCACCTACCATGCCTGTGACGTCAGCGACCATCACGCGCTGGAAACGTTACTCGACCAGATCCGCCAATCGGACGGTTCAATCGACGGCATCGTGCACGGTGCCGGCTATGAAAAGGCGGCCAGTTTCGCCAAGAAGAAGCTTTCGTCGGTCCAGCGAACGATCGTAGCGAAAGTCGACGGCGCGATCTCGCTGATGGAGTTGACGCGACAAGACGACTTGAAGGTCTTTGCCGCGTTTGCATCCATCTCGGGTCGGTTCGGCGGGGTCGGGCAAACCGATTACTGTTTGGCCAACGAGCTGCTGTGCAAACTGGTCAGCTGGTTCCGCAAGACGCGGCCCGGCGTTCATGCGGTCGCCTTTGATTGGCCGTCGTGGGATGAAGTCGGGATGGCCGTGCGCCCCGAATCTCGGCTCGCCAAGACGCTCGTCGACGCCAAGTACATGCCGGTCGATGAAGGCGTCGGACACTTCATCGATGAACTGCGACGCGGTTGCCCCGAAGCGGAGGTTTTGATCACCGATTGGGAACGCTACAAACGCTACTACACCGACGACTACGTTGCCGCCTTCAGCCCCTATCCGATGATTGACCGCGTCCGAGGTCTGGATGATCCACACGACCGCGGCATCACGACGTCGCACGTGGTCGATCCTGTTAACGATAACTTCCTGAGCCAGCACCTGTTGCGTGGCCGACCGATCTTGCCCTTCGTCGCCGCCGCAGAAGCCTGTGCCGAGGCGGCGAGTCTGCTGACCGATGGCCGGGTGGTGACGACGATCGAGAACTTTCGCATTGCCGAAGCGATGCGGTTCTTTACCGACCACCCCCAGGAAATCCGTGTCCGCGCCGAGCGGTCCGGTGACCAGGTCCGCTGTTCACTGCTGAGCGATTTTAAGAACCGCAAAGGGCAGCTGCTCCGCAAGGATCGCGTGCACGCCGAGTGCATCATCCGATCAGACCCGCCCGACGGTTCCACAGCCGAAACGGTTGACTTCCCCGATGTCCCCTACATCCCGGTCCATTACCTCGATCACAAATTGTCGGTCTATCACGGTCCGATCTATCGCCAACTGGAACACTTCTATTATTCCCAGCAGGAGTCGTGGGCGAAAATCAGAATTGCCGACCCGGCGGAATTTTTCTCGACCCGACGTGGCGATCGCATCGTGCTGCCCAGTGTGCTGATCGATACCTGCGTCTTTTCCGCAGGAGTGCATGAATGGACGATTGATCGGACGGCGATCGCGCTGCCGCATTCGATCGGCCGACTGCGGATGTTGGCGACACCCGTGGTCGGTGAACCCGTCACAGCCCAGATCGTCCCGCTCGAATCGACCGACAAACACGCGATTTTCGATATCAATGTCTGGGACCAACACGGACGTCCGGTGCTGCAGATCGAAAACTATCGCGCCAACGTGCTCGTCGCGACCATTCCACTGGATCGGGCACAATCGACCGATTGACGCTTGAACAGAGTCACAGAGCTGCCGCTAAGACCTCGTCAAACGCAGGAAAAAATCTTTCACGGCGTAGGGCGGAGCCTGGGAACAAGTCCGAATGTCAGAAGGTGACGCAACATGACATTTAGAGTTAGACAGACCACTACGTTGCCCCGCCGCCGTCCAACCACACGCCGTGGAATCCTGCCGGAACACGTTGCGGCATTTGGATGCGAGCGATGACGGGGTCGTTGTCAAATCGTCGGCAATCGAGAATCACAAATTCGGATCGATCGTCCGCTTCGTCATGCACCATCGAAACCAGATAGCCATCGTCTTCGCTGACTTGGTTCGGTCGGGGAACGAAGATGCCTTCACCGACAAGCTGACTGGCTGAAAATTCGTGACGCTGCGAGGTGTTTGCGTTCAGATCGTATTTAACCAATGCCGGAGCGTCGCTGGACAGAAACGAGGCTGCGTATCCGAATTGACATGGGGATCCCACCAAAGCATCATCCACGCGGGG
This sequence comes from Stieleria neptunia, assembly GCF_007754155.1. NCBI lineage: Bacteria > Pseudomonadati > Planctomycetota > Planctomycetia > Pirellulales > Pirellulaceae > Stieleria > Stieleria neptunia. Next base: position 768,429 of record NZ_CP037423.1, on the reverse strand, counting down.
AAATTCAGCGGGACGATCGTCGACGGCGCCTTCGACGACCCGGCCCGAATTCACGTCGACGACCCAGCGATACATGGTCGAATCGAGTTGCAGCTCGTCGCGAGATCTCGACTTGCGATCCAACACGCTCGGTGCACCGGGGAATCGGCAACCATAAAGCGTCAACGTGTCGCCGTTTTCCCAAGCGTTTAAGACGTGAAACAGAAACCCCGGTTCGACATCCAACCAACGCACTTCGTCGCCCGAACCGTAGCGTGGCAAAATGCCGATCCGGGCTCCGCGATCGTTCCGGTAGCGCAGCATCGCCCCTCCGACAAGCGGCATCAATGGACGCACCAGCATCGGAAAATCGAAGAAGATCGAAAAGCGACGCGTGATGGCAAAGTCGTGCATCATCACGGTCCTGCCGGTGGGGATCGTCGCCTGGTGCACCAACCGGCCTGTTCGATCCAAGATTCCATATCGGATTCGGTTGCCGCGTAGCGAATTTCCAAAAAACAACAGCTCGCCGGTGACAGGGTCAATCTTTGGATGAGCGGTCACGGCATGCTGTTGCGCGGCGAAGAAATTATTGGGTCCGACCGTTTCGAGGTCCCCGGGACGAATTTCATAGGGGGAGCCCGCTTCCCAGAGTGCGAAGAGTTTGCCGTGGTGCCAGACGAGCGAGGTGTTGGCTTTGTTGAAGAAATCGGCGCCGCCCTTTCGAGCCGCCTGCGCGAGCGTTTGCAAATGTTCCAACGGGCGGGCATTGACATAGCTTGGCGAATGGTTGCGCCCGCTCTCTTGCTGCTTTTTCCATGACGCGGTTCGGACAAAGCGATTCAGGTAGCTCGCCTTTCCGTCTTCGATTCGAACGCCATGCAACATCCCGTCACCGTCGAACCAATGATAGTGCGAACCCGGAGGAAACATCGGGTTGGGTCCATTGCGGACCCACATGCCGTTTAGATCATCGGGCAGTTTCCCGACGACGGGCAAGTCGCTTTTTGCGAGTTCGACCTGTGTGGGTGCGAGGGCGCCGGACAGATAGGCGTTCGTTGCGCGGGTCGGCGAGGGCGATTCGGCGGCGATGGAGTCGGACATATCAAGGGGATTCGTTGAGAGTGTTAACGCTCGGGTGATTTGTCACCCTTTGCAAGTCACATTCGATTCATACAACGAATCGTTACAGGCGAATCCTCGGTTTATTCGAAAAATCAGATGTCATGACTCATTGTCCGATTCAGCGCGACGTTTTTCCAAGACGTCGTCAACCGCATCGGCATCGCGAAGTGCCGAATGAAGATAACGTGGAGCACATCACCTAATGATACCGTGCCGATCGTATGCGGCTAAACCAATTCCGTAGCGCTGGTTGGAGCGATTGACTTTTCGACCTCCCCTCGATTCGCTCGACCCTCCTGCCAGGAGGGTTGCTTCGGAAACTGCACGACCTCTTCAGGGACGGTTTCATTGTTTGCGATGACGCCAGTGTGACCCTGAAACAGCAAATGTTTTAAAAATGGTGTAACAGTTCATCGGCAGCTCCCAATGTGGGGTGATTGAAACCAGAGTTCACTCCCCCAGCCCACCGGGTGATTCACCATGCCGCGCCGACGAAACCAGTTCCTCCACACGCTCAAACGGCTTCGAAAGCCAAAACACCAACGCAAAACCCGCCGGCGACGGAAACTTTCCTTGGAAGCCTTGGCTGCGCGAACCCTGATGGCTGCTGATCTGGGCCTGGTCGATGAGGGTCTAGAGGGCGCGTATTTTTCGGAGCTTCAGAGTCAGCTGAACGCTGACATCCTGAGTGTCCGAGCGCCCTTGATCGGCGATGTGCTCGGTGTCGCCGACGGCGATTCCTCGGAACTCCGATCGCAATTCGTTTCCGATCTGGGGAATCAACTGCAGGAACTATCGCTCGATGGTGGCGTCTCCGTCGCCGAGGTGCGATCGCAACTGATCGCCACGCTGGGGATCACGGAGGCGGAGATCCAGATCACAGGCCAGGATGGCGACAGCGACATCCGCTTTGAGATTCAGTTATCGGGGGCTCAACAAGTCTCCGCCGGCGTCGACCTGGATCTGGTCGGAGCGGCCCCCGAAATCGAGCTGCTTCTGGGTAATGAGAACGCGGTCGATGTGGACCTGCAGTGGCATTACGATCTGGCCTTCGGTGTGCGTGAAGGCCTGTCGGGGGAAAGTGAGTTTTATTTCGACACGTCGGCCGAAGACGAACTCTCGGTCGCCTACTCGGCGAGTGTCCGCAGTGACTTTGACGAGGGCATGGGGCGCGTCGGAGTGTTTGTGGCTGAAATCAGCGCAGGCGAGGACGCGGTTGCCGGCCAGGACGTCCCCGACTTCGCGGGAACGTACGAAATCGACATCGCCGATGGAGAGGATCATCCCTCGGTATCCGGAACCTTGCTGGGCTCGGGCGAAGTCAACCTTGCGATTGACGCCTCATTCTTCCCGAGTTTTCTGCCCGAAGGATCCAACGGGCTGGTCAATCTCGGCGTCACGGCAGACGGACGCGTCGAATATGACACGCAACTTCAGTTCACCGGGAATGGCGAGGTCGACGCGACGGGCAACGGAGTCACCGTCGCTTTTGACAACGTCAGTCTCGACTTGGGAAAGCTTTACACCGATTTTGTCGACCCCGTGATTTCGAACCTGCAGGAGAGCTTGAAACCGATCAAACCGGTCATCGACTTCCTCACCGAACCCGTCCCGATCATCAGCGATCTGTTTGAACTCGGCGGTGCCGGTCCGGTGACGGCGCTGACACTCGGTGGTGCGTCCGCGGCCCAGATCCGAGCCATCAACGTCGTCGATGCGATCCTCGACTACCGTGGATTGACGGGCGCCGACGAATCGACAAACGAATCGCTTTTTAGCTTCGAAATCTCGAAAGAACAATTTGATCCCGCGATTGAATTGGAGATTGACGACGAGGTTGCCGACAATCTGACGGATCTGGCCAACGGTGATCTGAAACTCGAGTTGGCCGAGAAACACACCGACCCCGAGAAGCACGATGATTGGCAGCAAAGCCTCGATTGGAATGCCGAATTCGATGGCAGTATCGATCTGCCGTTCTTGACTGACTTTGAGACGTTGGCGGGATTCCTGTTGGGTGACGCATCGATCGATAACGGTGCAAGTGATCAGCCGGAGGTGATCTTGGATGCTTGGGTGAAAGGCGGGGTGACGGCGGGCATCGACCTGGTCATCTTACAATTCGCGGTCGGAGGAAACCTGGAGTTTGGCGGCAGCGTCACGCTGGATCTGAATGACCTGCCCGACCCGGACGTCGATCCATCGCTGTGGGTTAACGGCCAACCACTCTGGGCGAACGCTGACACGCCGGAGGACTGGAACTATGACGGACGGGTCAGGGTTCCCGAGCTGACAACCATCGTTGATGCCGACCCCGGCGCGTTGTTCAACGTCGATGGCAGTTTGCACTTTGGTCTCAACGCGACACTTGAAGTGACGGTACTTGGGATCCCCATCATCGACGAGGAATGGGAACTGTTCCGGACAACGCTGGTCGATGGTAGCATCAGCCAGGCCGATGACGCGGAAATCATTCGAGGAATCAACCCACCACAATTGGGTGTTCTCAGCGACGGCGTGCTCACGCTGTTCGCGGGCGAGACCGCCGACCTGCGATCCAACGCCGAACCGAACGTCACCGACGAAACGTTTACCGTTCAGTCGCTCGGTGAATCAAGACTCGGCGGCGAAGTCTTGTTGGTCACTTTCGAATCAGCGTCCGAAGCGAAGTACGTGCGGCTCTTTGACGGCGTCACCAAAGTCGTCGGCGATACCGGGAGCGGCAACGACACCATTGACGTCACCCGATTGCCCCACAACGGCACGCTTGTCGGCGGCAGCGGTGATGACAAGGTCGTCCTGACGCAAGCCAATGTCGATGTCCTGTTGACGAACACTCAACTGCGGGCCGGCGTCAGCCACTCCTTGTCCTCCATTGAACGTGCCGAAATCGAAGGCGACGCAACGGACAACGTGCTCGACGCACGCGACTTCTCTGGTTCGGTGGAACGGAGGGGACTCGGCGGAGATGACACACTTTGGGCCGCCGGAGGCGATGACATCATCGACGGCGGTGACGGCATCGATACGTTGAGCGGCGGTCAAGACGGCTTGAGAGACTATCTCAACGGAGGAAGCGGAACGGACTCGGTCACTCAGTACCGACACCATTACTGGGTCACGACCTGGTGGATCTTCGGCTACTGGACCTACAAAGACCAAGAAACGCTGATTTCGACGGAAAGGGTGACCTACGTCAATTGGTAGCGTGCGATCGGAATGTGATGCCTCTCGGTCGCCAGGGCGAGACCGCTCAACGTCATCGATCGCTCAAGCCTTGTTCCCAGGCTCCGTCTGGGAACACCTTGTCTTGGAGGCTCTGCCTGGGCTGTGCGGAATTGATTGTCGCGGCCAGTTCGAATCTTAGTCAGAAACCGTTCCGCAGCATTTGCCCAAAGGGCATCAACAACATAGCCTGGGGTCAGGGAACGAGCGCAGCGGAGTGACCGCCACCCCAGGGAAAGAAAGCCAAACCCGCTCCCTCCCCCTTTCGATCGGCCGGCGGCTCTGCCGCCGGCCGATCGAAAGGGGGAGGGTTTTCGGTGGATCGTGGACCTGGGGTTACGCCCGGATTCGCTGGGGCTCATCCGGTCTCACCCCAGGCTATGTTGTTGATCGCCTTTGGCGAACCGAGCCAAGTGATCCTTGATCCACCACGGAACAATAGCGACCAAAGTCTCGTCCGGCACAACGCATGAAAGAGCGCACACTCCGCGCAGCCCAGGCAGAGCCCTACGCCGTGAACGACTTTTTAGCAGCAGGGCGCGAGCCCTCCGGTCTTTCAGGGTGTTTTTGAAGCGCAACCGGACGCCGCGCGAAACGGCCAATGCCGTAGAAGGCACCCGTAAATGGGCAGTGGTTTCGGCGATCGGGCGAACCTCCCGCCGCAAATGTTGGTCATGACAACCGGTTCGCTATAATGGCTGCTGCGGGGGGATGCGAAGATGGTTGAGGCCGGCCAGCGCCTGCTTGCGTTCGAAATACTCGGCACCTTGGGTGCCGGAGCGATGGGCGAGGTCTATCTCGCCCACGATACCACTCTGGATCGTCAAGTGGCGATCAAGGTGCTGTCGGTCGATGTGGCTGATAACGCGTCGATCGGCCAGCGTTTCAAACGCGAAGCGCAAACGTTAGCCGCGCTCAATCATCCTTGCGTGGCCCAGATTTATGGTTACCACCAGACCGACGAGCTGTGCTTTTTGTCGCTCGAGTACGTCGACGGCAAGGACCTGTCGGAGCATCTGGCCGACGGCCCGATGTCGGTCGAGGACACGATTCGATTCGCCGAGCGAATCTGTGAAGGGCTTGGTGCGGCCCATGCCAAGGGAATCATTCATCGCGACCTGAAGCCGGGCAACATCCGCATCGGACCGGACGGCAGCGTCAAGATTCTGGATTTTGGTCTGGCGCGGTTTGTAACGTCGACGGAACCGGAACCGTTCACCGCGACGTCGTCCAAGACGACGTGTCTTCCACTGACGGTTCACGGAGCGATCCTGGGGACACCGGCCTACATGAGTCCCGAACAGGCCCAGGGATTGCCGATCGATCGTCGCACGGACATCTGGTCGCTGGGCTGTGTGCTGTACGAATGCCTTGCCGGCAAGCCCGTCTTCGATGGCCGGTCGCTGCCGCAAGTGATGGCTGCCGTGCTCCAGCGCGAACCGGACTGGCAGGCACTTCCGGAGACGACGCCGGAGCCGCTGCGTGCACTGCTGAAGCGGTGTTTGCAAAAAGACCGCGAGCATCGGTTTGACAATATCGCGGAAATTCGTGCGCGAATCTTGCGGCTGGATGACGGCGCAGCGTCCGCGGGTTCCACCGCCGTCGCGCTGGCTCAGCAATCGGTGAGCCGTCGTGATTGGCCGACCGCCTACGACATCCTTCGTCAAGCCGATCAGCGAGGCGAGTTGTGCCCGGAAGGGTTGGAGATGCTCGGCGAGTGTGCTCGGTGGACCGGCCGGTTTGACGAAATCGTCGACCCGATCGAACGGGCGCATGAAGCCTACGTCGCTCGGGCCGACCAACGAGGTGCGGTGCGTACTGCGTTGGAGTTGTCCCACGCCAATGACGACGCCGGCCGGACGTCCTTGGCGACGGCGTGGTTGGGACGTGCCGACGAATTGGTCGCGAAGTTGCCCGAGGGGCCGGAACACGCTTGGCATGCGTGGTTCCACAATCGATGCTGCATGGCGGAGGGGAATCTGGATGGACAGGAACGCCAAGCTCGTCGCGCCCTCCAGCTTGCACGTCGTTATGAAGAACGCAACGTCGAAGCACTTGCGCTGGTTGACCTCAGCCACGTCGCCACGACGCGGGGCGAGAGTCAAGCGACGCTGGACCTGATTCAGCGCGCGACATCGATGGCGTTGGGTGGCGAAATTGATCTTTTCGCGACCGGCATGGTGTTCTGTAACACGATCTGGGCGTGCCGCTGTCGCGGCGAATGGCAGCGGGCGCAAGAATGGACCGAATCGGCAACACGTTGGGTCAATCGCCAGCAGATCGAGTATTTCCCCGGCATGTGCCGTGTTCACCGCAGCGAGGTGCTGCGAGTCCGTGGCGATCTGGTTGCGGCCGAACGCGAAAGTGAAGCCGCGACGCGGCAGGTTTCGCAAGCTCTACCTGCTTACGCCGTCTTTCCGTGGAGCGAACTCGGCGAAGTGCGTCGTCGCCGCGGCAATTTCGCTGCAGCGATGACCGCGTTTCAGCAAGCCATTTCACTCGGTTGGGACCCACAACCCGGGCTGGCGTTGTTGCTGATGCAACGCGGCGACGCGGCGTCGGCGCATCGCTCGATCGAACGCACCTTTCGCGAGCCGCGCCCCACCATGGTGTGCGAAGATCGAGTCAATCTGCTTGTCGCACGTGCCACGATCGCCGTCGCGGTCGACGAACTGGCGATTGCGGAATCGGCAATCGCCGAACTGGCGGGGATGGCGGATCGCAACAACACCCCGTGGGACAACGCCGCCGCCGCACACACACGCGGGCTGTTGGATCTGGCCAGCGGAGGATTCGGCCAGGCCGTCGAGCAGCTGACCCGGGCGCGACGGTGGTGGATCGAACTCAATACGCCCTACGAACTGGCCAACACCTGTGTGCTGTTGGCCAAGGCACTCCATGCCGATGGCGATCCCACACGGGCCAAGATCGAATTGGCCGCCGCCCGCGATGGGTTTGCCCGCATCGGGGCGGAATTCGATCGAGATCAAGCGCAGGCCTTGTTGGACAAGTTCGACGGCCGGGCGTTGCGACTCGATCGTCCTGGATCAACGCCAACGCCGCACCAAGCCCTGATGTCGCGGCGGGGCGACACCTGGATGTTCAAGTTCAACGGCCGGCAATTGCAGTTGCGCAACACCCGTGGATTGGAACATCTGTCCAAACTGCTGCGGCAGCCCGGCGTCGATTGTTGGGCCGTCGATCTGGCCGGTTCCGGTGGAGCCTTCGACCGCGGCGACGCCGGCGAGATGTTGGACGCCAGCGCCCGCGAGGCTTACCGCCGCCGCGCCGAAGAACTGCAATCCGAACTGGCGGACCTGGACCCGACGTCGGATCCGGTCAACACCGAACGCATTCGTACGGAATTGGACGCCATCGCCCAGACGCTCGCGGCCGCCGTCGGACTCGGCGGCCGGCCCCGCCGCGCCGGCAGCGCGATCGAACGGGCCCGTCAAAGCGTGACCAAGGGCATCCGAGGTGCCATCCGCAAGGTCACGGATGCGGACGCCGAACTCGGGCGCTACCTCGAAGCCACGATCAAGACCGGAACGGCGTGTCGCTTCGAGGCCCAACTGCGTGAAGCCGTCGACTGGGTCGTCGAGGATCCAAGTTCCGAATGAGCCTCACCGTGGGGGCTACTTCGCGGAGTTCACCGGGGCCTGGTCCAGAATCACCGCCCCCGGCTCACAGTAGCAGGACGAAGTCGGCTCGACATCCGCACGGAACCAGGCCCTGGAACGCTGCCGAACGAGCTGATCAAGGCCTTCCGTTTTTCGCTGCGCTCGCCGTGCTTTCTCAAGCCCCAACAACGACCAGCCGTTCCCCGGATTGCGCTGCAAATCCGTTTCGTAGACCGATTCGGCGCGGGCGTAGTTGCCCGACGCCATCAGCAGTGCCCCGAGTGCATGTCGCACCGGCTGCAGCCAACTCGGTGGTTCGTCATACAGCAGTCGGTCTTCCAATTCAGCCGCATCTTGCAGCACGTCGAACGCCTCGTCATGATCGCCTTTGCGAAAGGCCAGCTCGCCGTGCATCATCTTGCGCGCCAACGGGAACACCGCATGGGCAGGGTTGAATCCGATTTTCCAATCGGTCGGAACGGTCGCCGCGATTTTGTTGAACGCTTTGATCTCCTGCTCGGCTTCATCGATTCGTCCCAGCGCGGAATACGCAATGCTGCGGGCGTAACGTCTCATCGCCCGGCTGACCGGTCGCTCGGCCGGGTAGTCGTCCAGCTCGAGAATTTCCTGCCAGCGGCCGAAACGAACCAGGACATGTGGCAGGGCGGCCGCCCATCCGTCGGCGACTTGCGGGTAGCGTTGCATGAAGGTCTTTGGCACGTGCGTCTCGATCTCCCGCGCCGCCTGAATCGATTGTTCATAGCGGCCTTCCATCATCGCCGCGTACGCGAGAAAGTGCAGGTTGTGGGAAATGTACAGCCCGTAATAATCTTGCTCGGCGGCCGAGGCAAGATAGCGTCGATCGGCTGCGACCGCTCGAACGTTCGCATCGGCCGCGTCCGAATACCGCCCCACCCGGCCGTAGATATGGGACGGCATGTGAGTCAGGTGACTGGAGCCGGGAACCAAAAACGCCAGCCGATCGGCAGCCTCCACGGCACGCTCGGGTGATTTCGATGCCTCGAGCGCGTGAATGTAGTAATGCAGCGCGCCAGGATGGTCGGGATCCAACTCCATCACCGTCTCGAGCACCTGGACGATTTCGGTGGCACGTCCTTTGGGTTCTCCATCTTCGGTCCAATAATCCCAGGGCTGCAAATTCATCAAGGCTTCGGCATACAGCGTGCCCACGTCGGCATCCTCGGGGAACTGCTGCCAGACCTGCTGCATGGCGTCGGCATACCTCTGTTCGAGTTCTGCCGGATCCTCGGGGGCTGGCCAGATGTATCGTAACGCGACCGCCTCGACGAGCGCTTTCTCAACCGGTGACGCATGGTCCAGTCGCTCCAGCGCGGCGTTTCGAGCTTCCCATGCGGTCCGCGATTCCTGTTCGGTCATCGTCGGGTCATTGATGTTGATGCCGCTGGCATAAGCAATGCCCCACCAGGGAAGCACGCATTGCGGGTCAAGCCGAGCGGCTTCCCGAAAACACCGAATCGCTTCGTCGTCATTGAAACCGTACAGCCACTGCATCCCCTGATTGATGTACTTTTGCGCAGGGGGCGACGTCGTCCTGACCTCTCGCGAGTAGTTCTCGAATCCGTCATAGAGAATCGCCGGCGTGGTGTTGGGTGCCGGTGACTCAGACGCCCCGTCCGGAGAACCACGGGTGATCACGTCGTGGGTGTCACAGCCACTGGGCACAATGAATGCGAGCGATGCCAGAGCCGCATTCAAGCAGTTTCTTATCTTCTGCATGGGAGTCTCCTGTTCAATGGAACGGCGAAACGGGCCGATACACGTGGTTCCGTGATTGGCCCGGCCAGCTAAGGGGCGTGAATTCCGTTGTCACAGTGTGAATCTGGCGTTCTCATCGGATCATTAGACACCCACACGTGATACGACGCCTTCAGGTGAACTAAAATCTGCTTCCTCTCCGACCACTCGCTCCCACGGACACGAACATGATGCTCCGACCACTCCTTTGTTGTTTCGCCCTTTGCGCCGTCGTGCCAAACGTCGTGGCAGGCGAAATCTCGATCGGCAACGAATCGGGAACCCAGGTTTTCACGCTGCGTCAGGGAACAACGGTGGTCAAGTTTGCTCCCGGCGCAGGCGCCAACGCTTACTCGATACGTGTCGATGACGTCGAGTACCTGCGACAACCGGATTCGCTGGACAAGCTGCCCGGGGTCGGCTTCGGAAATCCCATTCTGTATCCGACTCCGAACCGAGTGAAAAATGCCGCGTTCGAATTCGACGGCCAAGCGGTTCGTTTCCAGCCCAATGCGGGTGGCAACTTCATTCATGGGCTGGTCAATCGCCATGCGTGGCAATTCGTTCGATCCCGTTCCGATTCAAAGCATGCGGCGATCACCTGCGTCGCCGATTTTCGTGACGGCACCGCGTTGCATTCGCGGTTCCCGTTTCCCCACGAGCTTTACTTGACCGTGACGGTCAGCGACGGCGCGGTCCGCTGGACGTATGAGGTTGACAACACCGCCGGCACGGCCGCGGTGCCTTTCGGATTTGCTCTGCATCCGTACTTCGTTTACCAGGGCCGGCGCGCGGACACGTACTTAAAGATCCCTGCGACACATTGGATGGAATCGGAAAAGCAACTGCCGTCGGGAAAACTGGTTGCCAAGGACCAGTTGGGTTTTCCGCTCGGCGAGTTCATGTCGCTCAAGGGGACGACGTTTGATGACGTGTTCTGGGGTATGAAACCGGATCAGCCCACCGTGATCGAGTACCGCGACGTGAATCGTATGATCACCATTGCCGCCTCCGAAGCATTCACGCACCTGGTCGTTTGGACTCCGGACCGACCGTATTTCGGCGTGGAAAGTCAGACCTGCAGCACGGACGCCCACAACCTGCACGCCGCGGGCAAGACCAGCGAAGCGCACCTGCAGATCTGCCAACCCGGCCAAACCCTCAGCGGTTGGGTCGAGTACCAATTCAAAAAGGTGTCCGACACCTTTTTGGCAGAATAGGTAGTTTGAAATCCAGAAAAGGTGTCCGACACCTTTTTGGCAGGAGAGGGGGTTTGGCAGGTTCGGTTGGTCCGTCGAGATGGATTAGAATCCGGTCATGTTTCATCCGTACCCGCCCCCGGTAGCTTTTATGTTTCGAACACTCCGCCTGATGATGGTTGTCTCGATGGCTAGCTCGTTGATCGGCTCGCCGACGGCCCGTCCCGTTCACGCCGAAACCGCAGGTGCGAAGCGTTGGGCGATTGTGATCCATGGCGGTGCGGGCGGAGACCCGTCGAAGTGGAGTGATGAAAAACGCAACGCACGCCGGGACGGATTGGAGGCGGCGCTGAAAATCGGACGCGACTTGCTCGCCGCAGGCGGATCGTCACTCGATGCGGTGGAAGCGGTGATCCGGTCGCTGGAAGACAACGCCAATTTCAACGCCGGCCGGGGCGCGGTGCTGACCCAAGCGGGAAACGCGGAGCTGGATGCATCGATCATGGACGGGCGGAATCGTGCCTGCGGTGCGGTCGCCGGCGTGACAACCGTCAAGAACCCGATCTCGACGGCGCGATTGGTCATGACCGACACCAAACATGTGTTGCTGGCCGGCCGCGGCGCCGATGCCTTCGCGGCTGCCCAGAAGGTCCCCTTGGTCGACCCGAAGTATTTTTTGAGCCACCGTCGGCCGACGCCGCCGCGATCGGATGCACCCGGGCATCCACACCTGGGTACCGTGGGCTGCGTCGCGCTCGATTTCGAGGGGAACCTGGCCGCGGGAACCAGCACCGGTGGCACGGCGAAGAAACTGCCCGGCCGTGTCGGCGATTCGCCGATCGTGGGCGCGGGCACGTTCGCTGACAATGCGTCCTGTGCCGTTTCCGGGACCGGCGTCGGCGAGGAGTACATTCGCAACGCCGTGGCCTATGACATCGCCGCGCAGATGCTGTATGCCGGACGGTCGCTGGAAACCGCCGTCACGGAGATCATGACCGAACGACTCCAACCGGGGATCGGCGGTCTGATCGGTGTCTCCCACGACGGCCAAATCGTGATGCAGCACAACACACCGGGGATGAGCTGCGCCGCGGCCGACAGCGGCGGTCGATTCGAAACCCATCTGGCGCGCGACAACGGCGGCCGCGTTCCAGCCGACGCTGCGAAGCCGATCGACGCTGCGAAGCCGATCGACGCCGTGAAGCCGATCGACGCCGTGAAGTCATCCGACGTCGACGAGGCCGAGATTCGTCGACTGATCGACCGGCAAGCCGACGCCTGGAACGCCGGCGACCTCGATCGCTTCATGGACGTTTATTGGAACGACGAAGCGTTGACGTTTTCCTCCGGTGGCAACGTCACACGCGGTTGGGCGGCAACCCTCCAACGCTACAAACGACGTTATCCCGACAAAGCGACGATGGGAAACGTCGCGTTCTCGGACCTTGAGTTTCAGCGTCTGGGCGACGACGCCTTTCAAGTATTGGGCGTTTGGCAACTGACACGCGACGCCACTCCGATCGGCGGTCGTTTCACCCTGGTGTTTCGCCGATTCGACGAAGGCTGGCGAATCGTGCACGACCACACTTCGGTGCGTGACGCGCCCTGAGCGCCCCAATCTTTTGACCAATCTATCTTTTGACCAATCAATCGTCCTCTTGACTGGGTCGAAAGGCGGCGATGACTTCGTCTTGAACGTTGGGCGGTGCCGGTTCTTCGTGGCTGTGCTCGACGGAGAACGCTCCGGCGCCGCCGGCGATGCTTTTTAATTGGTTCGAGTAAGCCTGCAATTCGCTTAGCGGCGCGATGGCCTTGATCACACAACTGTCCTCCTGCATTTGTGTGTCGGTGACACGGGCGCGGCGCACGGACAAGTCACTGGTGACATCGCCGAGGAATTGGCCGGGCACGTGGACTTCCACATTGCCGTAGGGTTCCAACAGGACCGGCTTGGCTTTCAAGACGGCATCGATGAACGCCTTTCTTCCCGCGGTCATGAAGGCGATCTCTTTGCTGTCGACCTCGTGGTGTTTGCCATCGTAGACTTCGACACGGACGCCCGTCATCGGGTATCCGGCGACGGCACCGTCGTCGAGCACTTGTCGGATTCCTTTTTCGATCGACGACATGAACTGTTTCGGGATCGAACCGCCGACGGTCTTGTTTTCGAACTCAAACCCCGTGGGGTGACCGTCCGGCAGGGGCGCGACGCGCAAATAGACTTCGCCGAACTGCCCCGCCCCTCCGGTTTGCTTTTTATGACGATAGTGCCCCTCGGCGGAAAGCGTGATGGTTTCTTTGTACGCGACCTTGGGCTCCGACGTTTCCAGATCAATTCCGTACTGGTTCGAGAGTTTCTCGAGCGTGATCCGGAGATGCAGCTCTCCGAGTCCGCGCAACACCGTCTGCTTGGTCGCGGGGACACGCTCCAGCACCAGACAGGGATCTTCGTCCTGCAGCTTGTGCATCGCGGCGGAAAACCTGGTTTCGTCGGCGTGGCTTTTCAGTTCCACCGCCAATCCGTACATCGGCTTGGGCAGCTCCAGCGGCAACAACAGTGGCGGATCTTCGGGAGTCGCGCCGTCATGCAGGACACCGTCGAAATGAATCTCATCGATTTTTGAAATCGCACCGATCTCACCGGGCCCGATCGCCTCGGTTTCCTTGTGGTCTTTTCCTTGCAACCGCATCACGTGACTGATGCGAAGTGGTTTGCGGCCGTCATCGATGAACAGCTCCGACTTTTGCCGCACGATGCCCTGGTGAACGCGAAAGATGCCCAGCTTGCCGACGTGTTTGTCGGTGGCGACTTGGAACACGTGCGCGATCGTGGGCTTGCCCGCGTCGAATTCCGTTTTTAATGGTTGGCCGCCCTGGACAAAGGGACGTGGATTTCCCTCCAAGGGACTTGGCAACAACGAGGCGGTGACGTGGAGCAGGTGCTCGATCCCTGCACCGGCCTTGGCCGATGCATAAACGATCGGGACCAAATGCCCTTCACGAAGCGCGCATTCAAAGGCGTCGTGCAATCGGTTCGGGTCGAGTCGTTCGGCGCCGGCGTCAAGATACGTCTCGGTCAACTGCTCGTCGACCTCGACCACCTGTTCGACGATCTGGGTGTGGGCCGCTTCGGCCGAGCTGAACGCGGTCACATCGTGTGCATCGGTCTCGAACACTTCGACCACGCCCGACAAATCGGGTTTGGGCAGGTTGATCGGCAGACAGACGTTCCCGAAGACTGATCGAATCTGTTTCGTCAATTTCTCCAGATCGGCCTCCTGGGCGTCGATCTTGTTGACCAGAATCATTCGCGGCAGGTTGCGGTCGGTTGCCACGTTCATCAGCCGTCGCGTTTCACTTTCAATCCCTTTGACCGCATCGATCACAATGACGACCGTTTCAACGGCCGGGAAACAGGCGATCGCGTGGCCGATGAAATCCGACATCCCCGGCGTGTCGATCAAATTGACGCGGTGATGTTCATGATCAAAATGAACGATGCTGGGGGCGAGCGAATGTTGGTATTGATGTTCCTCTTCGGCGAAGTCGCTAACCGTGTTGCCTTCTTCAACCGTGCCGAGTCGACTGATTTCGCCGGCGGCAAACAACAGTCGTTCACAGAGTGTGGTCTTGCCAGATCCAGTCTGACCACAAAAGCAAAGGTTTCGAATCAGTTCTGGCTTGGGGACGGCCATCGAAGAGCTCCTTATCAAGTAGGGCCGCACAGGTTTGAACGTGCGCGCCGGGGGTCGACAATCTATCGCAAGCAATGGGATCACGCAGGCCCGTTTCGATCACTTCGACACCCGAGACGAAGTGTCGCTGCAACGCTGTGCGTCATGTGCACCAACACCGATTCCCAAGGCGTCTGAAGCGTGTGGATACGTCACGCCTTGTGCGATAACGCGCGCCTTTTGTTTTCAAGAGCAAAGGGCAGAACGTTTTTCGCGGCGGTCGAACCGTCTCCCTTGGACGCAACGGACCTGGTCACGGGGTTCCCCTGCACGCGGTGTGCCTCTTTGTCGCGCAAATCGGCTAGAATGTTGGCCGGCGCACGATGCCGCCGACGTTGACACCAAACGGGTGTTGTTTGTTAGCGGTAGGGCGCGAGCCCTCCGGTCATTCAAGGTGTTTTTGAAGCGTGACCGGACGGCTCGCGCCGTTCCGCTAACCCCGAGACCCTCAGTTCTGATTGAGACCAAGGACGAAGGCTGACGGGCCGCTTGGCAGCGGCCGGGTCGCAAGCTGGCAGCTTACGCCACGGTCGGTTTTATTTTCCCACCGCCCAGATGTTGCGATAGTAGACCGGGTTGCCGTGGCCTTGCAGATACAGGGCATCCGGCTCGGGGCCTTCCTGGTGACGCCCCGGGGTGTGCTGGGGCAATTCCAGGTCATCGTGAATGACCACCCCGTTGTGCTTGACGGTGACCCGGGCATTGGCGATCTTTTTTCCCTCGGCATCGTATCGCGCCGCGGTGAAATCGATGTCATAGGTTTGCCACTGCAGCGGCGGCAGACACATGTTGACCCTGGGCTCGGCGATCTGGTAGATCCCGCCGCACTCGTTGCTCTTGCCGGCCAGCGCGAACGAATCGAGGACCTGGATTTCGTACCGGCTTTGCACATAGACACCGCTGTTGCCCCGCCCTTGGCCACGGCCACTGGGCTTGAACGGCGTGCGGAATTCCAGGTGCAACGTGTGGTCCGCGAACTTCTCTTTGCTGAACGTGTCGGCCAGCAATAATCCATCGTCGACTTGGGCGCCTTCGAACGCGTCTCCGTTGCTGCCATCAAACAACACCAAAGCGCCCTTGGGCGGCTTGGCACCGATCGTCGGACTCTTGCGGACGATGCGTTCCAGCGTCGCGACTTGCTTTCCATCGGCATTGATGACACGCAATTCGCCGCCGGAAACGGAGATTGTGAAGTCCTCATGCTGGAACGTGGCATCGTCGCCTTCGAGCGTTCCATCGGTTTCAAAGAAGATGTCTTTGTGGCTCTGGTTGTTGCCGGGTAGTCCACCCTTGTAGGCCACCATGTGGAACTGGTCATTGCCCAGCGCGATGATCTGCGCGGCGTACGTGTCGCCTTTGTCACCGGCTTGCCCCTCGTATTCGCCCTGCAACTTGTACGATTGGGGTGTCGCGTCGGGGTCGGTGTAAACGTCTTGGCCGTCCTCTTTCGCGATCGATGCGGTCGCGATCGCCACCACGATCAAAAGGCTGAGTGCTGATTTCATGGTATCCTCGAAAAACAGAAAGGTTTGGTGCCAGGGGAGAACGAGAGAGTTTATCGTGCCGATCTCGGTCCGTGTGTTTTTCCGTGGTGGCGTGGCGGCGATCCACAGGAACGCGTCCGGATAGCAAGCCGTCCCCGCGGATACCACCTACATTGGAACGGAAGAGGTTAGCGACAAAAGCAACGTGAACGAGCATTTGAAACGAATCCGCATTCGCCTGACGGGGCGCATCCAGGGGGTCGGGTTCCGACCGTTCGTCTGGACCCGCGCGAGCGAGGCGGGGCTGACCGGCTGGGTCCAAAACGACTCGCGGGGCGTCACGATCGAGGCCCAAGGGGAGCGAGACCAACTGGCAACGTTTTTGCGTGGGTTCGATCAGAGCTTGCCGCCCCTGGCGACCCTCGATTCGCTTGAGACCGCTGACTTGCCGACGATCGAGGAGTCCGGATTCACGATCCGCGACAGCGCCCCATCGCTCCACGACAGCACCGCGGTGATGGCCGACATCTCAATCTGCGCGGATTGCCTGGCGGAGATGCAAGACGGGCACAACCGCCGCCACCGCTACCCGTTTATCAACTGCACCAATTGTGGCCCACGGTTCACGATCGTCGAAGACATTCCCTATGACCGTGCCCTGACGACGATGAAGTCCTTTGAGATGTGTGGGCGATGTCGCGAGGAATACAACGATCCGTCGGACCGACGTTTTCACGCTCAACCCAACGCCTGCCCGGACTGTGGGCCGCAAATCTGGTTTGTTGCCGCGGACGAATTGACGCCCGATGCCCAAATCCGCGCATCAAAGCGCGACGATCCATCACGCGTGATCGAATCGTTTGCGGCGTGCATTGGAGACGGGGGTATCGTTGCCGTCAAAGGCATCGGCGGCTTTCACTTGGCTTGCGATGCGACCGACGTCGATGCGGTTCAAAAACTTCGCGAGCGAAAGGGCCGCATCGCCAAACCCTTTGCGATCATGGTCGCCGACGCCGAGCACGCCGAGTCGTTCGCGCAAGTCGGCAGCAGCGAACGACGCTTGTTGGAAAGCAAGGAACGCCCGATCGTGTTGCTGCAAAAACAAAAGCCCGACGTCGATGACGCCGGATACTCTCACATGCTCGACGCGGTTGCACCGGGAAATCATTGCGTCGGCGTGATGCTGCCCTATTCTCCGCTGCACCACCTGTTGATCGAAGCATGTTCCCCTTTGTTGATGACCTCGGGCAACCTCTCGGACGAACCGATCGCTCGAACGAATGACGAAGCCATGGAGCGTCTCGGCCCGCTGGTCGACGGGTTTCTGTTTCACGACCGGGACATCCACGTCGTTTGTGATGACTCCGTCACCCGACCACTCGGTGCGTCCGCGCTGCCGATCCGGCGTTCGCGTGGTTTCGCCCCGATACCGATCAAGCTCCGCCAGAACGGTCCGAGCGTGGTGGCGGTCGGCGGAGAAATGAAGTCCACGTTCTGCATCACACAGGGACAGAACGCATACATCAGCCAACACATCGGTGATGTCGGCAACCTGGAGACACTCGGCGCCCTGCAGCGGAACGTCGATCACTACTTGCAACTGTTCCGCATCGACGCGGATGCCGTCGCCGCCGACTTGCACCCCTCGTCTCTTTCTGGACAGTTTGCCGAGAACCTTGCCAAATCGCTGCGGGTGCCGTTGATTCGCGTGCAGCACCACGTTGCCCACGCGGTGTCCTTGATCGCTGAACATCAGCTCGACGCCGATCGTTCCATCATCGCCTGTTGTTTGGACGGCACCGGATATGGAACCGACGGCGCGATCTGGGGCGGAGAATTTTTGACCGCCAACTGCAAGGGCTTCGAACGGTTCGCCCACTTGGAATACTTTCCGCTACCCGGCGGCGACGCCAGCATCAGGCGGCCCTATCGCACGGCCCTGGCGTTGCTGAGTGCCCATGGATTGTCGTGGGACCAACGACTGCCCTGCGTTTCCTTTTGTCCGGCCGATGTGCGGCGTCTGTTGCGACAACAACTCCGATCGAACCTCAACTGTTTTCCGACCAGCAGCGCCGGGCGGCTCTTTGATGCGGTCGCGTCGCTGATCGGCATTCGCCACGAAGTCAGCTTTGAAGCCCAGGCGGCGATCGAGTTGGAAGCACTGGCAGCCGAAGTGATCGGCCAGGTGGATTCCAATGCGTACCGCTTTCAGATCGCCGAAGCAGCGGAACACACGCCGATGCAAATCCGATCTCACGATCTGGTCGAGTCGATTTGCCGTGACGTCATCGCCGGAGTGGACCGACGCCAGATTGCCGCACACTTCCATCATGCCGCCGCGGCGATGATCAGCGATGTGTGCCGGTTGGGGCATGAGCAAACCGGCATCGACGTCGTCGGTTTGACCGGCGGTGTTTTCCAAAACGTCTTGCTCACCACGCTGTTGACCAAGCGGCTGGAAGCATCCGGATTCAACGTGCTGGTTCATCGACAGGTTCCGCCCAACGATGGCGGACTTTCGCTGGGGCAAGCGGTCGTCGCCAGCCTGAGGACAGCCCGGTGCGCGATCTGATTGATTGAACCCACCGATCGCAGAGCGTACCCACGGATGAAAAGCAGCCTGGGATCCGTGGGTACGCCCTGCCATCCGTGGGTATCAACTCGTTCCAGGGCTCTGCCTTGGAATGCACGGCAGGTGTGGCTCCCGCCACACGCCGATAACGGGCAGGAGGCGGGAGCCTCCATGACAGTGTGTTCCCAGGCGGAGCCCGGGAACAAGGGAAACGATGAAAAAACCGCCGCCACATCGAAAACCCGCTATGCTGGACGAGGCGATGCGGAAGAAGGACGAAGCAGAATCGACCGCACAAACTCCCCTCAACAACGGTGTGAATTGATGTGTCTGGCCGTGCCCGGAAAAGTGGAATCGATCTTCGACGAAAACCAGATGCGAATGGGCAAAGTTAATTTCGGCGGCGTCGTCAAAGAAGTCTGTTTGGCGTTTTTGCCCGACATCGAAGTCGGCGAATACGCGATCGTCCACGCCGGGTTTGCGATCAGCCAGATCGACGAAGCCTCGGCGGAGGAAACGTTGCGAACGTTTGATGCCATGGAGCGTCTTGATTCATGAAACACTTGACCGAATACCGCGATGGCGAAAAAGCGAAACGACTCGCCGGTGAGATCCAACGCCTGGTGACTCGGCCCTGGGCGATCATGGAAGTCTGCGGCGGGCAAACGCATTCGATCATCCGCAACGGGATCGACCAGATCCTTCCGGACAAGATCGAGATGATTCATGGTCCCGGCTGCCCGGTCTGTGTGACCCCGCTGGACGTGATCGACAAAGCCTTGGCGATCGCGTCCCGCCCCGACGTCATCTTTTGCTCCTTCGGCGATATGTTGCGTGTGCCCGGGTCCGAAGGTGACTTGTTCAAGGTCAAAGCCGCCGGCGGTGACGTGCGCGTCGTCTATTCCCCGCTGGATGCCGTCAAGATTGCACGGGAGAATCCGGATCGCGAAGTGGTGTTTCTGGCGATCGGCTTCGAAACGACGGCGCCCGCCAATGCCATGGCCGTCAAGCTGGCCCACGATCAATGCGTCGACAACTTCTCCGCACTGGTTTCGCATGTGCTGGTGCCACCGGCGATCGAAGCGATCATGAACTCACCGGGAAACCGCGTCAACGCGTTTCTCGCCGCCGGCCACGTTTGCTCGGTGACCGGGTTTGATCACTATCGCCCCCTTTGCGATCGTTACAAGGTTCCGATCGTGATCACCGGCTTTGAACCGCTGGACTTGCTCGACGGCATCCGCCGCTGCGTCGCCCAGTTGGAATCGGGATCCGCTGCGGTTGAAAATGCGTATCCCAGGGTCGTCTCCGAGCAAGGCAACGTGGCGGCACAAACTCTCCTGGACGAAGTGTTCGAGACCACCGATCGCAACTGGCGTGGGATCGGATCGATCCCGCACAGCGGTTGGCGTCTGCGCGACACGTATCGAAACTTTGACGCGGAATCCAAATTTGACGTTGCCGCCATCTGCACGCGGGAATCGACGCTGTGCCGTGCCGGGGACGTCCTCAAGGGGGCGATCAAACCGAACCAGTGTGAAGCGTTTGGAAAACAGTGCACCCCACGAACCCCGCTCGGCGCGACGATGGTTTCCGGCGAAGGGGCTTGCGCGGCCTACTACAACTATGGTCGCTTGGTGCCACTGAACGCCCCCGACACGAACGTGGCCGAGCAAGCTTGATGGCCGACAAGACCCCAAAATCAAGTCGAAACGGCGCTGGAGATCCGATCGACTTCGGCGGACCGGTCTGCCCGGTGCCGCTGCAAGATTACCCGAACGTCATCCTCGGACACGGTGGTGGAGGAAAACTGTCGGCGGAGTTGGTCGAGCATGTGTTTCTGCCGGCGTTCAAGAATGACCACCTCGATGTTCTCAGGGATTCAGCTGTTATTCAGCTCACCGGCCAACGTTTGGCGATGTCGACGGATTCTTATGTCGTCCGGCCGCTGTTTTTTCCGGGCGGATCGATCGGCGATCTAGCGATCAACGGGACCGTCAACGACCTGGCAATGAGCGGCGCCAAACCGCTGTACTTGAGTGCGGCGTTCATCATCGAAGAAGGCTTTCCGATCGCCGAGCTCAAACGCATCGCCGACGCGATGGGCGCGGCGGCTCGCCACGCCGGTGTCACCGTCATCACAGGTGATACCAAAGTCGTCGAGCAGGGGCATGGCGACGGATGTTACATCAACACCGCCGGCGTCGGGGTGGTGCCCGACGGAATCGACATCGCCCCCAACAACGCACGTCCCGGCGATGTCGTGATCGTCAGTGGCACGCTCGGCGACCACGGCATGGCGATCATGAGTGTCCGCGAGGGGTTGGAGTTCGACGCGAAGATTCAAAGCGATTCGGCTCCCCTGGCTGACATGGTCGCGGCGATCACAGAAGTTTGCCCCGACGTCCACGTGCTGCGCGACCCGACCCGTGGCGGGCTTGCCGCATCCCTGAACGAAATCGCGGCATCGAGCGACTGTGGGATCGTGATCGAAGAGACGCGATTACCGATTCATCCGATCGTCCAATCGGCCTGCGAGATTTTGGGGTTCGACCCGCTGTTGGTGGCCAACGAAGGCAAGCTGGTCTGCATGGTGCCGGCCGCGTTCGCGGGCGCCGTCTTAAACGCGATCCAAGCGGACAAGCACGGATCCAATGCCGCCATCATCGGCCACGTCGTGGCCGAACACCCCGGCGTCGTCGTCGCCAAGACCGTGATCGGAGCCTCCCGAGTGGTCGTCACTGCGATCGGCGAGCAGTTGCCGCGGATCTGTTGATGCTACATCCCTCGGACCAGTCAGCTGCACGAAGCAGATTTGTGCCGACGATTCGGTCGAGACGCCGCTACAGATTCTGCGTTTGAACGCACACTTCGACCAATCTGGTCCCTGGTTTCCCAACGACCGTAGTGAACCATTTCATCGAACTCGCATCGGTCGATGCAACCGACTGCGTCATCAGTTGTCAGTCTTTGTTGCTCGACTGGACAACGAACGATGGGCAAGACGATGGGGGCAAAACGATCAGAGCCGAAAATTGTTTTGCCCCCATTGTTTTGCCGTTGCTCCGGGGACGGGGTAACAACCGCGCAATGGGACCAATAGGACACATGGGACTTATAGGTCGCATCTGTCCTATTGGTCCTATCGCCACGCACCCACGAACTCCAGACGGGCCACGTCGCCCGACTGAGAACGCGGAATGCCGGCATGCGGCCATCCGCGTTTTGTTGACGGCCGTATGGGCTTCGGTGACAATGCGGTGCCTCTCAAGACCGCACGCAGCGCCGTTTTCCCGCACACAGGAACCCCGCCTTGTCTCCGATTCGCTTCCCATCGCTCAAACGCTTTTCCACCACTTCACCCTGGGCCGTCGTGATCGCCGGTTTGCTGGCGATCGCCGGCATCGGCGATGTCGCCCAGGCAGCGGAGCGGCCCAACATCCTCTGGATCACCAGCGAGGACAACGGCGTCTCCTGGGTCAGCTGTTACGGCGGCACCAACGCGCAGACGCCGGCGATCGACCAACTGGCCAAGGAAGGCTTTCGCTACACGCATTGCTTTGACAACGCCGCCGTCTGTGCTCCGACGCGGTCCTGTTGGATCACCGGCATGTATGCGATCTCCAACGGCACCCAGCCGATGCGCAGCCGCAACGAAATCCCGCACGACAAGATCAAGTACTACCCCGACCTGTTACGCCAGGCCGGTTATCACACCTCCAATCCCGGCAAGACCGATTACAACGTCGGCGGTCGTGGCGACAAAGAGTGCTGGGACTTCAAGGGCGCCAAGGGCAAGTCACAGTACGGCTGGAAACATCGGAAACCGGGACAGCCGTTCTTTGCCGTCGTCAATTTTACGGACAGTCACGAAAGTCGAGCCCACGGAGACGTCGAGAACACCAAGAACGATCCGGCTGAGATGAAGCTGTTTTCTTACCATCCCGATCTGCCCGTCATCCGCAAGAATTATGCGAAGTACGCCGATGCGGTCGAGAACATGGATCGCAAGGTCCATGACACGCTCGAAGAACTCAAGAAAGACGGCCTCTACGACGACACGATCATCATTTACAACTCTGACCACGGCGGCGTGATGGCGCGGAGCAAACGGTTCCTTTACTCCAGCGGCGTTCATTGCCCGCTGGTCGTCAGGATTCCGGAGAAATGGAAACAGTTTTATCCGGCTGAAAAACCCGGCATGACGGTCGATCGAATCGTCAGTTTCGTCGACATGCCCAAAACCTGGCTCAGTTTGGCCGGTGCCGAAATCCCGGAACAATTCCAGGGCACGATTTTCTTGGGCGACGGAACCGAACCGGCGCCGAATTACCACCTCGGTTTTCGTGAACGCGCCGACGAACGGCTGGACAACGTCCGTTTGATGCGAGACGAACGCTTTGCCTATCACAAAAACTACATGCCCTACGCGCCCGCCGGACAACACCTGGCGTACCTCTGGAAAGCGCCCCTGACCCCGGCCTGGGAACAGCACCACCGCGAAGGCAAGACCGACGCCATCACCGGGCGGTTTTTCCGCCCGCGTGTTTCCGAAGAGTTTTATGACACCGAGGCCGATTTCGACAACGTCCACAACTTGATCGACGCACGCGAACATCGACAAAAGATCAACGAACTGAAACAGGCGCTGCGGGAAAAACAATTGGAACTACGTGATTCGGGATTGATGCCCGAAAAAATGCGGGAGCGCCGCGCCGCGGCCAATGACGTGACGATCTACGAAATGGTGCGCATGGATCGGCTGTACCCGCTGGCACAATACTTGGACGCCGCCGACGTGGCACTCGCCCGGGACAAAGGCCAGTTGCAAACGTTTGTCAATCAATTGACCGATTCTGACGAGGTGCTGCGTTGGTGGGCGGTCGTCGGAATCCACCTGCTGGGCGACAACGCCCGCCCCGCCGCGGCCGACTTGGAACGTGCCCTGCAAGACGATGCCCATGAAGTCCGCATGATGGCCGCATGGACGCTGATCAATCTGGGGCAAAAAGACCAAGGGCTCGCTTGCCTGGACGAATTGCTGTTCCACGGTACGAACAACGAAACGATGCTCGAAAACGTCATCGACTGGATCGGCGAGCCCGCTCTTCCGCTGGTCAAGAAGTACATCGACCAGGGCAGGACTCGGCAAGGCAAATACGGGATCGGGATCTTCGGCCGCATCGCCGAACTCAACGGCTGGTGAGGCTCTGCGGAAAAATGGTGCGTCCGTTGGACGACAGGGGCTTGGTCAAAAAATTTGCTGGTCAAAAAATGAAGAGTTCCGTCAGGTGGAGGCAGATATTATTCATCGGGAACCCCAACGAGACAATGAATCGACAATTGCGGTTCAGCACGGCCTTCGCCGTTGCCTCCCATTGATTCACTCGTACTCGTGTGCTGCATCTCTTTTCTTATTTTTTGACCAACCAATTTTTTGACCAACGTTCTTGCTCATTTGATCGCGTCGAACAACGAGATAAAATAAAACCCCTTTCCCCTTTTCAATAAAACCCCTTTCCCCTTTTTGATCTAACCCAGCAATTCCTTGATCAGCTGGCCGCCGAATTGGGAGAGTTGTTTGTGGCGGCCGGCGTGGAAGTAGGTCAGCCGGTTGTCGTCCAGCCCGAGCAGATGCAACAGCGTGACGTGCACGTCGCGAATGTGGTGCACGCACTCGACGGCGTTAGCACCGATCTCGTCGGTCGCTCCGATCGTGTGACCGGCGTTTGTCCCGCCGCCGGCGAACCACATCGCCATCGCTTTGGCGTTGTGATCACGGCCGTAGGACTGCCCCCCGCCGCGCAGCCCGTTGTCGGGTGTGCGGCCGAATTCACCGCACCAGATCACCAGCGTGTCCTTGAGCATGTCGCGCTGCTTTAAATCTCGCAACAGCGCCGCGATGGGTTTGTCGACCGAGCGAATCAACGCCCCGTGGGCTTTTTCGATGTAGTCGTGGCTGTCCCAGTTTCCGGCATAGGCTTGAACAAATCGCACACCGCTTTCGACCAACCGCCGGGCCAACAAACATTTTCTCGCAAACGAATCCGTCGCCGCTTCTCCCACCCCGTAGGCATCGAGTGTCGATTGTGACTCGCCCTCCAAATCCAGCACGCCGGGGACTTCGGTCTGCATCCGGTAGGCCAATTCATAGCTGGCGATTCGCGCTTCCAACTCACCCCGGCCGGGTCGCGTGGCGAGGTGTTGGCTGTTGAGCTGCCCCAACAGATTAAGATTTTCGCGCTGCCGCTGAGGCGACACCGCTGCCGGCGGGTTCAAATTCAGAATCGGACTGCCTTCGGGCCGTAGCGGCGTGCCTTGAAACTTGGCGGGCAGGAATCCGTTGGACCAATTCCCCGCGCCGCCCTGCGGATAGCTCGATCGCGGCAGGACCACAAATCCGGGCAGGTTCTTGTTCATCGTGCCCAAGCCGTAGGTCACCCAGGCGCCCACTGCGGGATCGCCGCCGAACTGATTGCCGGTATTGAGCTGGTAGCAGGCCGTCGGGTGGTTGACCGATTCGACTTGCGCCCCGCGATAGAAGCAGATGTCATCGACCATCTGGCTCAAGTGTTTCCACTCGGTGCAAATGTCCGCGCCACACTCGCCCGCCTTGGTGAATTGGAAGGGGCTTTTGACGAAGTAGCGTTTTCCCGACGACATCGCACTTTCCATCTCGCCGCTGCGGGTGAACGCTTTGAGATGCTGCTTGGTCAGCTCGGGTTTCGGATCGAACGTGTCCAGATGCGACGGCCCGCCTTCCATCATCAAAAAGATGCAGCGCTTGGCCTTGGCCGGATGATGAGTCTGTCCCGACTCATCGGCTTGCAGCAGCGATGTCAGCGCGACCGAACCGAGTCCCGCGCCGAGCCCATACAAAGCCTCGCGGCGGGTCGGCATCGCCAGTCGATGTGGATAGTGAGCAGCCATGATCAGTCCAGGTAGGCAAATTCGTTCAGATTAAAAATCACCAAACAGACGTGCGCCAGTCCGCGCGTTTTCGCGTCGACGTCGGCGGGCTGAAGGTCCGGCTGGTAATGGGTGTAAGCCGGCATGGTTTCGATGAAGTCGTAGGGTTGTCCCGTCTTTTCCGCCATCACCGTCCGCTCGATCTGATCCGGCCACGTTTTGGCTTCGTAGGATCGCGCCGACTCTTCAGCGGTCGCGTCGTTCCATTGATCCAGACACAGCGAACGTTCCTCAGCGGTCGGCGAACGCCCCAACGCCCATTGAAACGCGCGTTCGATCGTGGCGTCGTCAGCGAGCTGTTCATCAACCAGGCGTTTGGCAAACCCGATCGATCGGTCAAAGACCTCTTCGGAATTGAGCAGCGTCAACGCCTGGGGTGCGACCGTCGACGTCTCCCGCAACTCACAGGACTTGTCCGGACCGGGTTGGTTGAAGGACTCGAAGAACGGATCCCTCAGCCCGCGAATCTTCTCGGCGTACAGGCTGCGGCGGTTGCGTTGCCGGGGAGTCGGATCGGGCTCATACACCGAAGCCGCCCCGCCCATGATTTGGCGTGGCTGGAAAGCGACTTCCAAGTTCACGTCCGGCCGCGCCGGAATCCCGCCGACGCTGCGGTTGAGTTCACCGCTGGCGACTAACATGGCATCGCGAAGCTCTTCGGCGGTCAATCGACGCGGTAAGAACGAGGCGTAAAGATTCAGCTTGGGATCACGAGCGGCTTGCCGTTCGGGGTGCGGATGGCGGGTGCTGCGGCGATAGGCCTGGGAGGTGACGATCAGCTCATTCAGCTTTTTGATACTCCAACCGTGATCCATGAACCGGCGTGCCAGGTGGTCCAGCAACTGTGGGTGCGTCGGCAAGGCCCCGGTGCCGCCGAAGTTGTTCGGGTTGCCGGCCAGCCCTTTGCCGAAGTGCCACGACCAGACGCGGTTGACGATCACGCGGGCGGTCAATGGATTGTCCTCGGCGGCGATCCACCGTGCCAACGCCAATCGGCGTTTCCCCTTGCCGGCGGGAAACGAAGGGGGCAGCATCTGCCCGAGCGCGACCGCCGCGCTGAGTGGTCCCGGTTGGACCGGTTCGGTCGGTGAATAGACGTTGCCGCCGGCCAGGATGGCGTCGGTTTCGAGTTGCCCCTTGGTCCAAGGGTTCTCGGGCAACGCGATCCGATTTCCGACATTGTTGCGTTGGATCGTCTTTCCGGTGTAGACGGCAAAGGCGATCGGCCGGGTGCGGTCGAGTTCCCAACTGTGCCGCGCGATGTTTTTTGACATCCTGGCCAACGATGCTTCGTCGCCGGGATCCAGCCCGTTGTCGCCGACCTTCGCATCGCCGGTCTCCTGCTTGCGCGCCTTGGCGACTTTCTGATTGAGTTCCTTTTTCTGTTGCTGGTAGTCGTCGACTTTGGCTTGGACCCAATCGTCGGACGCCTCGAAACCCGCCTTGTTTTCCACCTCCAGGAACGGTGCATCCCGTTCGGCGAACTGGGTCGTCGAAAACACCGCCATCATGCTGTAGTAGTCACGGGTGGGCACGGGGTCGAATTTATGATCGTGACACTTGGCACACTGCAAGGCGTGGGCGAGAAACGTTTGGCCGACCGAATCGGTGATGTCGTCGAGCCATTGCTGACGTGTCTCCTTGAACACGCTCATGCCGGTCTGTTCCCACGGCCCCATCCGCAAAAAACCCGTCGCGATCAAATTCTCTGGATCATCGGGGTCGATCTCATCCCCGGCGATTTGTTGCTTGATGAATTCGTTGTAGGGTTTGTCGTCGTTGAAAGCTCGCACAACATAGTCGCGGTAGCGCCAGGCGTTGGGGCGGCTGTAATCGTTTGCAAACCCGGCGGTGTCGGCGTAACGAACGACGTCCAACCAACGCAGACCGAAGTGTTCGCCGTAGTGGGGCGACGCCATCAATTGCTGCGCGAACGCACGCACGGCCCCCTCGTGGTTCTTGGCGTACTCGCGGGTAAAGCGTTTGACGTCCGCGGGCGTGGGGGGCAACCCGGTCAAACCAAAACTCATCCGCCGCACCAGCTCGCCGGCACGGGCTGGCGGTGCGGGCGCGAGTTCTGCCGCGGCCAGTTTCTGGTCGATGAACCAGTCCACCGGGTGTTTGCCGGCGGGCACGTCGACGTGCTGCAGCGGCCGATAGGACCATAGTTTCTGGGGTTCATAGCGCCGGTTCTGCCAATCGTCCGACAGCGCCTTGGATGTTGCCACCTGCTCGCCTTCGGCGTATCGCTGCTGAATCAATGCGACGCGATCTTCATCCGGCCACGGCGCCCCCGCATCGATCCAATCACGAATCCACCATGTCTGGGCTTCGGTCAGCTGGTCGGCTTCCTTGGGAGGCATTTCATAGCCTTCCTCCGATCGGCTGGCGGTCCGATAGAGGTAACTCGCATCGCCCTTGCCGGGGATCAGCACTTCATCCTCGAACGAGTCACCGCCGGCGATCACGGTTTCTCGCGTCCGTAGATCCAGTCCGCCTTGGATGTCATCGGGTTCTGCCCCATGGCAGGCCAAGCACTTCTCGGCGAGCAGCGGTTTGACCTTCAACGCAAACAATTTTTCACCTTCGGTGACGTCATCGCTGGCGACGAGCGGTGGTAGGATCCACAACGGGAGCAAGATGATGGCGACGATGGTCCTCATGGACATTTACCCAAACGGGCGATCTCAAATTTGAGAGTTCGGATTTGAAATGATGCACCGAGCATTGTACCCCAAATCCCGTCCCCGCCCCCGAGGCTGGAGCCCTTGGTGTGCAGGGGGGAAAAGCACGAGCGGAATCCCACATCTCAGCACGTGGCGTGAGCCAGTGGCGCGTGCGGGTGGTGCGTCCAACACGCGCCGCTCGCTGACCGGGCTGTCGATTGAGTGAGCCGCGACGCGTAAGCGGCCGGGC
This sequence comes from Stieleria neptunia, assembly GCF_007754155.1. Classification (NCBI taxonomy): domain Bacteria; kingdom Pseudomonadati; phylum Planctomycetota; class Planctomycetia; order Pirellulales; family Pirellulaceae; genus Stieleria; species Stieleria neptunia. Next base: position 739,830 of record NZ_CP037423.1, on the reverse strand, counting down.
ATTTCGGCGCCCGCCCGAGGCCTGACGGCCAGCGGCTCACCATGGACTCCGCAGATCCCGATTCAATCGACAAGCTGTGACGCGTCCCGCTGGGGTGATGTTCAGAGTCGCTTTTGAAAAAATTCGACCATGTCGTCGAGTGAGTTTCTGTCTTTGGGCGACACCGAGTGGCCTCCCGTTTCATAGACCCGGATCTCGGCATCGACGCCGGCCTCGGTCATCGCGCGGTGCATGTCGCGTGACTGAAACCAGGGCACGGTGGAATCGTCGCGGGAGTGCAGCAGCAGGATCGGTGGATCACTCGGATCGACGTGTGTGATCGCCGAAGCGGCCAACCATTGCGGATCCTCGGGTGAAAACTCGGGGCCGATCCACTCTCCGTTGGTTTTCCGTTTTTTCTTCGCGTTCGGTTGAATCTCCAACTGTTCCTGTTTCGTGAACCGACTCACAAAATCGAACACGCCGGCGAAACAGACGGCGGCTTGGATGCGGCTGTCGGGATCGTCGTGGTCGCCGGTGACCGCCAACAGCGCGGCGAGCGTACCGCCGGCCGACCGGCCCGCTGCGCCGATCCGGTCGGCATCGATTTGATATTTCTCGGCCACGTTGCGGACGAATCGGACGGAGGCTTTCACGTCGGCCAAGGTATCGCGAAACCGATGGTCGGGACTTCCGCGATACGAGATCAACGCAGCTGTAAATCCGTGCTTCGCCAGGTGTTCGGCAAAGGGTTTGAATCGCTGTCCGTTCTGCGGACGAAAGCCGCCGCCTTGAATGACGATGACACAGGGCGACGGATCGGCAGACGCCTTGGGAAGGTACAGATCCAGTGTCAGCGCGGGGACGGTTTCGCTGAACGCCAATCCCTTCACGACCGTGAAGTCGTCGGCTCGCGCGGGACGGATCAAGCAGACGCTGAGGCAGCAAGCGATCAGCATCATCGACAAGATCCGCGATCGCATCGGACAGGCAATTCGCATGAAAGTTTCCGGACGGGTAGCGATGGTGGAACAAACCAGATTCATAAACATGGTGATTTGGAATTGGCTATACTAGCGGATCCCCCCCAGTCATTCGCCCACCGCTGATTCAACAAAATGCGTTTTCTTGCAATCGCATTGCTACTCACCTGCACATGGCACGACGCGCCGGTCCAGGCCGGGAATCCGGTCGGCTGGTCGGGCGATTGGACACGATCGCGTTCGGGAGGGACGGCGCAGTGGTTTGAAATCCGCGGGACCGGAGGGCGAAACAATCCGCTCCGACGACAGCTCCGTGTACCCTTTGATGGCGACCAACTGCTGGTTCGTTTTCAGCTCCGCTACGATTCGTCCAGCATCGACACACCCCCAAACGGAAACGGAGAGTTTCTGGTTCTGTGGCTCGACGAACAGGACGGAGGCGACGCGGCGGGGCACAACGGCGGTGTGCCGAACATCGGGCTGCATGTCGACCAGGACAAGAACGCCTTCATGGCACGCTACACGTCGACGTCGCAGCATTTTTCCGAGACCCAGCTGCAAGGCGATCGCGTTTACACCATCCTGGCCAAAGTCTCGCGATCGCAATCGGGCAGCGGACTACCGTATGACCGATTGAGCGTCTGGATCGATCCCGAAATCACCGATGCGGGAACGCCCGCCATCGAGGTCTCCGCGAAAAACGCGATTGACTCGATCGGCTGGATCGGATTCGCGACGGGGATGAAGACCGAACGTGACGATCGAATTTTGGTTTCCGAGCTATCGCTGGCGACGACCTGGATGGAATCCTTCGGGTTGCCCGCCCGGGTTGCCCCAACGCCGACGACCAAGCCGCCGGCGACGAATCCGACGACGGCGCCGACACTCACCGCAACCGTCAATTTTCGCACCGAGGTCTATCCGGTTCTCCGACAACATTGTTTCGGGTGCCACGGCGGCGACGAACCGGAATCCGGATTGCGACTGGACCATTACGACGAGGTCTTGAATCACTTGTCGCCTCGCGATGCCGATGCCAGCCATCTGATTGCGTTGATCGAATCGTCCGATCCGGCAAAGCAGATGCCTCCGCCAGGTGATGACCACACGCAACTGAGTGCGGACGAAATCCGCGTGCTACGTGATTGGATCGATGAAGGCGTCGTCTGGGACCATCAGTTGTTGCCGACGCCCGCGATGCAGACGGATCACTGGGCGCTGCAACGCGTCGATCGCCCCGAGATTCCTGCGGTCGCGACAACTCGGCCATTGCGGACACCCATTGATGCGTTCCTCGCCAGCAACCAACAGGACCTGGGCATCACGGCGACGGAAACGGCTTCGTGGCCGACGCTGCAACGTCGAATTGCATTGGACCTGACGGGGCTTCCACCCTCGGCGTTTCCGGGGTTGGAACAAGCAGCCAGTCACGAAGCACTCGATCGCTGGATCGATCAATTGCTGTGTTCACCGGCCTATGCCGAGCGTTGGGGACGATACTGGTTGGATCTGGCCAGATGGGCCGAGAGCAACGGTCATCAACACAACCGACCACGGCCATACGCCTGGCGTTACCGTGACTATGTGATCCAAAGTTTCCAAGACGACAAACCGTACGACCAGTTCATTCGGGAGCAACTTGCCGGCGACGAATTGCCGGAGGAGTCGCGTTGTTTGGAAGCGACGGGTTTCCTGGCCGCCGCCCGATACAGCGGCAATGAGCTGGACAAAGAAATTCAACGTCAAGACATTTTGGTGGACGTGGTCAACACCACGGCAAAAACATTCTTGGGCGTCACGCTGGAATGTGCCCAGTGTCACACGCACAAGTTCGACCCGTTTACGATTCGCGACTACTACCGATTGCAAGCGTTTTTTACGCGCGGGCAACCCGGCAACCTGTTGCTGGCCGATGCCCCCGCCGAAACGGAATCGTGGGTCAACGCGCGTTGGCAATTGTTCGATTCCGTTCACGCGCGAATGGTCGCCCAGAAGCGTCGTGCCGGCGTCCCCGAACCCGTCTTGGTGATCCCCAAGTCGGTGATCGGCGGAATGAATGCCCAGGAGCGCAAAGCGTTTTCCGCACTCGATTCCGCGATCGCGTCGATCCCACAAGTCTGGGGCTGGAGCGGTGGCGATTCGGACGTGACCGTCGCGCCCCACGAAATGCGTTGGCCCTTGCCGCGTGATCTCCGATCGGTCGCGGAAATGAAAACCTATCTGCGGTTGCGTGGCGATGCCAAGTCGATCGGCCCGGAAGTTCGCGCCGGCTGGCCGGCGGTTTTTGGACCGACGCCCGACGAGGTGACTTCACGGACCGATTTGGCCGACTGGATCGCGTCCCCGGACAATCCGTTGACCGCACGTGTGTGGGTCAATCGGATTTGGCAGTGGCATTTTGGCACCGGGATCGTTGCCACCTCGGGCGACTTTGGGACCCAAGGCGCTTCACCGACGCATCCCGAACTGCTCGATTGGCTGGCCGACGAATTGGTCGCCAGCGGCTGGAGCACGCGGCACATCCATCGCCTGATCCTGCGTTCGAGCACCTATCGACAATCGGCGGCGTTTTCACAACGCAATCATGACTTGGACCCCGATTGCCAATCGCTTTGGCGCTGGCCCCCGCGACGACTGGAATCCGAGGCGATTCGCGATTCGGCGTTGTCCGTCGCCGGCCGACTGGACACGACGGTGGGAGGCCCGAGCGTGGGTGACGATGATGCCGAAGACGGCTACCGGCGGAGCGTCTACCTGCCACAGCAACGCGAACGGATCGCAGAATCGTTGACGCTGTTCGATAGCCCTGCGGCCGTGACAACCTGTTCGCTGCGACGCGTGTCGACCGTCTCGCTGCAGCCGCTGTACCTGCTCAACAGCGACTTCATGAATACGATCAGCCACCACTTTGCCGAGCGCGTCCGCAACACGGCCAGGGAAGACCAATACGCCGCGACCGCGCTGCGACTGGCGCTCGGTCGAGACGCGTCCGAGGAAGAAGCTGAAAAGATGACACAGTACCTGCGCGATCATTCGCTCGAATCGTTGTGCCTGGTCATCCTGAACTTGAGCGAATTTCTGTACGTGAACTAGAGAGACGCATGACCTCAAACCATTGGATCGATCGCAGACGATTCCTGTACGGCGGCGGCCTCGGTGCCGGTGCGATGGCGCTGCAACTGTTGCGTCACGCCGAAGCGGAAGGAGCAGGCACGACGCACCACACCGCCACGGCATCAAGCGTGATCTTTTTGTTCATGTCCGGCGGCCCCAGCCAAGTCGACACGTTTGACCCCAAACCGGATCTGGACCGGTTGGCGGGCAAGGACGTCCCCGAGAGCATTGCCGACACGATTCCAAAAATCAAACGAGCCGGGCTGAAAAACTTGATGGGATCGCCGTGGTCGTTCAAACCGTACGGCGAAAGCGGCATTCCGGTTTCTGACTTGCTGCCCAAAACGGCGGAACACGTCGACGATTTGTGTGTCATCCGATCGATGCAACACAACAATCCGGTGCACGGCCCCGGCGAATGCGTCGCGCTGACGGGTACCGCCGCCGGCGACCGCCCCAGCATCGGCAGTTGGTCGCTGTATGGTTTGGGAACGGCCAACGAGACGCTGCCCGCCTTCATCGGAATGAACCTGCACACCGACGGCATGCAGTTTCCCCAAGGTGCCGGATGGGGATCGGGATTTTTGCCCTCAGGGTTCCAAGGCACCATCGTCGACCCGGCAAAAGGGATCCGACATGTGACCATGCCGGAACAGACGTCCCAACCACAGCGCCGCGACCAATTGGAATTAATTCGTTGGTTCAACCAACGGCATCTGGATCAATCCGGAGGGCAAAGCGAACTGCGGGCGCGACTGGATTCCTATGAAACCGCGTTTCAAATGCAAACGTCGGCCCCGGATTTGTTTGACCTCGCCAAAGAAACGCAGCAGACGCGAGAGCTGTATGGTTTGGATCATCCACAAGGCAAAACCGTCGGCCGGGCGTGTTTGCTGGCCCGACGGATGGTCCAACGGGGCGTGCGGTTCGTGCAAGTCCGTGTCGGCGGCTGGGACGCGCACGGCAACATCAAGGGCAACCACACCAAAATGGCTTCGCGGACCGACGTTCCGATCGCCGGGCTGCTGGCGGACCTCAAACAACGCGGTTTGCTGCAATCGACGTTGGTTGTCTGGGCCGGCGAATTCGGACGGACGCCGACGATGGAAGGCCGGGGCAAAGGCCGCGATCATTCTCCGGCTGGGTACTCGATTTGGATGGCCGGCGGCGGGGTCCAGGGCGGGCGGGTCATCGGCGCGACCGATCCGCTGGGCTACGTGGCGACCGAGCGACCGGTGTCACCCCACGACTTTCACGCGACCATCCTGCACGCGTTGGGGATCGACGCCAACCGTTTGACCTATAATCACCACGGCCGCGATGAAGTGCCGACGGTGTTCGGAGGCGAGGCGGTGGGAGAAGTGTTTGGGAGTTCTGTGGGATAGGCTTCCAGCCTGTCGTCCGCTAGATCGACGATCTCGCAGAGGGTGAGCGGCGGTATTGGCCTTGAGGCGATTTCCCGTCGCTGCTTCGCAGCAACGGCGACGGCCCAGAAGGGCCATCGTACTAACCTATGCGGCGCCGATGCCGGCCAGCCAGACCAGCAGCGCGATGACCACGAAGCAAACCGCGACGGAGATGGCGAATCCATACACGTCAGACTTGCGCGGTCGCAGCGCTTCGATGTCTGTGCCGGGAAACAGCCTGCGGTCTTCGAACCGTTTCGGATCGTTGTACGACTGTTCCAGGTTTCGCCGATCGGTTTCCGGGTCGGGATCCACTTCCGTTTTCATCTTGGCGTAATAGCGATCCAACACCGACTCACTCGTACGGGGCGTCAGGAAACTGGCCACGATCAGCACCAGGAACGGCAACAGGACGCGGGTCGGCAACCGCAGAGTTTCCAGCGTCGCTTTGGAGACATTCGCCAGATCGACGCCGATGTAGTGATAAAGCAAGAAATCGAGTTTGAATTGTCCCTCGCCCTGCAACTGGCCCGTCCGTCGCTGCGTCAAGATCGATGCGTCACCGTCTCGGACCGTGCTGATCATCTCCAACGACTCTTCACCGACCGGCTTCACACCGCCGCTCCAAAAAATCGACTTGTCGCCGGAAACCAAGATGACTTCAATCGGATCTCCGGCCTCGCATTGCGGCGGTTCTGCGCCGATCTTCTCGCGTAACTTTTTATCATCCTTGGCCTGTTCCATCGCTTCGCCCCATGCTTCATGCCGGGCGACATCGGCCGGCGTCGCCGTGCGTTTGATCGACTTGACGATGCGGTTGGTTGTGGTCGTCCAGGCCGGATCGGTCCGCATCTCGGGCGAGAGCATTGGAATCACCAGCGGCAGGATAAAAAAGAACAGCGCCGAAAACACGATCGTAATCCACACCGCGGTGGCATTGGCGCGGCGCCAAAACATGCCGATCCAAAACGGGGCGGCAAACAGAATCGGCAACTCGATCGCGAACGTAAACTGGGCGAACACGTTTGCCATCGTGATCGCCACGACCGACGCTCCCACGATGATGGCCAGCCCCGTCACGCGGGCCACTTTCACACTTTCACGGTCCGTCGCCGACGGATTCACGTAGGCCGCATACAGGTTGCGGGTGATCAGCGCGGAACTGACAATCATGTACGTGTCGGCCGAACTCATCATCGCGGCCATCAGGCAGGCCAGCATCAGACCGACCAGCCCCAGATTCAGCGGGCCCAGAATTTCGCGCGCCGCGATTCCCCACACCAGATCGGGATCCACGGCCAGCTCGGGGCGGCCGGCCAACAGCGCCAGGGCGATCAGCGCCGTGATCGCCCAACCGACGGTGCAGAGCCGTTTGAGAAAGTTGCCGACCACCAGACCGATTCGTGCTTCGTTTTCACTTTTTGCCGATCCGCCACCGGTCGCGATGAAGTGCGGCTGGACGACGATCCCGACCAGAGCGAGCAACGTCAGTGCCACGATGTACTGCAGCGGAAACTCGCCCGCACTCGGTCCAGTAAACAGGCTGAAATAGTCCGACGAAACACGCTCGTGCATGATCGTGAATCCGTCCATGAACCCCTGCGTCGACGGGTCGCCGAATTCTTTGACCAACGCCCATAGCCCATAGGGAATCAACAAGACGCTCAACAGGATGATGAAAATCCCTTGGATCAAGTCGGTCCAATAAGCCGCCGTCAGCCCGCCCAACACACCGTAGACGATCACAATCCCGGCCAACCCGGGAATCAAAACGTACTTCAGATCCAATCCCGCGATCTGATCGATCCCCATCAGTGGCACCGCGAATTTTGCGATCGCCGACAACATCGTCGACAGATAGAACATGTAGAAAATGATCGCAAAGACGGCGTAGGCGGCGCCCAATGCTTTGGACTCGTAACGCTCGACGAACCAGTCCCCGAGCGTCAAGTGCCGCATCCGCCGATACCACACCGCGGTGATCCAATAGACCGGGGTGACGAACAACCACATCAGCGCCGACCACACGCCGCTGAGCCCGCTGGTCCATCCGGTCCGCCCGACCTGGATCGGTTCGTGCGCCCCCGTCCCGGCGCCGAAGGCGGCAAAGGTTTGTAACAACTTGCCGAACCCACGCCCGCCCATGAAGTAGTCTTCTTGCCCTTTGACACGCCCCATCGCCCACAATCCGATGGCGATCATCACGATGAAGTAAACGGCAACAACGACGTAATCGATCCAGGTCATCAGTTCTACTCAGGTGGGCGTTTTCCAGACCCGGCACTGCGGTGCGAAGCATGACGTCGTCACGTCTCGCGGGCCAGCAACAGATCCATTCGAAGGGGCTCCACAGAATACACTCTTCCGATACAGCGGTGCGCATCGGTAAGCGGATCCCAACGTATTTTGCCGGCGCCGGCATGCCGGACGTCGTGCAGTTTTCAAACTCACCCTCCTGGCAGCAGGGTCAAGCGAAGCGAGGGGAGATCGAACGGTCAATGCATCTCAACGGTCAATGCATCTCAACGGTCAATGCATCTCAACGATCAGTGCATCTCAACGATCAGTGCATCTCAACGGTCAGTGCATCACATCGAATCGCTTGCCGCCCAATAGGCTGAACTCGGGGCCTTGAATCACAGCCCGGTGTGACAAGGCTTCGCTCAATCGATTCATCCCGGTGCGGGAAACTCGCGTGGATTTCAGTCCGACGGCTTTCAATCCTTCTAGCGATTGCAAATGCACCAACCCGGCGTCACTGATTTTGCAACCGGCAAGATCTAAACAGACCAAGTCGCCAAGCCGCCCCAGGTGCTCCAGCCCCGAGTCCGTCACTTTCGTCTGCGAGAGAAACAGTTGCTCAAGCATGGGTTGATGCTCGGCGATCTCCGCCAAGCCTTCGTCGTCGATCGCGGTATTTTCCAACGACAATGAAATCAGTGACGGCACGAACCGCAGCTGGGACAAGTCAGCGTTTGTCACCTTGGTTCCTGACAAATCCAATTCCGTCTGATCGCGAGTGAACGTCCCGCCGAGCTTCTCAAGGGCGACGATTGATCGACCTTCCTCGGCCACGGGTTCGGGCGCCGTGGCGGGAGCAACGGTTTCTGGCACGGGCTCGACCACAGCGTCGGACGCGGTGGCTGGGATGACATCGGCCGACACAGGCGTGACTTGGCCAACGAACTGGATGATCGCCGGGTCACTGTCCGCGCTCTGCTCCGCAACGGATTCGACGATGACGGGAACAGGTGGTTTCGGCGACGTCGCCTCGGGGCGCTCGTTCAAGACAGGCACCGTGGAAAGGGCAACGCGGTCGTTGACGGGAACCACATCGGCCGTCTCGGGTTCATCGACCGGAACGGAGGCTTGGGGATTGGCGTCGGCCGGCGGATGTTCAATGGCGATCGACAGCTTGGCGTGCGTGTCTGGTTGACCTTGCACTTGGGGGCCGCGCGAAACAAATTGCACCGAGAGGGCTGCGAATGCGATCATGGCGGCCGACGCGATCAAGCGGCGGGAGCGTCGACGCGTGCCCGTCTTTCGTTTCCGCCAGGAACCCGTCCGTCCGACGTGCGAACCCGGCGACGGCGACACCGCTGCGAATTCGTTCCCCTCGGCCGCCGTCGTCGACTGAAATCGCGGATCGATCGCGGTGGCAATCGCGTCGGGGTTGCCACCGACGCACCCCGGATCCGCGGTCGCCAGGGGAGACGATTGGGCGACGGCCTGATTCAAAGCGCGAACCATTTGGCGACAGGAATCAAACCGCGCCGTTGCGTCCAGACTGGTGGCCCGCTCGAGCACCCTTTGTTCGGCGACACCGACCTTGGAAAAATCCAGCTCGCCGCTGACGTGGCAATGGATCGCCGTGGCTTGATTGATCGCCTGAACCGAATGGTCGCCGGTGCGGAGGTAGTAATAGGTCAGCGCCAGGGAGTACTGGTCACTGGCGACCGAACCATGCCCTGCGATGCTTTCCGGTGAAATGAAGGCGGGTGAACCGATCATGCCCGTCGAGCGGATCGAATCGGCATAGCAAGGCCGGGCGACACCAAAATCGCAGAGCACTGCGGCGTCACCAACCAGCAAGATGTTGTCGGGTTTGATGTCGCGATGGGCAATCGACACCCGCCTCCCGTCGCCGAGATCGTGACGCGGCGCATTGAGAAAATCCAATCCGCGGGCCGCGTCTTCCACGTAGTCGAGCAGCTCGGCCAGGGGAATCCCCGCTTGGCCCCGCGATCGATAGTCTTGCAGCACGTCGTCCAGGCTTTTCTCGCCGACCACCATGGCAATCACCAGGGTCGCCGGTTCGCAGGGCGTCATGCGAAACCGGTTCGTTTGGCCATCACGGATCGGCTTTCCCGCCCGATCCAACAGCCAGTAACCGGTGATCGGCAACAAATTGGGATGGCGGACGTTTTTGATGGCCGAGATCGACTCGAATTCTTTGGCACCGCCGGCCTGGTGCAGATCAAGAAACTTGAGCGCGACGCGGGTTTCGCCGGGTCCATCGGCCGCCCACACCACGCCGAACGAGCCTTCGCCGAGCTTTTCAGCCAAGAAGTAGCCCGGAATCGGCTCGTCGCCTTGTTGGAGAATGACCATATCGCCGGGCCTGCAATCGTCGGTTTTGGGTAAATGAGCGTCGAAAAACGCTCCCGTACGATGGACCAAGCGGACAGCATTCGCGGGTGTTACGGAAAAAGCCGATCGTCCCCAGTGGGATAGGCTTCCAGCCTGTCGTCCACTGCAGTGGGATAAGCTTCCAGCCTGTCGACTCCAGAATTGACAGGCTGGAAGCCTATCCCACATTGGTAGCCCGCGCCTCTCGGATCAGACCTTGCTGGGATCTGGGACGACGAATCCGTCGCGATACTGACGCGTCAGCATCGCGTTGGCGGCGTCGTTGTCGGCAAAGCGTTCGCTGACCGGATCGAACTTCAGCACCGGACCGAGCGACAACTGTTCGGTTTCGGGTTTCACACCATTGTCGCGGAGGTGACGCAGCGTCCGTTGCAGCGTCGCCGAATCGTCGTCGGATGAACCGAACGCTTCGACGGCTCCGGCAATCTCGTCGGGACTGACGCGGTTTTCCTGACCAACATAGTAGGAGATGTTGCCCAGGTGCGCGATCGAAGCGGACAGGTGACCGCACATCGCATCGGCGTTCAGCTTGGATCCGTCGCGTGAAACCACCGCATCGATGAAGTTGCTCATGTGCAGTTCGTTGAGCTGACCATCCTCTTTGCTGTTGTGCTTGAATTCACGCACCGGCTTTTTATTGAGGTCAAAGACGCGTCCGTTTTCGTAATTCGGACCTTGGATCGCGTAACCTTCGCTGCCGTAGAAGACGACGCCGATCTTGTTACCCCGGTTGCTGCCGAACAGGGTGTTGATTTCGTCGTCGGCGCTATTGTCGACACTCAAGCCACGGGTTTCGAAAACGATGGTTTTGTCGCCGTAGTCGTAGATCGAGACTTGGGTGTTGGCGGTATCGCCGGCATCGACATAGCTGGGATCTTTGCGTTCGGCTTGATAACCGAGACGTCCGGCATAGGTCAGGATTGAATTGGGGTGTCGTTCCAAACCAAGGCCCCAGCGTGAGACATCGGTTTGGTGCGGCCCTTGGTTCCCCGAATCGCCGTTGCCATAATGGCGTTGCCAGTGCCAATCGTAGTGGAAACGTTGACGAGTCACCTTGGGGTCGGTGTAGGTCGCCGGACCGCTCCAGAGATTGAAGTCGATTGAATCGGGAACCGAATAGTCGCCGAGCGGGCCGATCGATTTGCGACGCTTGTAACACAGCCCGCGAGCCAGCTTGACTTCGCCGATCCCGCCGCTCTGGATAAAGTTGACCAGATCGATCACGCCGTTGCTGCTGCGGCATTGCGTACCGGTTTGAAACATCCGGCCGTACTTCTTCGCCGCCGCGACGAGCGCGCGTCCCTCGTTGACGTTATGGCTGATCGGTTTTTCAAGGTAGACGTCTTTCCCGGCTTGCATCGCCCAGACGCCGATCAACGCGTGCCAATGGTTGGGTGTTGCACAGGTCACGATTTGATAATCATCGGACTCGAGCGCTTCACGGATGTCCCGGTACACCTTCGGCTTCAGCCCCGTTCGCTTTTCGATGGAACCGGCGCGTTGCTCGGCGACCTTGGAGTCGACTTCGACGATGGCGCGGACTTCGGCCCGCGGGTCATTGCCGAATCCTGCGATGTGCGACTGCCCACGCCCGTTCACTCCGGCCACCACGACGCCCAGTTTTTCGTTGGGGCCGTCGGCTGCCTTGGCCGCCGAACTGGTGTGAACGGCGGTCGCCAGCCCGGCGAGCGAGGCGGCCGATGCGACGTTAAACTGGCGACGACTAAATGGTTTCATCTGAATAGACTCCAAGCGGATGCAGGGTTCAGGAGGGATGGATCTCGCGGCGCGAGTTTTGGTGAACCATCATAACCCATTTCACGGGGGAACGTGAGTGAAAATGCGGCGAGTGGCAGAGCCTTGGAACGAGGGCACACGCGAAAACGAGGGCACACCGGAACCCGTGCGACTCCGGGCATCGATTCACTTGCTGGTGCTTCGTTCTCCCCAACCGAGATCCGCTAGATCCAGTTTGTACATCATCTGATTGTAGTCGTAGCGGGGTGTCGGGGCGTCGTTACCCGAAAACGTCGCCGTGTACGTGCCTTCGAAAAAGATCACCCGCCCGTCGTGCTTGGCAAACATCGGATGCTGTTTCGGGTTGTAGAAACTGTACTGTTCGTGGCTAACAATCTTTCTGGCGTTGATCCACGGGCCGGTCAGTTCCACCGAATCTGCATACCAGACCTCCCCCAACATCGACGTCCCCGCGTGCTGGACCCCGATCATCACCCAGCGGCCCCGGTGTTCGTTCCAGGCCACCGATCCGCGGTGCATCGTCACCGGTTTTCCCGTTTCGTCGACCAGCCGAAACAACCCGTCGGCCGTATCCAGGTGTCCTTCCCGGATCAGTCGATCCTGAAGCATGGGCGTGAAGGGGATCGTGTCCGACTTCCAACTAAAAACGGGAGCACCGTTGCGTCGTTCCACCGCAATGGAGTCCGCACGGCTGCCCTGTTTCAAACAAGTGTACGCTTCATACCGCGACAGGTCACGCAGCGCCTCGGCGGTCGCCGGGACACGGACCAACGGGAACGGGTCACCGAAGTACACGTACTGAATCCCCTCGTCTTGATGCGTGATGGGGTGTCCGCCGGGAAACAATGGCGCATCGATCGCAATCGACTCCAGCTTCTCAAACCGATGGGTTTGATCGTTGAACTCGGCCAGCCCACGTTCATACACCGTCAGCGGTGGCTTGATCTTGACGTAGGCCGCAAACATCCGGGCACGGTCCGTACCCCCGTCGAGTGTGACCAAGCCGTTGATCCATGTCGGCCCTGCTCCAGCAAGCTTGGCCATCGGTTTTGCAAATCCGTTTCGATCGACAAAGTATTCCAGATCGACGCCGATTTCCGGATCCAGCCCACCGTCGCGTGGCAATTGGGACACCGCACCGGGCACATCAAAATTGCCCAACGGATAAGAAGGCCGATGGGTGTCTCCCCAAAACCAATGCAGTTTCCCTTTGTAGACGGCGTTGACGACGCTGTCCGATCCGAACACTTGACCGTTCAAGACCGGTTGTTTGATCGGCGTGGGATGACCGACCAGCACGCTATCGCGATAGATGCCCGCGCCGGTGATGCGATAGAGCCGCCGGGCGATGTTCAACCGTTTGATCTTCAGCGTCGCCATGCCGCCGGGCCGGACATCCAATCGTGTACCGCGATAGCCGAAACCGTCTTCGGGAAACTCGTAGCCGTGACTCCAAACGTGAAAGTAGACGGTCTGGTTCATCAATCCCGGTTCATCGAACGCCACAACGCCCGCCGAATCGGTGTAGTAGCGGACGTGATTGACGGTTTTTAATTCAACCATCGGCACCCCACGTCCGGTCTGCTGGTCCACGACCTTGATCGCAAAGTAGTCGTGCGCCGCGGCAGGAACGCAGGTCAACAGCAGGAGGAGGACGATGAAGGTCGACCGGGCCGATCGCATGTCGCTGGATCTCAAAATCGGGGTGAATCGGGCGTAGCGCACCGCCTTGGCAGCGAGAGAGTCCAGCGCACTTGCGCGTCAATCCACGTACAAGAACTCATTTGAGTTCAGCATCGCCCGGCAGAGGTCCCGCAGCGATGCACCGCTGGCCAAAAATTCCGTCGCGGCCGTCACTTCGTCGGCGTCGGGGTGTCGCGAATAGAGTCTCAGGTAGAGCGATTCGACCTGAGCGTGGACGTCGGTTTCGCCAGCGGACACGACATCGGCCAATCGCTGCGACGTCTTCATCACAAAAGCGGAATTGAGCAGCACGAGCGACTGGATGGCGGTGGTGGATTGATTCCTGCGTGCGCAAGGCTGATCGGCGGTGGGGCGATCAAACGTCGCGAAGAAAGGAAATCGCAAATTCCGTCTGGCGAAAATGTAGATACTGCGACGATCATGGTCGGCCTTGGAGGGTGTTTCTTTCCACTGTCCCGATTTCAGCGTCTTGACCATTTCCGCCGGCAGGGCGGGCCGCACGCCGGGGCCGCCCATCTCGTGATTCAGCGAGTCACTGACGGCCAGCAATCCGTCTCGGATCGCTTCGGCATCCAAGCGTCGACGAGGGAAACGACTCAGCAGTTGGTTCTCGGGATCGGCCGCCAACGCATGATCCCAAGCCCCGCGAGAGGAGCCTTCTTTGGGACGCGTGCCGGACACTTGATAAACGCTGGACATCACGATCATGCGATGAATTCGCTTGGTGCTCCAGTCTTCCCGCATCAGTTCATCGGACAGGTAGTCGAGCAACTCGGGGTGCGTCGGGCTGTCTCCCATCACGCCGAAGTCACTGGGTGTCGCCGTCAGACCGGTGCCGAAATGTTGTTGCCAGATTCGATTGACGATCACGCGGGCCGTCAGGGGGTTGGCGCGATCGGTCATCCAATCCGCCAACTCGGCCCGTGGCGAAACGTCGGGCGACGGGACCGCATTCGTATCGTTGATGACCCGGGGAAATGCCGGTTTCAGCGGGGCGCCCGGACGGCGCCAATCACCGCGAATCATCAGATGAGTTTGCGGGTAATCGCGATGGGACGTCAACACGCTGACCGACTTGTTCTGTTCCAGTCGGATCGAAGAATCAAAGAACGCCCGCAGCCGATAAAAGTCCGCCTGGCTGATCGCGTCGTACTTGTGGTCATGGCACTGGGCGCAGCCGAATTGCAAGCCCAGCAACACCGCCCCGACGGTCGACGTGATTTCATTGAGCAAGACATGGCGTCGTTCGTCCATCGAGTTGATGTCGGGCATGTCGGGCCCCGATAAACAAAACGCCGTCGCCAGTGTGGCTTGCTGGCGTGTGGCTGGGTCGCCGGCGGATTCCGCGTGGTCGCCGGCAAGCTGCCAGCGGATGAACGTGTCATAGGGCAGGTCGCGGTTGATCGCATCGATCACCCAATCGCGATACTTCCACGCTTGGTCACGGATTTTGTCGTGTTCATACCCGTCGGTGTCCGCGTAGCGTGCCAGGTCCAACCAGAATTGTCCCCAGCGTTTTCCGAATTCGGGTGACGCGAGCAGCGAATCGACCAGGCGCGAGTAGGCATCGGGCCGCTCGTCAGTCACAAACTGTTGGACTTGATCCACCGTGGGCGGCAAACCGGTCAGGTCCCAGCACAGCCTGCGAATCAAGCTGGGCCGATCGGCAGGCGGCGCGGGTTGAAGCGACTCCTTTTCCAGTCGCGCCAGAATGAACCGGTCGATCCCCGTCCGCGGCCAATCGGTTTGCGCCACCGCGGGCACGGCGGGTCGCGCGATCGGTTCATAGGCCCAATGATCGCGATCGAAGTCCGAGATTTCGTCTTCTTCGATTTCGGCGTCGTCCGCCCCGGCGGTCGAGGGCCACGGGAGCAGCAGGAAGATGGCCAACAAAGCCAACAGCAGAGTCATTCGTCTCATGTGAGCAGTCCCTCGACGATGTCGATTTCACTGGGGCCGGTCAATCGCTCGTCCAGTCCGTTATGGAAATACGTCAGGTCGCGGTGATCGAGTCCCATCAGATGGAGCAAGGTGGCGTGGAATTCGTTGACATGCACCCGGTCTTCGGCCGCCCGCAACCCGACTTCGTCGGTCGCGCCATAGGCACGCCCACCGCTGATGCCGGCCCCGGCGATCCATCCACAGTATCCCCACGGATTGTGATCGCGTCCCTTGCCTTGTTCGCTCATCGGCATGCGTCCGAACTCGCCGCACCAGACGACCAAGGTGTCATCGAGCAATCCCGATCGCTTCAGGTCTTTGAGCAGTGCGGTGACCGGTTTGTCCGTTTTAGCGCAGTACTCGCTATGGTTCTTGTCGACGTCTTGGTGCGCATCCCAACCGTTGGTGTCCCCCGAATAGACCTGGACCATCCGGACACCGCGCTGGATCATTCGTCTGGCCAGCAAGCAACGCTCGCCAAAGTCACGTGTGGTCTTGTCATCGATCCCGTACATCGAAAGCGTTGCGGCCGTCTCCTGCGAAAAATCAACGGCTTCGGGTGCGGCCGATTGCATCCGAAACGCCAGCTCATAGGCATCGATCCGGGCGGCCAAGTCGTCGTCCTGTTCGCGCCCGACCAAATGGTTTTGATTGAGTTGCTGAATGAAGTCCAGAGTCGAACGCTGACGGAGATCCGAAACACCGCTCGGCGGCGCCAGGTTGAGGATCGGCGTTTTCCCCGGACGCATCGTCGTCCCTTGGTAGGTCGCCGGCAGATAGCCATTGCCCCAGGCCGACGGCCCACCCTTGAGTCCGCCGCCGGGGTCGGGCAACACGACAAAGGCCGGCATGTCCTCGTTTTCGCTGCCCAATCCGTAGGCCAGCCAGCTACCGAAACTCGGATGCCCCATCAAGATGCTGCCGGTGTTCATCTGATACACCGACTGCGGATGATTGACGCTGTCCCCGTGCAGCGACCGGATCACACACAAGTCGTCGGCGACGGTGGACAGATGCGGCAGAAAGTCAGAGATCGGCAGCCCCGATTGGCCACGCGGCCGGAACGGGCGGACCGGGCCGAGCAATGGATTGCTGGCGACCTTGCGACGTGTCATCACCGATCCAAAACTGTCCGGAAGCGGCTGTCCGGCGTACTTGACCAGATCCGGCTTGGGGTCAAACAGATCGACCTGGCTGGGACCTCCATGCATGAACAGCCAGATCATCCGCTTGGCACGCGGACGAAAGTGGGGCTGACGAATCGAGCCGTCCAGGTTTCCCGCAATGCCGTCACCGGATAGCAGCGAAGCCAGCGCGATCATCCCGGCTCCGCCACCGGCAGACCGCAGGAAGTCACGACGAAGTGATTTGCGAATTTCGTTAGGGTTCATGCGCGTATGTTAGCCGATGCCGCGCGAGGTTGCTAATCTTGTTGGTGTCTAGGCTTACGGGACCGTCCAGCTTAGGAACGACGCGAATCGCGAGGAACCCTCATGATCTCGTCGATTGAGTGTGATGCGGTCGGCGGACCGTTGTACGACGTCCTTTCCAGGTCGTCGCGCAGAGCCCCATGGGCGACGGCCCGGAAGGGGGCATCGTACATCTGAAAAGCGATCGTCTTAAGCTGCTGCGAAACGCGACAAATCCGAACGATCTGATCGACTAGGTGAAAGGTGGTCAGCGGACCGTTGTACGACGTCCTTTCCAGGTCGTCGCGCAGAGCCCCACGAGCGACGGCCCGGAAGGGCCATCGTACTCGAAAAAGCGGTCGTCTTAAGCTGCTGCGAAACGCGACAAATCCGAACGATCTGATCGACTAGGTGAGAAGTGGTCGGCGGACCGTTGTACGACGTCCTTTCCAGGTCGTCGCGCAGAGCCCCACGGGCGACGGCCCGGAAGGGCCATCGTACTCGAAAAAGCGGTCGTCCTAAGCTGGACGGTCCCTTGAGCCGATGCTTCCATCGTTGGCACGAATACACAACACGTGTCCGCCGGATCGGTTAGACTATCCAGTCCCACCTCCAACCGATGCGTCTCCCCGTGCGTCCAATCTCCCTCCCCAAAATCGTCGCGTTCCTTGTGTTCGCAGCCCCGGCACCATCGGCTGCGATCGCCACCGACGAGGTGGATTATCTGACCCAGATCAAACCGCTGCTCAGCGAGAAGTGCTACTCCTGTCACGGCGTGCTCAAACAAGAATCCGGCCTGCGGCTGGAAACGCGATCGCTGATGATCGACGGCGATGCCCTGATTCCGGGGGATCCGAATGCCAGCGAAATGCTGGTGCGAATCACCGCCGACGAAGACGAACGCATGCCACCGGCCGAAGACGGTGCCGCGTTGCAACCCGACCAGATCGAATTGCTGCGACGTTGGATCGAGCAAGGCGCCCGAGCGCCCGAGGAAACACCGCCCCCGGCGCCGACCGAGCATTGGGCGTTTCAACCGATCACGCGGCCGACGCTGCCCGAGTCGTCTGGCCAAGCGGATCACCCGGTCGATGCATTGCTGGCCGCCAAACGCGTCGCCGGCAATGTCCGCCCCGTCGGCCCGGCCGATCGATCAATGATCATTCGGCGGCTGTACTTGGATCTGATCGGATTGCCGCCCACGACCGAGCAACTGCGAGACAAGCGTCCCTGGGAACAAATCGTCGACGACCTGTTGGCCCGCCACGAACACGGTGAACGTTGGGCACGCCACTGGATGGACGTTTGGCGGTACAGCGATTGGTACGGTTTGGGCCAACAGATTCGCTACAGCCAAAAACACATCTGGCATTGGCGCGATTGGATCGTCCGTTCGCTCAATGATGACAAGGGTTATGACCAAATGGTCTCGGAAATGTTGGCCGGTGACGAATTGGCGCCCACCGATCCCGAAGCGATCGCCGGGACCGGCTACTTGGCCAGAAACTACTACCTGTTCAACCGGACGACTTGGTTGGACGGCACGATCGAACACACCGGCAAAGCGTTTCTGGGGCTGACGTTGAATTGTGCCAAGTGCCACGATCACAAGTATGATCCGATTTCGCAGCTGGATTACTACCGATTTCGGGCGATCTTTGAACCGCACCAAGTTCGCTTGGATCCGATCCCGGGCGTGACAGATTTCGAAAAAGACGGGCTGCCGCGGGTGTTTGACGATTCGGTGGATCGGCCGACGTTCGTGCACCTGCGTGGCGACCCGATGAACCCGGACAAGGAAAACCCCGTCAGCCCCGGTGTGCCCGCCATCCTGGCCGATTTTGCGGCTCCGATCGAGCCGGTCAAATTGCCTCCGGCCGCGTTCGCCCCCGGCACCCGAACGCACGTCCAAAACGCGGCGATCCGGAAAGCCGAATCCGAAGTTGAATCCGCCCGGCGGGAACTAGCGACGGCCAAGACACGCCTGGCCGAGCAACCGGCGACAGAGTCGAGTGCGTCTGCGGTGGACCATTCGTCCTGGGCGGTCACCGATACCTTTGATGAGCCCGCACCCGAAGTGTGGCAACTGATCGGGGACGGATGGCAGTACCGCGAGGGTGCCTTGCACCAAACAACAGCGACACGTCAGCCGCAGATGGCACGACTGGTACCGTCGCTTCCGCGTGATTTCGAAGTCGACTGCGATTACACCACAACCGGTGGTTCCACGTACAAGTCGGTGACGTTTCGATTCGACCAATCCGAAGACGGCAAGGATGCGAATTACGTCTACACCAGTGCCCACGAACCCGGCCCCAAAGTCCAGGTGGCATACACGCGCGGCGGGAACAACACGTATCCACCCGACGGCCGCAAGGCAATGCCGATCAAGGTCGGCCGGCGTTACCACCTGCGAATCGCAGTCCGAGACACGTTGGTCAACGTTTGGTTGGATGATCAATTTGTCGTCGCCTATCAACTTCCCGATCGCAGCGACGGTTTCTTCAGCTTGAGCGGTTTTGATGCAACCGTTGCCTTTGACCAGATCACGATCAAAGCATTGTCGTCGGACACCCAACTGACCGCAGCGGGAAACCAAGTCACACCATCGGTCGACCCGGAAAATGCGGTGATCGCCGCGGAATTAAAATTGACAGCGGCCAACGCGGCTTTGGAATCGGTGCACGCGACGATTGCCGCCGACAACGCTCGTTATGTCGCCTCGCCATCACCGGCTGAAACCGACAGCCGGGCCAGGACCGCAGCGTCAAAACAGTTGCAGGCGAAAATTGCCGACGCGGACTACCGGATCGTTGCCGACGCCGCCGATGCGAAGAAATTAAAATCGGCGAAAGACCAGAAGTCGGCCGCCGAAACCAAGCTGCAAGCATTGCAAAAGGCCGATCCCGATGCCCGGCCGAACTATGCGTCGCTGCGTGGATCTAAAAAAGCACTCGAGACCCCGGAACACAAGGAACCCGATTACCCGGCGGTCTATCCATCGGTCAGCACTGGGCGGCGTCTCGCGCTGGCCGAATGGATCACGTCCAGGCAAAATCCGTTGACCGCCCGCGTCGCGGTGAACCACGTTTGGATGCGGCACTTTGGGACACCGCTGGTGGAGTCCGTGTTCGATTTTGGGTTGCGTGCCGAGAAGCCACTGCACGCGGAATTGCTGGATTTCCTGGCCGCCGAATTCATGCAGTCGGGCTGGAGTTTCAAACACCTGCATCGAATGATCGTGACTTCCGACGCGTACCGTTTGTCATCGTCGACACTCACCGCCGACCCGCAAACGCGAGCTGTCGATCCGACGAACCGCTATTACTGGCGGGCCAACTCCAAACGAATGGAGTCGCAACTCGTCCGCGACAGCTTGTTGTCCCTGGGCGGAAAACTGGATCCGAAAATGGAAGGCCCGTCGGTCGATCCCGGCCCGACCGCCACGCGACGCAGCGTCTACCTGAAGCACTCCCGCGACCAGCAAGACAAATTCCTGACGATGTTCGATGATGCGGACATCTTGCAGTGCTATCGACGCAGCGAAAGTATCGTTCCCCAACAGGCACTCGCGCTTTCCAACAGCAAACTGGCGATCGAAATGGCATCCCAGATCGCATCGCGAATCGCCGGCGGTGTAAAAACCGACGCGCCGTCGGACTTCATCAATGAACTGTTCTTTCAACTGCTCTGCCGCGAACCGACGGACGCGGAGCGAATGGAATGTACGGCGTTCTGGGATGCCATGTCAGAGCTTCCCGAAATGCAATCTCGCGACGCCGCCGACCGTGAGACCGTCATTCGTTCCCGCCTGACCCAAGCCATCCTCAACCACAACGACTTCGTCACCATCCGCTAAAAAGTGGCGTAAGCTTCCAGCTTGCGATACAACAACAGGTAAGCTTCCAGCTTGCGATACAACAACAGGTAAGCCTCCGGCTTGCGAGTCAGCGGAGATCGCAAGCTGGAAGCTTACGCCACTTTGTTCCCCACACCCACGATTCGACCATGCATCGCTTTGTCCTGGTTCTTGCGCTCGGCTTGACGTGTCCGGCCGTCGCATTTGCCGAACTTTCGGTTCCCCGTTTCTTCAGCGACCACATGGTGCTTCAGCGTGAGCGTTCCGCACCGATCTGGGGCACGGCCACCCCGGGCGCCGACGTGACGTTGGATTTCAATGGAACGACCGCGACGACTAAAGCTGATGCGGCTGGGAAGTGGCGGGTCGGCATCCAGACCGGTGCGGCCGATGCCTCGGGGTCGACATTGACCATCCGCAGTGGCGGCGAGACGATCAAGATCGACGACGTGTTGATCGGTGAAGTCTGGTTTGCGTCGGGACAATCCAACATGGCATTCACGATGCGAGGGGCGGCAAGCTATGACGCCGCGCGCGCCGAATCCGATCTGCCGGCGATCCGAATGTTCAATGCCGCCGCGACGACCGCGGTGGAGCCACAAGACGATATCGCGGGACAGTGGAGCGTTTGTTCGCCCGATACCCTGGCGAGCTATTCGGCGGTCGCATTTTTCTTTGCCAGGAAACTTCACCAGGAACTCGATGTGCCGGTCGGCGTGATCAAATCGGCTTGGGGCGGCAAACCGGTCGAAACGTTTACCAGTCGTCAGGCACTCGAGACGTTGCCCGGTACGAAGCGGTTGGTCGACGCGGTGATCAAGGCCGACAAGGCCTATGATCCCGAGAAAGCCAAGGTCGCCTACCAAGCTCGACTGGACCAATGGCAAGCCGACGCGGCGGAGCGGCGCAATCGACCGAACGAGCAGCGTGCCCGCGCGCCGCGGAAACCCACCCCGCCCAAACGCCCCTTGAACACCGAAGGAAAACCGGGCGTGCTCTTCAACGCCATGATTCATCCCTTCGTCGGCTATGCGATGCGCGGAGCGATCTGGTACCAGGGCGAAGCCAACGCGAAACCGGGGGCGGTGCCTTACGATCAAACGCTGCCGCTGATGATCCGCGATTGGCGACAACGCTGGGACGATGAGTTTTCGTTCTACTATGTCCAACTGGCAAATTTCCGAGGCGCCTCGACCGAGCCCGGCACCCCGGATCCCTGGGCGTTGCTGCAAGATCGAATGCGATTGATCCTGGACACCACGCCCAAGACCGGAATGGCGATCATCAACGACGTCGGCGCGGCAGGCGACATCCATCCCAAGAACAAGAAAGATCCCGGCGAGCGATTGGCACGCTGGGCTTTGGCCAAAGACTACGGACGTGACCTCGTCTACTCGGGGCCGCTGTATCGTGACAGCAAGATCGAAGGCAACGCGATTCGAGTGACATTCGACCAGGCCGGCGAGGGGCTGAAATCACGCGACGGTGAAGCGTTGAAACGGTTCGAAATCGCCGGCAAGGACCAGCAATGGCATTGGGCCGATGCCAAGACCGTCGGCAAAGACACAGTGCTGGTCAGCAGCGACGAGGTGCCCGCGCCGGTCGCCGTGCGCTATGCCTGGGCGTCCAACCCCGAAGGTGCGAACCTGGTCAACAGCGAAGGGCTGCCGGCGTCGGTGTTCCGCAGCGATGACTGGGACGACGTGACCGGCTCGGCGCGACCGTCCGCACGAAAGACGACCCGTGGACGGTGACGCTGTGCCCGGTAGGGCAACGCTGTGAAGCATTTTTAGCGGCATTGAACTTGCGCCCTGCCGCTAAAACCTTGTCAAACACAGGAAACCAATGCTTCACAGCCTGACCGACACCCAAACCCTTTGAAAGAACAAGATCATGAATCGCACCGTCAATCGTCGAACGATGCTTTGCGGCGGCCTCGGCTTTGGCAGCCTTGCCCTGAATGCGATGCTCAGCCGCGATGGGGTTGCCGACGCACCGGGTAACTCATCCGGCATCGCGGGGTGGTCGCCACCGGACGGCTTGCCGCACTTTGCCCCCAAAGCAAAAAGCGTGATCTGGCTGTTCATGCGTGGCGGTGTCAGCCACATGGAAAGTTTTGATCCCAAGCCGGCGCTGACCAAATACGCCGGCAAGACGATCACCGAGACTCCGTTTGCCGATGTCCAAGATCCGGAGAAACTGAAACGCGTTCGGGTCGTCGTCGTCAATGACGCCAACGGCCAGCAACGCAACAAGATCTATCCCCTGCAAGTCGGCTATCGAAAGCATGGCCAAAGCGGGATCGAATTCAGCGACTGGTTTCCACATCTAGGATCCTGTGTCGATGACCTGGCCGTGATCCGGTCGATGTGGACGACCGACGATAACCACGGCGCCCAAGTCCAATTTCACTCGGGACGACACATGTTGGACCCACGCGTGCCGACGATCGGCGCGTGGATCAATTATGGGCTGGGAACCTTGAACGAGAATCTGCCCCAATTCATCGGCATGGGGCCGCGTTTCTTTGACAAACGCGACGGGCATTACTTGGGGCCCGCCTACGACAGCGTTGCACTGAAAGTGGATCCCAAAAATCCGCTCGATTACGCGAGCCCCGAGGGCGACATTTCGGTCGGCCAACAGCGTCTGGGATTTGACTTGGTGCGTCGCTTGAATCACCTGACCGCCGAACAATATCCACACGATCCGGAGCTGGAGGCGAGGATCAAGTCCTACGAGTTGGCCTACCGCATGCAAACGGCCGTTCCGGACGTGATTCGATTTGACACCGAGACCGAAGCCACCAAGAAACTGTACGGGTTCGATCAAAAAGAAACGCGCCCCTTTGGCGAGCAGTTACTCGCGGCGCGCCGTTTCGCCGAGCAGGGTGTGCGTTTCATTCAAATCATGCATGGCGACGGCGCAGCGGGGGCTTGGGATCAGCACTCGAAACTGAAAGCCAATCATTCCAAATTGGCGATGCAGGTCGATCGTCCGGTCGCGGGGTTGATCCAGGATTTGAAGCAGCGTGGCATGCTGGACGAAACGCTGGTCGTGTTCGCGACAGAATTCGGACGCACGCCGGGGTCACAGAATTCCGACGGCCGCGATCATCATCCGTATGGGTTCAGCGTCCTGATGGCCGGCGGCGGAATCAAGGGCGGCGTCGTGCACGGTGCGACCGATGAAATCGGTTTCCATGCCGTGGAACATCCGCACTATGTGACCGATGTCCATGCGACGCTGCTGCATCAACTGGGTCTGCATTCCCACCGATTGAATGTGCCGGGGCATAAACGCCTGGAACAAGATTATGGGCAGGTGATCAAGGAGATCCTCGTGTGAATGGGAACGGTCGGTGTCTAGCCTAAAGAGACCGTCCGGCTTGGGGCTGGCGCGAAACACGCCCCATCCGAACGACTGAGGCGTACGACGTCCTTTCTAGGTCGTCGCGCAGAGCCCCACGGGCGACGGCCCGGAAGGGCCATCGTACGTCAGAAAAGCGATCGTCCTGAGCTGGACGGTCCCTTGAGGCGATTCTTTAACTGCAAAGTTTGGCAACCAACTGAGTTTCTCTCCCCCTGGGAGAGACGGCGTTTGCGCAGCAAGCAAACGCCAGAGAGGGCCGACGGCTCGCGAAAGTCTTTGCGTTTTTGATTGGGGGTCACCCATCAAGAGTGAAGTCAACGCCGCGATTCACCTTTCGACCTCCCCTCGCTTCGCTCGACCCTCCTGCCAGGAGGGTGACTCTAAAACTGCAAGACCTCGGCCGGGGAGCGTGACGTTCTAAGCAAATTGATTCCTGGTGATCCGTGCGATCAAACTATGGTTGGATCGTTTGCGCGTGCGGCTGACCGTCGATTTTCCCGATCGCCCGCTGTCCCTTGCCGGGGCGTCCTTGATCGCCAAGGTCTTCGCGAGCCTGGTCGGCGAGCTTCATCAATCGGTCGACCACGTCGGGATGCCGGGCCGCAACGTTTCGTTGGCAGGACACATCGCCGTACAAATGAAACAGCAACGTTTGCGGCGGGTCATTTTTCCCCAGGTGCGGATGTCCGGCGGACGGATCGATGGGCAAGAATAATTTCCAGGGTCCGGAACGAACCGCTTGCAATTGATCCCGGTGGTAATAGTAGAACGCGTCGTACGGCGACGTTGCATTCGGCTGGCTGTAGATTAGCGGAGCGATGTCGTGTCCGTCGATCTTGCGATCGCTTGGCAGTTCACCGCCGGCCAGCTTGGTCAACGTCGGCAACAAATCCATCGTCGACACGAGTTCGTCGCAGACCGTGCCCGCCCGTACGTGGCCCGGTTGCCAGATCAACGTCGGGACTCGAAAGGCACCTTCACTGGTCGTGTAACCGCGGCCGTGTAGGGGCCGATTGGAACCGCGCGACAGATCGCCCAAGTCTCGATTGATCGGAGCACCGTTGTCGCTGGTCCAGATCACAAGCGTGTTGCTGGCCAGCCCCAATTCCATCAGTTGGTCCATCAGTTGTCCGATCGACCAGTCGAGTTCTTCGATCGAGTCGCCCCAGGGGCCATTTCGGCTTTTGCCCCGAAACGCTTCGCTGGAGAACGGCGTTCGGGTGCTGCCCGGCATCGCTTGGGGGAAATACAGAAAGAACGGTTCCTCCTGATGCTCCCGGATCCATTGCATCGCGCGTTCGGTGTACCGCTTGGTCAGTCCGTTGCGGTCACAGGGGGCTTCGACGACGACTTCGTTCTCCATCAACGGCAGCGGCGGCCACTGTTTTCCGTCCAGCCGATCGCCCAGACGCTGGCCGACCGCTCGCGTCATGTCATCGCTGTAGGGGACACCGAAAAAGAAGTCGAAGCCTTGACGTGTGGGCAAGAATTCGGGCTGGTCGCCCAGGTGCCACTTGCCGATGATCGCCGTCGCGTAACCCCGGTCTTTCAGCGATTCGGCAATCGTGACTTCGTCGGGATTCAGTCCGTAGGGCGAGATCGGTCGAAGCACATGGCCGTCGCGCGGGTTTTGGTGCATGCCGACGCGTTGAGAGTAACACCCGGTGATCAGGCTGGCGCGTGACGGGGTGCAGACGCCGGCGGTCACGCAGAAGTGCGTGAACTTCCGCCCTTGTGTTGCCATCCGGTTCAAGTTCGGCGTCCGGTGCAACGTCGAGCCAAAAGGCTGGATGTCGCCGTAGCCCAGATTGTCGCAGAAGACGACGATAACGTTCGGCCGCTGGGGAAGGTCGGCGCCGATCGCGGGTCGCACGAGACCGAACAGGCTGGCCAGGGCGACGAAGAGAATGGCATTGCGGCGGGTCAAGAGTTTTCTCCGAGGGAGCTGCGGCGGGTGGATCGATCGCAGCAGGACACGCCGTTCGCCCTGAGTGGTGGTGAGGCTCATTGTCTGCTCCGATCAGTTGGCTTGCGCGCGTATTGTACTCTCCGTCCGCCACAGCGATCATGCAGTGTTCGACGTCACCCTCCCGCACAGAGGTGATGCAGTTTTTAAAGTCACCCTCCTGGCAGGAGGGTCGAGCGAAGCGAGGGGAGGTCGAACGGCGAATCGCGGCGGTCACTTCACTCTTGATGGGCGACCCCAAGCAACAACCCAAACCCTCTCCTCGCTACGCTCGACTCTCCCAGGGGGGGAGTGACGAATCCTCTTTCCGATCAAGCATCAAATGCCAATTCCTCGTCAAACCACTGCTGGCCGAGTTCTTGCTGATAGCGAAACAGCCGCTCGCCGGCAATCCGCAGTCGACGACTGACTTCGCGTCCCAAATTCATCATCACCATCGCGTACTGCTCCATATCGACCTGACAGAGTCTCATCAGTGCGGTGTAGGGAACCCGAATCACGCTGCAATCGGTTTCCGCTTTGACTCCGGCGAAGCGGCGTTGTAAATCGATCAATGACATTTCGCCGAAACAGTCACCGGGCTGAATGCGCGCCAGGACAATCGCGTTGCCCTGCCAGGTCCGCTGGACGATCGCGGTCCCGGATTGGATCACGTACAGGCAGTCTCCCGCGTCGCCTTCGCGGAAAAAGAACTCGCCCGCGGCCACCTCTAGCTCTTCGGATTGACTCAAAATCAACTGCAGCGTCTCCTTACGGAGGCCCCCGCAAACCGGAGTTTGTTGGATGAGTTCCGTTTGATCGATTAACATGCCAATGACCTTTTTTGCCGAAGTCAACGGACAGAAACCTGCCTCGCCCCCGCGTCTGGCCCCCCACATTAACGCTGTGAAGCATTTTTCCCCTGTGTTTCTTAAGGTTTTAAAGGCAGGGCGCGAGCCCTCCGGGTCTTCATCTCTGCCGAAACACCGGAGGGCTCGCGCCCTGCCGCTAAAAACTGCTTCACAGCGTAGCCCCAACATGTCGCATCGGCGGCGCACTGTCAAAGATTTTGAGCCGGCGGTGTTCCGTGAGTTGATCGGGAAGAGCAATGCCGAGACACCCGATCGGGGCCGACGAGTTACAATGTGGCCAAGCCGGGATGGTCCGGATCAATGGCGGTTCCTCCACACTACTTTTCCTGCTGCAGAATTCACGTCGTATGTATCGCAATCTTTGCCGGACGTTCACACTCGCCGGCGCGTTGGTATTTCTCCTGTCGGGGGAGATGGTTGTTGCAGACAACTGGGCCCACTGGCGCGGTCCGACGGGCAACGGTGCGGCCACCAGCGGCAACCCGCCGACGAACTGGTCCGAGACCGAGAACGTGAAATGGAAGGTGCCGATTCCCGGTCGCGGTTCCGGGTCGCCGGTGATTTGGGATGACCGCGTGTTTGTGGTCACCGCCGTCAGCGTTGGTCCGGGGACGGCGCCACCGCCGCCGGCCCCGCAGAATCGCAATCAATTTCAACGCGGCACGGCGCCGGCGCTGCCGAAACTGGACTTTCAAGTGCTCTGTTTCGACCGCCAATCCGGCCAGCAACTTTGGAAACAAACGGCCGTCACCGCCGTCCCGCACCAGGAAACCCATTCGACCAACGGGTTCGCATCGGCATCACCCTGCACCGATGGCAACCATGTCTATGCACACTTCGGCTCGCGGGGCCTGTATTGCTACACGATGGACGGCCAGCTGAAATGGAAACGCGATGATTTTGGAAAAATGATCACGCGGAGCGGGTTCGGCGAAGGCAGTTCACCGACGCTTCACGGCAACCTGATCCTCGTGCCGTGGGATCATGAAGGCGCCTCGGCGCTGTATGCGCTCAACAAGCTGACCGGCGAAACGGTCTGGAAGACCGATCGTGATGAACCGTCGTGCTGGGCCACCCCTTTGGTGATCGACGTCGCCGGCAAAAAACAGATCGTCATGAATGGTCAAAACTTTGCCCGCAGCTATGACCTTGAAACCGGTCAAGAACTCTGGCGCTGTGGCGGCCAAACGACTCGCCCGGTCGCGTCGGCAGTCGCCGCCGACGCGATGGTGTTCATCGGCAGCGGCTACCAGGGATCGTTCCTCGGCGCGTTTCGGCCCGACGGCCACGGCGACATCGAAGGCACCGACCGTGTGGTCTGGACGGTCAGCCGGGACACACCCGACATCGCGTCCCCGTTGCTCAGCGATGGCCGGCTGTATTTCCACAAAGGCAAATCCGGCAACCTCAGTTGCCTGGATGCGGCGACGGGAAAGCCCCACTATGAAGCGGTGCGATTGCCCGGGATCAGCAGAACCTATGCGTCGCCGATGGCCGCCGGCGGACACGTTTATCTGACCGGACGAAGCGGCACCACGGTTGTGATCAAGGATTCGGCGACACTACAAATCGTAGCGTCCAACTCGGTCGGTGAAACGGTCGATGCAACCCCTGCTCCGTGCGGCGATGAGCTGTTCATCCGCGGAGAGAAGCATTTGTTTTGCATCGCGAATTGAATGAATTTACATGATCAGCTTGAACTTGATGAACGATTGGGACGACGATTGTATCCGAACATGAAACCAGCCGATGATGGTTCCGGCGAATCGCCGTCGTTCGTCATGGGCATCGATCTTGGTGGCACTTCGGTCAAATTAGGACTGCTGTGCGGCGATGAAGTGGTTGCCCGCCACCAGATCTCTACGGCGCATTGCGACGAACCGTCGGATGTCTTTCGTGGAGCGCGCGAGTTCGCGATCGCGGCGCTACGTCGTCGCGGCGCAACCTTTGATGCTCTGGAATCCGTCGGATTGGCCATGGCCGGCGTGATCGACGAGACGACGGCCACGTTGATGGAAACGGCAAACTTACACGCCTGGCACGGCATCGGTTTCCATCAAGAATTGGCGAGCGTCTTTCAAAAGCCCGTGGCCGTGATCAATGACGCCAATGCCGCCGCGCTCGGTGAATCCAGCTTTGGAGAGCACCGGACCGACTCGCTTTCCTTCTTGACGTTGGGGACCGGCATCGGCGGCGGGATCATTGTTTCCGGCCGCGCGATCAATGGCAGTCACGGTTGTGGGGGCGAAATCGGCCACGTCACGATCGAGCACGGTCCCGATGCCCGACAGTGCGGCTGCGGACGCCTGGGACATTTGGAAGCCTACGCCGGCGCCGCGGGGATCGTCAAAACCGCACTCGATCTACTCAAAACCAGCGACCAGAAATCGCCGCTCCGCGCTGCCGGCGAACTGACGCCGGAGGTCATCGCGGACGCGGCCGAAGCCGGCGACGTGATCGCGATCGAGACCGTTCGCAGGACCGGCGTGCATCTGGGGCGGGCGATCGCTATGCTCGCCCACATCGCGGACCCTTCGGTCGTGTTGCTCGGAGGCGCCGTCAACTTCGGAGGAAACGAGAAGCAGACCGGAAGGGATTTTTTAAAGACGATCCACGGCGAAATGGTGCGTCTGTCGTTGGTCCAAACCGGCGCGACCTTGAAAATCGATTTCGCCACGCTCGGCAACGACGCCGGAATGCTCGGTGCGGCGCAGCACGCACGACAACTGACACGTCACGCCGATCCATCTTGCAGCAATGAATGACACCATGAGACAAGACAGACGCAGACTCAAACCCTTTCAATCCGCGGCACCGCCGTCGTCGATTCCGTATCGAGTCTTTCCCGAAGCGAGCAATGCCAGCGAAGCCGCGGCGCTTGAAATCGCCACGCTCGTTCGCAGCCGTGCCGCCGAAGGACGCACCTGCGTGCTCGGGTTGGCGACCGGATCCACCGTCGTCAACGTCTACTCCGCCATGGTGCGGATGCATCGCGAACAAGGCCTCTCGTTTGCCAACGTGGCCGTCTTTGTCCTCGATGAATTCCTGCCGATGGGGCCGGAATCGCTGCAGAGTCACGTCCGATTCATGAACGAACACTTGTTCGACCACATCGACCTGCCGCGCGATCAGATCCATATTCCCGACGGGAACACGCCGCAGGATGAATTGGCAGAATACTGCCTGATGTTCGAGAACGAGATCGCCGAACTGGGCGGCATCGACATGTTGATCCTGGGCATCGGTCGCACCGGACACATCGGTTTCAACGAACCCGGTTCAGGGACGGATTCGCGGACGCGGCCGATCACGCTCGATGCGATGACTCGGATCGACGCGGCCAGCAATTTTTTTGGGGTCGAAAATGTGCCGCGGCGTGCGATCACGATGGGTGTCGGCACGATCCTGGACGCGCGACGGATTATCCTGCTCGCCTTTGGAGAAGGCAAGGCATCGATTGTCGCCCGCGCGATCGAAGGCGAAATTGCTCCGGCGGTCCCGGCGACGTTTCTGCAACAACACGATGACGTCGAGTTCTTTCTCGATTCCGCCGCCGCCGCGAATCTGACCGAAATCCGATCGCCCTGGTTGGTCGGCGACGTCCGCTGGGATGACGTGATGGTCCGACGGGCCGTGATCGCACTCTCGCAGTCGGTCCAAAAGCCGATCCTGATGTTGACCGACGCCGATTACAACGCCAACGGGATGCAGGGCCTGCTCGCCGAGTACGGAACGGCCTATGAAATCAATCTCAGCGTCTTCCGTCATCTGCAAAACACGATCACGGGCTGGCCGGCCGGCAAACCCGACCGCCCCGATACGGTGTTCCCCAAACGGATCATCCTGTTTTCGCCACACCCCGACGACGATGTCATCTCGATGGGAGGCACGCTGACACGCTTGGCGACTCAGGGTCATGAAGTCCACGTCGCCTACCAAACCTCGGGCAATCTGGCCGTGTTTGATGGGGATGCGTTAAGGTTTGCCGAATTCGCCGCCGATTTCTGTCGCGAGTTCGAGGTCTATAGCGATGACATCCAACGCCTGACCGAGATGATGATTCACGCCATCCGCGACAAGGCATCCGGAAGCGTCGACATCAACGAAGTCCAGCGATTGAAAGGGCTGATTCGACGCGGTGAAGCGACCGCCGGGGCGCGGGTTTGCGGCGTCCGCGACGAACGCTTGCACTACTTGAACTTGCCGTTCTACGAAACCGGAGCGGTTCGCAAGAATCCGATCGGCGAACGAGACGTTCAAATCACGATCGATCTGTTGCGTCACGTGCAACCACACCAGATCTATGCCGCCGGTGACCTGAGCGATCCGCACGGCACCCACCGTACTTGCCTGGACATCATCTTTGCCGCCTGCAATGAATGCCGACACGACGACTGGTTCGCCTCGACCGCCGTTTGGCTCTACCGCGGTGCCTGGCAAGAATGGGCACCGCACGAGATTGAAATGGCCGTGCCGCTCAGCCCCCAAGAAGTCGACCGTAAACGCGACGCGATCTTCAAACACGAGTCGCAAAAAGACCGCGCCCTATTTCCCGGCTCCGATGCGCGCGAGTTTTGGCAACGCGCCGAAGCGAGAAACGCCCAAACGGCACAGATCTACGACCGACTGGGCCTGGCCCAGTATCAAGCCATCGAAGGCTTCGTCCGCTGGAAGGGGTTCGATGCGGCAGATTGATGGGGGCAAAACGATGGGGTAGGCAGAATGATGGGGGCATCGAGAATCTTAAACATGAGTGCAACCAATCACTTGGACTTTGACCGTTGAGTCGGCGTGGTGGCGAAGACTGGGAAGCGGAGCCGTTCTCCAATCATTTTGCCTTCCATCATCCTGCCCCGTATCGTTCTGCCTTCCTTCCCCGACCGCTTCCCCCAAGGCCCGTCAAACAAACAGTCTCGTGGCATCGATCTCGATCCGCCAGTCGTCGTCAAGGTCCAGTCCCATCGATTCGCCGGATCCGACGGATTGCTCCGCAGCCTTGGTGACGTCCAGCACGGTTTGGTCAGTCGGGTCGACAATCAAATAGTGTGCGACATCCTGTTCAAGATAAATCGCCCGTTTTGCAGTCAGGTCGCGTTGCCGCGTCGCATCGCTAAGCACCTCGACAACGACAACGGGCGTCTGCTCCAAATGCCGGTCGGGTTGAACGCCGCAGACGACCATCAGATCCGGTCGAACCACGGTGTCATCGTTCACGATCCAATCAAGATTGGTATAGACGCGGCAATCGCACTCATTCTCAATGAGTTGATTGAGGATTTGCCGCGACAGTTCAGCGACAACTCGCTCGTGCGGCCCAAACGGCGATGGGCTCATCGAGACCGGTACGCCATCCATCAACTCCCATTCTCCCTCCCAGCGACGGTAGTCTTCGATCGTATAATGCGGGACGTAGCGAGGTGCGCTGCTCATCGACCTACTCCGAAATCCTGTGTGTCTTGTTATTGTACCCCGCAGCCCAGATCAAACCATGGTTGGCCAAAACCGACTAAACTCATTTCAAGCGGGGCAAAAGTGAATCTAACCAAAGGGACATCGTGATGTTAGAAGAAAGCCGAGCGTATTTCTGCCGTGCCGCCAACGTTCTGGGACTTTCCGATCGCGTGCGTGACATCCTGCTGACCCCGCTGCGGATCGTGAAGGTCGGTCTGATCACCGAGAGTGACGAAGGGAAACTGATCAAGCATACGGGATACCGAGTGCAACACAGCCGTGTCCGTGGGCCGATGAAGGGTGGATTGCGGTACCACCCTTCGGTCGACGAAGACGAAGCGACGGCGCTGGCCAATTTGATGACTTGGAAAACCGCGGTCGTCGACGTCCCCTACGGCGGCGCCAAGGGCGGCATCAACTGTGACCCAACCGATTTGAGCGAGCGTGAATTGAACGAGATCACGCGGACCTTCGTCGGCCAAATCAAGGATGTCATCGGCCCCACCATCGACATCCCCGCCCCGGACGTCAACACAAACGCCAAAATCATGGGCTGGATCATGGACGAGTACTCCAAGTACGCCGGATTCTCTCCCGGCGTCGTGACGGGCAAGCCGTTGCATTTGTTCGGATCCGAAGGCCGCGAAGAGGCGACCGGGCGCGGGGTCACGATCGTGTTGGAAGAAGTGCTTCGATCACAGAAACAATCCATCACAGACGTCACGGTGGCGTTTCAAGGGTTCGGCAACGTGGGCAGTTTTGCGGCGCGGACGATGGCGGAACTGGGAGCCAAGATCGTCGCCGTCGGCGATCATGCCGGCGGCGTCTCGAATCCCGAAGGCCTCAACATCGACGAGTTGGTTGCCTGGACCGCCCGCCATGGCAGCGTCGCCAAGTTTCCCGGTGGCGACGCGTTTGAGAGCTCCGACGTGTTGACCTGGGACTGCGATGTCTTGGTCCCCGCCGCACTCGGCGACGTGCTGACCAAAGACAACGCGGAAGACGTCCGGGCGAGCATCATCGTCGAAGCCGCCAACTCGCCGACGACGCCGGAAGCCGACGAGATCTTTCGGCGACGCGGCATTCTGGTCGTGCCCGATATTTTGGCCAACGCCGGCGGCGTGACCGTCAGCTATTTTGAATGGGCGCAGAACATTCAACAATTCCGCTGGGAACTCGGACGCATCCGACACGAGTTGTCCGACCACATGCGCAAGGCCTACGAAGCGGTGGCCGCCGTTGCCAAGACACGGGACGTTGATCTGCGTACCGCCGCGTTCATTTTGGCGATCCAGCGTGTCGGCGAGGCTGCACTTTCGCGACGCCCCTACGCCGAAGCCAAAGACCTGCCACGTTGAAACAAGTGGCGTAAGCTTCCAGCTTGCGATCGATCACTTCACCGATTGATCACTTCACCGATCGAACCACCCGAAACCCGTTGTCGGCGTTCCAAGAGTACTGCCCCACCGTGATCGGAGTGGCGCTGGTCGCGTAAGTGTACGAAAACGCTTCACCGGCCTCCGGATCACTGGGCTGAGAGATGATCGACAGGAAAATAGGTGACAAGAAAATGACTTGGATCCGACACCGGATTCGCCAAACACTCCTCAGCTTAATTTCTTGTCATCCATTTTCTTGTCTCGTTTTCTACGCCGGGATTTTTCTGCCCACCGTTTTTGGGCCAACCCAGTCGGCAACGCTGTGAAGTATTTTCCCCATGCGTATCTTGAGATTTTAGCGGCAGGGCGCGAGCCCTCCGGTTCTTCATGTTTGCCAAAACACCGGAGGGCTCGCGCCCTACCGCTAAAAAATGCTTCACAGCATTGCCCAGGCGGACGAGGTTGGCTACAGCGGACGCACTCGCACGGCGCGTATGCTTAGGGTCGGCTGGGCAGCTCCGGGGAAATCAATCCCGAACACTCCCAGACCGTCGCCGGACGCCTTGACCCTATCACTGTGCAATCTGCCGTTGATCCAAACTTGACAACGCCCACCAACCACGCGAATGCGATAGCGATTCCATTGCCCCGGGGTAAATGGCACCGCATTGCCTTGCAAGTTCGATGCGGTGGGTGGAACATTGACGACGGTTCCCGCGACACGGTTGTCTTTCACGCGGGCGTGATAGCTGATCCGCATCTGCCGCGTGTCGGGCGACTTGGCTTCGAATTCCCATTCGAAGTTTTTGTACTTTGCGATCGTCGCCAGGTAGGAAGATGAATGTCCGCTGAACGTCAACGTCCCATCCTCGGATGCGACGCCACCTTTCTGCGCCCCGTAGGTCCAACGATGCAGGTCATCCAGAGACTTCCAATTCGGGCCATCACGCAACGCGATCAGCTGGTCTTTCAGTGAAGCTTTGATCGCAGCGTAAGCCGGATCGTTCGCGAGATTCGTCCACTCGCGGGGATCGGCGTCGAAGTCATACAGTTCTTCTTCACCGCTGGCACAAAGTGTGTATCGATACTGCTTGCTGCGGACGGAAAAATGCGGGAACCAGGTGCCGCCATGTCGCTCGTGTTGGCTGTGGTCTTTGCCCGGCAATGCCGTGATCGCGACATCGGGACCGTCCCAGTCACCGTCAGGCGACATCACCAGGGGGACCAGACTGTGCCCTTGCAATTTGTAACCGCCCGAAGCGGCATTGGGTTCTCGCGGCAATCCGCACAGTTCGTTTAACGTCGGATATAAATCGATCCACGAGACCGGACGGTCACACGTCACGCCTTGAGGCATCCCGTCGACACCGGCGATGATCAGCGGGATCCGCGTCGCGCCGTCCCATAAACTCTGCTTGTACAGGAACTCCTTTTCACCCATATGAAATCCGTGATCGCTGGTGAAGATCACGATCGTGTTATCGCGCTCGGGACTCGCGTCAACCGCGTCCAGAATCTTTCCGACTTGATCGTCGACGAAGGAAACACAGGCCAGATAGGCTTGCAGCCACTGCTTGTAGAGTTGCCGGTCTTTGTGACGCACGAGCATGTTGTACCGCCGGAAACCATAGAGTGATGGGTCCGCCAACGCGGTCGCACAATCGTCCAAGTCACCTTCGATCGTCTCAGGCAACTCGATCGAATCGATGGGGAAACGGTCGAAGTATTCTTGGGGCGCATAGAGCGGCGTGTGCGTCCGGACCAATCCCGTGAAGATCGCGAAGGGCCGATCATGTTCCGCGGCGATCATGCCGGCCGACCACTCGGCGCACCGTTCATCGGCCAGCTTGTCTCGGTCATCATCGCCGTTGTAACGAAACGGCTTGCCGCCCAACCGCCAGCCCTTGTAACCGGGGATTCCCGCTTGGGGATCCGGCTTCCAATCCGGGATCATCGACAGCGGACCGAAGTGGTGTTCCCACTTGTAATCCATGTCACCATCGGTGTCGTACAGGTACATCATCGCCGGATGCGGCAGATGACTTTGATTTGACTTTCCATCCCACGGCCAGGGCCCTACATCAGGCTTGGGTCCGCGCTGATCAAACGCCCCGTCGGATTGACCACCATGGTAAATCTTACCGGTGCCGAAAACGGAGTAGCCGTGGCTTTGTAGGTGTCGATTGAGCGACACGCATTGATTCAGAACGCCGTTCTCTTTCCATTTCTCGAACCAGTACAAGCCGCTGGTTTGCGGATAGAGTCCGAACAACATGCTGGCCCGCGAGGGCGCGCAGATCGGATCGTTGCAATGGGCATTGGTGAACGTGACACCGCGACGAGCGATTCGATCGATGTTCGGTGTTTTGATCACCGGTTTGCCATCGGGAGAGAGCGGCAAGTCGTTCAGATCGTCGACGATGATCATCACGACGTTGGGACGCGAGTCCTCGGCCAAGCCAACCTCGATCATCACGGATGAAGCCAACCCAAACAAAGCAAGGCTAGAAGCAATCTGGACGAGAGATCGCCGACGTTTGAATCGCATAGTATTTCACGAGAAGGTGACAAGTTCGAGGCATTTCGGGTGCAAACTATTCTAGACTCAATGACCGCCAAGGAGTAACCGTCAGCGAAAATCGTATCACAGCCGTTCTTGGCATCGACGCATCGGGGAGGAGCACACGCAAAGGCGCCAAGCCGCAAAGAAGAGGTTGGAGAATGGACCGCGGATGGAGCGACTTACGATCCACGTCCATTTCATCCGCAACCGCCTCCAGGTACTGACCTTTGCGTCTTGGCGTCTTTGCGTGAGACCTTCCAGCGTCCCCCAGCCTGATGACACACGCAAAGGCGCCAATGAGATCTCGAGGATTCCTTCCGTGACAGCTTTTCGTTCCATGCGTCGAGCGACATACTGAGCGACGTTGCCCCAATACAATTACGCGATGGAGAATTCGATGGATGAAAACCAAATTGCAAAGGTGATTGTTGACGTGGCGTATCATATGCACGTCAAACTCGGGCCCGGACTTCTTGAATCGGTTTACCAAGAGATCATGGTGTACGAATTGAGAAAACGGGGAATGAGTGTTCAGCCCAAGCACCCGGTGCCAATCGTCTGGGACGACCTTGAATTTGATAAGGGTTTTGAGGCAGATTTAGTCGTGAACGGAATGGTCGTTGTTGAACTGAAATCGGTGGAATCGATTCATCCAGTGCACAAAAAGCAACTGCTCACTTACGTCAAACTTTCTGATCGACGGCTGGGACTGCTGATTAACTTCGGAGACAAGCTAATCAAGAATGGGATCTCACGCGTGGTCAACGGTCTCCGTGATTGAATAGATTCTCTGATTCGAGAATTACTCACGAGCGGACCTGGGTACTAACCTTTGCGGCTCGGCGTCTTTGCGTGAGACCTTCCAGCGTCCCCCAGGTTGAGTCCGCACCTCTCACGGCCCACGCCGATCATTCGACAAAAGATTGTGAGCGCAAGAAGTTGGCGGCTTGCGAGGGCCAGGTCGAGATCAAGGAGCCCTCAACCGGACGGATGCCGTAGCCGTGTCCGCCGTTGCCGAACACGTGAAGCTCGGCTGCGATGTTATGTTTCTTAAGCTGCATGTAATACAAGACCGTTCCGAGCGCAGTCGAGTTATCATCATGCGTATGGACCAAAAAGGTTGGTGGCGCTGTCGCCGGTACGTTGATTCCATCGACGAAGCCATCCGTCGCTGCATCGTACATCCGCCAGGGATAGACGAGCATCGCAAAGTCAGGCCGAGGGTCGACGTCATCGATCGAATCCACTCGATCGTAGGTCAGCGTCGTCGGGTCGCTCATGAATCTGGCGGCGACTTGGCCACCGGCGGAAAAACCGAGCAGGCCGATGCGATCGGGTTTTAATTTCCAATGCTCGGCTTGGGATCGCAGCACGGCCATCGCGCGCCGGATGTCTTGCACCGGACGCCGCCATCCGACTTGTGCCGGATCGTTCTTCGTGCGGTAATTGAGCACGAAAGCCGTCACGCCCAGTGAATTGAGCCACTCGGCAGCTTCAGACCCTTCCAGATCGGGTACGACGTACGAAAAACCACCGCCCGGCAAGATCACCACGCCCGTCCCGTTTGGTTTTTTAGGGCGATAGACCTGCAGGGTTGGTCGGGTGACCCCGGCGATTCGCGTGACGTTACCCTTGCCGACCGGTCGCGGCGGCAATGCCTGGCCGACCGATCGAGTCGTTTCGCCAGGAGCCAGAGCAGGCCAGATGTCGATGGGATCGGCTGCAAAACAAATCGAGCCGACAAAAATCGCTGCCAGGGACATGAACCGGGTTGGAAGGTGTAGCATATCCTGGCCTTGAATGATGGAAGGGGGATCGCAAGCTGGAAGCTTACGCCACTGTGAAACCCGTATCTTATACCGCCCAGAGGGCAACTGTTTTGATGTTGACGAAGAATCTTGCTGTCGGACTGCTCGCTGCCGCGATGATGCTTCTCAGTGTGCATGCGGCCGCACAGGTGCCGGATTACCCGCAGGGTGTCCGCGAAGCTCGCTACCGATCCGACGGTGACGGCTCGATGCAGCCGACGTTGATCTGGACTCCGAAGTCGGAAGAGCCGGTGCCGTTGCTGGTTGCCTTGCACACCTGGTCCAGCGACTATCGTCAATCCGGTGGCGAGGCACAGTACGCGAAGTGGTGCCAGCAGGCCGGTTGGGCCTTCATCCATCCGAATTTTCGTGGCATCAACAAGACCCCCGAAGCGATGGGTTCGGATCTTGCCGTGGCCGATATCCGTAGCGCCGTCGATTTTGCCAAGTCCGAAACTTCGATCGACACGAATCGAATTTATTGCATCGGCGTTTCCGGCGGCGGTCACACGTCGATGTTGATGGCGGCGCGTGAGCCGGAGTTATGGGCCGGTGTGTCGGCCTGGTGTGGCATCTCAGACATCGCGGCCTGGCATCGCCAATGCAGAGGAACTTCGTTTGATCGATACGCCACGATGATCGAGTCGGTGCTTGGTGGCGCGCCGGATGCCTCACCGGACCTTCGTGACGCCGCCTGGCATCGTTCTCCATTGAACTGGATCGCCAAGGCCGATCGTCTGCCTCCGTTGGATCTCAATCACGGCATCAACGACGGGCGCGCCGGAAGCGTTCCGTTTACGCATTCGATGCTCGCCTTCAACGCCGCGGTTCCGCAGTCGGCCGCGTTGGACGCCGATGCGATCGAGGCCTTGTATCAAACGCGTGAGGTGTCAGACGGGCTGCAGCAAATCAACGCAGCGACGTCGGATCCGTTGTACGGGAGTCATCCCCCGATTTTTCGGCGAACCGTGGGGACGACTCGACTGACGGTGTTTGACGGCGGTCATGAAATCGTCCACGAAGCGGCGCTCCACTGGCTGGCCGCCCAAGCAAAGGGGCGGCCGGTGAATTGGAGTCCCGGCCGGTTGATTTCGTTCAAGGTCGAACCCGAAAACGAACAAAGCGGGAAGTAATCACGATGCGTCCCTGGATCCTCTCAGAAACCAATTACGGCTTCGTCAAGGACTGCGACTATCAAGTTGCCGTGCTGCCGACCGGGGCGACCGAGCCCCACAATCTTCATTTGCCGTACGGGACCGATACGTTTCAAGCCGAAGCGATCGCGAGTCGCGCCTGCGAAGCGGCTTGGGATCGCGGCGCACGTGTCGTGATGCTGCCGCCGATTCCCTACGGCACCGAAACGAATCAAGCGAAGTTTCCCCTCTCGATGA
Organism: Stieleria neptunia; assembly: GCF_007754155.1. Lineage (NCBI taxonomy): Bacteria > Pseudomonadati > Planctomycetota > Planctomycetia > Pirellulales > Pirellulaceae > Stieleria > Stieleria neptunia. The sequence continues at coordinate 700,246 of NZ_CP037423.1, read as the reverse complement.
ATTTGAACCCGACGACGTTGGGCATCGTCATTCGGGACCTTGCCGAGTCGCTGTCCAACAGCGGCATCAATCGACTGTTGATCTTGAACAGCCATGGCGGAAACGAGTTCAAGCCGTTGCTCCGTGAATTGTACAACCAGACGCCGTGCCGTTTGTTTTTGTGCGATTGGTTTCGAGGGATCTCGGCCGATGTGCAGCGAGAGATCTTCGAAGATGCGGGTGATCACGCCGGCGAAATGGAAACCTCGCTCGGGCTGGCGTATTTCTCCGAGTTTGTTGATGTGGATGCCGATGGCAAGATCACCGCCGATGACGGAGCGGTCAATCAAACGCGTTTTGATGCCGTCAATCAAGGCTGGGTTTCGATCACGCGCCCCTGGCATTTGCTGACCCGCCAATCCGGTTCGGGCAATCCACACCCCGCGACCGCGGAGAAGGGACGTCAATTGATGGACGTCTTGGTCGATCGATTGTCGACGTTTCTTGTCGAACTGGCCGACAGCGACGTCGACGACCGGTTTCCCTTCTGACGCCTATTTGCATCACGATGCCGAAACTTGACGATCGCCTGAAAGCGGTGGCGGTGCAGATTCGCAGTCGCGTCCACGCCGACATCGGTTCCGACCATGGGCATCTGCTCAAGGCGTTGTTGACGTCTGGACGGATCGAACGTGGCATTGCGATCGAAGTCAATCAACGCCCCTGCGAAAACTCGCGATCAACGCTGGTCGGACTGGCCGCCGACGTCCGGCTCGCCGATGGCCTGGCGGGGCTGTCGCCGGGCGAAGCCGACAGTTTAAGCATCTGTGGCATGGGCGGCGAATTGATCACACGCATTCTGGAAACCCATCCCGAACGTGTTCCGCCGGACTTGGTGTTGCAACCCAATCGCCGCCCCGATGCCGTTCGGCGTTGGGCGTTGCAAGCCGGGTTTCATCTGGTCGATGAACAGCTTGTGGTGGGGCGTCTGCGCTACGTGGTGATGCGGTACCGGCTGGATCGATCGTCCGCCGATCCGGCTTACGATGCGATGGATCACGAAGCAGCATTATTGTTTGGTCCGCTGCTGATCCAGCGTTGGGAGTCCCAATTGCAAGGCGTTCTTCTGGACGAATATCAATACTTGAAGGAGCTTCAACAGCGGACCGAGCAGTCCCAGCATCGACTCAACGTGTTGGCGAAACTGCTGCGTCTGAAAGGTCTCCTCGATTGACGCTCGCCCCCGGCACCCAACGCGATCAATCGCGCGAACGCGACACGCCGACTGGACGTCATGTGCAAAACTCCCCGACCTGACCACGCGGCATGATGCCCTCGTGATGAGGCTCCGCTTCTCTGCCATCCTGCATGACCCACGCGAGGCGGAGCCTCGGGACAGTGTGTTCCCAGGCGGAGCCTGGGAACAAGGGAAAAACAAGGGGAAGATCGGCATTGCTTAAAAACTAACCGATTCGTAGAATCCGCTTTTCAGCAAGTCACCCACCGGTCACGGATGTCGCCGATGAACCCAATCAATCCTCCGGATCGCAGCCTTCGGGGATCGGTGCGCGGCGGTTGTCGGCGAGCGTTGACGGTCCTGGAATTGCTGATCTCCGTGGCGATCATCGGCATTCTCGCCGGATTGGTGTTGCCGGCCGTGGGTAGCGTTCGCGAATCCGCGCGGCGTGTTCAGTGCGTCGACCATCTTCGCGAAACCGGGCTGGCGTTGCACTCTCACCATCATTCGCAGCGCAGTCTGCCCGCCGGTTGGACCTTTGACCAGCAGTCGGTCTCGGCATATGGCTGGGCGGTTCCGATCCTGCCCTTTTTGGGCCAACCGGCGCTTGCCGACCGGATTGAAATCGAACGATCGGTTGGCAATCCGCAGCATGAAGCGGTACGTCGCACTTCGCTCGCGGTCCTGCTGTGTCCCTCCGACATCGCCGAACCCGAGTTCACGCTGTTCGCCGATGATGGAGATGATGAAGGACTGCACGCCCAGGGGGACCATCCCGGCATCGGGACAACCACAGAATTGGTCGAGTTGCCGACGGCAAATTATGTCGGTGTATTTGGCACGTTGGAGCCCGATGATGCAATTCCCGCACCGGTCGGCGATGGGACGTTTTTGGAGAACCGGCACACGCGATTTCGTGACTTCCAGCGGGGATTGAGCGTCACCGTGGTGATCGGTGAACGCACCATGGCTCAAGTGCCGTCGACTTGGTTGGGCGTCGACTTGGCCGGCGAAGACGCGGCGGCGCGACTGGTCGGTTCGGCGCTCGAAGGCATCAACAGTCCGTTTGCCGATGAATGTGATTTTTCCAGCCGCCATCCCGGCGGCGCGAACTTTTTGTGGGGCGACGGTCATGTCAGTTTTGTCACCGAACAGATTGATTTGCGTCTGTACCACCAGTCGGCCAAGTTGCGTCGATGATCGATCGTACCTGTTTTCACCCCGTCATTATCCAGCCGTTACAGGAAGTGGTTCATTGTCCCGAACTCAGATCACCAAGTGCGAGGCGGAAGTCATGGACGTCGTCTGGGACCGCGAAAGCGTCACGGTCAACGATGTCGTGGAAGCCATCGATCGTGACTTGGCCTACACGACCGTCATGACGACGATGCGAATCCTGGAAGAAAAAGGGATCGTTCGTCGCGGGCAAAAAGAGGGCCGTGCCTACACCTATTCTGCCGCCGTGACGCGTGAAGAAGTGCGTCACGGAATGATTCATGAGCTAACCGATCGCCTGTTCGGTGGTTCCGTACAATCCTTGGTGCTCAGCCTGCTCAACAGTGAAGAGGTGTCACCGGAAGATATCGCGGCGGTCAAGCAAGCTGCCGCCAAAGCGGAACGCGGCCGATGAACGCGTCACAGCTATTCGAAACCGTTACCAGTCTGCCGCTACAGGTCCTGATCGTCGTGATCGCCGTGGTGCTTCTGAGTCGGTTTGTGGATCAGGCGGCATCGAGTTGTCGGCTGTGGACGATCGGGTTTCTATCGATCTTGGGTTTGATCGCCTGCGGGTTCCTGTTCCCCCATCTTCGGTTGATTCACAACGGCGGCGGCCTGAGTGAATCGGCCGCGCGAAACCTGTTCGTAACGCAAGTTTGGATCATCAAGATCATGGCGGTCATCTGGACCATCGGTTTTTCCAGCGTTCTGATCCGACGTCTCGGTCGCATCATCGTCTTGTCGCAATTCTTCGCTCAGCGATGTCGCGTGATGACGGACGAAGAGATCGCATCCCTGCCGCTTGATGGACAAGACGCATTGCCCGAGAACCTTCGCTGGCTCGTCTCCTTTGAAACGCACAGCCCGTTTTGCTGGCAGTTACAGCGTCCGACGATCGTGTTGCCGAGTTGTCTGTTGCGCGAAGACGAAGACGTGCTGCGGCATGTGCTGCTGCACGAACTGGAGCACTTGAGAACCAACCATCCGCTACAGCATTTCCTGCAGGGCACCTGCAACGCGCTGTTGTGGTTTCATCCGGCGATCTGGTGGGCCGCTCGAAATGCCGAATTGACTCGTGAATTCCATTGTGATGAAGTCGCCGCGAATGTCGGCAATACGATTGCAAGCTACTTGAAAACACTGGCAAAAATTGCCGAGCAGAATCGTGGTGCTCCCGCGTGCACGCTCGCGTTTGGCCGCCGCAAAAGCGCGCTCATTCGTCGCACCGAACATTTGATTTCGCGGATCGAATCGACGCAGATCCGAAATTCATCTCGCACCCAAACCCGAACACGGCTGGCGATCGGATGCCTGTTTCTCGTCGTGCTGGTCGTGTCGCAACTGTGGTTGCCGGTCAATGTGCTGGCCTCGTCACGGACACGCCTGTCGCCGTGGCCGACCTGGACCGCCAAAATCCTGCACGACTTTGGCGTTTCGGTGCGCGACTACGAACGATTCGACGCCCGGCATGATCTAAATGAACTCGCGAGCGAAGACGAGGACTGATCGTGCCGTCCCGCTATGAAGGCGAACTGGATGCCGTGTTGCAATCAATTACTAAAACAATAGTGGTTATGGCCAACGTTTCACCAACAAGAAAGATCAACCTCATCAAGATTGGGTTGGCCGCCGTGGTTGTGATGTGTACGGGGATTCCGTTGGCACGCTTGGCCGCCCAAGACGTGGTTGCGCCCGAAGTGCTCGCTCTTGGAGAGATTCCTGTGGACGAGACGCGACGCCCGCTTGGGTCACTCTACCAGCGAGTCTGGGAAGACCACCGCAATTTTCATTCCCGCGATTCACTTCTTTTACTCGGTGGATCGCCGAAAGCGGCGCCACGGGAGCGTCCGTTGAATTCCGATACTGAGAAACGAACAACCATTACCCAATGCGTCGTCGCCTTTTACTCCGTAAATATCACGTAAATCGCTATTTCTGCAGGGAACGTCGATTGAAAGACTTTGCAAAACGAACCGTCGGCTTCGTCGCTCTGGCACTGATCCTGTACGCCGGCTACCGCGTCGCCGCACACAATCAGTGGATCATCGTCACGCACGGCGAGCGAGTGGTCGAAACGGGCGAGGCGCCTCAAGTGATCGATCCGGAATCGGAGTTCAGCCTGCTGGTGATCGGGGATACCGGATACGACTCCGCCCAGCGGAAGGAGGTCGTGGCGGCAATGAGACGTCGTTCGAAAGGAGCGGCGGCCGACGCCGTCGTGCTGCTGGGCGACAACTTTTACGAGCACGGCGTCGATTCGGTCGACGACCCGCGATTCCAAACGGATTTCGAAAACCTGTTTGATGAACCTTCGTTTCCATTTCCGTTTTACGCCTGTCTCGGAAACCACGACTACGGTGGCGATGTCAATGCTCAGGTTCGGTATACGGACAAAAGCGAGCGCTGGACGATGCCGGCCAATCACTATTCCGCTGGCCACTTGATCGGTGAGGTCGCGATCGACCTGTTTGTGATCGACACCTATTTGATTGCGAACCCCGACCGCCAGGGCAAGGAGGAGCTGGATTGGCTGGATCAACAACTCGCTCAGAGCGATGCAAGGTTCAAAATCGTCATCGGGCATCATCCGGCGATTTCGGGTGGAAAACATGGTGCCTATCCCGCAATCACCGAAACACTTCCGGCATTGTTGCGTGAGCATGCGGTCGATTTGTATTTGTCAGGTCATGACCACGATTTGCAATTGAATGATTCGGGGCAAGGATGGTTGCAGATCGTCAGCGGCAGCGGAAGCAAGCTGCGCAGTACGACATGGACCGACCAGACCATTTTCGCCAAGGCCGCTCCGGGGTTCTGTTGGATTCTCATCCGGGGTGACCAACTTTGGGTCACGTTCTATTCCACCGACAGTCGTCTTTATACGACTCGTGTCGGCAACTGATCTTGTGCCACAGGATTGGCGGCCATACAAGCTAAACTACTAACCGCTTAGTACATAAGGATCGCAAGGATGCAATCACTCGCCCCATCAGATCACCGTTCCGTCCAGCCATCGATCAAGGGGGCAACGCCGAAGCGATCGCCAAGTCTCTCGCTCGTCTTGCCGGCTTGGAATGAAGCCGAGGTGATTGGCCAAGCGATCGCGGAGGCGGAGTCGGCGTTGAGCGATCTGGCTGATCGATACGAAATCATCGTCGTCGATGATGGCAGCACGGACCAAACGTCTGCGTTGGTCCGCGAGGCCGCCCGTCTGAATCCCGCGATTCGGCTGATCCGGCATGACGACAATCTCGGTTACGGCGCCGCCTTGCGAAACGGATTCGCGGCCGCGACCTGTGATCTGGTGGCGTTTACCGACGCGGACTGCCAATTCGATTTAACCGAGTTGGACCGGTTGGTGTTTTTGTCCCAGCAGTACGACATCGTGTGCGGTTATCGGATCGATCGCAAGGATAGTCGATTGCGGTGTTTTTACTCCCGCGTCTACAACGGGATCGTTCGATGTTTGCTCGGCACCGAAGTTCGCGATGTGGATTGTGCGCTCAAGCTGTTTCACCGGGAAGTAGTGCAAGACCTGACGATTTCCACGAGCGGATTCCTGGTCAACTCGGAATTGTTGACCGAAGCGAAGAAGCAGGGACACTCGGTGGTTGAAGTGGGCGTTTCCCATCGACCGCGTGCTGCCGGCAACAGCACGGTTTCGGCGGCCCACATTCCGAAGGTGCTGGCCGGACTGGTTCGCTACTGGTGGAACACGATTCAATTTCCTTCCGTGGCGACCGCAGGCGTTGTCTCCGGTCCTTTTTCAATCGTCCACGGACTGCTGTTAGTCGTCGCGGCACTCTTCCTGTTTACGAATCTCGGCTATCCGCTGATCGATCGAGATGAAACCCGTTACGCCGAAATCCCGCGTGAGATGCTTGTCAGTGGGAATTGGGTTCTGCCGCAACTCAATTTCCAGCCCTACTATGACAAACCACCGCTGCTGTATTGGTTGTGTGCGATCAGCTATCGTGTTTTCGGCGTCAGTGAATGGTCGGCACGATTGGTGCCGGCGCTGGCGGCTTTCGGGACGTTGCTGGCGACCATGTGGTTTGGCAATCGCAACTTTGGCAGCCGAATCGGATTGTTCGCAACCGGCGTGTTGATGTTGTCGGTGGGATTTGTTTTCACCAGCCGGTATCTCTTGATCGACGGTGTGTTGACGCTGTTGACCACGCTCTCGTTGTTCAGCGTCTATGAAGCGATCAAGCCTGCCGTCGGCAAGCGGACATTGCATTTGGGATGGTGGTTGGCGGCGGCAACGTTTTGTGGCTTGGCGTTTCTGACCAAGGGCCCACTCGCGTTGGTGCTGCTGCTTCCGCCCTTGATCGTTTTCAGCTGGCTCACCGAATCGTACGTCGCGCCGACCATTCGGCATTACCTGATGCTGCTGGGCGTCGTTGCCGGGATCACCGCACCCTGGTTGGTCGCCGTCTCGATGCAGGCCCCGTCTTTCTTGGTCGAATTCTTTTACCGCCACAATGTGGCGCGGTTCGCTGGGGAATTTCATGCCCGACCGATCTGGTTTTTCATCCCGGTGCTCTTGCTGGCTGGCCATCCGTGGACGTTCTTGACGATTCCCTACGCCGGGTTTCTCACGTCGCGGACACGGTCGGTGTCGCAAAGTCGTCCACCGGTGCTGGGATTCATGATGCTTTGGAGCGGATGGTGTTTCGTGTTCTTTTCGATTGCCAAGTGCAAGTTGCCGACCTATCTGTTGCCGGCCGCCCCAGCCTTGTCGTTGATGGTCGGTCACTATCTTGTTTATGTCACCAAACGATCGGCGACCCATCCGCGAGAGTGGTTTGCCCGTTTTTGGTCGGCACGAACGGCGACGGCAACGACCTGTTTGGCGGGCGTCGGGTTTTCAGCATTCATCGCCCTGACCGGAGCGAACGTTTCGATCGCGAATTACGTTTGGATTCTGATCTGGACGTCGCTGCTGGTGGGGAGTTTGCTGATGATTGCCGATCGACATCAAGTCAAATACGCGTGGGGTTCCTCGTCGGCCTTGGCCCTCTTGTTGGCAGTGATGGTGATGCATCAGATCGTTCCGGCCTACAGTCGTCGGCAAACGATCTTTGCCGCCGCGTCTCCGTCGCTGGCCAAGATACCGTTGAATGCCGAGCTTCCTATCGCCACCCTTTCCCATGAGTTTTCCGAGGTTCCCTTTTATCTTCAGCGCAGCGACGTTCGGCACTTTGATGGCAACAACGCAACAGCGCTCGGTGAGTTCATCGCCGAAAACGAGCATGCGTTGATCATCATGGAGAAGCACGTGCTGATCGGGCAGCTCCGAGAACGATTGCCTGATGGCACGCGGATTCAGCTGATCGACGAGCGAGGCCCCGCGCGGCTGCTGCAGGTCACCGCGTCGCCGTCTCGACTGGCACGTCAGAACGTGACGCATTTGCAGTAGGAAACGATTTCAACGTCGCGAGCCTGGTCCCTTGTTCGCCCCACTGAAGCGGCCGAGTCGCGGTCCGTTGGCACACGACTTGCACGTTTTCCAGATGGCTTTGCCCAATCATGCATCAAGCGAATCGACCGGGCAGAGTCAAGTTAAAAATACAGTCCAGAGAAAACTGTAACGTCAATGTTAATGGCATGTTCTATGACCGAAGGAGGTAAATGGGGATCATGAAAAGGACCATCGAAATGAAAACAGACGCGCACCTGCAGCGTGACGTTTTGGACGAATTGGATTGGGAGCCGAGTGTCGATGCCGCACAGATCGGTGTGACCGCAAAGGACGGAGTGGTGACACTGGCCGGTCACGTCCCGGTGTATTCGGTCAAACACAAAGCCGAGGAAGTGACCAAACGGATCTATGGTGTACGTGCGGTCGCCAATGAAATCGAGGTTCGACCGTCGGATGCGAGCGTTTTGGACGACCAGCAGATCGCCGCTGCAGCCGTCCACGCCCTGCAGTGGGACTCCGAAGTGCCGGACCGGAACATTCAAATCGCTGTCGAGGACGGCTGGATCAAAGCGGAAGGAGCAGTTGAATACCACTACCAAAAAGACGCCGTTGATCGCGTGCTTCGTCACCTACGAGGCGCTCGAGGAATAAAAAATGAGATTGGTGTGGTCTCGCCCCGAACGATCAGTGCGATCAAGAGTGCGATCGAAGCGGCGTTCAAACGCAGTTCGCTGTTGAATTCCAAGACCTTGGCGGTGGAGGTTGAAGATTCGAAAGTGACCATCACCGGTGATGTGCATTCCCTCAGCGAACTTGCCGAAGTCGAACGGACGGCGTGGTCGACCGGTGGAGTCCGGGAGGTGCGTAACTGCGTCACGATCACGCCGTGGGGGTCTGGGCCTGCGGAGGAATGGGGCTACTGAGCACAACGTGGCAACGAACCAACAGAAGCAGGCAGGGTAGCAATGGTGGCCAGCAACCGTCATCGGCTTTCAAGCTCGGCGGTGTTGAAGCCGCGAGCCAAGCGGGGTGTTTTTGTTAGCGGTCGGGCGCGAGCCCTCCGGTCGTTCACGTGTTTTTTGAAACGCAACCGGACGGCTCGCGCCGTTCCGCTAACACCGTTAGAGCCAAAGTAGAAGCATCGGGTCAACGCTCCGGTTGCCAAGTCTGCAGCGCCTCTGCGACCGCCTCACGGACATCGCGGATCGGAAACCCCGTGCGAATGAGTTTCGAGTTGTCCAGCATGCAACTGGAGCGTGGGACTCCACTGGTCGCGTTCAGGAACTCGGCTTCATCGCGAAAGAATTGAAAGGGGCGGCTGATCTTGCGGTGTGTCCGAATCAACTGGACGACTTCGCCGGTCGAGACCGCGCCGGAGTTGACAATGTTGTAAATGCCAAACGGGACACGGTTTTGCCAGCAGTGGAGACAGGCATCGACGAATTCATCGGCGTCGGCAAGTGAATTGGTCACCTCCAGCAAACGGTCGTAACGCATCATTTTTGACAGATAGTTGCGTGGGCCGTCGCGATTGCTGAACGGGATTCGTAATCGCCACACAAACACGTTGTCCGCGTCTTGGAGACACTCTTCGCCGAGTGCCTTGCTGCCCGAATAAAAACTGCAGGGCGGTGATCGAAAGCAGAAATTTGGCGGGTCGGTTTCACGAAACCCCGATCCATCCGGACGCGTGCCGTTGTAAATGCAGCCCGACGAGACGTGTCCCCAAGGAAGGTTGCGCAGCTCGCAGGCCTCGCGGACGATGCCCGGAAGGACGGCGTTGCCCAGCAAACAATCGGCTTGGTGGTGTTCGCAGGCTTCGACGTTGGGCTTGCCCGTGTACCCTGCGGCGTTGATTAAGAACGACGGCCGGGTTTGATCGATCAGCTCGATCAGTCGATCGCGACGGGTGTAGTCGTAGTGTCGTCGTGAAATCGCTTGAAAATCCAGCCCCCGATCTGACAGCCGCCTCGCAAATATCCTGCCGACATACCCGCTGCCGCCCAACAGTAGCATCATGGATCGGTACTCGAATGTGCGTCGACGCCCACTCCCAATTCACGATAGAGTGCCAGCATCTTGTCCAGACACTTTGGCAGCGTGTACGAATCCAAAACGGTCTGCCGTGCCGCCTTTCGCAGGGGATCAAACGCGGCCGGATCATCGAGCACCTGCAAGACAAGCTCCACCCAACGGTCGATCTGGAAAAAATCCACCAGCAATCCGTTCGTTCCATCTTCGATCAATTCTCTGACCGGAGCGGTATCGCTGCCGATCGCCAGCGCGCCGCAACTCATCGCGTTGAGCAACGACCAGCTCAATGTGAACGGGACGGTCAGGTAGAGATGAACATCCGACAGGGAAAACACTTGGACAAGCTCGGAGGGGCGGACACGTCCGACGAAGTGAATGCGTGAGAGGTCGATTGGATGTTTGCTGAGGAACCACTCTTTGAACGTCTTCCCTTCGGTGAATCGGGCGTCCCCACCGTAGGCGATCCGGTCTTCACCGATCACCAGCACGGTCACGTCCTGGCGTTCCCGGCAGACTCGATCGGCGATTTGCATGAAGATGTCGAATCCACGCATCGATTCCATGCCCCGGCTGACGTAGGTCAACACCCGATGGTCCGACGGGATGTCGATCGCAGCGACCCGACGGCTGGGACGTTCAACCGGCTTCCAGAATTCCGTATCGATCCCGTCAAAGATCGTGCGGATCTTGGGCTGGAACTCCGCCGGCAATTGAGACTGTTGAAATACGGTGGGGGCGTAACCGGCATCACAGTTTTCCAAATCCAGCAACAGCATCGCATTGCGGGTTCGGGCTCGCAGCAGCGTGGCGGTGTCGCAGGGGGGAAGGTCGACGCGGAAATCGATGTCGCTGTCGTGGGTCCGATAAAAAAACTCAAAATAGTTGATGATCGGCGCATCGTACAATTCGCGCAAGTACAGCGTTGAAACCATTCCGCTGTGTCCGACGATCAAATCGGGCTGGACGTCGGGACGTGATCTGAGGGCGTCGAACAGTGCGGTCGAATTCCAGATTTGGTTTTCGAAGGTTCGGCTGCAGAAATTTGTCTCCGCACGGGCGCCACTCCGCGGTTCGTACAGTACACGTCCGATGCCCTCGATTTCACCGCCGTGCTGTGATGCAAACGTGCATTGCCAACCGTGTTTGCGCACCAAGTGGTTGGCGATTTGCCCGAACTGGGCGGGGAAGTTCTGGTGGACAAATAAAACATGCATGGGGGAGGCAGACGGGGGATTCATTTGCCGCGGTTGTCGGGGGCTACAGCATACCCCGAACCCGGCCGCCGGGCGACCAACCGCAACGAGTCTAGTGTCGCGCGAAGACGCGGTGGAGGCTCGTTTGCTGGGCCGTCCAGATGCCCAGCAGACCGCCGGTGATCAAATCGACCAGATGGTGCTGGTAGGTCAGCCAGGCCGAGACCGCGATGGCGATCGCCCACAGGCAAAACGCAAGCCCCCAGCTGCGCCGGCGTCGCCACATCGTTGCGGCACACAAGGTCGCGTACGCCACGTGCAACGAGGGCGCACAGTTGTAGGTCAGATTGATTCGGTCAGCCCAGCGAAACGGCACGGCCGCCCATCCGACCACTTCCGGTGTCTCAAAAGCCAACTCGGCCGGATAAATCAGAAAACACACCCCGGCGATCAGTGTCATCAGAACCATTTGCGCGACAAACTGATTCAGCCGGTCTTTGGTTGGCAAGGTCAGTGCAATGAACCCAAACATCAAATAAACAGAGGAATAGACGAGACTCAATTCGGGGACAAACGGAAGCGACAATTCAAACGCAAAATGCACCGGATAACGCGTCGTTCGCAGCGACGTGATGATTTCCGCGCCCCCGTAGACGATCACAAAGAGCAGACTGAGCCCGAGCAGGGCGAGTCCCAATCGAACGCGTTGCCGCGCATCGGGCCAGACCCACAACGGCTCTCGATCGTTCGGCCCTCCCATCACTCTGTCCTCCCCATCACTCTGTCCTCCCCATCACTCTGCCCCCATCACTCTGCCCCCATCGTTCTGCCCCCATCGTTCTGCCCCCAACCTCGAACGGCCTGGACATCGCTCCGCCGACGACGAACAATAGCTATTCTAGAACGCCCAGCGCCGCCCGAGACCGCTTCCGCCGATGCTTCGATTTTCCAGCACTGCATTGACGCAATTGCCGACGGACGCATTGATCGTCGACGTGGACTGCGTCGGCGGTGAGCCGACCGCTGCGCTGCGTCGATGTTCGGCGGCATTCAGCGACGTGGCGGATGCGTACGAGCGGCATTTTAATGCCGGCGACCTGCGACCGGGCGAACTGCTTGTTTTGCCCCCCACGCCCGATCGGTCTGCGACTGTTTTCTTGGCCCCGTCGCGTGTTCATCCCCAAGGCGAACTCCGTGCCGAGGACTTCAAGCGGCTGGCAAAGACGATCTTGGAGGAGACGTTGCGGCGTGGGTTTCACTCGTTGGCTTGGTTGCCCTTTCACGTCGGACGCGGCTTGGACGAGACCGAGATTCGTCGCCAACTGCTGTACTCCTTTGCGCGGTCACCGGAGTTAGAATTGATTTATCTGTCGGAAAACTGCGACAGCGACCCGGTGGGGCGTGTGTCGATCTTCACCGACGGCGGCGCGGAAAAAGAAGGCGGCAAGGGCGGGTATGGCGTCGTCTTGCGATTCGGCGACCACCACAAAGAGATCAGTTGCGGGTTCCAGCAAACGACGGTGGAACGGATGGAATTGATGGCGGCGGTGGTCGGGCTGGAGGCGTTGAAGCGGCCGTGTCGGGTGCGGCTTCACAGCGATTCACGTTACGTCGTCGACACGGTCAACACCGGACTTCTGTTTCGCCACGCCTCCCGGCAATGGAAAGGAAAGAAATCGCGATCGATGGATCTCTGGGAACGGTTTCTCGATCAGTATCTCAAGCATGATGTCGAAGTGATTTGGATCAAGGGTCATTCGGGGATCGAAGACAACGACCGCTGCGATCAATTGGCCGGCGAAGCGAGGCAAGCGATCTCCCTGGCCATCGATGAAGGGTTTCGATCAAAACAAGCCAAACGCAAGTCCAAGCCGGCCAGCCAGGCTGCCCCGGCCACCCCCGTCAATTCATCGCCCCCCAACCCCACCACGCCCGGCCCCGCCACCACCAACGTCACCGCGCCCGCCAACGTGATGTCTGGCGGCAAGCCGAAGAAAGCGGGTGACCCCTGCCGAGCCTGCGGTCACGCGTTGGAGAAACGGATTCCCAAGAAGCACAAGGCGAACGCGGCCTATCATTTCGCCTGGTACCTGTACTGCACCCACTGCAAGCGGTTTTACCACGTCGAAGAAGCCAAGGTCGATGTGGCCGAAAGCTACAAGACGCGGTGAGTCATTGATCGCGTTTGTCGGGGCAGATCGCCGTCAGCCGCTTGGGCGCGAGCAACGCGAGTTGTCGCGCGGTGGTTTCCATGGCGTGATGGTCGGCTTGAGCACGCGCCTGTTCGTGCCGGGCTATCAGCGCAGCGACGTGTTCGGTGGCGCGAACGAGCAGGCTCAGATCGGCGTCGCAGCGACGACAAACCGGTTGCAGGGGTTGCTTCGCCCTGCAAGCGGGGCAACGAAAGTCATTGCTCGACATAAAAGATCACGTCCTCGATCTCTTGGACCAACGCATCGATCAAGTCGTCGTTTTCCTCGTCGACGGCTTCCTTCAATTGCGTGATCAAATCGTGGAGTTCTTCGGCATCTTCTTTTCCGGCCGAGCCCGCCACGCGGATCGCTTTGGCGATCAGGGCCAGTTCTTTTGCCGACGAATTCGGGTCCGCAACGTCTTGGGCGGCGTCGATTCGATGCCGCGGTTGCCAACCTGGTTGGGTTTCGGATGCGTCTTCCGCCGGAATCGGTTCGACCGTTTCGAACAGGTCGTCGATTCGCCGGAGCGCGTCGGCGCGTCCTTCCTCCTGGGACTCGGAAAGGGCGTTGTTGATCGACAATTCTTCGCTGATTCCGGAAGCCGACTGTGTGGCGGTGACTTTCAGCGTTCCGTCGAGGGTCAATTCAAATCGGACGACGATTTTGCCGCGTAGATCCGTAGGATCCTTGAGCGGCAAATCGAATTTCCCGAGCCGTTTGTTGTGCTTCAGATCGTCGTGCTCGCCTTGATAGACTTTGATTTCGGCAATCTTTTGATCGTCGGATACGGCAAAGAACGCGTCTTCGTAACGGGCCGGCAGCGGAGACCCACGGTGGAGAATCGGCACGAACTTCAGATCACCCAATCCGAATCCGCTGCCTGCGAGGGCTGCGATGCCCAAGGTGTGGGTGGCGACGTCGACCAACACCGCATCGACGGCTTGGCCTTCAATCATCGCGCCCTGAATCGCCGCCCCCAGGGCAACCGCCAGATCCGGGTCGACCGCGCGACAGGGGGCGAGTCCGAATTCCTGGCGCAAGCGGGATTCGACCAACGGTGTCCGGGTGGAGCCACCGACCAGGACCAGTTCATCGATTTGGTCCAACGTCAGTTTCGCATCCCGCAACGCTTGATCCACGCACTCGATGGTACGATCGATGAAGCCGGAAATGAGCGTTTCGTACTCATCACGCGAAACCGTGACCGACAGGTGCAGGGGTTGGCCATCCTTTTCGGCAATGAATTCTTCGGAAATCGTCACCGTTTCCTCGGTCGACAAGTCGCGTTTGGCCGACTCACAGGCGTGCAACAATCGCCATCGGGCCGACGTGTCCTCGCGCAGGTCGACCGCGTGTTTCGATTGGAACCCGTCGGCAACGTGATTCATCAGGGCAAGATCTAAATCGTCGCCGCCGAGTGCGGTGTCCCCACGACTGCTGATCACTTCGATCACGCCGGACTCCATTCGGGCGATGGAAACGTCGAAGGTCCCGCCACCGAAATCGTAGACGACGACATTGATATCGCGATCTTCGTGGACGTGATAGGCCAGCGTGGCGGCGGTCGGTTCATTGATGATCCGCTCCACCTTGAGTCCCGCCAATTCCCCGGCGTGACGAGTCGCTTGACGCTGATTTTCATCAAAAAACGCGGGCACGGTGATCACCGCGCGGTCGACCGGAACCCCGAGTGCCATCGCCGCGTGGTCCTTGAGGCGGCGGAGGATGATCGCACTGATTTCCGGAGGCGAAAATTCCTGGTCGCCCATCGGGATTTGGACCGTTTGGCCCATTTGCCGTTTCACCGACGTCACCGTCCGGTCCGGAAATGCGACTTGTTGGTTGCGTGCGACCAGGCCCGTGATCAATTTGCCACTCGGATCGATCCCGACCACCGAAGGCATGATCGACGCACCGTCGACGGCAAGGACCTTGGGCTGACCTGCGTTGACGACCGCGACAACACTGTTGGTGGTGCCGAGGTCGATGCCGATCACGGGCGAGGGGTCAGAATGAGTCACTGCAAGGGATCCAATTTAAATAAAAACAGGGGGGCGGTTACAACGCAACTTTGACTTCCGCGAATCGCAACACCCGACCGTTGTAGAGGTAGGCGGGGGCGATCTGTTCGATCACGGTTCCGGCAAGAGAATCGTCTCGCGCGGGGGATGATTCGGCGATCGTTTCGGCGGCCACGGAAGCGATCGCGTGCATGATCTCGCCGTCGAATGGTTTTCCCACGGTCTCGACCTTGGTGATCCCGCTGGTCTCGATCAGCTTTCGGACGCGATCGGCCAGCATCGCCAGTCCCTTGATCGTCGCATCCTGCGATGCAATTCCCGACAGGGCTTGGTCGAGTTGATGTTTGGCACGCTGGAGTTCCCGGTCAACCATCTCGCAGATTTGATTTGCGGCCGGGCGGGCGAACCGTCGCGCCAGCCAGCCCTGTGACGCGATCACGGTCTCGGACTGCGCGCGGATGTTTCGCTCGAGTGCTTTGATCGATTGTTCGACCTGCTCCCTCGGGGCGGAACTCGGTCGGGTGACCCTTGCGATCGCATAGGACACACAATGATCCACCTCGGCCAAGCACTCGGCCAATCGTCGTGCCGCATCATCCTCCGACGACGCAGTGGTTTTCGATTCGATGGAATCGAGCAATCCGGTGACCCGTTGGGCAAAACTTTCGACCTTCGTCGTCGATTCATTCAGCGATTGGGCGAGTTCACGGTCTTCGTTGGACCGATTGCGAAACTCTTGCCGCATCGCGGTGAAGGCTTCGATCACATCGATCAAACCGAAATCGTTTTGTCGTTCGGCGATTGAATCACCCATCTTGATCCTCCTTCGCCTTGGCCGACAGATTGCCCAGGCTGAGTAGATTGGCGGTGGGCAATCGAGGCGTCTGCGCGGCTTGTTCGTCCAGGATCTGCTTCCAAGGTCGTGGCTCCTGTTCATCGAACCAGATCAGCTGTTTGGCCAGGAACAAGGGATCGCGCGCCGCTTGATAGGCGGCTTGGATCTTACCGAACATCTCGGCGTCTTTTTCCGGCGGGTGCTCACGGACCAGTTCCAGGTATCGCGCGCGGACTTCGGATTCGTCACATCCGGCTTTTAATCCCAGCACGGCGAACGGATCGGTGACGGAGGAGGCGGTTGAGTCGTTCATCGCGATTTCCGTTTCTTCATGGGGTTTTTCGGTCGATTGCGGCGCCGTTCGGGATCGACCTCAAACTTGGGCCGCGGCGCTGGGGTGCTCGGCGGCGGAGGCTCCACGTTGGGATCTAAATTGGCCGTTGCGGCGGGCTCGCCGAAGGGGAGTGCTGCGGGATCGAGTCGCATGGACGGACCCGTCCGCTGATCAATGCCTTCGTCCCCATCCTCCTCGTTGATCGGATGCGGGATTCCCAGTCGTTCTCGAGCACGGGTGCAATGTTCGCAACCGCAATACGGGTCAAACGTGTCTTCGTCGTCCTCGTCCTCGTAGAAGTCATCGTCATCGTCGGACTCCCAATCGGGGTCGACGCCATCGATGACCCGCTCAAACATCTTGCGGAAGGAGTCTTCGAAATCGCTATCCGCGGTGCTGACCATCTCCCCTTCACGGACCAACGTATGGAACCAATGTCGTTGGAACGGATCGGTCTGTGCATCGGCTGCATCCCCGACCCGCCGCACCAAGGCAGAAAGCTGCCGCGGTTTTCGATTGAGTCTGGGGACCTGGAGGATCGCTTGCAGTTCGAGGGCCGCGGTCAGATCAGGATTGAATTTGCTTCCAGCTTTTTGCAGACCGGCGGGGAGCTTCGGTTGATAGGTCCCCGCAAACAGGGTGCGTGTCGACAACCAGCAGATGGCGGGCCACCCGGGAGCCTCCAGCTGTAGAACTTTGTTGCACTCCGCGGTGGTTTCGATTCGGCCGAACAGCTCGTCGGCGAATTTTCCGCCGTGCATTCGATAGGCGGGATAGAGCAGCCCGGTGCGATGCAGGTCGTAGAAAAACGCGCCGGCCAGAAGCAGTGTCTTGGAGGAGAGCGCCGAGGTGTTCTTCGCCGCCTCATCAACGGGAACGCGAAGCGGCTTGAGATCGGCACTGGGCACTCGCATCCGCTGGGCGGCCCCCAGCATCATCACCGCGTCGGCCAGGTCGGCATCGGCTCCATCATCTAGCGCCGCCCTCGCCTCGGCCCTCCGCTGTTGGTACTGCTCCGCGTCGCCTTGCCGCAGGGCCAGTGCGGCGCGAAGGTAACCCGACCAGGTTGGGGACAACCAACTCGGCCAACAGCCCTCGGCTTGATCGAGCTGCTCGGCGGCTTGCCCCAGCCAGGCTTTTCGTCGGCACAATCGCATGGCCTCCAAGAGGCACCATTTCCAACGCGTGGCTCGAACGCGGGGATCGCTATGACGCGACTTTCCGAGCCAATCGACGTGGGGCTGGGCGAGGTCGAGTTCTTCGTTTTCCAGATAATAGTCGACCAACCACAATCTCGGTTCGATGCTGTCGGGAACACCTTCGGACCAGTCTCGCATCGCTTCGGCGAGACACTGTTCCCAGTACGCCCGGTCGTCCTTGCGCTGGTTTGGGTCTTCGGCGAATTGACGAATCCACTTCGTCCGCTCTTGATGTGCCCGTTCAAATTTCGAAAAGCTCTTCGTCGCAGCTTCGAGTCCGCGAAAGATCTGCTCCTCCAGGTCAGTGTTTTCTTCAAACGGGTCGACGCCAAGTTGAGCGAACGGTGATTGGGCCAGCGTCGCGATGTCCTCCATCGCCCGGCCGAAATGCAATTGGGCGGCAATCGCGCCACGCATCGCAGGAGACAACTGCTGGTTCTTCGGCAGCTCCTCGTTCAGATAGCGTTCCCAAGACCGCTCGGATTTCGCGTTCGAACTCTTAAATCGCGAAAAGTAGAAATGGCTGCGAAGCGTATGGTTGGGATCGTGCGGCGGGCCAGGGATCGCCTTGATCCCCCACTCATACAAGTCGACAAAGGTCATCTGAAACAGTCGCGAGATCACTTCTTCGCCGAGGGCAGCGACGAGCCGCGGTTCGAACTGCCGATGTGCTTTGAAAAACTCGATCAGTGCATTCAATCGCTCCAAACCGATCAGCACATCGCCTCGAATCTCGGCGGGGATGATCTCTTTCTTGAGCAGGATGTCACGTGCCTCTTTCAACGCAGGTCGTTCGATCAGGACCGACCTGGCGAACGCCGTCCCCGGGCGCACTGTCTCGGCGGCGGGCTGCTGCTTGGCCTCGACGAGCGTCGCGGCGATTCGGGCGGGGCGACGATCTTGATCCAGTCGCGAGAAAGCGTCGTCAGCTTTGGCGGCATCACCGCGATACCAATCGATCAAACCGCGGATGAACATCCGCCACTGACTGTAGGGGCTTTTTCGGGGGATTTTGCTGAGCAGATCGATCGCCCGCTTGTCGTCCCCCGTTTCGACCGCGGAGAGCGATTCCCACACCGCGGCGGCTTCACCGGCCAGATCCTCGGGCAGTGACTTGAGGGCCGCGTCATCAAAAACGGCGGCGTCCTCGATCGGTTCGCCGGCCGCGATCAACGGTTTCATTCGCTGTGAGCGTTTCTCGATCCGCTCCGATGTAGCCGCCGGGGTTGCCGGTCGTTTTCGACGTCGTGGCGGCGGTTTTCGCTTCGTTTTCTTGTTCGCCATCGATACAGAATAACGAAGAGGGAACGTGCTGCTCTAGTGGGGACCGTTTCCGTAGGAAGTCGTCCAGGACAGGTCCGGTCGACGGTGATTTACAATGCAAGCAACGGATGGTCCCGCTCGGCCAAGGGGAACGAGACCGCTGCGCCAGCTTGGCGATGCGACTCGAAGACCCCGCAAATCATTTCCACGGTCAACGTGGCTTCGGCGGCAC
Source organism: Stieleria neptunia (assembly GCF_007754155.1). Classification (NCBI taxonomy): domain Bacteria; kingdom Pseudomonadati; phylum Planctomycetota; class Planctomycetia; order Pirellulales; family Pirellulaceae; genus Stieleria; species Stieleria neptunia. The sequence continues at coordinate 681,081 of NZ_CP037423.1, read as the reverse complement.
TGCACAAGGGGTCACGGTTTTCGCGGATCGCCTGGACCAGATCCGACGCGGCGACGTCATGATGTTGAACCCGATGGATCAGTTCAGGGTTCGGCTCGGCGACATCAACGCCGCCACTGGTGATCGGCAGCCAGCGTGATCCCGCATCGCGACGCTGAAAGGGATTGCCGGGGATCAAATACGCCAGCGGATTGCGGTCGGCTTGGATGGCGATCGTCCCCTCGCTGCCGATGATTTGCAAACCGAATCCGTGGTTCGCGGTCCCGTCGTTGGCCACCGAATCGAAATAGACGGTCAAGCCTCCGTCAAACAGAAACCTGGCGTGCAGTTCGTTGCCGGCCAGCGGCCCCAGACCCTCACCCCCTTGGCGGACATCCTGCTTTGTCACCGGGCGTCCGTCCTGCATCAACATTGCAGAACAGCTTTGCGGTTTGCCGGCCAGGACGGTGATCATGTTCAGCACGTGTGATCCGAGCACCCACAGATCTTCGCCTCCGCCGCGACGGTCCCCCTTGCCCCTGCCGCGGATTTCAAGCACGCGTCCGATGCGTTTTTCTGCGATCAAATCCGCGACCACTTTCATCACCGGGTGGTATCGATTGCGATGGGCGACGGCCACTTTGGTGCCATGCTCGGCACATGCCGCCAAGACCTGGTCGGCTTCGCGCGGGGTTCGAACAAACGGTTTTTCGACGTAGATGCCTTTGGCCCCCGATTCGATCGCCGCCAAGATCATGTCGCGATGCTGGTCGACATGACGCGGGCAGACGGCAACGATCCGTGGCGACGTCTTGGCGAGCATCTCACGATAGTCGGCGTAGCCAGCGGAGGCGTCGAGTCCGAGTTTTTGCAGTTCTTTTTGTCGCCCCGTCGGATTGGCATCGGCAATCGCGACGATCGACGCTCCGGGAATGCGTTTCCAAACGGTGTCGAGTCCGTGCCCATAATCCCCGCGGCCGGTGTGCCCGATCACCGCGACCGGAAACGAATTTGATTCGGACTGGCCGACTGCATGTGCGGCGGCAACGAGCCCGGCAGAAAGAGCGGCAAACTGACGACGATCCATAACTGTCTCCTGGAGGATGAAAACAGCCGAATTGTAATCGAAACAGTGGGGTAAGCTTCCAGCTTGCCAAGTGGGGTAAGCTTCCAGCTTGCCGATTCCGGTAACGCGGCGAGCTTTCAGCTCGCCGGATGGCAAGCTGGAAGCTTGCCCCACTGTTTAATAGCGGGTCCCGCGATAGGACATCTGCTCGGATTTCTGCGCGGCGCGGCGGGTGACGGCGGGCAGGTCTTCTTTGTGCGACAGGACGATCAATCGGTCGCCCGCCCCGACGACATCTTCCATTTTCGGATTGCGGATCACTTCGCCTTCGGAGCGATTGATCGCGACCACGACGTTCCCGCCATCGCCGGTCAGCTCGATGTCTTTGATTGTGCAGCCGACCAGCGCTGACTGCGCCGCGATCGGGATTTCCATCATCCCCAACCCGAATGCCTCCAGGTCCTGGTTCATTCGCGAAAACGCCTTGGCATCGCTGACGAGTGTCTCGACCGTGGGGCAGGCGATCAGCTGAGCGATTTTGGACGCGCCGATCATCGTCGGCAGGACCACTCGATTGGCACCGCTGCGAATCAGTTTTCGCTCGGTCGCTTCGGATTCGCCACGCGCGATGATCTGGATCGTTTCGTTCAACTCGCGTGCCGTCAGGGTGACGAAGACGTTTTCCGCGTCACCGGGAAGCACGGAGGCGAGCACGGAGGCGCGGTCGATGCCGGCTCGTCGCAAGATGTCTTCCTCGGACGCATCGCCGGAGACCACCAGGATTCCGTCCCGCTCCGCTTCGGCCAGCCGTTCGGTGTCACGGTCGACGACGACCAGGTCGACGCCGGCTTCCCGCAATTCGGCAACCAGGCTGCGACCGACGCGTCCGTATCCGCAAATGATGGCGTGCCCCTGGGTCTGTTCGATACCACGGCTCATTCGTCTGGCTCCCAAAGCACGTTGGATCTCTCCCTCGGCGATCATTTGCACGAACCCACCGAGGACGTAAATGCCGCTGCTGCACCCGGCGACCACGACGGCCAGGGTAAACAGTTTTAGCCCGGGATCAACGACCGGACGCACCTCACCATAACCGACACCAAAAATGGTGATCGCCACCATGTACACCGCGTCGAGCAGCGACCAACCGGCGATCACATAGCCCGTGACCGCAATCAGACACGTGCCGGCCAGAACGGCCATGCCCAGACGCATCTTGTTGATCGAAGTGGACCCATTCATGAAACGCCATGCGTGTTCGCGTCAAGGGACGAAGTGATGCAACCGAGCCTCGTCGGCTCAATCCTCCGCGTCAAGGATTGCTTCGGCCAATGCCCGCACAGGCCACGTTAAGCCGCCGCACAGGCAATCACAATCCCCCACGGTTTTCCCCTTCCCCTTCACCGCGACGCCCTCCCGGTGCTCCCTTTTCTTGTCACCCATTTTCCTGTCGTCCATCCGAACGTCATTTTTCTGCCCCCTGTTTTTCTACCATCTCGCCGCAATCGCCGTCCGCTCTACTCGATCCGCAACCCTCGGCGCCCCTGTGGTGACGTCAACGGCGGCCCATACAGCAGGCGTCCGACGTCTCGAGGCAAATCGGTTTCGATCACATCAGCGCCCCGGCCCAAGATCGCTTGATAGTCACGTCGCAGCGAGTCGGCCTCGTCTCGGACGCGCCAGTGAAACTGGCGGTCCAGGTTTCGTGAGGTCCCGATCATGGTGGACGCTCCTTTTTTGTGGACCGCCTCGTAGAGCGATTCGTCCGTCGGCGGAACGTGACCGAGAAAGGCGATCACGTTTTGCCAGGGAACACCGATGCCATCGAACGCCTCGACTTTGGCGCGACTCGGGATCATCACTTCCATCATGATGTCGCCGTTGATCCGGTGGCAGGCGGCGACGTCTTTAAAATTCCCCACAATCATCATCGCGTAGGCTTCCGCCCCATGCTCGCTGATTTTGCCGACGCGAGTTTCCAGCGGCACGTCCTTCTGATCCAAGACCAACACGGTCTTGCCCTTCGCCCAACGCAAAACTTCATCGAGCGTCGGAATCTGAAACTCTGTGACGTTCCCCTCGCTGTCCTTGAGCCGCAATTGTTTGAGTTCGGCGAGCGTCTTGTCGGCCAGTCTTCCGGATCCCGTCGTCGTTCGTTCGAGTGTCGCATCGTGATGCAGAACGACGTGGCCGTCTTTGGTCATGCGGGGATCGATCTCCAGTATCGAAAAGGTTTGCGTGAGTGTGTGCTCAAAAGTCGCAATGCAGTTTTCCGGATAGCCCGGCCCGGCGCCACCGCGATGGGCGCTGACGATCGGCAGGGGCGTCCCGGTGTAGCGAAACAGCTCGCGCAGCTCCGCAGGTGACTGGGGAGCGATCCGATGCAGCGGAGTGGTTGCCGGCGCCGCGTCTTGGGAAATGCCGCTCCGGAGAGGAAGCAAGATCGGTGCGAGCACAAGCAAGACGCGAAATTCCAATGTCATGAACCAAACCTTATCGGCAAGTAAGTGGGATAGGCTTCCAGCCTGTCAATCCACAGTGGGAGAGGCTTCCGCCTGGGGTGATACCGAATTTTAGCCGATTTTTCGACATTGCTCGCTAATCCCAACCACGTCGATTGCGGAAAGACAGTTCCGCCCGACAGATTCAGAGACGTCTCTGCAACCGATCGGTGTTGTTCGGCGCGATGCGGTTAGCAAGAACGTTGGTCACCGGGCGTACTGAATCAAATGTGGTGGCGTTCAGAAGGAAGTGGCGATTTTTCCGTAACAATCGCCGGCCAACCTCGCTTGGCATGACACCGACCTGTCTCCGCCATCGTCATTCGACCCCATCAAATCCCATGAAACATCATCGAGCCCTTGCGTTGCTGCTGATCGCATTCACCACCGCGACGACCGCGATCTCCGCCGAACCAAAGTCTTCGCTCCTGACGCCCACCCAGTCGTTCAGCACAGTGAAATCCACGCTTCCCCCAGGCCCGACACTGGAAGAAAAAGTCGCCGCCTTGGCCGCACTCGTCGCACAGCAGCAATCCCAAATCAACACGCTCGAGCAACAATTGACCAACCAGGGGAACGCGATCGAGATGCAGATCAGCGAATGCGAAGCGATCTCCGACCGAGTGACGGCCTTCGAACAAGTCTTCGATTTCTCCGACGGAGTCTTGACCATTAATTTCGCCGCGATCGCGATCAGCGCCGATCAAGTCTCCATCATCTCACCCAAAGTCGAGTTCGACGCCCAAGTCGAAGTCCACGGCTTGTTAGAAGCAGTCAGCATCAAGACAGAAAGCATCGATGCGGAGACTTACACTCCGGGTGCCGGCAACGTGTTGTAGCCTCCGGCGCGATGGGATCTGTTTACCGGGCGCAATCAGGCGTGGCATTCAGCGCGCCGTCCAGCCGCCGTCGACGACCAGCATGCTGCCGGTGGTGTAGCTCGATGCGGGGCTGGCCAGGTAGATCGCCGCGCCTTGAATCTCTTCCAGCCTTCCCCAGCGATTCAACGCCACCGCCCCGACGATGAACTTTTTTGCCTCTTCGGTCTCCGCAATCGGTTCATTCATCGGCGTCAAAAACGGGCCCGGACAAATCGCGTTGACCGTGATGCCGTCTTCGGCAAGCTCAAGCGCGAGCGCCCGCGTCATCTGCACGATCGCGCCCTTGCTGGTCGCATAAGGCGTGCGGTTGGCCAGCCCGACCAGCCCCAGCGTACTGGCCAAGTTGATGATCCGGCCCCGACCGCGTCGTTTCATGATGGGAATCACTGCTTTGCAGACCGACCAGACTCCGTCGACGTTGATTTGTTGGACCTTGCGAAAGTCCTCGTGGGTCAAGTCGCCGATCGCACCACGAATGTTGATGCCCGCGTTGTTGACCAGGATGTCGACCGCGCCAAACGCTTGCTCGACCTTGGCGACAAAGGATTCAATCTGATTTGGATCGGTCACATCGGCACCGACGCCGATCGTGCGAACCCCGTACTGGTCGCCGATCTGCGTCGCCGCTTGTTCGGCCTCTTCGGCGTTGCGGCTGCAGAGGGCAATGCCGGCACCGGCCGACGCGAGTCCCGCCGCCATCGCATACCCCAATCCTTTTGATCCCCCGGTCACCATGGCCACTTGATCGGTCAGATCAAACAGTTTGATTCCCGGCAGGACTGCGTTTTCAGGCATGCTGAACTCCTTCATGAAGTTTTCGGCGACAGATCATTCTATTGAAACGGCCCGGCGGTCATGCGACAGCCGCTTCAGACATCCGCCAGAATGTCGCGTCCGATCTTACCCGGCAAGATGACCTTGATGGGGATCTGGATCGGAAACTTTTTTCGCAGTCGAGCGATTGCCTCGGTGATCTGATCGTCGTGGTAGCGTGTCGAAAAGTGCCCCAGCACGAGCGTTCCGATGCGGCTCTGGGAGACCATCTGCATCACCTGGTCGAGCGAACTGTGTCGATTCTGACTCGGATCGTCGGGGTTCATCTCCTCGCTGGACAAAAAAGTCGCTTCGTGAATCAACACGTCCGCGTCATCGTACCGCCCATCGGTTTCGATTGGGGTATCGCCCGAAAAGACCAGCTTTGTGCGGCGGCATTCTTCCACGATCGCATCCTTACCCTGCTCTCGTTTGAGCGCCACGATCTCTTTGCCCGACTTTCCGACGTACTCGGGCTTTAGTTTTCTGCTGATCGCTTCCACGAAATAACTGAGACTCTTGGATTGGTCGGCGACTGGCGTCATGTGCCGATTGGCGACCGCACGCACCACCAAGTCGCCTCGCAGCGACACTTCGTCGCCCGGATCAAGCGGGATCCACTTGGTCCCCGACACCTGCGGATCAAATTTGCCCATGAATCCGGCCAGCGCGGGGAACGATCCGGCATGACGCGGGAAGTAGATCGACAATTCCGGTCGTGCGTTGAGCTGATGGAATTGCAGCAACCCGGCCAAGTGGTCGCGGTCGGGGTGCGAGATGAAGACGTGCCTGACTTTGCGCGCCTTTTGAAGCAGTCCCGCCGACACGCCGTCGCCGCAGTCAAACAGACAGCCCAGCTCATCGACGAAATACCACGTCGAAAACAGCGCGGTGGAATAGCCCGTGATCGTGAGGCGATGGTCTAAACTCATCGGATGGTCCCACCGTGGCGTAAGCATCCTGCTTGCGTTCCCAGCAGTGCAAAGCACTGTGCCTATATTTTTACCAGAATGGCAAGCAAGATGCTTACCCCACTCAATCTTGACCGCTGATCTCTTCGATCGCGCGTTCATACGCCCGTTTCATCCCACGGCTATCGGTTTCCTCCAGCAACTGCTTCAGAATCGGGATCGCTTCGGTGGCCCGTGGGCGGACTTTGCCCAGCATGTACAGCGAATAGTACTGTTGACGTCGGTCGTTGGATTCGATGCCTTCCAACAGGACGGGCACGGCTTCGGGACCGGCGGTGTTGATCGCGCGCAAGGCGGTCTTGGCGAAATTCGTGTCCTCGGGAACCGGCAACAACTTGAACAGCGCCGGCACGGCGGCCTTGGCGTCGGCACCCAAATCACCCAGCGCCGCCCCTGCATCGCGTCGGACCGCCCAGTCGAGGTCGTCCAGACCCTCGATCAACAGCGGCACCGACTTCTCCCGGTCCGATTCGATCTTTGCCAGACACACCAACGCGGCCGCGCGCAGATCGGCCCGCGAGTGATCGGTCAGGGCGATCACCGCGTCGGCCAACGAACCGGCTTGGCCCCCCAACGTCGTGACCGAACGCAGCGACGCGAGCACGACCGGATCCTCGTGATCGGACAGACCGTTACCCAGTGCCGCGATCAATTCCGTCGAGGGTGCGGCCGTCGTCGCCAATGCTGCGGCCGCCGCGGCGCGGACCGAGCCGTCTTCATCACCGAGTAATTGCATCAACCGCGGCGCGCAGCGTCTGGCGGATTCGCCGACCGCTTCGATCGCGATCGCCGCGTCACGACGTACCCGCGCGTCGGAATCGTCCAGCCCGACGATCAATGCGTCGATCGTTTCGGTGGACTTCGATTCCATTCTGGTCAAACCACCGATCGCGCTGCGCCGGACCTCGGGTTCGTCATCATCAAGCGCGTCGAGCAATAATTTCGTGACGCGTGACTGGTCCTCGTCCACGTTGGCCACGGCAAACACCGCCGCGGCACGCACGCCCGTTTCGGGATCCCGGCACAGCGTGCGAAGCCGCGACACCACGGCGTCATCCAGTTGCCGATAGCGTCCCAGCGACGCCGCCGCGACTTCGCGCAGACTCGGATCCACATCATCCAGGCAGGCGGCCAACGGTTCGATCGCCGACGGTGGTACCGAACGCATGGCTCCGATCGCCTGTGCCGCGATCGTTTTCGACTCGCCGGTTTCCGTCTGCAACGCGTTGATCAGCGGCGCGGTCGCGACCGGCCCGATTTGCGCGAGCGCCTTGGCCAGACGGTCTCGTGATTGGTCGACATCCGAAGCGGCGTTTAATAGCGCAGGAACCGACGCCGCCCCGATCCGTCGAAGTGCGTCGTCGATCGGCGACGGTTGATTCGCCTGAGCATCTCCCTTCGCATCGGAGTCTCGCTTCAGTGCCGCGACGAGCGGGCCGATCGCTTTCGCCCCCCTGGAGCCCAGCGTGCCGATCGCAAACGCGGCGGCGTCTCGATCGTGCGTGTCGTCACGTTGCAGAAGTTCGATCAATCGGTCGACCGCTCGATCCGATGCATCCCCCAAGTTACGCAGCGCGATCACGCCGCCGCTGCGGACTTGGACATCGGGGTCCACAACGGCATCGATGATCCACTGAATCAGCCGGTCATCCGGTTCCGCCGCGACCGAGACCGCGACGATTGCCGCGGCGCGGACCGCCGAGTCGGGGTCGTCCAGCAATTCGACCAAGCGATCCCGGTAGGGCGCCGCGCGTTGCTTCGCTTTCGCCAATCCCTCGGCCGCGAGGGCGCGAACCGATTCGTCGTCACTGCCCAGCGCCGCTCCGAGTGCATCGGCGGCGACCGGTCCCAACCGAGACAGCGACGCAGTCGCCTGACGTCGCACGTCGGCATTCTCGTCACGCACCGCATCATCCAAACTTTCCAGCAGACGATCGGCGTCACCGGCCATCCAGCCCATCGCGTCGAGCGCCGCGATTCGGCGCCGCGTCGAATCATCTTTCGCGGCGTCGACCAGCGACTCAATCGCAGCGGTGCCGATGCGTGACAGCGCCCAAGCGGATCGATAGCGTCGTTGTTCGTCATCATCACCCAGGCTGCGGACCAGGGCATCGATCGCGGGTTCTGCTTGGGGGCCGATCCGCGCGACCGCCATCGCCGATTGCATCCAAACCTGATCGTCACGATCATCCAATCCCTTGATCAACGCATCGATCGCGGGCAGCGCGTCGGGACCGAGTTTTGCGAGCGCATAGGCGGCGTCCCGTCGCTCGTCGATTTCGACACTCGACAACGCCGATGCCAGCTGGTCGATCTCCGATGCTTTCTTGCCATCGGCCGGTGAATCAGCCGGTGAATCAGCTGTGGCGGACGCGACGCAAACGGCCAGCACCAACACGACTGACAGCCATCGTTGCGCGGTGACGTTCAAATCTGCAGCTCCGAAATGCGCCCGGTGCTGTCGCCGACGAAATCGACGGGCGTTCCGAAGCGGTCCAGCATCGACAGGAACAAATTGCACATCGGGGTTTCGGGAGCGACACGCACATGCCGCCCCAAATCGATCTGGCTGCCACCGGCCAACAGGATGGGAAGGTTTTCGTTGTTGTGACGATCGCCGTCGCTGATCGCGCTGCCGTAGCAAACCGACGTGTGGTCCAGCAGCGAACCGTGCTCGCCGTCGGGCGTCGACTTCAGTTTCTGCAACAGGTACGACAGTTGGGCCACGTGGAATTGATTGATTTTTCGCAGCTTGTCGTGTTTGCCTGAATCACCACCATGATGCGACAGGTTATGGTGCCCTTCGCCGACACCGATATGACGATAGCTTCGATTGCTACCCGCGTCGGCGAACATGAAGGTCGCAATACGGGTCCGATCGGTTTGGAAGGCCAGCACCATCATGTCGCACATCAATCGAAGGTGCTCGCCGTAGTCTTTCGGAGTCCCCTCGGGGATCGGGTAGTCGACGTCTTCGGAAACATCAAACCCATCGTCCTTGCGTTCCATCCGCTTTTCGACGTCGCGAACGCCGTCCAGGTATTCATCGAGTTTGCGCTGGTCGTTGCGTCCGAGTTTGGACTGCAACCGTTTGGCGTCTTCGGCGACGTAATCGAGAATACTTTGACGCAACGCCTCGCGACGAAGTGCATTTTGGTCGTGCTTCACCGGTGTCCCGTCACCGAACAATCGCTGGAAGACCAATCGCGGGTTGATCTCCTTGCTGACCGGCGTCGATTCGGACGACCAGGCGATGTTGGACGAGTAGGCACAGCTGTAACCACTGTCGCAATTCCCAGCGCTGCGCCCCGGTTCGATCCCCAGTTCGATCGACGGAAATCGCGTCGCGTGACCGGCGGCTTGGGCGGCGACCTGGTCGACGGAAATCCCCGAACGCAAATCGCCTTCCTTTCGCGGTTGTGCTCCGGTCAAGAAGACGGATGCGCTGCGGGCATGGTCACCGGGGCCGTCGCCGTTGGCGCGTCCCTTGTCATGGGTCAGCCCGCTGATCACCAGCACGTCATCCTGGACCGGTGCCAGGGGAGAAAGAATGGACGGCAGGTCATAGCCATAACCTTCCAACTGCGGTGTCCAATCGGGCAGATGGACGCCGTTGGGCACAAAGATGAACGCCATCCGGTTTGGAGTGGTCGCGGACCCGGCGACGACTTTCGGCGCCGTCGATTCCATCCACGGCAGGGCCAGCGAAACGCCCAGCCCGCGGAGGACGGTGCGTCGTGACAGTCGGCTTGTGTGAAGACTCATTGATCTCGCTTCCTCTCACGCATCGTAAAGGGATCACTCGTGACAATCGCTGCGACGAGTGAACTGAATCGATAACCATCGTTTTCCATGGCCGCCAAGGCGGAATTGACGGTGCACCGGTCGTAGGACGTTAAACCCCGCCCCAACGCATAAGTTAGCAATTTACCGGCCAGACACTTGCAGAATTGCTGACTTTTTTCCTGCACCAGGATCTGCATCAGCTCCTCGGCCCCGTCAAACTCGACTCCGCCGGGCAACTCGCCGGAGGCGTCAATTTCATAGGCGCCGTCACGCTCGCGATACGCGCCCACGGCGTCAAAGTTCTCCATCCCGAACCCCAATGCGTCCATCTTTCGGTGGCAGACCGCGCAGGATTCGTTGGCGCGATGCTGTTCCATTTGCTCGCGCAGCGATCCCAGGACTTCGCCGCCCTCTTCCAAGTCCGGCACATCGGCAGGCGGTGGCGGCGGCGGTTCGGCCAGAAAATTCTCCAAAATCCACTTGCCGCGTTTGACCGGTGACGTCCGCGTCGGGTTGGACGTCAGCATCAAAATGCTCGAATGGGTCAACACGCCGCGACGCCCCGCCGGCAACGCAACCTTTTGAAAGGATTCGCCTTGGATCGAATCGATTCCATAGTGCCGTGCCAGGCGTTCATTGACGAACGTGTAATCCGCTTCCAGAAACTCCAAGACGCTGCGATCCTGGCGAATCATTTGCTCGAAAAACGTCTCGGTCTCGCGACGCATCGCCTGACGCAGCGGTTCATCAAAATCGGGGAACCGAACCGGGTCGGGCATCAACGATGACACGTCGCGCAGTTGCAGCCACTGTCCGGCAAAATTGTCGACCAGGGCACGCGACTTGGGATCGGCGAGCATCCGTTTCGCCTCCGCCGCCAACACGTCCTTGTTCGTCAGTTCGCCCGATGCCGCCAAATCGAACAGCCGTTGATCCGGCATGCTGCTCCACAGAAAGTACGACAACCGCGTGGCCAGCTCATAACCGTCCAGCGAGCGGATCCCGTCTTCGTCATCGGGGTCTGGGTCTCGTTCGACGCGGAACAAGAAGTTCGGATGGATCAGGATCGCGGCGACCACGGTCTGGAAGATTTCGTCACGCGGCGCCCCGCGTTCAAACGCGTCACGCATGATCGCGAACAAGCGATCGGATTCGTCATCGGTGATCGGTCGTCGAAAGGCCCGCGCGGCAAATTGACGAATGTTCTCGCGCGCGACCGCGACCTGTTCGTCGTCGTTGGCGGCTTCCCGCGGCAGCACCCGTTTCTTCGCTTGTTCGTCGGCCAGCGCTTTTTCGGCGATCGTCGCGGCGGCGTCCAAATATTTTTCAAACAGAATCGGCGGGATCGTCAGCACGTCACCGACGTTGTCGAATCCATGGGCGACGTCATCGGAAGGAAAGTTGTCGGCCAGGTGTAAATCCAAACCCAACAGATCGCGGATCGTGTTGTTGTATTCGGATTTGTTCAAGCGACGAATCGTGACGCGGCCGGGATGTTTGACCGAAGTGCAATCGAATGCGTTGAACTCCAATTCGATCGCTTGACCGAGCAAGGCGATTTCATCAGCGGTCGGCTGCGTCTGATCAGCCGGCGGCATCTGGTGCTCAACGACCAGCCGCAACACCTTTTCCCAGAACTCATAGTTGTCTTGGATGTTCGCCGAATCATCGAAGCGGTCAAAGCTGACTTCGCCCTCGAAATCGTCGCCGCTGTGACAGACGACGCAGTGATTCTCCAAAAACGGCGCGATGTTGGTTTGAAAATTCTCCTCTGCCAACGCGTTCCCGGCCGACAGCCCGATCAACAGGGCGAACGAAATCCATCGAGTCGTGCGTTGTAATGCAGTCATGGGCGGGGATGTCCGGTCGGCGGGTGCCCCTCGGCATCGCTTCGGCCATTCCTGCCGAATCAAACGCCTTGGGAAAGTTCGCCGGGAGAGCGGCGGGGGCGGGAATCGCCGGGCTCGGCCCGACGAGGTTTATTATCACCTTTCGGACAGTGGAACGCAAATTATGCAAAAAATCTCGTGTGCATCGCCTATTCCAGCAGGCTGAACGCGATCATACGAGCGACCCGGCCAGCCGACACAGCTTCCAGCTCTCCCCCCGAGCATCGCATGAAGCGTCGTTTACGAAATCGACCGCATGCCATCGGCAAGCGTTGCCAGCAATGTTTTACCATCGCCCGCCCGGATCGCCGATTCATCGATCCACAGCCCCCGAAACTCGCAGCTTTTGAACGTTCCTTCGACTGCTGCCAACTCGACGTACGCACCATTTTCCAATCGCCACCAGAGCACTTTCTGTTTTTCCGTCACGTAGACGAGGTACTCCAAGACGCCGGCTCGCTGATAAACCTGCTTTTTTTCGCCAAGGTCGTAGCTGGCGGAGGAACTTGCAATTTCAACAATCAATTCGGGCGGACCGTGAATGTATCCATTGACAAGGTGTGTGTTGCCGTTTTCCCGCCGCAAACACAAATCGGGCTGTGGGTCGTTGTTCGCATCCAATCGGACCGTCGGATTGTCGGAAAGAATCAATGACTCATGTTGCGCCGCATAGGTGCCAAGCCAAGTCGCAAACAAGGCATGCGGATCACCATGGCTGGCCGCACGCAGGGGCGACATCAAATAAACCCTCCCATTGATCCGTTCGGCTGTCACATTTCTAGGAGACGCAGCATAACGCCTGAAAAATTCATCCGAATCAAGGACGTCACCACTGTTGAGTATCGGCACCGAACTTGAATACTCAGCGCTGGTTTCGCGTACGGTTGGCTTGGACATGTGTATCCGACAGAGCGATGCTGGATGGTCACCTCCATTCTAAAGGATGTGCCACATCCGTCCAAATATTGAAATTGCACGCAAATCCACCGTTTCGTTGCAGTCTTCTGCCCAGCCGCGTGTTGCGTCTGTCGTTCGGAAGACAGGCGATCCCGCTGTAGGACGCCGCCGGTGAGCCATCCCTGGGTGCTCTATAAAATAAGCTTGACTTCCACCCGAATCCAATATCTAATTCATTCGACAATCGAATTCTTTCGATCTTGACGCAGGAGTGATCAGTGCCGCGGCGCGTTTCCAAACATCCGACCGAACTGGAGCTTGAGATCTTACAGGTACTGTGGGACTCCGGCCCGCTTTCCGGGCAAGCCGTCCGCGATGCCCTGGAGCCCACTCGGTCGCTGACTTACCAATCGGTGATGACGATTCTGGGAATCATGGAAGAAAAGAAGTTCGTCGTTCGCAAGAAATCCGGCGGCCGGTTTGAGTATCGAGCCAAGGTGACCAAGTCGACGACCGCCAAGCGGATGATGCGTGATCTGGTCGACCGTTTGTTCGATGGCTCCGCGGCAACGGCGATGATCAATTTGCTCGAAACCGCGGATCTTAGTGATCACGAGCTGGCCGAACTTCGCGCGGAAGTGAACCGTTCCCAGAACAAAGACAATCGGTGAAAAAAATGTCCCTACTCGACCATGATCTTCCGCTGCGTTTCGGATACGCATTGATGCACTTCCTTTGGCTCGCCTGCGTTCCCGCAGCGATCTTCTTTCTGGGGCTACGGTTTGCAGGACTGAAATCGCCGGCAGCAAAATACGGTTGGAGCACTTTGGCACTTGCATCCATGCTGCCGATGTTCGCTGTCGCGCTGTGGCTGGCCGAACCGGCTCAAGCAACCCGTCAGGCCCGGATCGCACCCGCGATCACTCTGGGCAGCGGTCTGGGCAGCGGCCTGGGCAGCGGTTCGTACTCACAGAGTTTGCGAGTAGAAAACATGCCAGGTGGAGGTGAGGTCGGGCCAATCACCTCCGACAACGTTGCACCGCCGGACAGTGCGACAAGAGAGGCTGAAGCGAAGACAGCGTTGACTCTTTCAACGGCAAGCAATTCTTGGATCGGTGGTAATGATTCATGGGCAAGGTACGTGACGATGGCGTACATGGTTGGCGTCACGCTGTTTACCCTCCGGCTGTTGCGGGGATACTGGCAGAGCCGTCGACTGCGTCAAGGCGCCAGTAGGGTCACAGACCCGGACGTACAACGACTCGCGGATCGCATTGCGAAACAATTCACCTTGCGAAAGACGCCATTGGTCCTGTGGTGCGACCAGACGATGGTCCCGACCGTCGTTGGCGTGCTTCGTCCGGCCGTTTTGCTGCCGGTCGCGTTGGCCAACGGAGTTTCGATCGAGCAAATCGAGCATGTCTTGCTACACGAGTTTACCCATCTGCGGCGGCATGACGCGTTGGTGAACTTCCTGCAGAGCATCGTCGAAACGCTGTTCTTCTTCCATCCATTGGTGTGGTGGATCTCACGCCAAGTGCGTTTGAATCGAGAGCTGTCCTGTGACGCATCGGTGGTGAACTGCGGAATCGATCCGAAACGCTACGCGGGGACGCTCATTGAAGTCGCCACCCGTGGCCGCGCGGCGCTGACACGAAACCACCCAGCCGTTTTGACCGCCGTACCCTCGGTTTCCTCGCGATCCCAATTGCGAATTCGGCTCGAGCGACTGATCGGCTGCTCCACGGCAAAGCCCAGCCATGGCGCGCGTCTGGCCGAAGGTGCAAGCTTGCTTGTGCTGCTGGCGGTTGTCTGTGCGTTTTTCCTAACGACGTTGACAGTATCGCTCGCCGCTCCGCAGACACAGGTTTCGCCACCCCCGACGCTTGATGACGATGTCCAGAAGATGATACCGCAGAACATCGATCCGCTTGAGCTGGCTGGGATTGTGATCGATGCGGAAGGCAACCCGCTGGCCGGAGTCACGGTTGATGCATGGAGTTGGCACCCCGGCGACGAAACCACAACCGACGAGAATGGTGTGTTCCGATTTCGCCCTGACAGTGACAATGGGCGTTCAAAAGTCGAAGTTCGCTGGATGAAACCGGGCTACTCTCCGCACTACGTCGCCCAACAACCTGTCGGTGTCGACGGCTTGATCGTCACGCTCGACTCGACAACCTACATCGAAGGCACCGTCACAGCGGCCGACGGATCCCCGGCAGCGGACGTGACCGTTCGCGGAACGCAAAAAAACATCCAAGGAGATGGCGTGCAGATCACGGACGTCGCAACGGAAACGAAAACTGACCAATTCGGCAAGTACCGCTTGTACGTGTTTCCAGACGATTACGAAATCACCGTTGCGGACGCCGTCGGCGTTGCCAGGACAAACACCTTGCAATTGAGTCACGGCCAGGCACTCGAAAAAAGTATTCAACTTGAACCGGGGGTCCGTTTTGAAGCACTGGTGAAGGACGTCAACAGTGGCGAACCGTTCGCCGGCCTGGTGCTCTGGAGTTTTGCTCAGAAACAGTTCCGCGGGACGTCGGATGCGCAAGGACGACTTGTGATTGACGGCATGCTGCCGGGTGAATTTGAATTCTCGGTCGGTGCCGGAGATCCCATCGAGTACCGCGGGATGAAGTTCCACAGAAACGGACCGTTGGGACGGTGGTGGTCACCCG
The DNA here is from genome assembly GCF_007754155.1 of Stieleria neptunia. NCBI lineage: Bacteria > Pseudomonadati > Planctomycetota > Planctomycetia > Pirellulales > Pirellulaceae > Stieleria > Stieleria neptunia. The sequence goes on along the minus strand of NZ_CP037423.1, from coordinate 665,611 downwards.
ATGCAAAACACGAATGGCAGCGCCGCGACGTCAAGCCGGGCAGGTTTCAGCGAAACTTTGATGACCTGGCCTTCGATCTCACGCCGGGCATGAACCCCGTCCAGATTGTTGTCGAGCAGGGTGTCGAATTCAGCGGCCACGTCTACGATCCGGACGGGAATCCACGTTCCGGCGCGACGGTGGCCCCAGCGAAAACGGGTAGCGGTAACTCGCTGACCGGCGACACGCGTTACAGCGCAAAGACCGCCGAGGACGGTTCCTACAAGGTTGTGATGCCGGCGGGCAACGAGTTCCATTACAACTTGATGGCATTTGACGGCGAATACAGCCGGTGGCGAAAGTGGGGCGCGGTCGCTCGCGACCCGTTACCGACGCAGCCGGGCCAGAAGATGGACGGTTATGATTTCACGCTCACCCGCGGCGCGACCGTTCGCGGCAAAGTCGCGTCGCTCGAGGAAGGTGCACCGCCGCGCGAAGTCCGCGCCCACCCAGCGGATCTGCGGGGAAATCGCTACTACGATCCGACGGTCGAGGTTCAAGCGGATGGAACCTTTGAGCTCCGTGGATTGCGCCCCGGCAAACACTACATCCAAGTTTCACCGTTTTGGCTTGCGGCGGAGGATGCCGAAAACGGGTCATCGGTCATCATCGAAGTCACCGACGGTGAGGTCCGTGAGGGCGTCCAGCTGCGAGTCCCCGAGCCGAAAGACGCCGGATTTATCCCTGCCGCGAAACCGCAGCAGCCGGTCAACGTCCCAGCGACAACCGAGATGATCGCCGCAGCCGCCGGAGGCGTGATCTTCAAAGCAGAAGACAAGATTTTTTCGACGCCCTGCTTTGACGAGACATCCATGTACTTCGGTGCATGCGACGGCAATTTCTACTGTCTCGACAAGCGGACCGGAAAATTGCAATGGAAGGTCGAAAATCTGCAACGGGTCGACTCCAACCCTGTTCTGTACGACGACAAGGTGTTTTTCACCAGCATTAAGAACAAACAAACTTGGGTTCATGCGGTGGAGGCAAAGTCTGGAAAGTTAGTTTGGGAAAAGCAACTCCAAGGTTGCGGGAATAGCCACCCCTTGATCCATGACGGGAAAGTCCTGGTCGCCGGGATGACGCAGCTGGTCAGTTTCGATCCTAAAAATGGACGCGAGGCATTCGTGTACCCGATCGATCGCGATGGCGGTGTCATCAATGCGGCGGTCGCGACCCAGGGGAGCAAGATATTGGTGCTCGTGACAACGGACTACGAAGCAAACGATTACACGGGCAGTGGCAGGCTGATTTGTTTCGAGACTGGAGTTCAAACTCCGACGTGGACACTGCCCCTGGGCGGATGCAGTTTTGGAAATCTACAATGCGACAAAAAACGATGTTACTTCGGCACTCGCGATGGTCTTCTCAATGCGGTTGAACTTGCCTCGGGCAAACCAGCTTGGGCGTTTGACTGCGCCGACGTCTTTGTCGACCGTGAACAGGTTTGGCCCAACAACGTGATTGACAACGGTGACAGTCTGGTCGTCACCTGCGCACATCAAAGCTTGCAGGACCCCGGGGCAATGATCTGCGTCGACAAGGCGACTGGCGTGAAACGCTGGTCGCTGATCAATTCGCTCGGATTCTCGAACTCCAGCGGCGTGACCACCGATTCGATCGTGACCGCCGGACTGGATCACCGGCTGATGCAAATCGATCCTGCCAGCGGTACCGTGCAATTCATCGGAATTCTGCCGAAGCCAGATCGTCGTTGGCAAGGGGAGTTTTATTCGGTCGTGGTGGACGGCGGGTTCGCATTTATCGTCGATGCGGAAAAACAGGTCTGGCGGTTTGATTTGGGCGAGCTGAAATGACTTTGGCAATGGTTGAACGCGACAGAGAGTATCATGCTGCAAGCGGTGGGCCTTGACCGCCGGTGATCCGTTTCGCAGAACCGCGCCATGACAGTCACAGACAAACCCAGACCGTCCATCGATTTTCATCAGGGGACGGTGCGGCTGTTCGGTTTGTCGCCACGATTCATCGAGAACGCTCTCGCCGACATTCCGTTGGCTTGGGACGAGCGCGAAGACTGCTTTCGAACCGACGCGATGCATGCCGATGCCATCCGGCGGCAGCTGGATCACTCGCTGGCCGGCGGTTTCGATTGGCAGGTCGGACGCGATGCCGGGGCGGCGGAGTTCCGCAGTTTGTCGATCAAGGACCTGCGGCAGATAACGCTCCGCGGCGATCAACAGCAAGCGGTCGAGGCCTTTGAAACCGGCGGGCGACGCGGCTTGATCGTGATGCCCACCGGCACCGGAAAAACCGTCGTTGCGATCGAGTTGATGATCCGCAATTCGTGCAGCACCTTGATCGTCGTTCCAGTCCGCGACTTGATGTACCAGTGGCACGCCAAAATCTTGGAAGCGACGGGCATCGACGCCGGGCTGATCGGTGACGGCGTGCACCGCGTCAGCCCGATCAGCGTGACGACCTACGACAGCGCCGCGATTCACATGCCACGCATCGGCGACCGTTTCCAGATGATCATCTTTGACGAAGTCCACCACTTGGCCGGTCCCTGGCGAAGCGACGCGGCGCGAATGTCGATCGCCGCCTATCGGCTCGGTTTGACCGCCACACTTCCCGGTGACATCGAACGCATCGAACGGTTACACGACTTGGTCGGGCCGACGCTGTACCGGCAGTCGATCGCCGAAGCGTCGGGCAAGTCGTTGGCCGATTACAGCGTGCATCGCATCGCCGTCCGGCTGACCGACGAAGAACAAGAACGCTATCGCGACTATGCTCAGCAGATCCAGAAATTTGTTTTCGAACAAAAGACGATCGATCCGAAGTTTAAGTGGGAGGACACGTACCCGCTGTCCGCGGCCACCGAAGCGGAGCCCGACCGCGCCCGTGATGCCGTCATTGCGATGCGAGCCTTTCGATTAAAACGTCAGATCGAAGAACACGCCGACGCCAAGCTGCGCATGCTGGAAGACCTGTTTCGACTCCACTGCGATGAATCGATCATCGTGTTCACGGGATCCAACGTGATGGCGCGCAAGATCTCGACACGGTTCCTGGTGCCCTGCCTGCTGTCCCACTGCGGAAAGAAAGAACGTCGGCAATGGCTGGAAGGATTTGCCGAAGGACGTTATCGCGTCCTGGTGGCGAATCGAGTGCTGGACGAAGGCGTCGATTTGCCGGAGGTTAAAACGGCGATCGTGTTGGGCGGGTTGTCCAGCCAGCGTCAGGCCATCCAGCGGTTGGGACGTGTGTTGCGAAAGGGCTCCGGCGGCCGGCGTGCCAGACTGTACGAAGTCGTCGTCGAAGACACACGCGAAGTCACCCGCAGCCGCGATCGTCGTCGCAACGAAGCCTACCGGCAAAAACGATGATCCGCAGCGAACACAGCATCGTTCACTACGACTTTCAACGGATGATCGTCCGGCCCGACCGACTGCGCCGCGGCACCGACGCCGACTACCTTCCGGCCGCAAAACAGATGCTGCGGATCTATCGCGACGGGATCGGCGATCCGCGTCAAGTGCTGCACTCACGGATCGAGACCTGCCTGAGTCGACTGTCCGGCTGTCCGCCACGACGGATCGCCGCGTTTTGCAAGTTGCTGGACGATCAATCCGAGTTCCCCTCCAATCGCAATGCGGCACTCCACTTGAGACGCCAGGTCTTCGACTTCGCCGCCGATCGACACCCGATCGTCGAACATCGCGAGGGAATCTTTGACCATGAATTGCAGCAGGTCCGAAGCGATCTGGCAAACGCAATCGGGCGCCCCTGGCCCGAGATCGAGGCGGATCTCTTCTGCGACGTGTTGGAATTGCAGCGTCTGAAGAGCTTCGAATCGCAGTGGACGCCACCACAACTGCTGTCGGCCTATAACGTCGCGCAGACCCAGGCGGCACTCTATCGCGCGACACGCGTCCGCATCGATGCCACCGACGACTTCAAAACGATCGTCCGGCACGCCAAGCTGGCCGGACTAATGCATCGCATCGATCGAGTTTCCTCGGCGGGACAGCCACGCTACCGGTTCATCTTCGACGGGCCGCAGAGCACGTTGCGTCAATCGACCCGCTACGGTGTTCGGTTCGCGGCGCTGGCGGCCAAGCTACTCGCCTGCCGAGGTTGGCACCTGACGGCCGAGATCCTGGGGCCGAGGAAGCAGCGTTTTCGGATGGAACTTTCCCCAGCCGATGGATTAACCGGCGCACTCAGCACTCCGGATGCGTTCGATTCATCCTTGGAAGCGGAGGTCGACGCCGCCTGGCAGAAGGCTCCGGTCGATGGCTGGACGTGGCAGCGAGAATCTCAGTTGCTGGTTCGCGGTCAATCCGTCATGACACCCGACTTTTCGTTGCACCATTCAGCACGCAATCTCCTGGTCTACGTCGAAGTGATCGGGTTCTGGACGCCCGAGTATTTGGAAGAGAAGTGTCGCCGACTGAAGGAGTTCGCCGTCGCGACTCCCGCCGACTCGCGCCCAGCCGAGACAACCAAGTGGTTGCTGATCGTTTCGAAACAACAGGAGCGTGACCTGCGGCAACGATTCGCCGAGTTGTCGTTGCCCATCGTCGGTTTCGACAAACAGACGAAACCCCAGTCCTGGATCGACGCGATCGACGAGTGACACGATAGCCTACGCACCCCATCATTCTGCCCCGAATCATTCTGCCATCCCTCACCTGATCCCCACCGACGTGACGATATAATCAACTCGCGCCCACTTCCCCTTCCATTGCCCCCATCTTTTGACCAATCCATCTTTTGACCAATCCTCGCCACTCCATGAGTCCCCAAGATGCACCACCGATTTGCCATCGTCGTTCTAGCATGGTGGGTCCCCATCACCTTGGTCCCCGCCGCCGACCTGGTGCTCCGTGGCGGCCAGATCGTGACGGTCGATCCGGAGTTCCGTGTCGTCCAGGCGATGGCGGTCCAAGACGGACGGATTCTACAATTAGGAACCGACGCGGAGATCGCTCGGCAGATTGATCCACAAACGCGAGTCGTTGACCTGGACGGCCGCATGGTGTTGCCCGGGTTGATCGATTCCCACGTCCATCCGACCGGCGCCAGCCAGTACGAAGCGGACCACGAAATCCCGCCGATGGAAACGATCGACGACGTGTTGAACTATCTCCGTCAACGGGCCGCCGTCGTTCCCAAGGGCGAGTGGATTGTGCTGCAGCAAGTCTTCATCACGCGGTTGCGAGAGCAACGATTCCCGACACGCGCCGAACTCGATTCGGTCGCCCCCGATCATCCGGTCTGGTTCCGCACCGGCCCCGACGGCAGCGCCAACTCGCTGGCGCTGGCGGAAAACGGGATCGACAAAGCGTTTGCCGCCAAGCACCCGCAGCACGTCGCGGTCGATCCCGCCACCGGCGAGCCGACCGGAGTGATCCGTCAATCGTCATCGGTCTTGAAAACGCGCCGAGACAAGAGCCGCAAGCGGCTTTCGCAAGACCAACTCGATGATCGACTCGCAGATCTGATCGACGACTACAACCGCTGGGGAATCACGGGCATCATCGATCGCAACTGCAATGATTCCGCTCGCGCTCAGTATGCCCGGCTGTTGGAGTCGGGTCGCCTGACGACGCGGACGCGGTTGTCACGTTCCCTGACCCCCAATGCCGATCTCGCCGAAATCGAACAACGGCTCGACGAGATCGCCTCCGACCCGTTGTTCAAGTCGCCCGATCCCCGGCTCGGTGTGATCGGCGTGAAGGTGTTCGAAGACGGAGGCATGTTAACCGGCAGCGCGTACTTCACGCGTCCCTGGGGGACTAGCACGATCTACGGGATCGTCGATCCGCGTTACCGGGGCATGCAGTTCATCGACGACGATCGGCTGGAGAAATTGGTTCGATTGTGCGCCAGCCGTGGACTCGCCTTCACCGCCCATTGCCAGGGCGATGCCGCGGTCGAGGCGCTCGTGGCCGCCTACGGACGTGTCAATCAAGACATCCCGATCGCACCGACGCGTTCATCGATCACCCACAGCAGTTTCATGAGTGAAAAAGCGATCGCGGGCGCGGCGAAACTGGGCGTCGGAGTCGACTTGCAGCCGGCCTGGTTGTATTTGGATGCCCGCACGTTGGTCGCCCAGTTCGGTCAAGAACGACTGAAACACTTCATCCCGCTGCGCAGTCTATTCGATGCCGGCGTGGTTGCCGGAGGCGGCAGCGATCACATGCAGAAGATCGGATCGCTTCGCAGCGTGAACCCTTACAATCCGTTTCTCGGCATGTGGGTCGCCGTGACCCGATCCGCTCGTTGGCACGACGCCCCGATCCATCGCGAACAAGCCCTCACCCGCGAGCAGATGATTCGTTTTTACACGATCAACAACGCTTGGCTGATGCGGGCCGAAGCAGAAATCGGTTCGCTGGAAATCGGCAAGCGAGCGGATTTTGTGGTGATCGACCGCGACCTGTTAACATGCAGCGACGACGAAATCCGCGACACGACGGTCGTGTCCACGTGGCTCGACGGCCAGAGCGTGTTTCCGTCGCGGCCCTGATGCTTCCTCCTTCAACAGTGTTCCAAGAGATTTCCTGATGGTCATTCCGATGTGGCTGGCAAAGACGATAGCTTGGACGGGGATCGCGCTGATCGGATTCGCGGTCATCGACGTGGCCGCATCGAGCTATTGGGGATCCAGTTTGACGGGATCCAACTGGTCCTCGCTGGCCGAGTTCGCCGGCGGATTTGTGATGAAACACTTCGGCGAAGCGCTCGATGACGAGTAGCACTGCACGACCATTCCTACCCTACCATCGGGCGGAAGAAGAAGCTCAAACGAATCGTCTCGATGTTGACTCGGATGGCGATGTCACTCAGGCCCGGAGGACCGGTAGAGTGTCTGCCTGGACCGTCAAAAATGATGCAGCGACCATCGTAAGCTACCCGAACTGGAGCAGCAGTTTCACAGTCACGTACTGATTCTGGCTCCCCTCTCCCCCAACACTCTGGCGAGCCCCAGCGAGCCAGAGTGTTGGGGGAGAGGGGAGCCATGTTCCAAATGATATACCTTCGTCAATGTAAAACGGTCGATGGAGCGGGCAACGTCGGTGAGCCGAGCGACATCGATCTATGTTTCACGCCTGAGCGTTAGCTGGGTTGCGAGTTGATTGATAGAGCGTCCAAACTCGCGCCGTGGATTAATTTTTGACGGTAGAGTGTCTGCCGGTGGTGTCAGCCACCGGGGATGGGTTCCTCGGAAGACCCAAGGCCCAGCGGGCCGGTACAATCGGTCGCCTGGCGATCAGGGGCGATTGCCACGCCGTGCGGCGAAGCTTGTGGCCGAGTGGTGCGAGATTCAATGCGACGCGTTGCTCGTGGCGTTTTTGGCAATGGACAGTCCACTCCCCGTGCCTCGCGACGTCCACCGTCGCTGACGAAGTGATGTCACCTGAACTTGAAACACTTGACCAATTGCAGGGAGGCGACCTTTCACTCAGTATCGTACGCGGGTTCTTTGCCGATGCAGGAGCGGATCGAGTACATTGATTGACCACACTTTCCTTTCGAAAGCGCTTGCAGTGGTAGCCGCAACTGGTTTTGTGACGTTCGTGCTCACGATGACAGGATCCGGCGAATCCGCTGTACGTGCGTTGCTCTTTGTTCTGTTGCCGCTGATGTGTATCTGGTTCCCAGACCAAATGGGGCGACTGACCGGAGTAGCGACGGGACTGGGACGACCCGCTATCACCGAGAGCACGCCTGGCATTTTCGTCGCGATCGGAGGTTGGATTCTGCTGATTGCCGGGATCTGTGCCTGGATCATAGTGCTAGTACAATCCTAGCGAGACTGAGCCAGAAAGTGCAAAGGAGGCGGCGTCCGAACCGGACCGTCCTCCCGCCGCCCAACTCGAGTTCACGTGGGCCTGAAAAACTGGCACCGTCTGGCAGGATCCGTTCTAATCAGGTCCTGTGACCTGCCCACCTGAGAGGTGACAAAGTTCTGGCGCACGATCTTTCCCCGTTCCCCCGCATGCGCGGATCGATCACAATTCATTCGTCGACAAAGACAGTGCTTTATTGAACGACAAAGACCAACTTGAACAACGATTCGCAATCCCAGATTCCTCCGTCGTCGTACACAAGACGCGGCGCTCAGCAGACGTAGGTTGCGATCCGTATTTTTGTTTCTGAACTCACGACATGCGTAGCTGATCAAGACTTCTCGGATGACGTTTGCCGGCACCTAGTTTCCGACCTTAAAAACTCACTGGCGGCACTCGGGGCAATCCTATGGTCGGTTCGCGAAGGAAGATCCATGACATCACCCGCAATGCAGACTTGGCTGCTTCTCATCGTGACGCTTCCTGCCATGCTGCAGTCCGCTGAGCCCAAGGCATCCACCAAGTTTCCCGCTGCGATTCGCGTCGTTGAATCCAAACCGGAATCGCCGACGCATTTCACTGTTCGGCTACAAGCCGAACGTGGCGTCGACATCTATGCGCACAACCCAAAGAACGATGCTTGGAAACACGTCGCCGCAACACTTACTATCCGCGACGCGAATGGCGACACTGTGGACGCACGTGTCACGTACCCCGATGGAAAGAAGATCGACACCGGCTATCTGGGCGACTTGTACGTCTATCGAGACTCGGTTGACATTGCTGTCGCCATTATTAACGGCAACGCCAAACACCCACTCTCGTTCGCGCTCGATGGCGCTGGATACAACCGCCTTCGATCTTTCTGCCTCGGAAAAATGCAGCTTCACACCGTTCGCAACCAATGAACAATCGCAGGGAACCATGCCGCGCACCGGAGCGGTGTTAACGTATCCCCTGATAGCAAGAATGACTCTCGCCCCACGGTGAGGGCAGACCTTCAACTATTAGCACATGCGTGATCTCCCCTCACTACTTGGCTCCATTGTGCTCGCGGCATCGATCGCGGCGCAGGACACGAAGGTTGCCATAGAATTCATGTTCACATTCACGAAATCCAACGGCCCAATGGATCGATGCAGGTGAGTCGCCAAATTGAGTTTATTGAAGTGGCAATTCGTTCGCGTCGACCGCGTGAACCTTACCGTTATGTGGAAAAATACCTATTGAGATTGTTCATCATTTCGACGCTGATTCTGACTTGCGTTAGCTGTGACGAGCAGCCTGACGACCGAGCCCAGCTTTCGACCAGCGAGCGTGGCGTCGTTGAGACTTATTACCCCAGCGAACCGTCCGAGCGTGAACTCGCACAGCGCGACGCTGCAAATGCGGTGCTGACTTCCAACCATCACCATTTCAACGGTGGCGAGAAGGTCGACGTCGGTCGGCTTGCGCTGAACAACGATGCATTCGACTTCATGCTCGGTCGTTCCGTATCAGACTTCCCAAACGTTTTTTCCACAGCTGAACTTTTCACGCAAGAAAAAGCAAAAACTTACTCCAACGGTGAGCACATGGCGCCATGGATGGATACGCTCCGCAGCCCCTTCGGAAAATCCGAATTGGTCTTTTACCACTTGTACACGGAGATCGGACTTGCCTACGGTTATGAAAGCCAGAAAGATGATCTATTGATCGCCGTAAACGCAGGTAAGATTGTGGCGTGGAGATTTTTCCCGCTTACCCTCTACTAGCTATAAGCTGTGCCTGATTGAAAGACGAACCCGACTCTGCACACGCTCACGCCGATCCTTGGGAGCCGAGCGCCTTCGAATTCTTGAAGTGCACCAATGAGATCAAAACGCAGTTTGCACCGGAACGCGGATGAACGGCGTGCAAGAGATTGGTGAAGCGTCCTAGCGAGAGATTGCTTTGACAGCTTCGCCAACTTGCTCAACGCGACGAGGGGCAGGTGCACCGATGATGATCCGCGGGTGATGCATCGGTAAGAGATGGAGGTAGGAAAAGTTTGGGTAGGAAAAGGAAGCAAGGTCGTCGCTCAGGTTTTTTGTTTTTCAAGCACCCGTTTTCCTACCCGAAATTTTCCTACCTTCTTCCTGCAGTCGGCTGGCTGAGAAAACAATCTCTCCCCAGCGATCGCCCCGGCTTTTCGGTCTGTCCCTGAAGTTTCCGTTTCGCCGAAGGTTCCGTTCGGCGACGTGTTGGATGCGCTGCGCCCCCGCCCGGCGCAACGCTGTGAAGCATTTTTTAGCGGCAGGGCGCGAACCCTCCGGTATTTTGGCAAACGATGAAGAACCGGAGGGCTCGCGCCCTTCCGCTAAACCCCCAAGAGACACATGGAAAAAATGCTTCACAGCGTTGCCCTCCGGGGTCGAGGGGAGGAATTGTGGTGCTGGTCCGGAGGTGGCGCTGCGCTGAACTCCGGTGACTCGCTGAAATCCCTCCGGGACGCCGATTGTCAAGTTGGACGTGACTTCACTTCTCTTTGAGATTGAACTTTTGATCAGCCTATCCGCGTTTTGGCTGATCCATCAGACAGGATGACGACGCACCAACAGATACACGGCGGGTCGGCGAATCGACAGGCCGGCGAGTCGGGTTTGATCGACGTGGATGATCTGTCGCGCCGTTCGCGTGATCTTTTCCGTTATGCTATTCAGTAACCCCTCTACGAAAACGGAGAACCCAATGAAACGTATGACTTGCATCTCGTTCGCTTCCGCAATCTTCCTGTCCGCCCTGCTTGCACCCTCGACTGCGCTCGCCGATGAGGGAACGAAGGAGTCGAACACCAAACCCGAAAAAATGCTCATCGGAGCGTGGCGACTCAAGGCCGCCAAAACGCCAGGCTCCCCATCAGGAATTGGCACCCGCCTGAAGCTGTTTACAGGCACGCACTGGTGCGTCATTCAACCAGATCCCGACTCAGGAAATATCGTCTTCCAGCATGGTGGTCACTACTCGTTTGACGGAACGGTTCTGAGCGAAACGATTGATTTCGCCGGCGAGTCGACATCGTCACTCATCGGAAGAACATTCAAACACAAGCTCAAGATTTCGAAGGACAGCCTTGAACAGATTGATCCGGACGGCGTGTTCAATGAAACATGGGTGCGGGAAAAAGCTGCAAAAAGCAAATAAAATGATCCCGCTGGGAAAAACCCGCAGCAAAACAATGCGACGCACGATGAGCGGCGACGTCAAGATCGACTTCCTGCAAGACAATGGGCAAGTCGATCCATTTGACGTCGCATGGACGATTCCAACGGCCGTCGCGATCGAAGCCTTTTGCTATTTCTATGATTGCATGCGCCTTCCTGACTTCGTTCATTGGCATCGCGATATCTGATCGCATGGTACACTGCAATCTGCGGGTTGAGTTTGCGTATGAGTTCACTTCGATCGCGGCGACGCGGTGACCACCAGACCTTCTGCTATGGGAAACATCGACATGCTCCACAGACTGGCAATCGTTGCCTTTTTTTCTTGCTTGTTCACTTGCGTCGCTCCCGCTGCGGATGAGTACCCAGATAGACTCGTTGGCTTTTTAACGCCGGGAATGCAAATTGGGATAAACTTCCCGAGCGTTCCAAATGGACGCATCGAAGTATTCGTTTGGTCCAAAGAGCGATTTGAAATGGAACTTGATGCCCGAAAGATATCATTCGCCAAACTGACTGAAAAATACCCGGTTGTGTCCGAGGCGGCTATCAAACTTGAATCCAACAAAGTCAACCGACTTGCACCCGCGGATTTTTCGACACGATGGGAGCCCATCTATTCGCCATCCATTGTGTTGCACGTCGGAGCCGACTTCGTCCTCCTTCAATCGGCGGAATCCCCTGGCATCCGAATGGCAATCCCCGCAGATCGCATCGCCGAAATCCGCTGGGGAGTCAATCATCCAACACTGACTCGTGGTCCGAGCAGAACAACGCGATAAACCGGAGACGCTGATGAAGGGCGTGCAAAAGATTCCAGAAGCCGACGGTGTCCGGACGGGAAGATTGTTCGACGTGACTCGGCTGCGTGGGACGCGTCCTGGCGAGAGATTGCGTTGGCAGTTTCGTCAACTTCCTCAACGCGACGAGAGGCAGGTGCACTGATGATGATCCGCGGGTGATGCATCGGTAAGAGATGGAGGTAGGAAAATTTTGGGTAGGAAAAGGAAGCAAGGTTGTCGCTCAGTTTTTTTGTTCTTCAAGCACCCGTTTTCCTACCCGAAATTTTCCTACCTTCTTTCTGCAGTCGGCTGGCCGAGAAAACAATCTCCCCCCAGCGATCGCCCCCGGCTTTTCGGTCGGTTCCTGGCGTTCTCGCTTAGCAACGAGCGGAATATAAGTGTCGGAGCTTTAAAAGTGGGATAGGCTTCCAGCCTGTCATTTCAGCATCGACAGGCTGGAAGCCTATCCCACTAAATTTCCGCTCGTTGCTTAGCCGAAGGGTCCGGTCGGCGGGGCATTGGAATTGCTGCGACCCTCCGGGGTCGAGGGGAGGAATTGTGGTTGCGGTCCGGAGGTGGCGCTGCGCTGACCTCCGGCTACTCGCTGCAATCCCTCCGGGATACCGTGGACGCCGCGATGGGTGAAGACTTTTCGCACGTGGTACGACGGGTCGTGCGAAAAGTGAACAAGAAAGTGCAAAGGAGGCCGAGTCCGAACCGGACCGTCCTCCCGTCACCCAGCGCGAGTTCGCCTGGGTTGAGAAACTGGCACCGTCTGGCAGGATCCGTTCTAATCAGGACCTGTGACCGGCCCACCTGAGGTCAACAAAGATCAGCGCACGATCTTTCCCCGTTCCTCCGCATGCGCGGATCGATCACAATTCGTTATCCGACTGATGTTGCGTTGGCGTGACACATGTGGCAAACAAACAAGTGAAACACGAACCTCACAACGTCGATACGGGATCGGCTCTTGAATCTCAATGGTGCCTTGTCGGCAACATCGTGGAGGAGCGATCTTACGGCGAGGGCGGTGTCGATACCCGTCCTGGTACAAAGCACTTTTCCGGCGGCACGAAGGTCTATTGTCTTCCAGCGCAATGGGGCGATGGATACGAACAGATTGTTGTCGTTGGTCGCCATCGCGGCTCCAAACGCTACGAGACGATGGTCGTCCATTCTGGATGCATAACGAATTGGCGTGCGAAGGTGGTATACTCGCCCACTGTGCTGCAGCGTCTTGCTCGCGGTTTCAAGGACTATTGGAATCGCCCGTGGCAATCCAAGGAAGAAATTGATGCATACATCGATCTACTGCAACGGCGCGAAGACGGATAACCATTGCGCGCGCGGAGGCCCGCTGGCTCGGCTTCACAAACGGAATGTCAACTCACGGGTCCCGGTGACGCGGGCCGTTCTCTGTACGAGGTGTTCATGAAATTCGTATTTGTCGCACTCTTGATGTGCTTGTCGTTCAGTGCCGTTGCTGATGAACCACAATCCGTTACGAAGCAGGATGTCGTTGCTGCTGCTCGCGAGTTTCGCACAGCCGTGGAACTCATCAAAGACGTGCATACCGCCATGGCTGGCAATGCGCCTGAGAACTTCGCCGTTCCGAAGTCGAAGATCGTTGTATACCAGCGGGCACGCAAGCATTTGGAAAGATCAATTGACTTGAATCCCTTTTACCCTGATGTGTACGTCTACCTCGCTAACTCGTATTGGGAGATTGAGGACGACTTGGACCGAGCGATCAAGACTTACTCCAAAGCGATCGATCTCGACCCGACATACGACGATGTGATTTCCGCACGCGCCAGCGTTTTAGTGATGCTTAATCGAATTGCCGACGCAAAGAAGGATTTGCAGCGGTTAGAATCACTAAAATCACCACACGCAGCCATGATTCGCACAGAAATTGCAACGCACAAAGAAGTCAGAGAACAATGAGAATCGGGATAGGGGCCCGGGACTTGCACTCCACAAGATCACGCCCATGTTGGGCGTACCGCACGTGATCCGTACCGTTGCTTTGCGAAAATATGCGAATACCATTCCTCATTGCTGGATGTTCCGTCGGCGCGATTGCTTTTGACGCACTGATTGCGCTGCTAAATCCTGATCGCCTCCTTCCGACGCAGCTGTGCGCAGACATCGGCGATTGGGGCATGACCGCTTCTCTGTTCCTAATCCCTGCGGCGTTTGTACTCACGCCTCCCAAACCCGCAATGAAACGCAATTGGGCGCTCCGAATTCCGCTAGCGGTGGTCGTGTCCTGGTTCGCGACGCTTGAGTTCCGGATGCAGTTCAATTTGCCTGCGTTGCGAGAGCTTGCATCCCAGCGCGATGACGATATGTATGACGGCGTCGGGCTGAACGCTGCATTGCTCGTGATGGGTTGGTTGCCTCCGTTAATCGTCACCCTTGTCATGGTCGTTGTGTTGCAATTGGTGCTCGCAATGATGCGGAGAACAGCACGTGACACTCACCATGACGGTGATGCCGAATCGTCGGCCGCGCCAATAAACGCAACACAACCATATCGTGAACCGAAGTGACTGGCGGCGCGGTGGGCTGTGCTTGCGAGAGATTGCGTTGGCAGTTTCGTCAACTTCCTCAACGCGACGAGAGGCAGGTGCACTGATGATGATCCGCGGGTGATGCATCGGTAAGAGATGGAGGTAGGAAAATTTTGGGTAGGAAAAGGAAGCAAGGTCGTCGCTCAGGTTGTTCGTTCTTCAAGCACCCGTTTTCCTACCCGAAATGTTCCTACCTTCTTCCTGCATTGGCTGGCCGAGAAAACAATCTCCCCCCAGCGATCGCCCCCGGCTTTTCGGTCGGTACCTGACGTTCTCGCTTAGCAACGAGCGGAATATATGTGTCGGATCTTTAAAAGTGGGATAGGCTTCCAGCCTGTCGTTTTCGCCATGACAGGCTGGAAGCCTATCCCACTTATTCTTCCGACGGTCCCCGGGATACCGTGGACGCCGCGATGGGTGAAGACTTTTCGCACTCGGTTACGACGGGTCGCGCGAAAAGTGAGCAAGAAAGTGCAAAGGAGGCGGAGTCCGATCCGGACCGCCCTGCCGCCACCCAGCTCGAACTCGCCTGGGCTGAGAAACTGGCACCGTCTGGCAGGACCCGTTCTAATCAGCTCTTCCGACCGGCCCACCTGAGGTCGACACAGTTTTAACGCCCGATCTATCCCCGTCCCTTCTGAACGCGGATAGTTCGCAATTCGTTACCCGACTGAAAACACATGAGTGAAAACGTCAGCACGTCGGGTACCGAAAAACCGACCGCCGCGTATTGGGGTTGGAGACGCATCATTGCCTTCGTGCTTATTCAGCTCTCTTGGACCGCGTACCTACTGGGGGCTGGCTCCTTTGGTGCCCTCTATGCGTTGGGAAGCTTACTTGGTGGCGCAAACCGCGAAGTTAATGTCATCACGGGCATCTCGTTGATGCTAGTCCTCTATGCAATCGGCGCAATGTTGATTGCCGCGGTTCTTCTCGCGGCCGTTGCATTAATCTTCTCTCGCAAGACTTTGTATTTAGGTATAGCCTATGTTCCGACCGCCATTTACGCGTACCACGTCCTATCCGTCTGAAACGGGGGCACGAGCTGGGAACCATCCGCCCGCACACACAGACACGGAGTCGACGTCCATCGAAAACACAATGCCGTTCGCCCTGCCACGGTGATCGGTGCCCGTTCGTTACAAACATCAGTATGACCAGACGAGACTTTGTCGTTGCCGCGTTGGCCTGCCTTTCATTGCTAGGACTGGCGTGGAGCGTCCTTCATGAGCGCGAACATCAGCAGACTCGCGAGACTCTTGAAAGCCAACTGAAAAACCAACGTCGGATGATCGGCACCTTGCAACGTTCGCTGTTGCAACGCCTCAATGAGATGGACCCGATTGGGATGCGAATCGAAGACATTCCAGATGCCGAAATTCTTGTCGACCAGATTTTCACACCTGAATCGGAAGGGTGGGATTTCATCACCCGAACCTATGACGGTCCTCGCAATGGCGTGTTGCGAATGTTCTGCTACGGCCTTGACGAGCGCCCGCCAGAGGAACACGTCGCGACGTTCTTCATGATCTATACGTTGGACGGTGAGATCACAGATGTTGAAGAGGTATCACCGTTGTATTGAAAATCGCACCGTCGCAAGAACGCATGCAACTGTCCGGTTCGATGGTTGATGTGAGGTCACGGTGGGCCGAGGTCGTGTGGGAGCGTGGCCCGGAGGTGGCGCTGCGCTGACGTCCGGCTACTCGCTGAAATCCCTTGGGACGTCAATCGTATAAGTGACGGATTCGATCGTAACGGTAGGCGCCAAGACTTTTGCAGCGTTGGCCCTCTCTGGCGTTTGCTTGCTGCGCAAACGCCGTCTCTCCCAGAGGGAGAGAAACTAGATGGGTTGCCAAAAGCTGCAGCAAAAGAATCGCCCCCCTTCGGGATGCCGTGGACCCCGCGTCGGTGAGCAACTTGGCAACGAACGCCCTCGACAGTCAATTGCTTGGGTGACGCTGGTTGAGATCGTCCAGCGGAAACACATGGACACCGAGTAGGCGCTGCAGCGCATTTAACGATACCCCGACCTCTTTGACCGGATCAAGAACGGCGAAGTCTTTGATATCGGCGGTCGTGATGATTTCGCGATGAGTCGGCGTTGTAGGCAAAACCATTCCGTTTTCTCCACCGCATCCTTCAACATCGGTTCAATCCTTTATGATAGCCGACCCTCGATTCCGTTTCCGGCTCGCAAGAAGGTCGCGCATCATGCTCCGTTCTCTCCCTCTCCGTTTTGCCGCGTGTTGTCTGGCGCTGATGGCAGCGTCGGCCGGCGCCGAGCGACCGAATGTGTTGTTCATCGCAATCGACGACTTGAGGGTCCAGCTGGGATGTTACGGTCACACGGCGGTGAAATCGCCGAACATCGATCAGCTTGCGTCTGGCGGCATGGTTTTCGAGCGGGCCTACTGTCAACAAACCGTCTGCAATCCCTCTCGGGCTTCGCTCTTGACGGGCATGCGGCCCGATACGCTGCGGGTCTGGGACCTGCCGACACATTTCCGTCAAAACGTGCCCGATGCGGTCACGCTTCCCCAATGGTTCAAATCCAACGGCTATCACACGCAATGCGTCGGCAAGATTTTTCATAACTGGCGACAAGACGATTGGAAAGGCGACCCCAGGTCCTGGAGCGTGCCGTCGGTACTGCACTACAACAGTCACTCCAACGACAAGCCGAGGGTCGACGGCGCCGTGCCGCCGAATCTGGCGTCGGGGAAAAATGGCATCGAATGTCGCGACGTTCCCGACGACGCCTACTTCGACGGGCGAGTTGCCAAAACCGCCGTCGAAACCATGCGGAACCTCAGCCAGAGTGACGATCCGTTCTTCCTAGCCGTCGGCTTTTGGAAGCCCCACACGCCGTTCAACGCTCCCAAAAAATACTGGGATCTGTACGATCGCAACGAAGTGCCGATCCCCAGCGACGTGCAGCCACCGAAAGATGTTCCCGACATCGCGCTGACGAGTGCCCGATACAACGGCGGGCCACAGTCGGAAGAGCTGCGGGAAATGCATCACGGGCATCTCGCCGCGATCAGCTATCTGGATGCGCAGATCGGCCGCGTGCTGGATGAGTTGGACGCACTGCAGTTGCGGGACAATACGATCATTGTGTTGTGGTCCGACCACGGGCTGCATCTGGGCGAACACGGTCTGACGCGAAAGACAACGGCGTTCGAACTTGATGCCCGTGTTCCGCTGATCATCGACGCCCCCACACACGAAGCTGCCGGGCGCACGGATGCGTTGGTGGAACTGCTGGATCTTTATCCGACGCTGACGGACCTTTGCGAATTGCAAACACCTGGCGACGTTGAAGGCGTCTCGTTGGTGCCGCTGCTGGACGATCCGTCGGCGGGTGTCCACGAAGTGGCTCTCACCCAAACACCGCGCCCCAACTATCTGCGTGGCAAACAACCCGAGGTGATGGGGTATTCGATTCGCAGCGAACAATTTCGCTACACCGAGTGGCGAGATTTCAAAACAAAACAAGTTCTCGCCCGCGAACTGTACGATCACCGGAACGACCCGCACGAGACCGTGAATGTGGTGGACCATGACGCGTTTCAAAGCACCGTCGCCGGCCTTGCAGAGAAGCTTGACCAGAAACTGGCCTCGCAGCCCACCGTCGCCGCTTCACGCTCCGATGATTTCCCGCACCCGGTGACGAACCCGAGCAGCCCGCACATGCTGGATCTGGACACCACCGGTCCCGATCCGTCGCAAATCGATTTCAGCCAACTCCCGAAGGTCCCTTCGCAGCACGCGATCATCAGTGACGTCCGAGATCGCGCCGGAACTTGGGTGCATCAGCACGCCTATCTGGCGCATTTCGACGGCCAATACTGGGCGATGTGGAGCGACGGTCCGGGCGTCCCGAGACCGGGGCTGACACCGCAGCAACTTCGCAACGTGGTGCCGGGGCACGATCGACCGGACACTCGTGTTTCTTACGCCACCAGCGATGACGGATTGCACTGGAGCGAACCGGCGGATCTGTCCGGGCCGCCGCGGACACCGGGATTCGGCTGGATCGCGCGTGGGCTGTGGGTGCGCGATGGGGAACTGCTCGCGTTGGCGAGCCACTTCAACGCGCCGGCCTACCCCGGCAAAGGGCTCAGCCTGGAAGCGTTTCGCTGGGACGCGGGCGACGAAACATGGCAGCCGCATGGCACCGTGATGGACGACACGCTCAATAATTTCCCGCCAAAGCGATTGCCGCAGGGCGAGTTCATGATGACGCGTCGCGACCATCGCCAGCAAGTTTCGGTGATGATCGGCGGTGACACCGGATTCGATGACTGGAAGATTCGGCCGTTGGCCAGCTATGACGCCAAGGGTCGACCGGAAGAACCGTATTGGTACGTGCTTCCCGACGGCCAGAACCTTGTCGGTCTGATTCGCGACAACGGACGTTCGGGACGATTGCTGCGAGCGTTTTCCAGTGACAACGGCCGGACTTGGAGCCCGATCGTGAAGACAAATTTCCCGGACGCGACGAGTAAGTTCTTTGTGCTGCGAACCTCGCGGGGCTACTATGTGATGGTGTCCAACGCCAACCCAGGGCGACGCGATCCGTTGACCTTGGCCGTCAGTTCGGACGGGCTGGTCTTCACCCACCTGTTTCAACTGGTCGGCGGCCGACACGTCGATTATCCACACCTCATTGAACACGACGATCACTTGCTGATCGCGTTTTCCGGCGCGAAGCAGACGATGGAAGTTTTGAAAGTAGCGCTCGACGATGTCGACGCGTTGCTTCGATCGCCGAATCCCTCCAGCCCGCGTTGACGATCCCCTTTGCTCGTCGTCACCGCGTCACACGCCATTTCCTCGCACGAGTCCTACCATGCCGTCACGTTGTTGCCTCTCGCTCGTCTGTTTATTGATCGGCCTGGCCAATTGTGCCCGAGCGGCCGATCGACCGCCAAACATCGTCTACATCATGTCCGACGAGTTGGCGTATTACGAACTGTCGCACATGGGCAACGAGCGACTGCGGACGCCCAACATCGACCAGATGGCGCGGCAGGGGATTCGATTCACCCAAGCCCTGGCGGCCGCACCGGTTTGTGGTCCGCTGCGCGCTTGCATGATGACGGGGAAGCACATGGGGCATTGCTCGGTTCGCGACAACCCCGGTGGCACTCCACTTCGCGCCGGCGAACCGACGATCGCCAGCATGCTAAAGCAACGTGGCTACGCGACCGGCGGGTTCGGCAAATGGGGCGCCGGCGGACGTGGATCAACCGGCGTTCCGGAACAACACGGCTTCGACGACTTCTTCGGATATTACGACCAAGTTCATGCGCACTCGTTTTATCCGCCTTACCTGGTGCGAAATAGCCGCGAGGTTCCGTTGCCGGGCAACGATGGCGGTCGCGCCGGTGAAACGTACTCGCACTACGAGATCATGAAGCAGGGCAAAGCCTTCATCCGCGAGAACAAGGATCGACCGTTCTTCTGTTATTTCCCCGTCACCCCGCCGCACGGGATGTACGACATCCCGGCGGATGATCCCGCCGTGGCCGCCTACAAAGACGACGACTGGTTCAACGATCCGAACGTTTCACAAGACGCGAAGAACTATGCGGCAATGGTCACGATGATCGACAACGATCTGCGTTCGGTCCTGGACTTGCTGCAGGAACTGAACCTCGAAGACAACACGATCGTTTTCTTTACCGGCGACAACGGCGGCCAAGATCGGTTTCGCAGCAACGAACATCCGCGCGGTTACTTCGGTCCGAACAAAGACCCCAAGACCGGCGTCGAATTCCGCGGCGGCAAGGGGAATCTTTACGAGGGCGGGCTGAGGATTCCGTATCTGGTGCGTTGGCCGGGCAAGATCAAGGCCGGTCGAGTCAGCGATTTGGTCTTCAGCCAAGTGGACGTGTTCCCGACGCTCGCCGAACTGACCGGCGCCGAAGCTCCCGAGGATCTGGATGGCATGTCGATCCTGACCGAATTGATCGGCGCCGAAGCGACCGGACACCAGCAACCGCAACACGAGTTCTTGTACTGGGAATACGGTCCACAAACGGCGGTCCGCATGGGGCAATGGAAAGCGATCCGCCCCAAACGCGACGGACCTTGGGCCTTGTATGACCTCAACAGCGACGTCAGCGAAACGACCGACGTCGCCAAGCAACATCCTGGCGTGTTGGCCAAAATGATTGCCCACGCCGAAGCCGCTCACCAACCGGTTCAACCCGGGACGTTTGAATCCAAAGAGTTGCACGAACGTGACCGGCAAGCGAAATGGGGTTCGAAAGGAAACCCCGGTCGGAAAAGCGGCAGCAATCGCAGCGCGAAGCTCAACCGATTGACCGACAAGAATCTAGTACCGGCCGACGACATGAAGCTCGTTCGTTACAGCAGCGAGAACACCGGCAACGAAAAGCATGCGGCCAATGCGGTCGATGGGAATCCCGAAACGATCTGGCACTCCCGTTTCGATCAAGGGGTTGCGCAGCCGCCCCACGAGTTGGTCATCGATCTGGGCGCGACGTACCAGATCGACGGCTTCCGCTACTTGGCCCGACAAGATGGCGGTTGGAATGGAGCCTTTGCCGAGGCGGATTTCACGGTCGGCGACGCGGCAGACTCCTTCGGTGAGCCCTCTGCCGCGGCGACCTTTGGCAAAGTGAAGACGGCCCAGAAAGCGGACTGCGACGCACCGGTGCGCGGCCGCTATGTCCGCGTACGTGTGTTTTCAGAAGTCAACGGAAAACCCTGGGCTTCGGCCGCGGAGATCGGGGTGGTCGGCAACGCTGTGAAGCATTTTTCAGCGGTAGGGCGCGAGCCCTCCGGTGTCGGGGCAGAGATGAAAAACCAGAGGGCTCGCGCCCTGCCGCTAAAACCTCAAGAAACACAGGGGGAAAATGCTTCACAGCGTTAGGTGGACGGGCAGAAAACGCCGTAGCGACGAACGAACAAAAGTGGGAGAGGCTTCCAGCCTGTCATTTCAGCTTCGACAGGCTGGAAGCCTCTCCCACACTTCAAGATGCGTCTGTCGCAGGTCCACTTGGATCTTTCGTGACCAAATAACTGCGAGTCCCCCGAGTGACGTAGATCGCTTCTTCACTCAGCCGCTGGCAGAGTTCGACCAGGAATCCGATCAGCCGGTCGAACTCGTCTTCATGATTAAACGACACTTCAAATCGTTCCAGCACGTCGTGCGAGAGCTGGGCCGATGGATCGATCCAATAGCCTTTGACGGGAGTCGGGGATTGGGTGTAGGCCCGATAGTGATGCATCAGAAACTCATGGATCGCCGAACGTGCCGTTTGGGTCCCATGATAGAAGCGGGGGTCATCCAGCTTGTGAGACGGAATGTAAAACTCCGTCATCGTCCCCAGCGCCAGGATGTGTGGCGAGTCTTTGGTACCCATCAGCTGAATTGCTTTTGCATCGCGGCGAGGAACTCATGCAATTGCTCACCGGGCAACGCGTTGATTCCCGCGGCTGCTTTGCGTCCGCCGCCGGTCGGAAACTGACGACAGAGTTCGTCGGCCCCGGTTTTGGTTGCCAGCGGGGCGCGGACGCTGACCAGGTAGTCACCCGATGGCAACAGGCTGGCCAAGGCGTGAGCACGGTTCGGGTTCTCACGCGCCAGTTGGTTGCTGTACACGCCGCTGACACGCCGCGAAAACGATTCGTTCGGAAACGTGAACGCCGCGCAGCATTCGGTTTCCAAAACCGGGGCGATCGACTTCGCCCGATTCATGTCACTTTCGAAACCGTCGCGGAGGGTTTGAAACGTGGTGTCGGCGGCAATGAATTCGAAGGGATCGGCATACGGCTGGATTTTGCGGTACAGCTGATCCGGCGGGAAATACAAGTCGTCCAGGGTGCTGCCGTAGCCGTTGTAGTTCAGCAGGGTGCCGAGCGTTTCGAGCTGATCGAGTTGCGGCTCGGTCAGATCCAGTGGTTGTGCGGCACTGCGAGCGGCGTCGTGCAAGTTGTCGCCGAACAACGCGGTCACGGCCCAGGGCAGGAACGCACCCTCAAGGTGATGATTGACAAGCAGACCGGTACAGACGTCTCCGGCGGTGTCGATTTGCACCGACAAGTTCTTTGATTCGGGGATCTCGCCGGCAAAGTGGTGGTCGAAATAGACGACTGCGACGTCCTGCTCGAGCAGCCGCACCAGTTCATCACGGTTTTTATCGAGGGAAATGTCCAGCACGGTGACGGTGTCGCCGGACCGAGCCTCGACACGTTTGAGCAGGTTGATGTCGCGTTTGACACCCGTCACCAGCGTGCTCTCTCGCGGTTGGGCCAAGCGAAGCTGGTGCAAGGCGCAAATACCGTCTGCATCACCGTTAAACACGTCGAAGTGGGCCACGTCAAACTCCTGGATCGAGAGGGAAGCAAGGAATTTAGCGTGCCGGAGCGGATCCGAAAACCGAGGTCGGGTTTTCCGGGGCTGCCAGGGAGACGGGGATGCTCTCGATTCATGATGAAGGCAGTTTGATCGTTTGGTGATTTCCCTGTGACGCTTTCGTTGTGCTTGGGTGAATTGAAGGCCGGAATCGGATTTGGTGTTCGTCCAGGCGGCTGAAAAGGCAGCAGTGGACGCTCGGCTCGGCTAAACTGTTGCTCCCCGAAAGGATGTTTCCTCCATCCGTCCCACCCAATGGCCCCTTCCATGAACGTTCGAACGATCTCCGGCGTTTCAATCCTTGCGTGTCTGTTCCTGACGTCGACCACCTTGGCCGACTGGCCGGCCTATTTGAATGGCAACGACCGGGCCGGTTTCACATCCAATTCCTTGGATCCTTCGCTGCGGCATGCCTGGACCTACAAGTCGCCGGCCAAGCCGATCAAAGCGTGGTCGGGACCGCGTGAGGAGCCGATCGAAGGCCATGTGATGAAGCATCGCGTCGATTTTGATGACGCGTTGCAAGTCGTGATGGCAGACGGGCGAGTCTACTTCGGCAGCACGGTCGATCACCGTTTGCACTGCGTCGACGCCCAATCGGGACGGCCGATCTGGGACTTTTACACCGAGGGGCCGATCCGCCTGGCGCCGACGCTGGCCCATGGCAACGTCTACTTCGGATCTGACGATGGATTGGTGTATTGCCTACGTGCCGCCGACGGTGAAATCGTTTGGCAAATGCGAGTCGGCCCCAAAGATGACCGGTTGCTCAGTCGCGGCGAAATGATCTCGCGCTGGCCGGTTCGTACCGGAGTGTTGATCGATGGCGACACGGCCTATTTCGGCGCCGGGGTCTTTCCGCATGAAACGGTTTACCTGTGTGCCGTGAACGCAAAAGACGGTTCGATCATCTGGCGTAACGACACGATCAGCGAGCAAAACGCCGGCCGAAACGATCTGTCGCCGCAAGGGTACCTGCTGGCCAACGATAAGTACTTGTACGTCCCCTCGGGCCGATCGTTGCCGGTGGCGATTTCGAAAGCAACAGGGGAGATCGTTTTTCAACGCACGCATTCCTGGCGAACCGATGCCGGTGGTGTCGTGGGCGGTACCAAAGCGCTCTTGGGTGACGGTCAAGTTTACGCCGGCGGTCCCCATCACTTTTTGGCGATGGACCAAAAGACCGGCAACGTCGGTGAGTCCTGGATCACCGGGCGACAGATGGTCTTGGCCGACGAACTGGCTTATTTGATGGACGGAGAAAAAATCTTTTGCGTCAACCGGGCCGAACACGCCAAGGCGAGTCAAGAAAAACAAAAGTGGTTTCTAAAACTTCGCGAGCGGCCGACGACTCCGGAGAAACTCGCCCACGCCAAGAAGATGATGAAGGAGGCGATGAAAGGCGGCATCCTTTGGGAATACGCCAGCGACTTTGATGATGTATTGATCGCTACCGAGAACGTCGTCATCGCCGGCGGCCTGAACGAAGTCGTCCTGCTGGATCGTTCCAGCGGCGAAAAATTGTGGCAAGCAAGCGTTGAGGGGAACGTGCGGGGACTGGCCGTCGACGGCAGTCTCCTGACGGTGAGCACCGATAGCGGGAACATCTACGCCTATCGAAGTGACGAGACGACAAATCAGGCCGCAACGTGGCCCGGCCCCGCCTCCGCACCGTTCCCCGCCGACGACCTGACCGAGTTTTACGAGTCGGCGGCACGGCAGATTCTCGAACAGAGTGGTCAGCAGACCGGATACTGTCTGGTCGTCGGAAACGGTCAAGGACGCCTGGCGCACGAATTGGCCCTGCAGAGTGAACTGACGATCTATGCGGTCGAACCGGACGCGGAAAAGGCGGCAGCGTCGCGCCAGGCACTCCAGCGGGCTGGCATCCATGCTACGCGGATCACGGTGGTCAATGCACCGATCGACGACATGCCTTTTTCCAACTACTTCGCCAACCTGATCGTGTCCGAGTCGATGCTGCTGGACGGCCAATTGCCGGGTGATCCCGAGAAAATCGCGCGGCATCTAAAACCTTGCGGCGGCGTCGTGATCCTGGGACGCCCGGCCGGCGCGGCGAACCTGCCAGAGATCGTGGCGGCCGACAAGACGCTTGCCTGGCTGACGCAGTTTTATCAACAGGAAGAAGGCGAAGTGGTCACGGGAGCGGACTGGCAACTGCTGCGACGCGGCAAGCTGCCCGGCGCGGGAAATTGGTCGCACCAATACGGCAACGTCGCCAACACTTCGTATTCGGATGATCATCGTATTCGCGACGGTCTGGGCGTGTTGTGGTACGGCGACCCCGGCCCGAGCGCGATGATCAATCGTCACGAAGCCGCCGGGGCGCCACTGTCGACCAACGGCCGCATGTTCATCCAGGGGACCGACCGGCTGATGGCCTACGACGCCTACAACGGCACGTTCTTGTGGGACTATGAAAACCCCGGCGCCATCCGCACCGGCGTGTTCAACAATCGCGAAACCCACAACCTGGCCGCCAGTGATGACGCGCTTTACGTGGCGATCGACAACCAATGCCTCGCACTCGATGCCGCAACCGGCAACGTCGACGCGACGTACCAAACCCCCGAGTCCCCCGACGGGGTGCAGCGCGCCTGGGCCTACCTGGCCTATGACGACGGACAGCTGTTCGGCACCAGCACGATTCGCGAAGAACTGGAACAACGGATGCGCCGACGCGGCTTGACCGTCAAGAGTCAGACCGACGCGGTGTTCGCCGTGGACACCGAGACCGGCGAGCGGATGTGGACGTATCGCGGCAGCAACATTCTGCACACGACCATCGCGATCGGACCGGAACGGATCTATTTCATTGACAGTTCGATCACCCCCGAAGAACGCCAACAGCTTTACCTCAAAGACAAAAGCGACTTGAAAGAGCTGACCGGCGAAGCGGCCGAGCAGGCCGAAGCGGAGATGAAGAACTATGACGTGCGTTTGGCCGTCGCGCTCGATCGCCGCAGCGGTGAAAAGCTGTGGGAGAAACCCGTCAACGTCACCGACACCACCAACGTCAGTGCCGGAGGCGGAAGCTTGACCTTGATGGTCGCCGACGGCCATGTCGTGCTGTGTGGTGCCAACGCCAACGGGCACTACTGGAAACAGTTTCTGTCTGGACAATTCGACCGCCGCAAATTGCTGGTCCTCGACGCGAACGACGGAACCGAGCTTTGGTCCAAGAATGCCAATTACATGAACCGGCCGGCCGTCATCGGCGACGAGATCTATGCCGAACCGTGGGCGTTCAACTTGCACACCGGCGAACCGAAGACGCGGCCGCATCCGTTGACCGGCGCCGACAGCCAATGGCGTTTCAGCCGCCCGGGACACCATTGCGGCATCATCACCGCGACCCCGAACATGATGTTCTTTCGCTCCGGCTTCATCGGCTACTACGACTTGTACGAAGACAGCGGCACACGGCATTTCGCCGGCCAGCGACTCGGTTGTTGGGTCAACGCCATCCCGGGCAACGGGCTGGTGATGATCCCCGAAGCCAGTGCGGGATGTGTCTGTCAATTTTCGATCGCCTCGACCGTGGTGATGGAACCCAAAACCGAAAACAAGTCTTGGGGGATTTTCAGTGCCGTGGGCCCGACCACGCCGGTCAAACGAATCGCCATCAACTTCGGTGCGCCGGGAGACCGCAAAGAAATCGCGGGCCTGGAGTGGCTCGGTTACCCCAGACCCAGCAGCCGAAAGCGGCTGGAGTTTGTCTTTGACTTGAAACCGCAACTGTCCAGCGGCGGGGGGTGGTACAGCCGCAATCTTGAATCGGTCGAACTGGGGGATTCGGACAAACCCTGGGTCTACGCGTCGGGGGCGCGGGGACTGAAACAATTTGAAATCCCGCTGTTGGGCCAAGACGATCCCAAGGCGACGTATGACGTCAAGTTCCTGTTCGCCAACTTGGACGAATCCGATACGGGCGCGTTCGCGATCAAGCTACAATCAGAAATCGTGAAGTCGGGGATCGTCATCGCGGCGACACCGGGGCAACCGGCGAAGTCGCAAACAATCGAGTTTTCCAACATCACGGTCGACGACAAACTGTTGGTTGAACTGGTTCCCGACGATCCGTCACGGTTGCCGATCGTGTCGGGAATCGAGGTCACACGAAAGGAATAGCCATGATCCCCTCCAAAAAATCCTCCCCCATCAAATCCACCGCACTGGTTTCGATGGCGCTGGCCTCGATGGCACTGATTTCGATCTCGCTGGCGGCGGTCGCCGATGCCTGCCAGGTCCCGGTGTTCCGCTACGCCCTGGAGCGCTGGCCGGCGGACAACTATGAGCTGGTCGTGTTGCACGACGGCCCGCTCGGCGAGGCGGAATCGAAGCTCGTCGAGCACTTGCGGGCGTCCGATCGTCAATCGTCGGTGGCGGCGAACTGCGGCGTCAGACTGATCGAAGTGGCCGACCTCCAAGACGACGTGCTGAAATCGGTGTGGACGGAGCATGGCAAATCCGGGAAACCGGTGTTGGTGTCGTTGTATCCGGTGACGGCCCAAGAGGTCCCCGATCGTCTGATTGCCGCCGCTCCCCTGAACGCGGAATCCGTCGGCAACTTGATCGATTCCCCGATCCGACAGGAAATCGCGAAACGGCTGGTCGCGGGAGAGTCTGCGGTCTGGATCTTTGTGCCCTGTGGTGACCCCAAACAAGACCAGGTCGCACTGGACAACTTGACTCGATTGGTGCAGCAAAACGAACAGTCATTGGAACTGCCCGAACAGGAAGAGATCGAGGACGAACAGGAACTGTTGCAGCAGGTGGCGATCGACTTGCGATTGGATTTTTCGATCCTCACGCTCCAGCGCGATGACCCCAAGGAGCAGTTTTTGCTGAAGATGCTGTTGGCCAGTGAACCGGACCTGGAGGGGCTGGATCAACCGATGGCGTTTCCGGTGCTGGGCAGGGGCCGCGTGTTGTACGCCCTGGTCGGCAAGGGGATCTCGGAATTGACGATCGGTTTGGCGTCGCGCTTCATCATCGGCCCCTGTTCCTGTCAGGTCAAAAACCAGAACCCGGGGTTTGACCTGTTGATGGCGGTCGACTGGGAAAAGAAAATCGGCACGGCAAAGTTGAGCGACCCGTTGCCGGAGACGACGTCGGCCCCGGTGCTGCTGACCATTCCCCCGGGGCGAAACGCCAAGTAATCCGCTCCGGACGCCGTGAACGCAGCTCAGTCGATCGAGGATCGAGCCGTTCCAAGGCCCCCTAAATTGACGCCAAACGGAGTATTTTTGTTAGCGTTAGGGCGCGAGCCCTCCGGTCTTTCACGGTGTTTCTGAAGCCTGACCGGACGGCTCGCGGGCTGTCGTTTTTGTCAGCCGCGACGCGTAAGCGGCCGGACATTTCCGACGCTGCCCGAGGCCTTACGGCCAGCGGCTCACCATTGACTCAGCAGATCCCAGCTAAAACGACAGCCCGCTCGCGCCGTTCCGCCAGCACCTCGAGACGCCAAAGTCGATGGCGCCATTGGGCTGACGCCATCGGCAAGCATCGTGCCAGCCTCTCCGGGCCTCCGCAAAGGCATCGACTTCGCTCGCCCCTCCTGCCAGCAGGCTGACGCATCCGAACGGCATGACCTCGCAGCCGGACGGGGCACCCGGACCATGGATCGGTTCCGCGTGTAAATCCTCGACGGTCCCCCGCCGATTCTCTGCGGCGAAACCCCATGGCGGGTCAACGGCGCGTCGATCGGGTATCATCAAAGTCTTGTCCTATTGCCCGCCGGGACCATTTATTTGATTCCACCAAGGTTGCTCTCCATGACCACCGTCCTGATCGTCGATGATTCCGCCGTCTGCCAGCGAGTCGCAGGCGCCTGTGTCCAAGCGGCCGGATGCGACGTCCGCTATGCCGCCGATGGATGTGAAGCCCTTGAATCGGTCAACGCGGAAAAGCCCGACATTGTGTTGACGGACCTGCAGATGCCCAAGATGGACGGGCTGGAGCTGGTCGAACGGCTTCGGGACGTGTATCCACAACTGCCGGTGATCCTGATGACGGGATTCGGCAGCGAAGAGGTGGCCGCACGGGCGCTGCGGGCCGGGGCATCCAGCTATGTGCCCAAAGAGAACCTCAGCAAGGGGCTCAGCGAAGCACTCCGCACGGTCATGTCGGTGGTGCACGCGATCCAGGAACGTGAAAAGGTCCTCGCGTTTTTGGAGGAAAGCCAGTCCCGTTTCGTTTTAGGGTATGAACCCGGTGGGACCCAAGCATTGGTCGGCTATCTGCACGAGCAACTGAAACTGCTGAACTACTTTGACGAATCGACGTTGGTGCAATTGACGACCGCGCTCAGCGAATCCATCACCAACGCGATCGACCACGGGAACTTGGAATTGGATTCCGATTTGCGTGAAGAGGATGACGGTTCCTACCGGGATCTCGGCGAAGAACGCATTCAGCAGCCACCGTATTGCGATCGGCGGGTGACCGTCAACGCCACACTCACGCAGTCCGAAGTCAAGTTTGTCATCAGCGACGAAGGCCCCGGATTCGATCCCTCGTCGTTGCCCGATCCGACCGATCCGGAAAACCTGCTCAAGGCCAGCGGACGCGGCATCATGTTGATCCGGACATTCTTGGACGAAGTCACGTTCAGCGAAAAAGGCAACGAAGTCACCCTGATCAAGCGTCGCGATTCCATCAAGGAAGATGAGAGCTGAGATCTGCTGAATCGAACGCAATCGATGTCTTGAATCTCAATTCACGCCACCCTCCCGCGTGGAGGCCGTGCAGTTTTAGAGTCACCCTCCTGGCAGGCATTGGTGTCGACACATCGTGCGTCACCCTCCCTGACAGGGAGGGTCGAGCGCAGTGAGGGGAGGGTCCAATGGCGGACCGCAACGTTCACTTCCGTGTGATCCGACCCCGCCGGCGCACCAGAGCAAGCCTTCACTGGGGCGTCGCACACACCTCCGCGCCCCTCCCAGCGGGAGGGTGATTCAGTTTGGGGCGTGCACCCCCGCGTCTCCGGGAGCACCGCACCGCGGAACGACGCCGGAGGTGTCTGACAGCAAATCCTGAGGCCGCGCAAACGATCCCCAATTCCGGGGAGACCTGATCCACCCACACGCATCGGGCCGAACATCGACGCCAGGAATCCCATCAACAAGTCCAACAAATCGATTGAGGCAGGCAATTTGGCGGGTCGCGTCCCGATTTCGGCGGTCGTTTCCGGGGGAACAATCGTCAAAACCGGCCAAAAACCGAACCTGGCAACGAATTTTGGAGTCTGGGGGAAGAGATCTTGTCAGTGAAAAGTCGAGAAACTAAACTTCGCGACCCACCGGGAGAAAACGCCCGGCGGCCCGGCCAATTGCCCACCCAAGGCAACCCGGCCGGTCACATCAATCCCCTGTAGCTCAGTTGGTAGAGCAGGCGGCTGTTAACCGCCTTGTCGCAGGTTCGAGTCCTGCCGGGGGAGCTTTTTGAAAAACTACGGAACGAAGTACCGTCCAGTTAACGCCCGCAAGGCCCAAATCGGCCCGCGGGCGTTTCTCGTTTTGGCCCCGATTTTCGCGGTGCCAAGCGACTTCTCGCTGGCCGGACACCTCTCGCGCGTCCGCGATCGGTCAACTCTGAGACAAGCGTGAAACCCAAGATCTCGCTCGAATCCCCGCCGAGACCGCCAAAACATCTCACTCTCTCGGAATCACAAGCCCAACCGGGTTAACGCCCGATCTCTCTTCGATGCACCGGGCCAACCTGGTCGCCGGTGCTCCCGTAGACCACTCCTCTACTTAGGTGCGAAGACGCGCTCGCAGAGGCATGCAATTGCATAGCTTCACATGGAAGAAGGGTTCTGAATGATGACAACGTGGCCGAAGAGAGGCGCACGTGAAGCAGGTGTGGTCCCACGTACCACTTCGAAGGATGGCGGTGTACAATACTCAGTTAACGCAGGACACATTTACGCCACAGGCAAGGGATCTGCGAGTTTGCTCATGTGACCGCGCACAAATGAATTCTTCTGAAGAAACCTCACCCACTGTCGCCAAGAAACTTGATGCGTTACCACGAATTCATTTTACGTCCGAAAGCATCAGTGGCGACACTGAGATATACGTAGTCGAGCACGAAGAGTTTTCGTCACCTATTGAAATCGTCTCTGGAGCCGGTATCGGCGTAACGCCGTACACAAAACTTTTGGCTCGTAATATTCCATCCAATCTTGCCGGTCAGTCAGTTGCTGATTTCGGGACTGGGACTGGTATCCAAGCGATCGTTGCTAGCCTTCTTGGAGCGAAAAAGACTGTCGCGATCGATATCTCAGCGGAAGCTGTTAGCCTTGCCGCACAAAATGCTTCTCGGAATGGTGCAGCCGTTGAATTCAAGCAGCAGGTCAATGAAATTCCAGAGACGGAAGAGTTTGATCTGCTGCTTTGCAATCCAGCTTCATTACCGAGTGATGGGTTGATTGGCCACTTCTTTGACGGCGGAGAGATGGGAAATGCGATGATCTTTCGTTTCCTGGATTTCTGCGTGAGGAATCTTTCAAGTTCGGGACATGCACTTCTAGTTCACACCAGCTTGGTTCCGCTTCACCTTACTCAGGAGTTCGCAAGGGAGCGAGATCTTGATCTGTCCTTTGTTGACCTAGAGGTTACACCGTTTAGGAAGTTTTACTCGTCGATACTTGAACGGCTTCACTCAATGCGTCGTCATCACGGAATACAGTACTTAGAAAAGGACGGCGATCTCTATGAATTGCTGTACGTTATTCGAATTCAAAAATGATTTGCAAGGAGAGACAAGTGTCGACAAAGAAGCGTATCTGTTTGCTTTACACCGGCGGAACGATCGGGATGGTGCAGCACCTCCAAGATGATGGTTCTATTGAGTTGAGGCCCCCAGAAAACATTGGGGACTTTGAGAGGAATATCCCGGAACTCAAGGATTTGTGTACCGCAGAGTTTGTTCCGATTCTCAACCTAGACAGCACCAATATGGTTCCTGAAGATTGGACGACGATAGCTACGAGCGTCTACGAGCGAATGGATCAGTTCGACGGTTTTGTCGTAATCCATGGAACCGACACAATGCATTTCAGTGCATCTGCCGTTTCGCTGGCTCTCGGCCCAAATCTGAACAAGCCCGTAGTTTTCACCGGTGCTCAAACGGATATGTCCGTGCTACACGGCGACGCACGGATCAACTTGATACGTGCGGTCCGAATTGCGCTTGAGCCAATCGCGGAGGTCGTTATCTGCTTCGCAAACCATGTTTTTCGCGGATGTAGAACTCAGAAGCGTGATGAGAAACGATTTGATGCATTTGAATCTCCGGCATTTTATCCCGTCGCGGACATCACGGAAGAGATCTTAATACATCCGGTCACCTCAAGGCCGAAGGAGAACATTCAAGCAATCGATTTCATGCCCGAGTTTTCGGCAAACATCTTGCAAGTTTCGTTGACGCCTGGCTTAAAGCCAGAACCTCTTTACCCACTTCTCGAGTCGCGTTCTTACGATGGCTTTATCCTCCTTTCCTACGGTGCGGGAAACGTACCCAATCGAGAAGACAAGCCTGAGTATTCATTTGAAGGCTTTATCAAGAAGGCTACGAAACACAACATACCAGTAGTCATCGCAAGCCAGTTTCCTGCAAATTCCACTATGCATACTAAATACGAGCCCGGAAGAAAGGCGATTCAAGCTGGAGCAATCCCGACTGGAAACATGACAAACGCGTGCGCTACCGTGAAATTCAATTGGGTATTGACTCAGGTCCGAAGTTTGATAGCAAAGGGTGTGGAGCGTGAAGAGCGTCTTATTGAATTAGTGAACTACCGCATGGGCAAACCTCACGTCCACGAGATGGACTAGTGGTCTAGTTGCTTGAGGGAATTGATTTCATGAATACAAAAACCAACTTCCACCAGTGCACGACCCATGATGCCCCGGGGGGTATTGCGAAGGCACGAGTGCTGGTGATTTATACCGGCGGAACAATAGGGGCAGTTCCCAAAGATGCTGGTGATCCACATAGCCCATTGGTCATTGCTAGCTGGGAAAGGCTATCAGAGGCTATTCCGAAACTCGACCAACTTCGTGAAAGAGGCATCAAAATAGATGCTCACGCATTCGTAGACCCGATCGACTCGACAAATATCCGCCTTGAATGCTGGACAGCCTTAGTAGATCTAATTGCTGAGAACATCGAAGAGTATGACGGGTTCGTTGTCGTACATGGTACCGACACCATGGTCTATACGGCTTCTGCACTCTCGTTCATGCTAAAAGGGCTCCCGAAGCCGGTGATTCTCACAGGCGCTCAGGTTCCAGTGATAGGTCGTGTTGTTGAGGACGGTACGCGAAACTTACTTGCCTCAATATGTTTGGCTACAAAAGATATCCCCGAGGTGTGCATATTTTTCGACAAACGTCTATACCGAGGTAATCGGACGATCAAGTCCAATGCATCGGGACTTGGAGGATTCTCGTCTCCGAATTACCCGCCTCTCGCTGAAATCCGGGATTCCGATTGGTCAGAGGACTCGATTTGGATAAATAAAAATGCTGTTGTAAAAACACCAACGCGCGCCTTCTTACCTCAGACCAAACTAGATGCGACGGTCGTTCCAATCCGACTTTTTCCGGGGATAAGTGGTGATCTGTTGAAGAACATACTTCACCTTCAGGGATTAGACGGTGCTGTCCTCGAAGCATACGGAACGGGAAATGCACCTACAGATCCGGACTTTCTGGATCCAATTGGTGAATTAGAAGACAAAATCGCGATCCTTGACGTGTCACAATGCGAAGAAGGCGAGGTGCGATTAGGTCAATACGAGACCGGTGCCGGGCTCCTTTCCCGTGGTGTTCTGTCAGGTGCCGACATCACGGCTGAAGCAGCGCTTTGCAAACTTCTGGTTGTCCTCTCTGACAAGAATGTTAAGCGAGAGGAAGCCAAACGAATGATTGAGCAGAATCTTGCTGGAGAGCAAAGCCAGAGCGTGCTGAGAATTCGACTCGAAAAAACAACAGATGCGGCGCAAGATCGATTAGACCTACTTTCGGCACCCAATCAGCCACGGCATTGGGATACAAGAAAGATATCGCATGTCACACTCACCTTGTTTGGGATTTCCACCAATGCCGACGACGCTTCTGAGGTTGGTTCCCAGATTGAGTTGCATGTAAACCTCGAGGCGGGACGGAGTCCCAAACAAAACTCATCAAGTTATGCAGGCACATTCATGAAGAACATCATGCAATCACCTGCGTTTGCCTCGTTCGATCTGACGGATGTTGCAAGTTCCGTTGCACCGGGCGCTCCGCCTCGCGTGTCACTGTTTGCTGCAGATATTCATACAATCAAGGTAGAGAAGGCCCTACTGATGCTGTTCTTACGCGATGCCTCTGAGTGATAAGATGCCAAACCAGCGATTCGAGTCTGACTATCTCGGAGAACTAAGCCTGCCCGCAGACGCTCTTTACGGAATACACACTCGACGTGCTTTAATAAATTTCTGCGCGAATGAAACCGTCAAGCGTGCCGGCGAATACCCCAGTCTTGTTGGGGCATTGCTGGCAATCAAGGCAGCCTCCGCGAAGGCAAATGCCAAAGATCTTCGCATTGAAAAAAAGATGGCGAACGCGATCGTCATTGCAACAAAACGAGCACTCAACTCGGATCTTCCAACACTTTTTCCGATCCCAATAATCCAGGGAGGCGGAGGCACCTCACTAAATATGAATGCTAATGAGGTAGTCGCAAATATCGCGAATGAAGAACTTGGCGGTGCGCGGGGTAGATACTCGCCTGTCTGCCCATTTAACACCGTTAATTGTCGACAATCCACAAATGATGTAATTCCCACAGCGACGAGAATTGCTGCAAGAGTGAGCATTAAGGATTGCAGCGATCGCTTGAGCGACCTTTCCTTTGCAATATCTACCACACTGAAAGCATTTGCGGATATGCCCAGAGTAATAAGAACTTGCTGGCGAGATGCCATTACAGGTGACTTCGCAACGCTATTTGGCGGAATGTCCGCTGCTATTCAGTCCGCAACCTCGAATTTGAAGTTGTCTTCAGAAGCCCTTCGAGATTTACCTATCGGCGGCGGAGTAGCGGGAGCTACCGAATACGTGGATCGTGAATTTGGACAGAGTGTTCTTAACTTTTTGCAAGCTGATTTTGATTTTGGCGAGATGCGTTTGTGCAAGAGTTTTTCTGAAGCCGCCCAAGACCCCAGTCCGCTAGTTGCTGTCTCAGACGCACTAGATCGAGTATCGCGACTAGTTTTCAAGCAATGTCAAGATTTGCGTATCCTCAGTTCTGGGCCAGATGCCGGGATTGCGGAGATCGAACTTGCTCCTGTGCAGGTTGGCTCGTCTGCAATGCCCTGTAAAGAAAATCCCGTTCTTCCAGAATACGCAATGCAGTGCTGCCTACTCGTGCAAGGTCACGCCGCAGCGGCGCGAAGCACTATTGACCACGGAGACACAGATCTGAACGTTTGGGAGTTGCTTACCTATGTTTCTGTTGTTGACGCGGCAAATCTGCTTGCAATTGCCGCCGAAGCATTAAAACAGTGTTTTGCAACTTTGCATCCAATTAAAGCACAGTCTGCAAAGGCAGGCGAACTAAAAGCCTCTAAAACTTACAAGCAAAGCTTGGCGGAGGGGTACCTGCAAACAGAGCATTTGATCACGAAGCAGCCGAAACCCTAAATTTCAATCTCTAAGAGTGCCGCAAATGCTTGACAGTGAATTTATTCTACAGAACTTCGTCCATGTTGGATCAAGTGACAGAATATTTCATACCACAAACGCTTTTCTAACTGATCCAGATCGACCAAATCGAATCATTGGTTTGAACATTTGCAGGCGCGGAATAGGCTCAGTCGATGAGCTTCTTGATTTTGAACACTTGCAATATTTAGATGCGAGCGAAAATGATATCGTCGATATTTCTGCGCTAGCGTACTTGCGCGAGTTGAGAGTTGCTGACCTCTCGTTTAACAAAATATCCAATGCATATCCGCTGGTTGGTTTGCAACACCTGGAAAAAGTCAATTTGTGCTCCAATAAGATCCAGCGGGTTCCTACATCTTTTTCAGCCTTGGACCTTCCGCTTCTCTGGCGAGACGACAAAAAAGGCCGCGGAGTTGTACTGTCAGGAAATCCACTTTCGGGTGAGTTTATATCCCTGCTGACAGACCCGAGCCCACGCCAAGCTGAGATCAAAGAGTTCTTAGCTAAAAGCAGCGAAGACTACGAAGAACCCATCAGTTCGACAGTCGAGGCAAGGATCCTTATCGTTGGGCCTGGAAATGTAGGCAAGACGACTTTCTTCAGGGGGTTGCAACGTGAAGCGACGAGGCGATCGCAACGCCCAACTGAAGGGATTGACATTGGAGAGCATGCAACGCTGTCACGCGGTAAGCGTTTTATATACAAGATCTGGGATTTTGGGGGGCAGAAGGTCCAGTACTCGTTCCATCGACTCTTCTTTGCCAATCACTGTTTGTTTTTTTTGGTGTTGGACAGCAGGAAAGAGGAATCACCGGACAAATGGCTAGATTACATCAGAAGCTTTGCACCAAAAGCACGCATTGTCGTTGTCTTGAATAAAATCGATGAGCACCCGATGTTCGACATAGATCGCGCGTCACTTAGAAACGCTTTTCCCAATGTTATTGGTGTCTTTCAGGTATGTTCGTTGACTGAAAGCGGTTTTAGCGACATTGTTCGGCTGCTCCGAGAATATTCTGAGTCTGTCGACTGTCACAAAGTAGTGGTCGACGAGAAAACTGCGCTTGCCCGAATGCAATTAGCTTCACTTCGGGACGAAACACCGTTTATTGGGAGGGCGCAGTTTGACGAAATTTGCGATCGGAATGGGATCGCCCGCGATGCTCAATGGGATTTTATCGTCTCAATGGAGATTTTAGGCGAAATTCTTACTGTTGATACAGTGGACGATATAGTTATTTACCCAAAATGGTTACTGCAGGCTGTCGCTGGCACGTTACTTTCCAACCGTTTGTCAGATCACAAAGGCATCGTTTCTGAAGGTGATTTGCGGAAAACGCTCGAGCCCTACACTCAGCGATACACAAACTACGGTAGGGCACATCAGCAGTCCATCATCTCATTGATGGCAAAATTTGATCTTCTGTATGTTTATGCTCCAATTGGACACTCTGACCGGACAACTGTAGTAATTCCATCTGCACTCAGTCGCCAGTCAATTGAATGGAATAGTGGAGAAAAATCCGTTAGAATTGCGATTGATCTTCTGTTTAATTCAGTCCCACTCATGCACAAGCTGATAGTGCGTCTCTTGGCGCTAGGAATAACGCAAAAAGAAAACGTTTGGTATAGCGGTGCTCTATTAAGCGCTCCAGGTGCCTCAAGTTCCGTAGGTGTTGTCATTGCGGATGAAGCGAGGAATTCTATTCGTGTCCAAATAGAGATCCCGCATGCAATAGGGTTGCTGCCTCAGTTGATAGTGATAATTCGAGAACTCGCGTCAACAGAAAATACTAGCTTTATTTCGCGTGAATCTATTTCGCTTGGGCATATCCACGGCTTCGAAGACCTCACCGAGGAATACGTCGATTTTCTCGATATTTCGGCACATGTGGATCTCAATATGACGGAGATGGTTCATTCCCGGACTCGACGTCTCGTCCCAATAAGCCAGCTGCAGGTATTCCCAAATCTTATCCGAGGCCAAGCCGCCGAGTCCGATGGCATTCCTTCATCCGGATTTGGTTGGTACCGGCAGCTTTAACCTAGGGACTCTTCTTGTTGTGAACGCAATTCGGAAATCCATATATCTAATTGCCCTCGGATGCTTTCGGTTACATGCGTCCTAAGTTTCTGGATTTCACCTTCCGGAGCATTTGTCCTGAGAGCTCGTTCGAGAGATTGTGTAAATGTTTCATACTCGCTGTCATGCTTGGATGGATTCGCTGAATATGCTGCTGTGTAACCCTGAATGATCCCAGAAATCGCTTGGATTCTTGCTGCGGTCCTCGTTGCAAGTTTTTGGCCTGCAAGCTCTTCTCTTGTGTCGACAAGTTCCTTTCGCTGTAAAGACAGCTCTCGAGATTGCATGAATACAGTTAGGATTACACCAGCAAAAGCTAACGCGGAGAACAATGTATTTGAGTAGTTGAAAGAGTCTCCAAATGTCGACAAGAGCTCTTTGTCTAAGGCCCCATTTGGATCTTTAAAGTCTATCCCGGGAACTCGGTTTTCGATTGGCGCCTTGCCAATGTGGTTCCACGCGGCTATCGTCCCGCCGAATACACAGGCGGCGATCAATAGGCGGCCCGCAAAGGGGACAGCATGGCGAAAAATTACACCTGTTGGCGACTGTTTTTGCAAGTTTCGTCGCAATTCGGCTGAGATC
The DNA here is from genome assembly GCF_007754155.1 of Stieleria neptunia. Taxonomy (NCBI): domain Bacteria; kingdom Pseudomonadati; phylum Planctomycetota; class Planctomycetia; order Pirellulales; family Pirellulaceae; genus Stieleria; species Stieleria neptunia. The sequence goes on along the minus strand of NZ_CP037423.1, from coordinate 627,403 downwards.
ATCGCGGCTGTTCCAGTTCGGAATTCTTCAACTGAAATGTTCGCGGATTTACATGATTCGCGAATTGTGAATCCATTGTTGTAGTGATCATTGAGCGCGCTAAGTAGCTGCTTTTCCATTGTGGCCTCCACGGGATGGGATAGTTGTTGTAATTGTTTCAGCAGTTTTGTTCGAGCGATTGTCATCATCATACACCTCGTAGCGCAACGCGTTTGAAGCATATTGCATAGGTTCGTAGAGTCATGGAATCCGTGACAACTAGCCGCGGAGATTTCAGCGGTCTTTGATAGATGATCGGTTTACGGGAAAGGGGTTTTATTTGCGGGATTCGTCGGCCCGGGCGTGAACCGGGTAGGTAAGTCTCGTTGGCTGTTAACTTCTTCTCCGTTGGCTTTGGCTGGGCGAGCATCGCAGGCACTTGGCGCGGATTGCTTCCACTTAAGGAGCATTCTGTGGCGTCGCTTTACCTTACCGAAGACCTATCTGCTGGCGAGATTTCCGCCGAGCAATGTGAACAACGTGTCGTCGAAATCTTGGCGATCGGACTGATGCGTCTGAATCGTCGAGCCGGACTGTCCAAAGCAATAGAGCGGGATGGCTCCACTTCTTTTCCAATCTCTGGCGACTCCGCCGCATCTCGGCTTGAGTCTCTTCCGGATTCTGGGCTGACTGTTCCCAACCGTTAACCCGTTTCAGATTTCCGCAAGCGAGGCTACCGATGCAACGAGACACCGAACCAGATCCTGCCAACCATCGACATTCCGTCCACCAATTGCGTCAACAACTCGATAGAGCAGGCGAAAAGTCTGAACAACCCACCGATCAAAACTCAGCCGATCAGCATCAACGCCGCGTTGTTGAACTTCTCGGGATCGCTCTGTCCCGATTGAACGGCCGCGGTGGATTAAGCAAGTCGACGGAACAAAGCGGAACTGAACCATCGGAAACCTCTGGCAACTCAGCCGAGAACCGGCTTGAGTCTTCACGCGACTCATTGCTGACTGTCAACAACGGTTAGCGGTACCTAAGAATCGCGACGGGATCTTGGTCCTGTCTAGTCGTCCCACCTCGTTTATCTGATTCTCACATGCAGAAATTCATTGATCGCCGCGGTCGAGTTTGGATCGTGGTAACGACCGCGAATTAGCGGTCCGTAGTATTCGACGATTCCCTCACATTCGTCCGATTCCCTCGGCACCGCATACGGGTCTTCTGGCCTCATGGCGGTCACCAACCGCAACGAGCGATACTCACCTGTAACCTTTTCAAATCCAGATGACAAATTCTCTGCGATCCGGATCGCTTTGGGAGTGGTAAGGCTCATGGCACCATCAACTCCTGTTTCCGTCGTGCAAACCCGATGAGACACTTTTTCGAGTGTGAGCTATGAAGCCTGCTGTTCACCCAGACGGGAGCGTCAGCGGCTGACTTCGGTTTCGCAGTCGCGTAGAGAGCCAGCGAAGGGTGATCGCTCCGTCTCGCGGGGTCCGCATTGAATGCTCGTAGCGTGCTGATGCATTGAACGGAACAGCAGTTTTTGGGTATCGTACTCACCGTCGGTCGCCCTCGAAGTATTGACCGGCCACAGCACCGGACGTTGGCGCGTCGCGGTGCTCTTTCTCTTTATCGATCGTGGTTTGTGCTGCCAACCAGATTAACGCGAAAGTGCATTTCGCGGGTATGGCTGACAATAGGGGCTTGGCCACTCTGACACTGGAGGGAGCAAAAGACCTCCACTTCAGGCTGGCCAACGTCCCTACGTGAGTTTGGGCTAAATTAGACGGCGCCTTCGGGTAACCGCCAGCCCCAACGCACCGCTACCGAAGATCGCGAGGGTGGCAGGCTCGGGGACAGCCAGAGTCGCCACGTCGCCGTCGCGAACTGCCCACGCAAAATGATCGGCGCCTCCACTAAACGCTCGAGATTGAGTGCCTCCGCCCATGATGAAGTCAAATGCAAACGGGAAGGCACCGACATCAGGCCCCATATACGGCGTACCCGTCCAGTACGCTGATTCGATGTTTAGAAAGAGGCTTTCGTCTGCGAGGTCAAGCGGGGCGTCGACAAGCCCTTCATTTGGCGGGTTGTTCCCGTTTACGTCCTTGAGACCAATGTTGCCAAGACTGATGTAGAACAAGTGGCTCAATTCGCTCTGCGTGCTGACGATGTTCCAACCCAAGTCGGAACTTCCATCGAAAGAACGCACATAGTTGTAACTGGATCCGTTGACGGGTTTTGCCTTGGGCAATCTCCAATCGTCCCAAAAGATGTCGCGTTCACTGTCGTAGTACACAAGAGCATCGGCCCAAGCCACCGCGTTCGCCCACGACATAATTCCGTCGGTCGCGGAAACGCCATCGTCGAAGATCGAGCCAGCCCCGTAGTTTCCGTTTTGCAGCCAAGTTACATCGAGCACGTCATCATAAACTAAGCCTGCACCTCGCGAGACTAGTCCTCCATTCACGCGTCCCGATCCCGTAACGAGCACCACCACGCATCCGGTCAATAACAATTTCATTTGCTGCATCGTTGGCGTTTCCTTAGGTTTTGCAGTTCGCCGATCCCCAATTACCTCGACAGTCGACTTCAACCGTATTTGGATCGCTTTGGTGCGTCAATTAGCTTGCTGGGCCGAGCTGAGCGCTTTGATAATCTCTCCCAAGATTGCGACTCTGCGCTAGTCATTTTGGGTGTCGGCCTGGCGGTTGGATGCTTCATGATGACGCAGATCGACTTAGTCGACTTTGGCACAAGATGTTGCAACAGCATCGTTTTGGGGTGATTCGGTGCCCATCGCCGAATGTACAGCTCGCCAGCACATCGAGGTGACGTTTCTTCGTTCGCTTGTTAACTCGTTGACGGAATCTCCCCTACTGGCTGCTATTCCTCCACCGGTTAGTGCTTCGCGTGACCGATGGCCGGCCGCTGCCGACTTGACTAAACTGTTGTCACGGTCGGGTGAATCCGTGGTTGGCCGCTGCTGATTCGTTAATTCGGGCCAGGTTCGTTGACGCGTCTCCTACCTAGCGCCGCACCTGCCCCGCCCCGATCGAAAGGTGGGATTTCTTTGTGGCGGACAGTTTCCGTCGCCGCGAATCCTCGATATTCACAATCAGGGATTGAGATGATTACGGGTGGTATCCGTTCGCAAGTTGACAAGATTTGGGACGCTTTCTGGGCGGGCGGAATCGCCAATCCGCTGGAAGTGATCGAGCAGATCACGTATCTGCTGTTTATCAAGCGGTTGGACGACCTGCATACGCTGGAGGAAAACAAGGCCAACCGGACCAAGAAGCCGATGGCGCGGCGGATCTTTCCGGAGGGCAAAGACGAAAAGAAACGGCCCTACGAGGACCTCCGTTGGTCGCGGTTCAAACACTTCGAGCCGGCCGAGATGTTCACCGTCCTGGGCGAGCACGTCTTCCCGTTCCTGCGCACGCTGGGCGGCGACGGGTCGACCTACGCCCACCACATGAAAGACGCCCGATTTACGATCCCGACGCCAGCGCTGTTGACCAAGGTCGTCGACATGATCGACCAGGTGCCGATGGAGGATCGGGACACCAAGGGCGACCTTTACGAGTACATGCTCGGCAAGATCGCCACGGCGGGCCAGAACGGCCAATTCCGCACGCCCCGGCACATTATCCAGTTGATGGTCGAATTGACCGCACCGACGCCCAAGGACGTGATCTGCGACCCTGCGTGCGGAACGGGCGGATTCTTGGTCGCCGCGGGCGAATACATGCGCCTAAAACATCCCGAAGTGTTGCGGGACGCGAAGCTGAAAAAACACTTCCACGGCGAGATGTTCCACGGGTTCGACTTCGACAGCACCATGTTGCGGATCGGCTCCATGAACATGCTGCTGCACGGCGTCGAAAACCCCAGCATCGTCTACCGCGATTCGCTGGCCCAAGAGCACGGCGCGGAGGAAGAAAAGTATTCCCTGGTGCTGGCCAATCCTCCCTTCGCCGGATCGTTGGATTACGAATCCTGTGCCAAGGACCTTTTGCAGATCGTCAAGACGAAGAAGACGGAGTTGCTGTTCCTGGCGTTGTTCCTGCGGCTGATGAAGCCGGGTGGCCGCGCGGCGATCATCGTGCCTGACGGCGTGCTGTTCGGTTCGTCCAAGGCGCACAAGACGCTGCGGAAGATCCTGGTCGAGGATCAAAAACTGGATGGGATCATCTCGATGCCGGGCGGCGTGTTCAAACCCTACGCCGGCGTTTCGACCGTAAGCGTTCTATCTGCCCATGTTGACCGACTGGTTAGCGTGATGGGTTTCTTTCCACTCTCAGGAGAAACCCATGCCGCAGTTTCCCAACCCGCAGCTCGCACAGCAGTGGCGTGACCGTATTGAACGGTTCGCCCAATCCGACCTAACGGTCGCCGATTTCTGTGATCGGGAAGGCTATTCGGTTGCCTCATTCTATCAGTGGCGGCGTAAGCTGCGTTCCTCTGTTCTCGTTGATCCGTCAGCCCCCAGCGATCGACCGGCCTCGTTCGTCGCTGTTGAGCTTCAGCCCGTCGCGATGGAAGCGGCCCAACTGAATGGCCTGGAAATTGAATTGCCTGGTGGGGCCGTTGCTCGCCTCGACCAGAACGCCACCGACGAGCAGCAACGCAGACTGATCAAGAACGTCGTCGAGGCACTCAGCGAGGTGGCATCGTGATCGCACTTGCACCCACCACTCGGATCTTTGTCTACACCGAGGCGACCGATATGAGGAAGAGTTTCAATGGCTTGTCCGGACTCGTCAAAGAACATTTCCAGGTCGACTTGTTCTCTGGTCATCTGTTCGTCTTTTTCAACCGCCGGCGCGACTATGTCAAGATTCTGATGTGGGACTGTGATGGCCTGGCTCTCTGGTCCAAGCGACTCGAAAGTGGAAGCTTCGAGAAGGTTGTCTCCGAGGAACAAGGCAGCTTCGAAATCGATTCCGCCGGCCTGGTCATGATGCTCCGCGGTGTGCAGATTGAAGGATCGCAACGACGCAAACGTTACTCGATCGATCAGCCGCAGGCGGCCTGACCACGTCAAGCAAATCTTTCTTAAAAGCGTCAACGCAAGGCTGATCGAAGCCTTGCGTTTTTTGTTTTGATGGCGATAACAGCGGCATGGCTACTTCGGAAAACAAAGACGACTTGCAAAGCGTGTTGAGGGTCAACGCTGAGCTGATTGAAACGGTTGAACGATTGCAGAAAGCCAACCAACAACTCCGCGAAGAACTGGAACTCTATCGTCGAAAGTTCTTCGGCAGGTCTTCCGAAAGGCACGTCGAAGATGACTCGCAATTGCATCTGTTCGACTTAGGTGAGCAGCAAGCCGAGAACGACGATGCCGAAGACGATGAAGCAAACCAGCCACGCCGACGTCGTCGCAAGAAGAAGTCTGAGAAGCTGCCAGACCATCTCAAACGCAAGGTCATCGAAGCGGACGTTCCGGTCGAACAGCGAATCTGTCCTTGCTGTGATGAAGAGATGCCGATTGTGGGCACCGACATCAGCAATCGATTGGATTTTATCCCCGCAGAGTTTTTCGTTTGGGAGATCCATCGCCATAAACGTGCATGCTGCAATTGCAAAGAATCGATCGCTCAGGTGCCTGCCGGCGAGGAACCCTGCGGCCTGACAACGCCGATCCCCGGCAGCGATTATGGCTTCGGTGTTTACACGCAGCTGATCGTCAATAAATTCGCCGATCATCTACCGCTCTATCGCGGAGAAGACATCTTCGCCCGCGCCGGGATGCTGATCCCTCGCAACACACAATTTGGGATGCTTGCGAACATCGCGGCATTGGCCGGCGTGGTGGTGGAACTGATGAAGTCGCAAATCGTCTCAGGCGATGTGCTGGGTGTGGATGATACGTCGGTTCGTCTGCAGGATCACAGTTTGCCGGGCAAGATGCGGACTGCACGATTCTGGCTGTACCGAGGCCGTGAGGATCATCCGTATAACGTGTTCGATTTCACAGAAAGCCGCGGGCGCGACGGCCCCGGCAAATTCCTTCGTGATTTTCGCGGCCACGCGGTGGTCGATGCTTATGGAGTCAACGACGGAGTCTATCTGGGAGCACAGAATCAGATCTTTGCCGCGTGCTGCAATGCGCACGCACGTCGAAAGTTCGTCGAAGCCAGACCGAACGACCCGGTCGCCGCTGCGCAGGCACTGGCGTTTTACCGTGGCTTGTACAATGTTGAAGATCGCGCGCGGGAAGCATCGGTGGCTGAACGCCTGGAACTGCGCCAGAGCGACTCCGTGCCGATCATGAACGGCCTTCACGACTGGTTGCTGCAGATGAATGATGATCGCCGTGTGCTTCCGAAGAGCTCGATCGGCAAGGCGGTGCGTTATGCATTGAACCAGTGGGACGAGTTGTCGGTGTTCCTCGGCGACGGTGCAATCCCGATTGACAACAATGCGACTGAAAACGAACTTCGCCGTTTGACGATCGGTCGAAAGAACTGGCTGTTTGTCGGCTCGAACCGAGGAGGGCACGTGGCGGCGACGATGTATAGCCTGGTGTCTTCGGCGGCACGGCATCACTTGGATGTGTGGGCCTATGTGGACGACTGTCTTCGCCAGTTGGCAAGTGGCAGCACAGATTACGAACGCCTGCTTCCAGACGTGTGGCGAAAGGAACACCCAGAGTCGATCCGTCCGTACCGCGACGCCGAGCAGAAGGCGCGACGCTTGACCACACAACAACGTCGAACGCGTCGCCGCGAGGCGAGGGTGGCGTGATGGCGAACCTGACCGAGCGAATCCAACTGACGCGCGAACATCGTGACTTGATCCTGAAGTACGGCTACGTCTCAGGCCGTTTGGAGACGTCGCTGCGTCGCTGGCCGAAGGATCAAGTGATTCGCCGAGTGGGAATGACTCGGGTCGAGCTGCAGTGGCTAATCGGCGACCTGAGTCACGTATGCGTCAAAGGCAAAGCGGGTTCCGATGTCGAAGCGGTTGCTGACCTGTGCGACCACCTCGAATACGCCCAGCAAACCGGGGATGGTGATCTCGACATTCTATGGTGACGTCAGATCGGATCTCTGCCATTTGAGCAGCCCAAGTGGCAGACGCTACGACGAGCAAAGCTATCGCCAGCTTCGAGAATCCACTGGCCGTAGTTGATCAGCGATCCAAAAGCGGCAGCGTCTTGAACTCTTGTGGCACATGGCGGATCGAAGGGCGCTTGACCAACGTGACATGCGAGGTGTGATCCAGCGGTTCTTCCTTTTAGCAAAAGACTGAATCTGTTGACCGCACTTCGCGCGTTCGCTTGGGAGTCGAGCGGAAAAAGAACTCAGGGACACCCCAGTGAGATCAAAACGCAGTATCCGGGGCAGCGCCGATGAACTGCGTGCTGAAGACATTTGAAGCTGCTGCCGGCGCATCGGTTAGGCTACAAACACAAAGCGTGATTTTGGACCGCGGTGGCGATCAATGTCTCCGGCGTCGTTGCGTTGGTCACAGGCCCCAAATGTTGATACGCCGACACCGCCACTGCGCCCAATTCGCCACACCGTTCCGATGAATCTTCGGATTGGTGAAAAGCAGTCGCCGGCCGGCCGAGCCACGAAGCGGCACCCGGGCAGATAGAACGCTTACCCTACGCCGGCGTTTCGACCGCCATCCTGTTGTTCACCAAGACCAATTCGGGCGGCACCGAGCACGTTTGGTTTTACGACATGCAAGCCGACGGCAAGTCGCTCGACGACAAGCGAACCGAGTTGTTGCCGCCGGAGAAGCAAGGCCCAACGCCGAAGTCCAAGCTGATCGCCGACGAGCACGCCAAGAACAACCTGCCCGACATCTTGAAGCGTTGGCAGCAGCGGGACGGTAAGGAGCGAAAGAACGAGCGAACAGCCCAGAGTTTCTGTGTGCCGAAGGCTGACATCGCCGAGCAAGGTTACGACCTCTCGATCAACCGCTACAAGGAAGTCGTCTACGAAGAAGTCGAGCATCGCCCGCCGCAAGAGATTTTGGATGAGTTGGAGGGCATCGAGAACGAGATCACCCAAGGCATGAAGCAACTGGGGGGGATGCTGAAGTGAAACCTCCACCTTCAAATGGGCCTTGGAAGTCACTCCCCTTGATTGACGTCGCAACGCTACAGCGTGGTTTCGATTTACCTGTTCAAAGTCGGGAGCCGGGCGAAGTACCGATTTTCGCAGCGAACGGTCCTGTTGGATTTCACAGCACACATAAAGTTTGTGGTCCGGGCGTTGTCACTGGGAGATCAGGAAGTATTGGGAAGGTGCATTACGTTGCGCAGGACTATTGGCCGTTGAATACGTCTCTATTCGTAAAAGATTTTCACGGCAACGATCCCCGTTTCGTTTTTTATCTGCTCACGCACTTGGGACTTCAGAACTATTGCCAAGGTACGGGAGTTCCAACGCTAAATCGTAACAATGTTCATCAAGTTCCAGTCCCCGTTCCGCCCCTTTCCGAGCAGAAGCGGATTGCGGAGATCTTGGATCGGGCGGAGGCGTTGCGCTCTCAACGTCGCGCCGCCCTCGCCCTCCTCGACGAACTCACCCAATCCATCTTCCTCGACATGTTCGGCGATCCGGTGAGTAATCCCAAGGGGTTCCAGTGGGGCACGATGGGTGATCTGTTTTCGATAAAGCATGGATTTGCTTTTAAGAGCGAATATTTCTGCGACTCGGCAGACCACATCCTATTGACGCCAGGAAACTTTTATGAAACTGGTGGGTATAGAGACCGAGGGGAAAAGACGAAATTTTACTCCGGCCCAATTCCGGATGGATACGTATTGCAACAGGAAGACATGCTCGTTGCGATGACAGAACAAGCACCGGGACTCTTGGGCAGTCCTTTGTTTGTCGCAGAATCCGGTGTTTACTTGCACAACCAGCGACTAGGACTTGTCAATCTGAAAGCAAATGCAGACAGGAATTTTGTATTCGAACTGTTGAACACAAAAGCTGTTCGACTTGCGATTCAATCAAGTTCAACCGGCACCAAGGTGAAGCACACGTCTCCGTCGAAGATCACCGCTGTTCGCGTCCCAATCCCACCGGTCAATCTTCAACAGCGTTTCGCGTTAATCGTGAACGAATTAGAAGATTTGAAAAACATTCAGCGTTCGGGGCTAACGAAACACGACATGCTGTTTTCCTCCCTCCAACACCGGGCGTTTCGAGGGCAACTATGATGACGGAAAACAAAGGCGCGCGATGAGCAACTTTGAGTTCCTTACCTCCGAGTGGAAGGACCTGCACGAAGCGGCAAGTAAAGCCGAGCAGACGGCGATACCCGACCCTCGCACGTCCTGCTTCTACGCTCGTCGCGCTCTCGAACTCGCTGTCGCCTGGGCCTACAAGTTCGACCGTGCCCTCAAACTGCCCTACCAGGACAACATCTCGGCGCTGATCCACGAGCCGACGTTCAAGCAAACCGCCGGCGAAGCGGTCTTTGCCAAGGCCAAGGTGATCATCACCCTTGGCAATCGAGCCGTTCACAGCCACCGGGCAATCCCCGAAGCGGATTCCCGGCAAGCGGTCAAGGAACTGTTCCATTTCTGCTATTGGTTCGCTCGCCTCTACGCCCGCCGACATCGCCCCGACACCAGCCTGACCTTTGACGACCAGTCGCTTCCAACAACGACCCCGATCCCCAAGCAGACCCTCGATCAACTCAAACGACTCGAATCCCAGCTTGCCGAGAAAGACGAAAAACTGTCGGTCGTGCTCGCCGACAAGGACAAACTGAGCGAAGAACTGAAGCGGCTTCGCAAAGAAGTCACGGAAGCCAAGAAGGCGGCCGCCAAGGTTCCCGACAATCACGATTACTCGGAAGCCGAAACCCGCGATTACTTCATTGACCTGTTGCTGAAAGAAGCCGGTTGGCCACTCGGTCAAAAACGGGATCGCGAGCTCCCTGTCACCGGGATGCCCAACAACAAGGGCGACGGTTTCGTCGACTACATGCTGTGGGGCGATGACGGCAAGCCGCTGGGCGTGGTGGAGGCCAAACGGACCAAACGCAGTCCCAAGGCCGGCGAGCAACAAGCCAAGCTGTACGCCGACTGCCTGGAAGCGATGTATGACCAACGGCCCATCATCTTCATGTCCAACGGCTATGAGCATTGGATCTGGGACGATGCCTTATACGCCCCCCGGCGTGTCCAGGGATTCTATAAGAAGCCGGAACTGGAACTGCTGATCCAACGCCGGCAGACTCGTCGCCCTCTGGCCGACGCCACGATCAACGACGCCATCGTCGAACGCTACTACCAAACGCGAGCCATTCGCCGCATCGGGGAATCCTTCGAAGCGGACAACGAGCGGAAATCGCTGCTGGTCATGGCGACAGGATCTGGAAAAACTCGCACAGTGATCGCCCTGTGTGACTTGCTGATCCGCTGCAATTGGGCCAAGCGAGTCCTGTTCCTGGCCGATCGTGTTGCCCTGGTGAATCAAGCCACCAACGCTTTCAAGAAGTTTCTGCCCGATTCCTCGCCGGTGAATCTGGTGACGGAAAAGGAAGCCGAGGGGCGCGTCTTCGTTTCGACCTACCCGACGATGATGGGCTTGATCGACGAAGCCAAAGCCGGCCAGCGGCGGTTCGGCGTCGGACATTTCGATCTGGTGGTCATCGACGAGGCCCACCGCAGCGTCTACCAGAAGTACGGCGCGATCTTCGACTACTTCGATTCGCTGCTGGTCGGATTGACCGCCACGCCGAAAGACGAGATCGACAAGAACACGTACACCCTGTTCGATCTGGAAAACGGCGTTCCGACCGACGCCTACGACCTGGACGAAGCGGTCGCGGACAAGTTCCTGGTGCCGCCCAGGGCGGTGTCGGTGCCGCTGAAGTTTGAACGCGAGGGCATCAAGTACAAGGATCTTTCCGAAGACGAGAAAGACGAATGGGATGCAAAAGAGTGGGACGATGAGGGCAACATCCCGGAAAAGGTCGAATCCGCCGCGGTCAACAAATGGTTATTCAACATCGACACGGTCGACAAAGTCCTGAAACACCTGATGGAGCGGGGCCAGTACGTCGACGGGGGCGACACCCTGGGCAAAACGATCATCTTCGCCAAGAACCAGGACCACGCCGACTTCATCCGAGAACGCTTCGACGTGAACTACCCGAACTTCAAGGGCGAGTTCGCTCGGACAATCACGTTCAAAACCGAATACGCCCAGTCCCTGATCGACAGTTTTTCGAACAAGACCAAGCTGCCCCAGATCGCCATCTCGGTCGACATGCTGGACACCGGGATCGACGTGCCCGAAGTCGTCAATCTGGTGTTCTTCAAACTCGTCCGATCCAAGACGAAGTTCTGGCAGATGGTCGGCCGCGGCACTCGGCTGTGCCCCGATCTGTTCGGCCCCGACCAGCACAAAGAGTTTTTCTACATCTTCGACTATTGCCAGAACCTCGAATACTTCAGCCAGAACCCCGACAAATCGGAAGGGTCGCTCAGCGAGTCCTTGTCGGCCAAGCTGTTTAAACGCCGGCTAGAGATGGTGGGCACGCTGGAAAAACGCAACGCACCCGCGGACGGCGAAGAAGCCGTCAAGGTCATCGAGTCGGCCGCTCCCTTCGACGTGGAGATTGACCCCAAGTCGGAAATCCAAGTCTCGCGAGTGACGAAGCGATTGCTCTACAAGCACGTGGCGTCGATGAACCTGGACAACTTCCTCGTTCGCGCCCACCGACGCAGCGTCGAAAAATTCGCCAAGCCCGAAACCTGGGACAAGCTGGCGGAGGACGACTACCAAGAACTTGCCGAGGAGGTTGCCGGCCTACCGACCCAGATGGAACGAGAATCGGAAGAAGCAAAGCGATTCGACCTCCTGCTGCTCAATTTGCAATTGGCACTCCTGAAGTCCGAGCCGGCGTTTGAGCGCCTCCGGGACCAAGTGATCGCCATTGCGGGCCTGTTGGAGGAAAAGTCATCGATCCCGATGGTCGACAAGCAAATGACCTACATCCAGGACGTGCAAAAAGAAGAATGGTGGACCGACGTCACGGTTCCGATGCTGGAAGTCATCCGGCGGCGACTCCGCGATCTGGTGCAGTTCATCGAGAAGCAAAATCGCAAGCCGGTCTACTCCGACTTCGTGGACGAGATCGGCGAGGGCGACGAAATCGAGTTGGCCACCTTCTCCGGCGGCGACACCTTTGAGCGCTTCCGCAGCAAGGCCCAGACGTTCCTGCGAGAGCACTACGACATCGAAGCGGTCCGAAAGCTCCGAACCAACGAACCGCTCACACAAGCCGATCTGGACGCCCTGGAGCGAATCCTGACCGACAACGAGATCGGCAACCCCGAATACATTGACCAAGCCAAGCAAGAGAGCGAGGGCTTCGGCGTCTTCGTCCGCTCCCTTGTCGGCCTCGACCGAGAGGTCGCCAAAAAGCTGTTCGGCGACTTCCTTGAAGGAACGAACTTCAACGCCAACCAGATCGAGTTCATCAACCTGATCATCAACCAACTCGTCGACCACGGCATCGTCGACGTTTCGCTCCTCTACGAATCCCCCTTCACCGACATCGCCCCCCAAGGCCCCGACGCGATCTTCACCGCCGAACAAGTCGACCGCATCATGCAGTTGCTGGACGACATCCGAGCGACGGCCGTGGCAGCTTGACGGCGATCCAAGTATGCCAAGAGGTCGAATGAAAGAGCCCCCAGCAATATTGCGCGAACAACGAGCTTGAGCACGATATCCACAGAACCGCGACAGCATGACGTCCGTATTGACCTACATTGGAGCGAGAGACTAAAAGAGGCGGTTGTCTACCCCCACATTTGTGCGGTTGGCCAACAGTGCGTCAAAATGGCGGTTATCATCGACGGACCACTGTGTGCGGTTTTCGCGGGTTACTCCGCCGATTTTGTGGGGCTGGGTGACGACTATTCGGACTCATACGAGTATCATCGCCCGCTAGCTATGATTTGCCGAACAAGATTTGACGGGAACCGTCTAATGCTGCATACGGCCAGCAATTGTGGGTGGATTGCCCGGAAGCTGGCTTGTACCGGCCAATGAGATTAGCCACCGAACGCACCCGCACGGGCCGATCGCCATGCCCGCGGACTGCAACAATCAGACAGATGAACCAGCAGAGCGGAACTACCAGAACCAAATCATCCATGTCTTCGCCCCCCCTATTCCGCTTCGAAAAAACGAGCGTGATCGCGATAGGGGCGTTCAACGCGCGGATCATTCACCCCACATGGCTGGTTGAGATCGGTGCGATGGACGCCAAGGAAAGCGAAATGCATCGGATGGAAATCAACGTTGAGGAAGCCACGCTGAGACTCGCACCTGTGTCGGACGCGACCGACACCTGGACGATCTCGACACGTCTCTTGGCTGTTGAGTCAACTCAAGAAGATACGACCATTTGGGACGCGGTCGGAAAGGTCTTGAAGAAATTGCCGTGGACGCCGCTCACGGCTGTTGGTACTAATTTTCACTTTAAATCGACGGACCATCCCCCCTCCCCCCACGCCCCGTTAATTCCGAGTAAGCTATCAGTTCAGGGGTACCAAACCAAAGTGATGGGCTCGATGATCGGGCTGACTAAAGCCGATTCGGAATCGGTCCGGAACGTGCAGACTGTTATGGAGGGAGATTCGTGTTCAGTAGTCGTGAATTTCCATACCGACATGAAACCCCATCGCCCGCCGGGTGATCAGGCAAAAGCAATCGAGGAAGCGCTTGGGAATTTTCCGGATAGGAAAAAGGAAGCTGACAAACTAATCGACCAACTTTTTAGGAAGGACGGCCAATGAGCACCGCAACGATCAGGCCGATCGTGGAGACAATCGAATCACCCTGGGATTCAAATACCAATTTTGAACCGGTGTCTGTTGCCGAGAAATCGGTAGCAGTCGCCCAGAGGCCTGGCGTACCTCCGGCGTCAGAACGCCGAGTTGCGAATTTGAGTTCGGTGGGCGATCGCGCGTTTCCGCTGCTCGCGGGGCCTGTGGTTCCCGGAGTTAGTGCAGCGGCATTTTTCATGGCGGCGATATCTCTTTGGATCGCTGGAGTAACGAGCCTCGTACTGCTGGCATTTACATCGGGGACTTTCCTCAGCCTTGTCGCCGTATCCGGCTACTTTGCAAAGCGATCTGCTACCCGAGGCTAGTTATTCCGTGGCTGGAGTAGGGGATGCAAAGCGCGGGCGCGACGTCACTTTAGGATTTCTTCTGGGCGTCGGGGCAACGTGGATTGCGATTGGAATCGCAGTTTCAGCGTCTGGCTGGGTGAAGAACTCGTTTGCTGACCACGTTGCCTGGGATGGACTAGGGTGGGCCTGTCTTGTGTGCATTACCTCTTACCTTGGGATCCAAGTATGGCGTCTGTGGTATCTGCCATCGCCGGCGCGTAGTTTTCAGCTTTCGATGAGGCTCACAGTACCAGCGTTTTTGGTCATATTGACCGGCCAAGTGCTGCATAGGATGTACGGCGTGAGCATTCAGTGGACGAAGAACTGCGATAAACCGAATCTAACTCTAACCCCCGCAGAATCGGACGGGTTGAGCGTTCTTGGTCCTGGAATCACAATCCTCGCAGTAACCGTAGGAATCTGCTGCCTTCATTGGCAGTACTCGGTTCTCTTCAAAAACGAACAGCATCCGGGCTGAGCGGTTTTGCGGATTTCAGTCGAAATGAGAGGTGACTAATGCCAACTCAAACTGCTGGAAGACAGAATTTCGCAGACCACGGAATCTCAGCAATAGCTGGCTGCAAGGCATAAGCCCCTACCATCTCATCAGGCTTTTCGGCTCGTGCGAGTTTCGGCGATTGGCCGTCGAACACAAGTAGACAACACGCGCTCAACCGGGGTCGCCATGGTCCTGCCTGAGAGGCTTTACTAGCCCTCGTCGTGCGTTGCCTCCTCCCATCACATCGCGTCATGTGCGATGTGGGGTGCCCCCTGATTTGACCTGCGGCAAACGGCATCCCAAGACGGATTCTTTAATTGACTTGCCCCCGCCTCCCCACTAGCGTATCCCCCGATAGAATTTCTGCTTCACGGGGTAACTTGTAAGATGAGCACCAAGCCGCACGCGTCGTTTCCGTACCAAGTCAAAAATACGATAACTGGATACAAGGTCGGGTTCCGTTGTCCGGGCTGCCAGGAAAGGTTGTCCGAGACGGTAAGCGCCCGAGGAAACCATTCTTGGCGCGTGGCGTAGGCTGGTGGGTTTTCACTCACGTAACCAGGAGGTTTCCATGGTTCGCTTGCCAGACCCCGCCGTTCGCCAACGTTGGTCGCGGCTGATCCAACTTCACGAACAGTCCGATCTTGCGGTCTCCGAATTTTGCGATTTGCACGGAGTCTCCACCGCATCGTTTTATCGATGGCGACAAAGGCTGCAGGGCGACGCCGATCAGAGCGACGCGTTTCTTGCCGTGCAGATCGAGCAGCCGCGTCCCCAAATCGGCGGCACCACTGTCCGCTTTCCCTGTGGCACGCAGATCGAGCTTGCTTCCTGCGATGCCAACAGCCTGATGATCATCGTCGACCGGTTGGCACCACAACCAAGCGAGTTGCAGCAATGATCGCGCTACCAACCACTGGCGGCATTTTTCTCTACGCCAAGCCGACCGACATGCGAAAGAGTTTCTCGGGCCTGGCTGGCATCGTGCGAAACGAGCTAGGCAAAACGCCAAATGACGGAAGCTTGTTCCTGTTTATCAATCGACGCCAGGACAAACTCAAAGCACTCTATTGGGACCGCGATGGAATGGCGGTGTGGTACAAAAGTCTGGAGCAAGGCACCTTTGAAAGAATCAGGCAAGATGGCGAGGCGAGCGTCAAGCTCGACGCAGCCGACTTGGCGATGCTGCTTGGTGGAATCTCAATCGAAAATGCCAAGAGACGTAAACGGCTCAAGGCAGCGTAAGCTGCCGCGGAAGCAGTGACGACGGACCACACTTGGGAGCAAGTTTTCTTCGGCGAAGAAAACTTGCTTTTTTTCTTGCCCAGACGGTGATTTGCTATTGCGCGATTTCGAGAAGCTTTTAGTCTTCTGTACATGGACAAGCTCAAGCAACTTCAACGCGAAATCGAAGCCCTGCGTGCGAAAAACAGCACGCTTGAGTCCGTCAATGAATCGCTTGCTGCCACCAATGCGTCACTCACCAACAAAGTCGATTCACTCGCTGTAAACAACCAATCGCTTGCTACCACCAACGAGTCTCTCGTCCAAGACGCCAAGTCACTCGCTGCGGCCAAAGAGGACCTTGAATCGAAGAACGAGGACTTACGAAAGCAACTCTCCAAAAAGCAAGACGAACTCGACGCTTTGATCCGTCGCATCTTTGGCCGCCAGAGCGAACGCTTTGAAGACGACGACCAGCTGAAGTTCGAATTCGCCAGTCAAGCAGAAATCGACGACGCTCGTGAAGGCATCAAGCAGGCGATCGAAGAAAATGATCGAGCCGGCAAACGCAACAAGCCGCCCAAGCGACGCAAGCGTGAAGAGCGTTTTCCCGACAGCCTGCCGCGCAAGGAAGTGATTGTCGACTTAAGCGACGAAGAAAAAGAAGGCTTGGTGCGGATCGGAGAAGACGTGGTCGAATCGGCACACTTCACCCGGGGTGCGGCCTATATCATTCGAAAGATCTTCCCCAAGTACGTTCACCCGGAGGATCCCCGCGCCGGTATTTTGCAGGCCCCACGCCCCGCGGCGCTGATTCAAGGCGATCGCTACGACACCTCATTCGCTGCCTCGGTCATTGCCAATCGACTTGGCTACCATCTGCCGATCTATCGTCAAGAGGACATGTTCGCCGAGTGCGGCCTTTACCTTTCACGCAGTACGCTACTAAACCTTCAAGAAGCTGCCGAACGCGTGCTCCGGCCGTTCGTGCAGTGGCTTGCTGACTTGGTTCGCACCGACAGCTGCATCGGAAGTGACGACACGTCGATCCGCTTACTGTTGCCGCAAGACATTCCCGAAGCACGCGAGGACGATCCGAAGGGTCGGCGTGCTGCGGAAGTTTTTGCAGCAGCCAAGTCGAAAGGGCTCAAAAGCATCACGGCAAAGATGTGGGCCTACCGAGGCGTTCATATTCCAATCAACGTGTTTGACTTTACGGTCAGTCGTCACCGTGATGGGCCGGACCAATTTTTAGTCGATAGCGAGTATACGGGAACTCTATTGGGAGACTGCTACGGAGCGAACACGGGGATTTACATACGATCAAACGGATTGATCGTTCATGCCGCTTGCGCGGCCCATGCGCGTCGGAAGGTGGAAGCTGCGCTAGACAATCACGCGGAGCATGCAAAGCATTTACTTGGATTGTTTCGATTGATTTATGATGTCGAAGACGAAGCTCGAGAGTTGTCGCCAGCAGAACGCTTGACACTTCGCCAAAAGCAATCGGCTCCCCTTTGGGGCCAGATGCGCGAGTACCTCCAGATGAAGATGATGGACGTGCTGAGTAGTGACAAGATCAGCGATGCGCGAAGTTACATCTTGAATCAATGGCAAGGACTGACGGCTCACCTTGAAGACGGGGAAATCCCGATCGACAACAACTCATGCGAGCAGCTGATGAAGCAAGTAGCACTGGGTCGCAAGAACTGGCTTTTTCTTGGCAGTCTTGCATCGGGTTATCGTACGGCGACATTGATGACGGTCGTCAGCAGCGCGATACGAAACGACCTGGATGTGGCGGCGTACTTGGAAGACGTACTCGACCAGCTTCTCGCAGGCAGTCGCGACTATGCCGCGCTGCGTCCTGACGCATGGGGGACAGCGCATCCGGAGTCGATCCGGGCCCACCGGCAAAAGGAGCGTGAAGCTGACAACATCCGTCGAGAGCGAGATCGGCTTCGCCGCCGCCTCGCCCGCCTGGATCAGTAGCTGGCACTGCAAGGCAGCATTCAGGACTGTCTTTCGATAAAAGAAAACTGACGTAGAACACACCTCGCGCGTCACGAGGGAGTCACGCGCCTGCTAAGCTCGCGTTGGGCCCTATGAGATCAAGACGCTTGTCCCGGCGGATCGCGGATCATCTACGGCCAGTGGATCCGAGAATCGGGCGATAGCTCTTTCCCTGAAACATGGCCACGGCGTCGCCCCGTTGGCCCACCTAACCCATGGTGCTCCTGGGCGCTTACGTCCGAGACGATCGAAAAGGCCGGGCAGCCAGATCGTTGCCCAGTTTGTGGCGCTACCTTCATACTTCCTGGTCAAAACGAACTAGAGAAGCTACAGACGAAAAGGGAAGAGACGCAACGCCGGAAGGAATTGCAACGGCAACAGAGGAAGGCCAAACGTGAGGCCAAGAAACAAGCCGCTCTCGAAGAAAGGAACCAGCGTCGCCTTGCCGCGCTCGCGGAAAAGAAGGAAATGGAAGAGACAGCGACTCTGGAGGCAGCCTATTCGCCTCCCGACGAATCTCCTCCGTCTCCGCCCACCCGAAAAGCTACGTCCGTCACAATCCCATTTCCGATGCTGGATTTTTACCGGAAGGCACTGCTTTTCCTCGGCTATCCTTCTCTGGTTTTCGGGACACTAGCGACGGTTGTCGGGTGCGTTCTGATAGGCACCGACGACGAAGATGGAGTCTCTTGGTTCATTTTCGGTGCCGGGCTCGTGGGCAACGGAATTGTGATGATTCTGACCGGCGAAGTGATCAAACTGTTCCTCAGCATGGAAGAGCACCTGCGGATGATCCGCGATGCCGGTGACCACCAGTAAGCCAATGCAGTCGTGAGGAGCTAGTCCGCCGGTTGGGCTATCCCGCGTTGCCGACGGGTTCGCTTTTGTTCTCTCTTCATCCCTGCACCGTAATCATCGGTCTGCCGCAGGTTTTCGGTGGAGAGAAGGTGAGGGCGGGATGAGCCGGCCTCGATTCCTGCGGTCGCAAGGTGGATCGCTCCTATCGGGGCCTGCCCACTGGTGATCCGGTATGGGGCGTTCGCGGATTTAGGGAACTTGCGTATTCAAGTAGCCCGCTTTT
The DNA here is from genome assembly GCF_007754155.1 of Stieleria neptunia. Lineage (NCBI taxonomy): Bacteria > Pseudomonadati > Planctomycetota > Planctomycetia > Pirellulales > Pirellulaceae > Stieleria > Stieleria neptunia. The sequence continues at coordinate 608,417 of NZ_CP037423.1, read as the reverse complement.
TGAATCGTCGCCGAGACTCTGCCAAATCTCGACCAAACGCGCCAAAAGGACATCGTCGTTCCCGCCACCGTTCCCGTTTTCGCCAGTCAGTTGCGTTTTTTCAATCAAAACGCTAGTTTGTTGGAGTCCTGCCGGGGGAGCCTTTTGAAAAACTACGGAACGAAGTACCGTCCAGTAAACGCCCGCAAGGCCTGAATCGGCCCGCGGGCGTTTCTCGTTTTGGCCCCAATTTTCCCGGCGTCACGCCACTTCTCCACGGACGCCCTTCTCTCGCGCGTCCGCGATCTCTCATCTCTGAGACAAGCGTGAATCCCAAGATTACGCTCGAATCCCGCAGAGACCGCCAAAACATCTCGATCTCTCTGGATCACAGGCCCAGACGGGTTAACGCCTGATCTCTCTTCGATTCACCGGGCGAACCTGCTCGCCTGTGCTCCCACAATCCTCTCCACAGCTCAGCAAAGAGACTCGCGAGAGACCCCGCGAGATTCCACGCGCACCGCTTTGATGTGGGGGCCTCTCTGAGATAAACCTTGGCAAGTGAGAGATCTTTGAGAGAGGCGATTCTGGCCTGCATCGCGATTCCCCGCGGTCGAACCACCTGGTTCGTCACGGTGTCTTGGCCGGCATGAGGATTACATCGATTCAACCTGAACTGATTCGGGAGATTTCATTCCTGAATGCTGGCCGAGGGCCGGGCGGTTTCTACCGAGACACACTGCCGGTGCACCGTGGATTTGTGGATACGCTACCGGACGGAATGTCAGCGATCATCGCCACTGCTGATCTGCAAGGACGCGAGACTTTCGAATCGGCTGGCGGCAAATCACTTCGTCTGCTCGGTGAAGTCCTCCCAGCGATCCTCGCAAATGAGATCATTCCCAATCTCGGCGTAGGCAACGGACGGATTGGCGTGCTCTTGGCGGGCGACTTCTACACGGTCCCGGCACTCGACAAACGCGGCGGATCCGGTGATGTGACTCCCGTATGGAGAGTGTTTGCCGACGAGTTCGATTGGATTGTCGGCGTCGCCGGCAACCACGACCTGTTCGGTGACGCAGCAACTCGTCCGAGATTTACCGACCCAGTTCATTTTCTCGATAACGACACAGTCACCATCGATGAACTGCCCATCGCAGGGCTGAGCGGCATCCCCGGTAATCCAAGACGCCCGTGGCGTCGCACAGAAGATGACTTCATCGAAGCACTTGAACAGCTGCTCTGCGACGCACCAGCAATCGTAGTAATGCACGAGGGACCAGATTTACCCGAACTCGGTTTCCGGGGTTCGCCTAAAATAAGACACGTATTGGAGCGTTCCGAATCAACGCTCGTTGTTCGTGGGCACGCGCACTGGAACCAACCTTTCGCGGAACTCTCAAACGGGCCTCAGGTACTCAACGTCGATGCGAGAGTCGTCATCCTTACAAAGGATCAATCATCAAGATCTCTAGATGGAGGGATTCATGAAACATAAGAAACGTCAACACCAGCCGAAGCGGAAAAAGCGAAAATTCAATCGCTCCAACAATGACACTGGGGCGACGACTCAAGACGAGCCGCCGTCGATATTTGAAATGCCCGAATCAGAAGTTGACGCATTCATTGCCTCGAATGCCCAGGCGATAGAGGAGATCATTAGTCGATACGATCCATTTGAGTTGATCGCGGCCTTTCGTTACATGGAAGTTGCAGTTGACCCGGACAACTATTCTGAATCGACACATGCAGGGCAAGCCGCTGCTGTGGAATACGTGGCGTCATTAGTGGCCAAAAGATCCTATGTCGAGCGTCCCAAGCGTATTTTTGATCCGAGCGAATTAGGCGGGCTACGCGGTCTTTCTCACTACTCGTTAGCACTGACGCAACACAAATATCAACTCAAAGCCGCCCGTGCATCATCCGACAGGAATCTCGCCTGGATCAGCGCAGCCATGGCGACAAACAGTCTCTTGGTCCGTGGGCACGCATACCCACACCACCTTTTCAACATCCTGAAGGGTCTCGCTAACACAGTTGATACCGTCGTTTTTGAGGTGTTAGGTTTTAGCCTAACGGATGCGATCGAGATCGACGACGCAATCTTTCAACTTGAAATCGCCCGATCGGAGGTTCACTTTAACGGATTGGATGGACTCCGAAGCAAGCTAACGGCTTTCGCACAGGGACAAATTTCGCGTGAGCAATTCGACGAGATGTATTCGGCTGATGCGCCCATTCTTGATCATCTAAACGATGAATCTTGGGAAGAAACGATCGAGCAGTTCGTCGTCCACAACAATGGGGTGCGATCCGCGTGGTGCGCGGCTTGATCCGCCAATCACGCGTCTTCGGTGATGATAAGGTCTCTGACAGCCGGTTTCGCCGCAAGCCACTTCTTATAGACCGCGTCCCAAATCCCGCTCAGCAACAAGCAACGAAGCGTCATCGTTCGTTGACCACCCTCTTTGCTCCAACGCATCCCAGACAGTTTCATTCGTTCACTGACGATCTGCTTGCAGGCCGATTCCACTACGCCGCTGCCGATCGGATAACCGCGCGATTTCATTGTAGCGTAGTCCATGAAACGAGAATAACGTCGAAGGTACCGCTCGGCTTTCTCCGCCTCATCGGTTGCTGATGCCTTGTAGCAATAGAGTTCACGCATCTTTGCGATGCTGCGAAGCACACGTCCGTGGCCACCGGGCTGCAGAAGCAACCATCTCGCATGTTCAAGCCATTCAATTCGCTTTGTCTTGTCCTTGCCCAACTTCAATGCGTCGGCGATCACTGTTAGACGCTCGGCGGCATGGTAGTAGTCGACCACACGAGTGATCTTGATTCGCCGCCCATCGACAAAGAACGCCTGCAACGTGTTCCTCCAGTAAGCCGTTTCGACTTTGCCCGCGTCGCTGACGTACACAATCTCCGGGACACAATTGCCACAGCCACGAATCGTTGCCGTGAGCAGACTGGTCAGTTGATTCGAAAGAGTGGCCTGATTTGTCTCGGGAACGCGGCCCAAATACACCGTCCCGAGTTTCTTGCCATCGGCCAAGACACTCACGCACGCGACACTGGCCATCTCGAAAGAGCTCCACTGTGCAAGGCCCAGGGCGACGCCGTCACGGCTGACCGACAAAACCGGCGTTTTTTCCAGCCCGCGAGCCTGGCCAATCATTCTCATCAGTTCTTCAACTTGAGCTTCCTCGCGGTGCGGTTCCATGCCGTCGGCGAGCGTGCCGACGAGTTTGCGAAGTTTCTCCGTACCGATCTTCGTTCCCATTTGATCGGTGATCATTGCCAGCGTCCTTTCCTGAGAACTCCCGCAGGCCGCGAATTGTTTACCGGCCCGGTCAGCCGCCGCCGGAGTGAACCCGTCTTCGATGCCCAGTGAGATTTCTATCGGGAAGATCACCCGACCGGCTCGTCCGCGTCGATACCGCGCCCGCAGCAGCGAGACCTTGCCAAACCGTGTCACGATGTCCGACCGAAGCGCCTTGTCGGGCAACCGTCGATGAGACTGCTCGCGAAACGAAACCGTGCCGGGCATCTCGTCGATCGCAGGTTCGAGTTGCGAAAAGAGCCACTCGATCAAGCGTCGCCCGACCTCAAGAAGTTGCTGATGAAGCTGATTTTCGACATTATGCGTTTGCTCGGGCGTTGATTGGTCAGCGGCAAACGATGCGACCAGCGAGATGGCATTTTCTCGAAACTCGTCGACGATTTTGTCCAGGGCGACGGAAATTTCAGTTTCTGCGATTGCCGAAACAAGGCTTCCAGCGTTAACTTTGACGTCCATGAGGCTTCCTTTCCTGCGGTGTTAGCTTGGTAACCAACATTTTGCAGGAGGAAGCCTCTTTTTATAAATACCAATCTGGAGGAATCAGGGGCGCACTACGCGGATCGCACCCCAACAATGTGTACAACTGCGGAGCCATCAGCACGTTTTCGGCTGAAGATATTGACGAGCGCACTGACATCGACTCAGATCGGATCAAGGCGTTTCTTAGATGCTTTAGTGTCGAGCTTGGGGAAGTCAATTCAGACTTCGCGCAACCATCACCAACCACACCGTTTCTCAACAGGCCGTATCTTGGCTCTGGCGACAAGTTCACACGTGTGAACAGTGATGCGTACAGTTATCTCTTGCCGCGAATCGATGGATTGATGAACGCGGACAAAAACGACGCAAGTTCGAAGAAACAGTGGAAGCGGTATCACACGAAGCGAGATGCTTACCTCGAGACAAAGACGATTGAATTGTTTAAACGAATGATGCCATCGGCCTTGGCGGAACATTCGCTCAAATACCCCAACTCCGATGACCCGAAAGATGGCACGGCGGAACTCGATGGTCTAGTGGTCCATGACAATAACTTTCTGCTGATCGAAGCTAAGGCCGCCACCATTTCTGAGCCTACTCGGCGAGGATCGGAATTGAAACTCCAGGCCGATGCAAAGAAGACGATCGACAAGGCTACTGAACAAGCGGAGAGAGCGGCGAACTTCATATTGCAGCGCGACGATCGAGTTGTTTTCACAAGAAAGGACGGATCAGAACTTTCGATTGAACTGCCGCCAGTGAAGCATATTTATCGCATTGCTGTAACGCTGGACCACATGGATGCAGTGCTAGTTAACACCGGCATCGCTATCGAAGCAGGTCTCATGCCAAGCGTTGAAAACTATTGGAGCGTAGGTCTACGAGACCTAATCGTTTTCGCTGACTTGATCCAGTGCCCGACTGAACTACTGCACTACATCAGTCGACGGAATCACCTGTTCAAGAAATACCCAATGATTGTGACCGATGAGATTGATCTTCTTGGAAACTACATCAGTAGTCAGCGTCTGTATTTCGACAATGTTGTGAAGCAGGAGGGCGCTGTCATCACACTCGTTTCACATTCGGACGAAATTGACAATTACTACTATTTCGAGCAAGGCGCCCGCACGAAGGAAACAGACAAGCCACACCTCAGTTTTCCGGTCCCAATTGAAAAACTACTCGAGTCACTTGAAGCTGATCCAAAGCCGTGTTACTCAGAAGCCAGCATGCGGATCTTATCGATGTCGGGAGATGCGCATGATGAATTTTCAAAAGGAATCTCAGCCTGCATTGAGCGCTGCAGCGATCGAAACACTCATAGCTCCATCGGTATGGGGCTCGACAACTCGAGTTACGGAATAACGTATTTTGTGTTTCCAGACTGTGAAGCAGAGGAGATCAAGCACACGGTCGGTTTCTACCTGGAGGAGAAACAGCGGCGCACAAACGCAGGCTCATGGGTTGCTGTAGCAACGCTTTTATCGAAGCCGTACAAAGTCCAAACTGTGGGAATGATCTCGAATAATACAGATCGCAACTACTAAGACGCATAGAATGGTAGGAAAGCTGACGAATACGCCCGCGACGGATTTCTCCGCCGCGAGCGTTGTCCAATGCTACCCAATTGTCGTCGATCTAATCGACGACTCGTGTCACCACGCCCGATCCGACGGTCCTGCCGCCTTCACGGATGGCGAAGCGATCACCGTCAGCGACCGCGATCGGTTGCTTCAGCGTGACTTTCAACTGCACGCCGTCGCCAGGCATCGCCATGTCGACTCCGCCCATCACGTTTGCGCTGCCGGTCACATTCGTGGTTCGGAAGAAGAACTGAGGAGCATAGCCGTCAAAGAACGGCGTGTGCCGGCCTCCTTCCTCTTTCTTCAACACGTACACTTCGGCCTCGAATTCGTGATGCGGTGTCAATGTTCCCACCTTCGCCAAAACTTGACCTTTGGTGATCTCGTTGTGAGCCATCTTGCGAAGCAACACACCAACGTTGTCACCAGCATTTCCGACCTCCAAGACTTCGCCGAACGATTCCACTTGCGTGATCACGTCCGTCGCGGTCGCGGATTTCAGTCCTAGGATCTCGACGCTGTCTCCGGCGCGAACCATTCCCTGCTCAATCTTCCCAGTCACGACGGTGCCGCGACCGGCGATCGAGTAGACGTTCTCAATTGGCATCAAGAACGGCTTGTCGATCAGACGCACAGGATCGGGAATCCAGCGGTCGAGAGCATCTAGCAACTGCTCAACGCACTCGATTGCCTTTGGATTCGTGGGATCGTCATGCGCCTGCTTTGCCGAACCACGAATGACCGGAGTCTTTTCGCCGTCGTAACCATACTCTCTGAGCAGCTCGCGCAAATCCAGTTCGACCAGCTCGAGCAATTCGGCGTCTTCAACCAAGTCGCATTTATTCATGAACACGACCAGATGTGGCACGCCAACTTGTCGGGCCAGCAGCAGGTGTTCGCGAGTCTGCGGCATCGGGCCATCGGCAGCCGATACCAGCAACACCGCGCCGTCCATTTGAGCCGCACCGGTGATCATGTTCTTGATGTAGTCGGCGTGACCGGGACAGTCGATGTGGGCGTAGTTGCGACCGGCCGTTTCGTACTTCACGTGCGAAGCAATCACGGTCACGGTCTTGTTCTTGTCGCGAACAATGCCGCCTTTGGCGATCGACTCGTACGACTTGTACTTAGCCTGTCCCTTCTCCGATTGCACACGCAACAAGGCTGAAGTCAGCGTCGTTTTACCGTGGTCGATGTGACCGATCGTTCCGACGTTGACCGACACCTTGCCATTTCGCGTCATTTCGTTTTGAACCATAGCTCGCAAACTCCTTGGTAAAGAAAACGTTTCGCACCGATCGCCAGCGACCGAGGTGAGCAGCCTCGGCAACCTTTTTGCCCTGCGTGAGCGCCAGATGAACGGAAACAAAGAAACAGGAAAACGCCGTCATTCAAAAATCGACAATCCACAAAAAAAGCCCGCCAAGTGAATCACCAGGCGGGCTTTGCGAATCGTTTTGGAATCAACATTCAACCACGACGCACCATCCCCGCCTCGCCGTCGAATGACGAGTCGGTCGCCCGTGATGTTGATGTTGTGGTGAAAGTAGTCATTGGGTTTCCAGAATTGACGGACCGAAGCAGAGACACCTATGGGTGAAACTGGTTCGCCTTTTTTCGTAGTGGACGAGGCGACGAGTCCCAGCGTAAGGAATTCGTCGCCCATCCACTACGATTTCACCGCAAGCGCAGCTGAACGAGAAGCTCGTTCAAGTCGTTGCGGGCCGACGGTATCTCGGGAAGTTTCGATGCTTCGTAGGCCGACTCGAGTTCCGCGGTGAGCCGCTCGTATTCTTGGGTGTGGAACTCCAAATCGGCCGCTTGAAGCGTGCCTTTCTCTGGTCCGAAACGTTTGCGGTCCACGAGCTCGTCAATGTACGAAAGCTTCGCCGACTCGTTCAGTGTGATCAGGTTGGCTTCGACCTCGCCGGTGCGCATCAAGTGGATTCCCGTCAGCAGCACGCGATAGACGTACAGCAGCGGCTTGACGCGCGGCGGTGACTCCTTTGCGAAGAGCTTCCACTGCGTCGCGGCAAATCCCAGATAGTGATGTGCGTGGTGACGCGTGATGCAGTTCTTGGCGATCACCTTGAGCTCTTCGTGCTCGGGTGTGCTGTACACCACCAGCGGCGAGAAGATTTGCTCAAGCACATACCCGTTTCGCTTCAGCATCAACCGAAAGAACTTATCCGCATCGTGGGTGACTAGGTCGATTTCCAAGCCGTCGTAGATGCCCTCCTTTTCCACGGTTTGATCACCCTCGTCGAGTCCGACGACGGTCTCCAGCGGCAGCATGTGAACGCCGCGAAGATCGAAGTCGGAATCGGGTGAAGGGAACCCGTAGAGGTGCGCACCGCTGATGGTCGCGAACAGCAGTGGGTATGGATGCGACTTGACGTGTTGCATCATCTTCGTATGGTCAATTGTGCTG